>JANYGZ010000085.1 GCA_025362235.1 Ferruginibacter sp. | reverse complement strand
CATGCTGCTGAATGTTGGAACACCATACCCGTCGCAAAATGCTAATCCTGTTCCGGCGCTGCTTGCTCCGGTTAAACCACCTTCACCAGACCAGTTGCATGCTACAAAAAGACTGGCATTGGTATATACGTCATCGGGATTGTGATTGGTAATATCAAACAATTGCCAGTCATAGTCATCTGACAAAGTATTGGGTGTAATTACAAAACCAAGTGTGCCAGATGTAAAGCAGGTAAACTTATACCAAAATGGATTTTTATCCGTAAGTGGAACTGCAGTGCAGGGGCCCGGTACCTGCCTATTCCCACAAATAGGAACAGAAGCAATACTGAAAGTTGCCGTTCCACAAACTGGAAAAGCAGAACCCGGATTTTGTCCAAGAGCATTGCAGGTTTGAGTAAATCCATTTCTTGCAGCGAAACAGAGTAATATAATAATTGCTATTTTATTTTTAATCATTAAGTTTCAAAGTTAAATAAAGCAAGCGTTACAAGTATATTTTTCTACGCCAGGTAAACTGATTTAACAAGTGTAAAACATTTAAAATAAAAAAAATATTTCTTTTATCATTTTAATATAATATGATGTATAAATTTTTTACCAGTTGATTTTAATTATATCTTGTATAGATGAAAAACAAAATAATTATTTACTTTTTCTGGATATTTTGCATTGCAGATATAATTGCCGCTACGTTTAATTATACCATATTGCAATGGATAGCAAAACCTTTGCTATTACCTTGTCTGGTATATTTGTTTGTAAATGAAACCCGTAATGCAAATGAAAATAGTAACAGGTTAATGGTAACTGGTTTACTGTTTTGCTGGTTAGGAGATATATTACTGATGTTTGAAAGCAGCAACTCTTTATATTTTATTTTCGGATTGGCCAGTTTTTTACTGGGCCATATTTTTTACATTCTTTACTTTACAAAAATTCCCAATAAGTCTAAAGAAATACCGCTACAAAAATTATTGATGTTGTTGCCTGTGGTAATATTTGTATTTGGTTTATTGTACATTTTATATCCATCATTAGGCGAACTTAAAATACCTGTTACACTATATGCGATGGTGCTGGGATGTATGCTCAGCATGGCTTTGTGGCAGTTTAAAAAAATTGGTTTTAATATAGCGTTGCTTTTTATTACTGGCGCTGCAAGTTTTGTTGTATCTGACAGTTTACTGGCTATCAACAAATTTTATCAACCAATTCCACAGCCCGGTTTTTTTATCATGTTTACATATTGCCTTGCTCAATATCTTATTGTGATGGGAGCTATTAAATTATCTAAAAACAACAATCAAAAATAAGAGGCTGGAAAAACTACAGCAACTATTTTATTTTAGCTTTTATTTCCTGCAATTTTAATAAAGCTTCTACAGGAGTAAGTCGGTTAATATCAACTGCATTCAGCAATGAACGTATTTCTTCAAAAGTAACAGAGTGTGCATCAAAAATACTCAATTGCATTTTGGGGTTATTTAAATTTTTTACTGTTTGCCCAAGATTGTTAGCTTGACCATCTTCACTGTTATTCCTGCTTTTTTCTAACTGCGCCAAAACTTCATTGGCCCTGTCAATGAGCAATGGCGGCATGCCTGCCATGCGTGCTACATGAATACCAAAACTATGTATACTGCCACCTGGTGCCAGTTTACGTAAAAAAATAATTTTGGTGCCTACTTCTTTATTGGTAACATGGTAATTTTTTACTCCAGGTAATTTATTTTCCAACTCATTTAATTCATGGTAATGTGTGGCAAATAATGTTTTAGGTTGGTGGATACTTTTTTGTAAATATTCTACAATGCTCCATGCAATAGAAATGCCGTCATAAGTAGAAGTACCTCTCCCTATTTCATCAAGTAAGATCAAGCTTCGGGAAGTAATATTATTGATGATACTTGCAGTTTCATTCATCTCAACCATAAACGTACTTTCGCCACCACTCAAATTATCACTGGCGCCAACCCTGGTAAATATTTTATCTGTCAATGGTATTTTTGCATCGCTTGCAGGCACAAAACTTCCTATATGGGCCATCAGTGTAATCAAGGCAGTTTGCCTGAGGATAGCACTTTTACCGCTCATGTTGGGGCCAGTTAAAATAATAATCTGTTGCGTGGCTGGGTCCAAAAAAATATCATTTGCTATGTAACTATCGCCAACGGGTAAGTGCCGTTCTATTACAGGATGCCGGCTGTCTTTAATATCTAAAATATAGCTGTTATTAAGTGTAGGTTTTTTGTAATTGAATTGAAGGGCATTATTTGCAAAACAGCTTATACAATCCAATATTGCCATCACATGCCCATTTACCTGCATGGGCGCTATATAATCCTGTAACTCATTTAATAGTTTTTCAAAGAGTTGCATTTCTATCAGCAGAATTTTATCTTCTGCACCAATAATTTTTTCTTCGTATTCTTTAAGCTCGGGTGTAATGTAGCGCTCAGCATTGGCAAGCGTTTGTTTGCGTATCCAGGTATCAGGCACTTTGGTTTTATGCAGGTTGGTTACTTCTAAATAATAACCAAATACATTGTTGAAACTTATTTTTAAAGAAGAGATGCCCGTTGCCAATGCTTCTTTCTGTTGCAGCTCTATCAGGTATTCTTTTCCTCCGCTGGAAATTTTTCTTAATGCATCCAGTTCCTCATCAATACCGCTGGCAATCATATTTCCTTTTGATGCAAGTGCCGGAGGGTTTTCATTGATTTCACGAACAATTTTATCAACAATAAAATTGCAGGGGTTTAAAGAATCTCCCAACCTATGCAGGTAGCCGTTGGTAAGGGTGCTGCAGATAGTTTTAATGGCCTGTACCTGTTGCAACCCTTTGGCAATTTGCAGTACTTCTCTCGGATTAACTTTTTTCAGCGGCACTTTACTCACCAACCTTTCTACATCGCCGGCCTGCTTTACGTGTTGGGTAATTTTATTTCTAATATCGGTTTCTTTTATAAAAAATTCCACCGTGTCCAGCCTTTCCTGAATTTTTGTAAGGTCGTTCAATGGAAGCACCATCCAGCGTTTTAGCATACGGGCACCCATGGGGCTAACCGTATTATCCAATATCTTTAATAAAGTATTACTACCGTCTGCACCGCCAAACAATTCTAAATTACGAATGGTAAAACGGTCCATCCATAAATATTCTTCCCTGTCGATACGTTGTATGGAAGTTATATGCCCCAGGTTGGGGTGTTCTGTATCTTTTAAATAATGCAGGATGGCACCGGATGCAATAATGCCTTCGTGCAAGCTTTCAATACCAAATCCTTTAAGGCTGTGAGTGCCAAAATGTTTTAATAAACTTTCCTGGGCATATGCTTCTGCAAATACCCATTCATCCAGGGCATAGGTAAAAAACTTAGTGCCAAAATATTCTTTAAAAAACTTTTGCCTGTTGCGCTGAAAAATTACTTCAGCAGGTTTAAGGCTTTGCAATAATTTATCTGCATATTCTTTATCGCCTTCTGCAATAAAAAATTCACCGGTACTGATGTCTAAAAAAGCAATGCCAATTTTATTTTCTTCAAAATGAATGGCGGCTAAAAAATTATTACTGTTATGTTCCAATAATTTATCATTGGTGGCTACGCCCGGTGTTACCAGTTCCGTTACGCCGCGTTTTACGATTCCCTTTGCCTGTTTCGGGTCTTCCAGCTGGTCGCAGATAGCCACCCTGTAACCGGCTTTTACCAGTTTGTGCAAATAGGTATCTAGTGCATGATGAGGAAAGCCGGCCAATTGCGATGAATTGGCATCGCCATTATTTCTTTTGGTTAACGTAATGCCTAATACAGCAGATGTAGTAACGGCATCCTGCCCAAAGGTTTCATAAAAATCACCTACCCTGAATAACAAAATGGCATCAGGGTAGCGGGCCTTGATGGCATTGTGTTGCTGCATAAGTGGTGTTTCTGTAATAGCTTTGGCCATGCCTGTTTATTATTCCATTTACTTTACTTGAATAACAGGCGCAAAAATAGGGCTTTACTTAGTTTATGGCAATGTTTATGCTGAATGTGAATTACTTTTGCAAATAATTTTTTTTGGATGAGAAAACTGAGCATGGAGGAACTGAACCGGTTGACGGTAAATGAATTTAAGCAATCTGAAAAAATTGCGGTTATTGTTGTACTGGAAAATATACGCAGTGCTTATAATGTAGGTAGTGTTTTCAGGACTGCCGATGCTTTTTTACTGGAAGCCATTTTTATATGTGGTTACACCTGTACGCCGCCACATAAGGAAATTAAAAAAACTGCCCTTGGCGCAGAGGATACAGTAACATGGAAGCATTTTGATAATACGAATTTGGCCATACAAGAATTACAGGAATCAGGGTATAAAATATATGCAGTAGAGCAGGCCCGGGGAAGTACAATGTTGAACAAATTGCAATATAAAACCGGGGATAAAGTGGCGGTAATTTTTGGTAATGAAGTTACTGGCGTGGAGCAAAGCACCATTCAACAATGTGCAGGTTGTATTGAAATACCACAGTTAGGGATGAAGCACTCTCTGAACATTGCGACTGCAGCAGGTGTTGTATTGTGGGAGATTGTCAGAAATGTTTTGCCACAATCTTCTGAAACAGGGTTGGTAACGGAATTATAATTTTGAATTTAATATTTAGTTGAATGAGTAATATAAAGAAGTATTTAAGTTTAGTAAAATTTAGTCATACCATATTTGCAATGCCTTTTGCAATTATTGGATTTTTTTTAGCAACAAGGATTACTTCGAATCAGCAAAACCTAAATATGACGATTGGGTGGAGTGACAAAATCTTTATGCCTATACAGAACTTGCTAATCAAATTTATTCTTGTAATTTTTTGTATGATTTTCGCAAGAAGCGCAGCCATGGCTTTTAACCGCTACCTGGATAGAAGCTTTGACGCAAAGAACCCTCGTACTGCTATCCGTGAAATTCCTACAGGTATCATATCTAAAGAAAGTGCCTTACGTTTTGTAATCATCAATTGCCTATTGTTTATAGCTACAACTTATTTCATTAACAGGATATGTTTTTTATTAGCACCGGTGGCTTTGTTTGTTATTTTATTTTACAGTTATACAAAACGTTTTACACCACTTTGCCATTTGGTATTGGGTGTTGGTTTAAGTCTTGCGCCCATTGGCGCTTATTTGGCAGTTACCGGTACTTTTGCTTTTTTACCTATTCTGTTTTCAATGGCAGTTATTTTTTGGGTAAGTGGTTTTGATATTATTTATGCTTTACAGGATGTAGAGTTTGATCAGGGGCAAAAATTATATTCAATACCTGCATGGCTGGGTAAAAAAAAGGCGCTGCGGGTGTCTGAACTGCTGCATGTTTTTTCTGCCGCCTGTGTTGTATTTGCAGGTATTTACGGAAATTTTGGTTGGTGGTATTGGATTGGCATTGCAGTATTTATTGGCATGTTAATTTACCAGCACTCTATTGTAGAACCTAATGACCTTAGCAAAGTAAATATTGCTTTTATGACAGCCAATGGTATTGCTTCTGTTGTGTTTGCTGTGTTTGTTTTACTGGATATTTTTTTGCATCATCACAGTAATGCTGTTATTTAAAAATCACTATGGCAAGAATACTGGCAATAGATTATGGTGGAAAAAGAACAGGGTTGGCAGTAACCGATCCATTACAGATTATAGCAACCGGGCTTGTTACGATTGATTCAAAAGAGTTGATAGCATACCTTAAAAAATATTTTTTGACAGAAGTGGTAGAACTTATCATCATCGGCCTGCCCAAAAACTGGGATGAAAGTGATACACATGGTACACCTTTGGTGCAATCTGCCATAAAGAAATTACAAAAAGAGTTTCCACATATACCACTTAAAACAGTAGATGAACGGTACACATCAAAAATGGCAAAAGATGCCATGCTCGATATGGGTATGAAAAAGAAAGACCGCCGAATAAAAGGAAATGTAGATATAATAGCAGCCACCATTATATTACAGGAGTACCTGCAAACCATCCAATAAAATAAATAATTGTAATTTTGCTTTGTGAAAAGCATAAATAATAATTACTAACTAAAACACAGCTGGTGCTATTAGAATTTTTATGGTTGTTTATTAATAGAAAGAATAAATAGCACCCTTTACAAAATAGCATATGATTTTACCAATAGTAGCATACGGTGCACCAATTTTAAGAAAAGTTTGCGATGAAATAAAAGCTGATTATTCCGGCCTTCAAAAATTGATAGCGGACATGTGGGAAACTATGTATGCCAGTAACGGTGTTGGTATTGCTGCACCACAAGTAAATAAAAAAATCCGCTTGTTTTTGATTGACAGCGAACAGATATTTAGAAATATGGATGAAGATGACGAAGATGACTATCCGGATGAACCCGGTTTTAAAGGAGTTTTTATAAATGCGCATATTGCAGAACTGTATGGTGAAGAATGGAGTTATACAGAAGGTTGCCTAAGTATCCCTAAAATACGAGAAGATGTTTCCCGTAAAGAATCTGTAATGCTAAATTATGTGGATGAAAACTTTGTGCCTCACACCAAAACATTTAATGGGATAACGGCAAGAGTTATTTTGCATGAATACGATCATATAGTGGGCAAATTATTTATTGATCATATCAAGCCCCTTAAAAGAACTTTGCTTAAAAGAAAATTAAGTGATATTTCAAAAGGAAAAGTAGAAGTTGATTACCGGATGGTATTCCCCAAATAAATACTATTACGCTGGCTCATATCACGCCAACGCCCAAACATCAAACAATAATTTATTTAATGTAATTGTATAATTTGCAGGTATGATAAAAATAATCATGGCTGTTTTTTTTATCGTGTTGTTAAGTAAGCAGGGTGCAGGCCAGGACAGTGTTGTAATAATTGGACAAAAAACTATAACACTAAGCGAAGTGGTTGTAAATAATAAACTAAACGTACCCGCATTTATCGAACGCATTAAAAACGACAGTAGTTTTTATAAAGCTTTTCTCAACCTGCACCTGCTCAACTACTCTGCAATAAATGATATTCGCATGCTGGACAAAGAAGGCAATAGCCAGGCAACACTTTTCTGTAAAACCAAACAGGTAAGGGATAGTAATTGCCGCAGGATGAATATAACTGAAGAGCAAAGTTCAGGAGATTTTTATACAGCCAATCATCAATACAATTATTATACAGCACAAATGTATGCCTCTCTTTTTTTTACAACTGGTGTTGTTTGTGGTGAAGATAATATTGTTGCCGGAACAATATTTAATACCAACGGAAAGACAGGGCTGGAAAAACACAAAGAGCAATTAAAGATATTGTTTTTTAACCCTGGTAAAAAGATAAACGGCATTCCTTTTATTTCAGGCAAAACTTCTATTTATGATGATGATATGGCAGACTTGTACGATATGAGTGTTGATATGGATGAATATAATAAAACAAGCTGCTATATTTTTAAGCAAAAAGTAAAACCGGGTAAGGAAAGCAATGTTGTAGTAGATGAAATGACTACCTGGTTTGATGATAAAACTTTTGAAGTAGTTGCACGTAATTATGTATTAAGCTATGATGCAGGGGTATATGATTTTAAAGTGTTGATGGAAGTGCAAATGACACATGCTGGTACATACCTTGTACCTGAATTGATACGATACAATGGTAACTGGAAGGCCATTTTTAAAAAAAGGGAAAGAGGAGTATTTACTGCAACTCTTTTTGATTTTAAGTAAATCGTTGTATTCTATATATTTTTTAGGAGCCTGAAAGTACAATTATTTTGTTTTGGATTAAAACAAATACATGAATGGGTTATGCTGGTTTTATGTGGTATAAAATCCCAAAATCAAATTGTAACTTTATGCCGGAGGGATAAAATAAATCCGAAATGGATGTATTTATTAAAGAAATTCAATGAAAATACATATTTTAGCAGTAAAATTGCAAAAGAAAACAACCATAATTATGAAATTCTGTACAGTTATTCTTATGTTTATCGTTAATTCCTGTTTTGCACAACAATGGCAGGCTGAAATAATGGCCGGTGTAACTGGTTATAATGGCGACTTAGCTAGATCTAGTCTTGATTTCAAGACAATGGGACCTCATATTGGTGTTAATATGAAATACCTTTTTCCTAATAATTTTCTTTTATTAAGGGCAGGAATAAGTTATGGAACGATACATGGAGACGATAAAAATAACTCAAATCCATCTGTAAGTGTACGCAACCTCAATTTCAAAACTGATATAATTGAAGGTAATTTGATTTTAGAGGTAAATATATTAGATCCTGAAGAATATATAGGGCTACCTTACGTATTTGGAGGAGTGGGTATATTTCATTTTAATCCATATACTAATGATAACAGCGGACAAAAAACTTATTTGCAGCCTTTAGGAACAGAAGGGCAGGGAATAGCTGCTTACCCCAATAGGAAAGTATATTCTCTTACTCAATTTTGTATACCATTTGGGCTTGGGTGGAAACAAAAAATTAACGACAGGTATGAAATAGCCTGGGAGTTAGGGATTCGTTATACAAATACCGATTACCTGGATGATGTTAGCAGTACCTATGCTGATCCAGCAATATTATTGGCAAGCAGGGGCCCGGTAGCCGAGCAATTAGCATACCGCCAGGTAAATCCTTCCAAAGCAACAACTGGCGGCCAAAGGGGTAATCCTCAGGCAAATGATTGGTATTATTCAACAGGTGTAAAATTTTGTATTAAACTTGGGGAGTAATAATTGCCTTACTAAATATAAAATTTTCATTACAAATAAAAAATCTCTATATATTTTCTTCAATATTAATAGGTTGCTTAAATATAGTATAGATTAGTTATTAGCTGCTTTGATCATTTTATTAAAAACACTATCTCCCCCTTTTTAAATTATTCTATTTCAGTTAAAAAACAATTTCACTTCTATCAGGCATTCATTTATCTCTATTTAAATAATTTTATTGAGCCATTGTTTTTAGTGTTCATGATTTTTATTTTTTAAGCAATGTCGTTTTTATTTTCGCTATACTTTCTCCACTTTTCAATTACAGCAAGCATATCATCTGGCAAATAGCTTTCAAATAATATGGGTTGTTTGGTAGCCGGGTGTATAAACCCCAGCTCTTTAGCGTGCAAGGCTTGCCGTTGGCAAAGTGCAAAGCAATTATCTACAAATTGTTTGTATTTTGTAAAAATGGTTCCTTTTACTATTTTATCACCTCCATAAAAGTCATCATTAAATAAAGGGTGGCCAATATGTTGCATATGTACCCGTATCTGGTGTGTACGGCCAGTTTCAAGACGGCACTCTACAAGAGTTACATAATTAAACCGTTCCAAAACTTTATAATGCGTGACGGCTTCTTTACCATGTTCACCATCTGGGTAAGTGGTAAATAATTTTCTAAATCTTTGGTGACGTCCTACATGGCCTTGGATAGTACCTTCATTTTCTTCAAAATCGCCCCATACAAGTGCAATATACCGTCGGTGTACAGTATGGTTAAAAAATTGTTTTGCAAGGTCTGTCATGGCCTTGGGGTTTTTGGCTAAAACCAATAGACCGGTAGTATTTTTATCTATTCGGTGCACCATTCCAAAACGTGGCAGGCCATTTTCTTCCAGCTCCGGATTTTGTTGTTGTAAATAATAGGCGACACCATTAATAAGCGTACCATTTGGGTTACCACTGCCCGGGTGTACCACCATGCCGGCGGGTTTATTAATCACTAAAACATCCTCATCTTCGAATACAATATTGAGAGGGATATTTTCTGGAATAATATCATTGCTTTCGGGGTGACGGTTATCGAATACAACAATTTTATCGAAGGGTTTTACTTTATAATTTGCTTTTACGGGTTTATCATTTACAAGTACCATTTCATTATCAATACCCTGCTGAATTTTATTCCTTGTGGCGCCTTCAATGCGATGCATTAAAAATTTATCAATCCGCAGTGCTTCCTGCCCCTTGGCTACTTCAATCACTAGTCTTTCATACAATTCTTCGCTATCCTGTAATTCTTCTTCGGCGGTAGTTATTATTTGGTTACTCATTTAATGTTTTTATTTTTAGCTTTAGGTCTTAAGCTTTAGCTTTTTATTAGATAGCGGTATTCGGTTAACTTTGCAAAATAAACTAATTACCTTGGATAAGCCGATAGTATTGTTTAAAGATTTAGGTTTAATTGATTATAAATTTGCCTGGGATTACCAGGAGGAGTTGTTTCGGCAAAACCTGGAAATTAAATCCATGCTAAGAAGCAGGGAACTTGCGGGGAATAATTTGATAGCAGGTAATGAGAAAGCAAGATACACCACAACTGAAAAAGCGCTAACAACTCAACACTATTTTCTAATTTGCGAACATCAACCCGTATTAACACTTGGAAAAAGTGGCCACATAGAAAATATTTTAATTAGTGAAGATGAGATGGAGACTAAGGGTATACAATATTTTAAGACCAACCGGGGAGGAGACATTACTTTTCATGGTCCACAACAAATTGTTGGCTACCCCATTTTTGACCTGGAAAAATTTTACACTGATATAGGCAGGTATCTTCGCTCATTGGAACAAGTGATTATTATGACTTTGGAGGAATATGGCCTAAATGGCCAGCGTAGTAAAGGAGAGACCGGAGTATGGCTCGATGCCAATGTGCCAGGGAGTGAAAGGAAAATTTGTGCAATGGGGGTTCGTTGCAGCCGCTGGATAACCATGCATGGCTTTGCTTTTAATGTAAATACCGACCTTACTTATTTTGATACGATTATTCCCTGCGGCATAGAAAATAAAAAAGTGACATCGCTTCAGAAAGAACTAAACCGCCACGTTGATTACGATGAAGTAAAGAATAAAGTGAAAAAAAATTTCGAAAAAGTATTTACAGTACAATTGCAGCTTTTATAACAATTATTTCTGTCCTCGTTTTTTTGCTCTATTTATTTCAGGCGGTGGGGGGCCGGTTCTTCCATCTTTGCCAATATAAAACTTGTATTTTTCCAGCAAGATATCATCGGTGTACAAATCGTAATAAAACCAACCTGTGTGAAGAAAATTTACTTTTTCAACAGTAAGATAAGGTTCTTTAACTTTTTTTATTACAAAAACCAACTTGTCTTTATCATCATAAAAGCGCAGGGAAAAATTTATTTTATCAGCGTCGGGTAAACTCAAGATAAGGTTATTGTCTTTATTGGTATATATATATTTACTGGATACAAAACCTGAAGGCACAATCGGTTTTGGAAATTTTCTAGCGGGTATAAGGTCTTTTTCTATATAAAAAGGAGGCTCAAGTTCTTTAACAGGTGTTTCAACCAGGTGCTGTTGGGATGTATCAAAAATGTGTTTTGGAATAATGTCACTTATATGTTTTTGTGGAGTGTCAATGATGTGTTTTGGAATAATATAACTAACAGTTTCTTGAGGGGTATCTAATATTGGTTTTGGAATATTATCACTAACAGATGCCTGAAGGGTATCAATTACTTGTTTTGGTTTAATCTCAACAGTTGATTTTTGAACAGGGGTTTCAACTACCTGTTTTTTTGCAGGTTTAACGATTGGTTTGCGTGGTGTAATTACCGGTTTGCCAGAAGTGGAAAATATATAGGAGCCTCCTTCAAATGCTACAAAAACGCGGTAAAACATATTGTCATTGGTTACACCTCGGTCAACAAAACCATTTTCTCTGCTTAACGGATTTAAGACGCTTCCAATGGTAGTGAAGTTTTTTAAACTGTCAGAGGAACGCTGAATATTGATATTGATTATTTTAGCTCCATAATTATTCTTCCAGCTTACAATTATTTGGCCATTAATATTTTTTACCGAAATTTTAGGCAATGTATCCTGTGCAAATAATTTTACAGAAAAGCTCACAGTTAGTATAATAACAGGAAGAAAAATTTTAAACATAATTTTTTTTAGACGCAGCAGTTGTAAATCATTTAGATACAAAGATAATTGCTGTTAAAGCAAATTAGAAAATTAAAGTATCGGCAGCTAAAGATTGGTTACCCTGCAGGCCGCCAGTATGCAGGCAGGTTATTTTACTGCCTGGGGCAAAGAAACCTTTTTCTGCACAATCTAATACTGCAAACATCATTTTAGCTGTATAAACAAAATCTGTAGGTAATCTATATTGAAGGTATAATTGATTCATAAAACTAATGAGTTGGTTGGTTTTTTTTGCGTAGCCGCCAAAATGATAACCTTCTAATAATTCTAATGGGTGGTTACTATCGGTTAAATAGGTTATTCTGTCTGTTATATCAGTCATGCCTTTTAAAACTGGTATGCCAATAACCTTTTGATTTTTTTTAGCACCGGTAATTATGCCTGCAAGCGTTGTAGCGGTGCCCAATGCTGTAAATATATGTGTAGTGGTTTCATCAATATATCCTGCTATTAAAGCTGCGCCTGCACAGCCTTTTGGGTGATAGCCACCTTCGGGAACCACCAGGTATTGCTTTTCTTTATCCGATAAGCTATTTAAATATTCGTCATCTTTTTTATTATAAGCAGCCCTTGATAAAAAATGTAACTGCATTCCGTAATTTATGCAGGATATTAAAGTGGGAGATAGAGCCGCTCCCTTTTCGCTTCTTACAAAGCCAATGCTTTTTATTCCTGCTATTTTACAGGCATAAGCGGTAGCCACCAAATGATTTGAATAAGCACCGCCAAAAGTAAGTATACCTGGCAGGCCTGATTTTATTGCTTCTTCCAGAAAATAATGTAGTTTAAATAATTTGTTGCCGGATATTATGGGATGAATTTTATCAAGCCTCAAAACTGATAACTGTACATTCTTTTGTTTTAGAAAATCATTTGAAATAATATCAGTTGATATATTTGAAGTATTGAATAACATTATTTAATACGATTATATTACTTTCGCACTCACAATATACAATTCAATATTTAGGTAGTTAAAAAATGTAACTCTATAAACATTTTAAATAAAAGTACTCAATTTAAAAA
Organism: Ferruginibacter sp.; assembly: GCA_025362235.1. GTDB lineage: Bacteria > Bacteroidota > Bacteroidia > Chitinophagales > Chitinophagaceae > Ferruginibacter. The sequence continues at coordinate 85,831 of JANYGZ010000085.1, read as the reverse complement.
CTCCTGTTTATAACAGGCAAAAATTATAGTAATTATGCAACCAACTCTCGTGGTTTTAGCAGCAGGTATGGCAAGCCGATATGGTAGTATGAAACAGGTACAGGGTTTTGGCCCAAGTGGAGAAACCATCATGGAATATTCTATTTATGATGCTATCCATGCAGGTTTTGGCAAAGTGGTTTTTATAATCCGTGAAGAATTTCAGGATATGTTTGCAAAAACATTTGCTGCCAAACTTGAAGGGAAAATTAAAGTAGAGTTCGCATTTCAGGAAGTACAAAAATTTGTTGGCAACAGGCAAATATCAGCGGAAAGAAAAAAGCCATGGGGCACGGCCCATGCGGTACTTTGCTGCAAGGGAATAGTGAATGAGCCTTTTGCAGTGATTAATGCCGATGATTTTTACGGCAAAGATGGTTTTGTAAAGGCATATAATTTTTTACAAAGCGAGTCGGCTGATAACGATTATGCCATAATTGGATACGAGTTAAAGAAAACTTTAAGCGATAATGGAAGTGTTAGCCGTGGTGTTTGTAAAGTAGATGAAGATGGTAATCTTATTGATATTAATGAGCGTACAAAAATATACCGTAATGAAAAGGGTATTATTACTTACGAGGATGAGGAAGGTTTGCATGAGGTAAGTGAAGACGCGACAGTAAGTATGAATTTTTTTGCTTTCGGTACTGATTTTATTAGTCAGTGTGAAAAATATTTTGGCGAGTTTTTAGATAAAGAGATCAATAACCCTAAAGGCGAATTTTTTATTCCTATTGTAGTTGATAAGGTTGTAAAAAATAAAACAGGTAAAGTAAAAGTGATTCCAACTTCGTCGCAATGGTTCGGTGTTACTTATAAAGAAGATGCTCCCGAAGTTAAAGCCAGTGTTGATAAATTGGTTGCAGATGGTGAATACCCGGTGTCGTTATGGGGCTAATATAGATTTATAAAAGTTGACCTTTTTTGATTTATTTTCGTGAAGCAGAAACAAAAAGAAGTTTAGATTATAAGATGTATCTAAATAAAAAGGGTACCTGAAAAATCAGGCAGCCTCTATAGCTTAGGGATTTAATATTTTTAGTTTCCGACTACCATGTAAACAAATTCTTCCATTTTTTTCACCTGTTGTACTCTTTCTAATCCTTTTAGGTTTGAATTAACAGGTGTTTTTATCAATTCATATTTGGCATCATCTTTTTTCAGTTTCTCTAATAATTCAAAAATATTTTTTGATTTGGCTGCGTACACAACACCATCTGCTTTTGAATCTTTAGCAGTAATAATACCTATTATTTCTCCATTGCGGTTAATAACAGGGCCACCACTATTACCAGGGTTTGCAGACACTGTTAACTGGTAAGATGTAGTATCACCATCACTTCCAGATTTTGCACTTACATATCCTTCACCATATACAATTTCATTGCGTGGAAAGCCTAACGTAAAAAATTGTTCGCCAAGATCTGTATTGCTTTTTTTAATGCTGTATGGCAAAGTAGCAATAGCTTTAAAAGAAGTATCATTTATTTTTAAAATAGCAAGATCAACAGTGTTATCAATATATACCGAAGAAGCAGTAAAATACTGGCCTTTGGTACTTTCAACATAAATATTTTTCATCTTGTTAATTACATGGGCGTTGGTAACAAGATATCCTTTTCCGTCAATTAAAAATCCGGTACCTCTAAAATCCACTTTCGGTTCGGGCTTTTGCGTAACGACAGGTATATTATTTGTTTTCTTTAATTGATATACCTCTGAATTTGTTTTATTAAGTTCTTTTACCAAAACATCATAATTTTCATTACCATATTTTTTGGTATAAGTTATCATTAAACCAAGTGTAAGTAAAGAGATAAAACCCGCAATTGATGCGGCGACAGCTACATTGCGTTTATACTTATCCCAGAAGTTTACAACTTTTGCTTTACCTGCTAATTTTGGTGCTGCCAGTATACCTTCTTCACCCAAATTAACTTCAACTTCATGTAAGGAATGTTTGAAAGCTTTAATTGAGCCATATTTATCAAGCCCCTGTAAAAAGAATGTATGTTCAACTACCAGTTGATCAATCTCTGCATCTTTTTTGCGAAGGTCTTCAAAAAAAGCCCTTTCTTCAAAAGACATATCTCCTGATAAGTAACGCTCCACAGCTTCTAAAAGTAAAATATCATCCATATCAATTATGCATTTTATATTGGGTAAAGAATAATTTTTTCAACCGAACTAAACATTTATACTTCTGGGTTTTGGCATTATCAGCATTAGTATAACCAAATTCTACAGCTATTTCCTGCATGTTCTTTTTTTGCAGGTAATAAGCGTCCAGTAAACTTTTACAAGGCTCTCCAATTTTACCCATGGCATGCTCCATTAAAATAAAATCATTATTTACCTTTTCGTGTTCCTCAACTTCCTCATCAACAGGTATGGTTTCTTCCAGGCTTTCAACCTGTATACTAAATTTGCTAAGTGCTTGCAGCCGCTTAAGCCATAAACGCCTGCATATGGAATATACATAAGTTCTAATTTGACAGGTTAACGAAAATGTTGGTGCTTTCGATTTTTCATACAGTACAACCATCGCTTCCTGAAAAATATCACGGGCATCATCTACAGAACCATTATTATTTAGTACAAAGGTTTGAATCATGGTGTAATTCAACCGATAAATAGCTTCAATGGACTTTTTATCGTTTTCCGCTAATCCTTTTAATAGTAATTGGTCTTGTTCTATAGTGTTCACCAGTCTTATATTAATACGTTAAGGGCTGCAATAGTAACCCAAAACAACGAAAAAAAATATTTTAAAAAGGCAGGTTACCTTTTTTAGACAATTGTATTAATGGGTATATAAATAATAAATTAAAACTAAAAAACTCAAAAAATGAAAAAATTACTTTTTGTATTAGCTATCGCTACTTCTTTGGTTGCTTGTAACAATGCAACTGATACATCTGCAACTGCTTCAGCTGATTCAGCTAAAAAGGCTGATTCAATGAAAGCTGCAACTCCTGCTAAGATGGATACTACTATGGCAAAGATGGATAGCGCTGCTGCTAAAATGGATACAGCTGCAAAGAAAATGGATAAAGCTGCAAAGAAATAAGAAGTTAATAGACCGACCGGTTAAGGTTGCTTGAATTTAAACACCGGTTCTATATAAAGATTTTCATATGGCAAGCAATCGTTAAGTCGCCCCTATTCTTAGGGGCGTCTATTTTTATATCTCCTGGTACTGAAAAGAATTAAAGTAAAACAGGTATTTGCTGATATTTTTTCAAACTATTTAAAGAATTATTGATTAGGTATTGGCTAATTCAATTAATTGCCCTATTTTCGTCATTCACATGAAAATAAATACAATATACACCCGATTTTATTTTAGTTTCTATTTTAAAAATAGAGCGGGCGTCTTTTGTTAAACACTGAAAAATAAACAGATTAACATAAAAAGAATCCCGGCTAAAAGGTCGGGATTTTTTTGTACCCAATAAAAAGCGATTGACAAAATATTATTTGCAATATGAGTATTCAGCATAATTTCAATAAAATTCCCACGGTTAGCAGTGAACTTAAGTGGAAAATATCTATTCAGGGTTTTGAAGGATGTTTTCACCAGGAAGCAGCAAGGCATTTTTTTGGTAAAACGGTAGAAGTTATTTGTTGCGCTACTTTTAGAGAGGTAATTGATATTGCCGAGAATAAAAATGAAAGCAATGGTGGTATAATTGCTATTGAAAATTCTATTGCTGGCAGTATTTTGCCAAATTATAATCTGTTGCAAAAAAGTAACCTTACTATTACTGGTGAAGTTTATTTACAAATAAACCAACATTTAATGGTAAACCAGGGGGTACAATTAACCGACATTAGGGAAGTTCACTCTCACCCAATGGCTATTCAGCAATGCTTTGGCTTTTTAGATAAATACAACTGGAAACTTGTAGAAAAGGAAGATACAGCGTTAAGCGCTAAATTGGTACAACAGCATCGAAGTAAACATGTTGCTGCTATTGCCAGCAAACTTGCTGCTGAAATTTATAATCTTGATATTATTGCTCCCAATATCCATACTCTAAAAAATAATTATACCCGGTTTTTAATATTGCAAAGAGCAGAGGAAGTGAAAGAAATAAGCAATGCTGATAAAGCTTCTATTAATTTTCATACAGATCATTCAAAAGGAAGCCTTGCTAAAGTGCTTACAAAGATTGCAGATGCAGGTATCAATCTTAGCAAACTACAATCTTTCCCCATCCCGGGCAGCGACTTTAAATATTCCTTTCATGCCGATGTTGAGTTTGATAGTGTGGAGCAATTTTATAAAGTGATAAAAAAAATAGAACCAATAACAGAAGCCGTAAAAATATACGGGATATACAAAAATGGGAGAAATGCATAAAGCCCTGCTAAAATGATTCAGCAGGAAATTAATAGATAACTAAAAATGTGCATGCTCTTATTCAATAAAGTTTAATCAATGAATAACGAAATTATTTCTAAGATACCGGCTTCTATAATTGCAGCATCTGCCAGCAGAGAATGTTTGCAAATGGTTGTGTCTAAAAGATTAGAGGGTGTTGGTGAATATTACTTTTCTCAAAAACTGAGAGAGATTGATGATATGAACAAAGCCGGAAAACAGGTTATAAACCTTGGTATCGGAAGTCCGGATTTGCCGCCGCATCCTGACGTAGTAAAAACATTGCACGAAGAAGCCATGAAGCCTAACCAGCATGGATACCAGAATTATAAAGGCAGCCCGGTATTGCGTAATGCTATTTCAACATGGTATAAAAAATGGTATAATGTAACCTTAAATGCCGATACGGAAATCTTGCCTTTAATTGGCAGTAAAGAAGGTATTATGCATATTTGTATGACCTATATTAATGCTGGGGACCAGGTATTAATTCCTAACCCCGGGTATCCTACTTATAGAAGTGCAGTAACAATTGCCGGAGGTAACGTAATAGAATATACGCTTACAGAAGCAAATAACTGGTATCCCGATTTTGCGGCTTTAGAAAAAACAGATTTGCAGAAGGTAAAACTGATGTTTGTAAATTATCCACAGATGCCAACGGGTAAAATGCCAACAAGAGAATTGTTTATCCAACTGGTTGCGTTTGCCCGCAAACACCAGATTTTATTAGTACATGATAATCCTTATAGTTTTATACTCAATGATAATCCTATGAGTTTACTAAGTATTGAAGGAGCAAAAGATGTAGTCATAGAATTGAACTCACTAAGCAAGTCGCATAATATGGCGGGCTGGCGCATAGGTATGCTGGCAGGGGCCAAAGAAAGAATTGATGAAGTGCTTCGTTTTAAAAGCAATATGGATAGCGGGATGTTTTTGCCCCTTCAATTAGCTGCCGCTAAAGCATTACAATTGTCAGAATATTTTCATGCTGGCGTAAATAAAATTTACAAAGCAAGAAGAGAAAAAGTTATTGAATTACTGCAATTATTGAATTGTTCTTTTGATGCAAACCAAGCCGGTTTATTTATATGGGCGGCTATCCCTGGTGGATATAAAGATGGATATGAATTAAGTGATAAAGTGTTGTATCAATCAAATGTATTTATAACTCCTGGCGGAATTTTTGGCAATGCAGGTGATAAATATATAAGGATAAGTTTGTGTAGCAGCGAAGAAAAAATAGCAGAAGCTATTGCAAGGGTCAGGGAGTTTTTGTGAGCTTCAATCAAAATTTAAATATTGAAAAAATAATAAAAGATTTTTTATATAATGGAAAGTACAGAGATTCTGGATAAAGAAAATAGTTCAACAGCATCAGCAAAAGAAGGCGCAGTAGTTACTATAGTGGGAGTAGGTTTAATAAGCGGATCATTTGCTTTGGCACTAAAAGAAAAAGGTTTTGCAAAAAAAGTAATTGGCGTAAGCAGAACAGAAGCAAGCTTGCAAAAAGCAAAACAACTGGGCATAATTGATGTAGCCCTGCCATTGGAAGAAGCAGTAAAGCAAAGCGATTTTATTTATGTAGCCATTCCGGTAGATGCTACTATTACAGTAATGAAACAAATAATGGATTTGCTGACAGATAAGCAAATGGTTGCAGATGCAGGGTCTACTAAATTTGTTTTGTGCGATGCGTTGAAAGATCACCCTATGAGGCACCGTTTTATTGCTACACATCCTATGTGGGGAACAGAATATAGCGGCCCTGAAGCTGCAGTTACAGGTGCTTTTACAGGAAGAGCCTGCGTAATATGTGAGAAAGAAAAGACTGATCTGGATGTAGTAACATATGTTGAAAATATTTACAAAACACTTGGCATGAATATGGTTTATATGGATGCACATAGCCACGATATACATGCTGCTTATATCAGCCATATTTCGCATATTACTTCTTTTGCATTGGCTAATACTGTATTAGAAAAGGAGAAGGAAGAAGATGCTATTTTTGCACTGGCAGGCGGTGGTTTTGAAAGTACAGTGCGTTTGGCAAAAAGCAGCCCTGCAATGTGGGCGCCTATTTTTATGCAGAACAGGGAGAATTTGCTGGATGTATTAAATGAACATATTTCGCAACTAAGAAAATTTAAAGCCAGCCTGGAAAAAGAAAATTTAGAATATCTCATTGAATTGATGGAAAATGCAAATAAGATAAAAAGAATTTTGCAATGATTTTCAGGGAAGCAGAAATGGGTGATATACAACAAATGCAGGTTGTGCGAAATGCGGTAAAAGAAAATATGTTAAGTAATCCTGCCTTGGTTACAGATGCTGATTATAAAAAATATTTATTGAACCGGGGAAAGGGCTGGGTTTGCATGGCAGAAAATACGGTTGCTGGCTTTTCAATTGTTGACGTAATAGATAGAAATATATGGGCACTTTTTGTTCACCCAAATTATGAGGGAAAGGGAATTGGAAAAATATTACACAATACAATGCTAGATTGGTATTTTAAAAAAACAAAAGAAAATGTTTGGCTAAGTACAGCTTTAGGTACAAAAGCTGAAAATTTTTATAGAATACAAGGTTGGAAAGAAGTGGGTATACATGGTAAAGGAGAAATAAAGTTTGAGATGAGTTATGAAGAATGGAAAGCTAAAGACTTAACGTAGAAACGGTAAGGTATTGGGTGCTTTCAAATAACTGCTTTGTTTTATTAGGCGGATTACTATTATTAAAAAATGGTATTAATGTAAAAGGTCTAATAAAAAATGCTAAAGCAAAGCAACCCGGAAGTATTATTTGATAAAGTTTCGAAAAAGTAATTGCGTAAAGCAAGTATAAATAGTATAAATAAATATTGCCAACAAAAACTAATTTTACAATGCAAACAGAAAACAAAACAATGAAAGAATTGATACAGGAAAAATGGAACAAACGACCATTAATTATTAGTGGCCCTTGCAGTGCAGAAACCGAAGAACAGGTAATTGAAACTGCCACCCGGCTTGCTAAAACCGGTAAGGTTGATATCTTACGTGCCGGTATCTGGAAACCACGTACCAAGCCTGGTTTATTTGAAGGTATTGGAGCCAAAGGACTCTCATGGCTGGATCAGGCAAAAAAAATTACAGGGTTGCCAACTACAGTTGAAGTCGCTACAGCAAAGCATGTAGAAGATGCATTACATTTTGATGTGGATATGCTTTGGATTGGCGCAAGAACAACTGTTAATCCATTTAGTGTTCAGGAAGTAGCCGATGCTTTGCGTGGGGTAGATGTTCCTGTTTTGATAAAAAACCCTATTAATCCCGACCTGGAATTATGGACCGGTGCAATTGAACGAATTCAGAAAGCAGGTATTAAACAGGTTGGTATGATTCATCGTGGATTTTCAAACTATGGCAATACAGAATTCAGGAACGCACCAATGTGGCATTTGCCTATTGAAATGAAACGCAGGTTTCCTGAAATGATTTTGATTTGTGACCCTTCGCATATTTGTGGCAACAGAACTAATTTACAATCTGTGTCACAAAAAAGTATCGATCTTGATTTTGATGGTGTAATGATTGAAAGCCACATTGATCCTGATAATGCATGGAGCGATGCAAAACAGCAGATTACTCCGGAACGTTTGGCTGAAATGCTCGATTCATTGATATGGCGTTCTGAAAAAACAGATAAGCAGGAATTTATAACAGCATTGGCTACACTAAGGGAACAAATCAATCATGTAGATGATGAGTTGATGACCTTAATAGCACAGCGGATGAAAATTGCTGATAAAATAGGTGAATATAAAAGAGCTAATAATATTACTATTTTACAAACAAACCGGTGGAATGATATTTTGCAAAAGGCAATAAATAAAGGCGATAAATTAGGACTAAGCCAGGATTTTATTACCAAATACTTTGACGCGATACACTTGGAAAGTATCAATCATCAGAATAAAATAATGAACAACCCCTCTTAGATTTTTCGAATGAAAAGTTTTAAAGCTAAAAAATTATTTAATTGATTTTGTTAATTGAAGAGAGGGCTATATGAAAATTATAAAAGTTTCATCATTGGCAGGTGCTTCGGAAGCTATTCCCCCTGGGGGAAATTTTGATGGTGTTTATTATTTTGATGCATCGTTCGCTTACCTGGAACAGTTTGTTAACAAGCTGCAAACCATCATTATTACCGATGCCAATGTATTTGAAAGTCATCACCAACTTTTAAATAGCTGGCAAACTATTGTTATACCTGCAGGTGAAGAACATAAGCAGCAATCTACAGTAGATTTTATTATTGGGGAACTGATAAGCAGGAATGCAGATAGAAATACTTTTATAGTCGGCGTTGGTGGAGGGGTTGTTACCGATATAACCGGCTATGCTGCCGGCATTTACATGCGGGGTTTAAAATTTGGTTTTGTGCCTACCACAATACTGGCAATGGTAGATGCTTCTATTGGCGGTAAAAATGGAGTAGATGTGGGTGTATACAAAAACCTCGTTGGCCTTATAAAACAGCCTCAATTTTTATTGTTTGATTATACACTGTTAAAAACTTTGCCACAGGATCAATGGATAAATGGATTTGCAGAAATTATAAAACATGCCTGTATTAAAGATGCAGAATTGTTTTCATTACTGGAAGAACAATCAATCGAAAATTTCCAAACAGATAAAAATAAGCTGGCTGCTTTAATTGAAAAAAATGTGCAGATAAAAACAACTGTTGTAGTAAATGATGAATTTGAAAAGGGTGACAGGAAACTTTTAAATTTTGGCCATACGCTTGGCCATGCCATTGAAAATATATACCAGTTGCCACATGGCCATGCAGTAAGTATTGGTATGGTAACCGCATGTGCGCTTTCGGAATCTATCAACCAGTTTCCATCATCTGAAACAAAAAAAATAAAAGCAGTAGTAGAAAAATATCATTTGCCTGCTCAATTTAATTTTGATAAACAAAAAATATGGCAAGTGCTAACGATGGATAAGAAGAGGGCAGGCAATAGTATGAATTTTATTCTTTTGAATAAAATTGGTGAAGCCTTTATACAACCAATTCCAATGGATGAACTCGAAAATTTAATTCATTAAAATTTACTTTCCCGTAGCATTTTTTTCTGGTAAATGCTATGGGTTATTTGAAAACACGGATACTAATTATGATCGTAACTATACAACCATCTTCAATTTCCGGAAATATCAATGCACCTACTTCTAAAAGTTCTATGCAAAGAGCTTGTGCTGCAGCATTGTTGCATGAAGGAGAAACAATTATTACTAACCCTGGAAAAAGTAATGATGACCTTGCTGCATTAGGAATTATAAAAAACCTGGGTGCTGAAGTTAAAGAAGAACTAGACGGTAGCTTATTAATTAAAAGCTTTCCATTTGAAGGTGCTAAAATACCTCCGCCAAATGGCGGAGGTGGGGGGGCTTTGAATTGCGGTGAAAGTGGACTTGGCATAAGAATGTTTGCACCAATTGCTGCTCTGAGCAAAGAGCCAATAGTTATTAATGGAACCGGAAGTTTACTTACAAGGCCAATGAATTTTTTTGACAAAATTTTCCCTTTGCTCGATATCAGTATTCAATCAAATAATGGAAAGCTGCCCATTACTATAAAAGGGCCATTACAACCAAAAGATATCACTATTGATGGGTCGCTGAGTTCGCAATTTTTAACCGGTTTATTAATGGCTTACGGAAAAGCAGCCACGCAGCTGGTAACCATCACCGTTAGTAATTTAAAAAGTAAGCCATACATCGACCTTACCTTGCAGGTGATGAAGCATTTTGGGTATGATGTTACCAATAATAATTATGAATCTTTTTTAATTAAACCTGGTAGTAACACGATTAATAAAACAATTGAATATACCGTTGAAGGAGATTGGAGTGGTAGCGCATTTTTACTGGTGGCAGGGGCTGTAGCGGGAAACATTACTGTGAAAGGTTTGGATACCTCTTCTACTCAGGCAGATAAAGCAATTTTAAAGGCACTCATTGATTGTGGTTGTGCTATCTCTATAGAAGAAAAACAAATACAGGTTTCTTATCCTTCTTTAGGAGATAATGGTTTAAAACCTTTTCATTTTGATGCAACTGATTGTCCTGATCTTTTTCCTCCCTTAGTTGCCCTTGCAGCCTATTGCAATGGTACTTCGGTTATAGAAGGAGTCAATAGGCTGGCACATAAAGAAAGTAACAGGGGCTTAACGCTGCGGGAAGAGTTTGGTAAAATGGGGTTAGAAATTGTATTACAAGATGACCTTATGATGGTAAAAGGAGACGGTGATATACAAGGAACAACAGTTCATTCGCACCACGATCATCGTATTGCCATGGCTTGCGCAGTCGCTGGCTTAAAAGCAAACGGGCAAACTGTTATTCAGGAAGCGGAAGCCATTAATAAATCTTATCCTGATTTTTATGGGGACTTGAAAAAATTACAGGTAACTTTAATTACTAAAAGTTAAGTATGAAAAGGAAAGAAAAATCAGAGGCGAAAATGCTAATTGAAATAGGAAAGCTGGCTGGTAAAAAAGCTGCCGAAGAAAATTTTGCTTTGGGTCTGCCAATTGTATATGAAGAAGATGGTTATATTATTGAAGAAGATAAGAATGGCAACAAAAAGAAAATAAAGAAAATTAAACATCTTACCATTCAATAATGGCAACTAACAGATTGAGAATTATTGCAGGCCCGAATGGTTCTGGTAAAACTACTTTATATTTTTTTTTAAAAGAAAATATTGCAACAGGTATTTGGCTTAATGCTGATGAGTTGTTAGAGCAGGTTAAAAAAAAAGGTTTTATAGAATATACATTGTTAGGCTTTGTACCCACGGTACAATCATTTAATAATTTTTGCAGAAAATATAGCTCCAAAAAATTCATCGAAGATTTTAAATTGTCAGTAGAAGTTGGGATAATTTTTTTCGGTGAGTTTTCTGTTATTTATACCGGAAAATTATTTTCTAACGAATTGGCGGCTTTCCTTACAGATTTTTTTAGGTATCATTTATTGCATCACCAAAAATCAATAACTACCGAAACAGTTTTTTCGCATAAATCTAAATTGGCTTTTGTAAAAGAAGCAAAAAAGAAAAAATACCGCACCTACCTGTATTTTATAGCAACCAATTCATCTGATATTAATATTAAGCGGATATATTCAAGAGCTTATAAAGGTGGGCATAATGTACCTAATGAAAAAGTAAAATCCAGGTATTCTAAAAGTATTTTATTACTTCAAAAGAGCATTACAGTTTTTGACAGGGTATATATTTTTGATAACTCGGGTAAAGAGATACAATTAATAGCATCTTATCAGAACAAGCAATTAGAAAAAGTCTATGCGGACACAATACCTGATTGGTTAAATTTTTTATTAAAATAAACAATATCACAGTATGAATAGTTTTGGACGAATATTCAGGGTAAGTATTTTTGGTGAATCGCATGGCGAATGTGTGGGTATAAATATAGATGGATGTCCGGCGGGCTTACCTTTAACCGTAGACGACTTTACAATGGATATTGAAAGAAGAAAGGCGGGGGCTAAAGGTACTACTCCGCGTAAAGAGGCTGACCTTCCTAAAATAATGAATGGTGTTTATAATGGCAAAACTACCGGGGCACCCATCACTATTTTATTTGACAATACCAATACCAGGAGTGGTGATTATGAAAAACAAAGAGCAGTACCAAGACCGGGCCATGCAGATTTTGTAGCCACTAAAAAATTTGGCGGTTTTGAAGATTACAGGGGCGGTGGTCATTTTAGCGGAAGGCTGACGGTTTGTTTGGTTGCTGCGGGCGTAGTGGCAAAAAAATTGCTGAGTAAAATAAATATACAAGCAACCATTTTGGAAATAGGTGGCGAATCTGATACAGAAGTTGGTTTGCAAAAAGCAATTGATGCTAAAGATACTATTGGTGGTATTGTAGAGTGTAAAGTAGACGGTTTACCCATTGGATTAGGGGAACCGTTTTTTGATTCAGCAGAATCGTTAATAGCCCATGCAGTTTTTGCTATACCAGCTGTAAGGGGTATTGAATTTGGAACCGGTTTTGCAGCGGCACACATGTTTGGCAGTGAGCATAATGATGCCATTGAAGACATTACCGGAAAAACTAGCACCAACCATGGTGGTGGTATAGTTGGCGGGATAACCAATAGTAATGAATTGATTTTTCGTATAGCGATCAAGCCGACTTCTTCAACGCCAAAAATTCAACATACACTAAATATGGAAACTGGGCAAACAGAAGATTTTTCTGTAAAAGGAAGACATGACTTGTGTATTGCTTTAAGAGTACCGGTTGTGTTGGAAGCAGTTACTGCTTTTGTATTAGCAGACCTTATGTTGCTGGAACAAAAAATTAATAGGGTCATTTAAAATTATTTTATAGAATGCATCAACACGTCATCAATGCTTCACTACAAATTTTGCCAATTGTGCAGGATAAGCATCCATATGAATGGGTAGATGAAGCCATTGCCATAATTCAGCAATCAAATATAAAATATGAAGTAGGGCCTTTTGCAACTGTAGTTGAAGGTACCTACGAAGAAGTACTAACAGTAATCAATAATATAAATGATTACCTGCAACAAAAGGGATGCGCCGAATGGATATTAAATGCGCAAATTCAGATAAGGGCTAACGGTAATATTACCGGCGATGAAAAAATTGCTAAATTTAAATAGCCTGTCTGCTGTATTCAGTTTTCTTAACAAGCTTCAATTGCAATAACAGTAATTAAAAAAAAGTAAGGTAAATAATCTTTATATTAAGCCTATTTGTTATCTTGTAGTGTATTTACCTTTTAAATGTTTTTCCTGAGAAAATCCGCAACTGAACCTTACAATTATTTTACCCAGATATATGACCTGTCTCAAGAACAACGTTACAATACTTCCCTTTTTTTATTTATGTATACTGGTTATTAGTTGTAATAGCGCAGCTGATAATAACAAGCCAAAAATTGTAACCAATCCAGAAAAAATTGACCGGCAAACCAGTAAAAGTATAAAGATAGCTTTGGAATACGCCTTAGAACACAATGGAAAAATTGATGATAGCATACGTTTACAGTTAGACTCCGTAGTTAATTATTTTTATAATGCAACCGATTATAATAATGTATGGAGCAACAAAGAAAAATGGAACCCATTGGCAGATTCATTGTTCCTGTTTATTCAAAATGCAGCCTTATCTGGCTTATATGCCAATGATTATCATTTTAAAAATTTGCAATCTTTAAAAAACAAATTAGACGGCGATTCTTTAAAAAGAATGGATGCTAATTTATGGACCAAGGCTGATTTGATGTTCACAGATGGGTATTTGCATATTCTTAAAGACCTTAAAGAAGGAAGGCTTGGTAGTGATAGTATTTCTTTTAAAAAAGCAGAAACTACAGATAGCTATTATGCAGGGTCTCTTACTACATTATTATCTACAAAACAATTTACCGGAATATTTAATGAAGTACAACCTCAAAATATTGGTTACTGGGAATTGAAAAACAGTATCGGTGGATTTTTAGACAGTATGGATAAACGAATTTTTACCTATGTTGCTTACCCTTTTAAAGCCAATGACATAGATGATTCGGTATCTTTTATACAAACTTTACAAAAAAGATTGAATGAAAGCAATTGTATTGCTTTAACTGATGAGCTTCCGGATTCTTTACACTTAAGAACAGCCATAAAAAAATACCAGCAACAAAAGGGCATACAGCAGGATGGAAAAATATCCTCATCACTTATAAGAACAATGAATATAAGTGGGCCTGAACTTTTTAAAAGAATTGCCATTACCTTAGACAGGTACAAACAACTCCCTGATACGATGCCTGAAAAATATATTTTGGTAAATTTACCCGGTTATTATCTACAGGTATGGGATCATGATACCCTTGTTATGAGTTCTAAAATTATTTGTGGAAAACCTGCTACCAGAACACCATTGCTAAACAGTTATATAACAGATATGGTAACCTATCCTACCTGGACAGTGCCTACCAGTATCATTGCAAAACAGTATTTACCAAAGTTAAAAGACAACCCTAATTATTTGACAAAACTGGGGCTTAAGTTAGTGAATAAAAAAGGTGAAACTGTAAGGGCTGACAGTATAGACTGGACCAAATATTCAAAAGGAATCCCATTTAAAGTAATGCAAAACAGTGGTGATGATAATGCATTAGGTATTTTGAAGTTTAATTTTACTAATCCGTTTGCAGTGTATTTGCATGATACTAATCAACGGTACTTGTTTAAAAATGCAGTAAGAGACCTTAGCCATGGATGTGTAAGGGTACAGGAATGGGATAAGCTGGCATTTTATTTGGCTAGAAACGATAGTTTGAATTTAAAAACTGGCGAGACATTACTTTATACAACGGACTCAATAAAAGTATGGCTTGCCAGAAAGGAAAATCGGAGAATTGCTGTAAAAAATAAAGTTTCATTATTTATACGTTATTTTGGTTGCGAAGCAAAAAATGGCACAATAAAATTTTACGATGATATTTACGGAGAAGATAAATTAATCAGAGAAAAATATTTTGCCGGTAAATAATTAAACGGTTCAATTTCCTTGCATGAAAAAACTTTTGTCTGCCATCCATTATTTTGCAAAGCCATTTTGTTATCTGTTAATATTGCTTTGTCTAAGTCTCCCTGTTTCATCTCAAAAAAAAAGGACACCTACTACCTCCAAATCTAAAAGCAGCAGGATTTTATACGGCGAGGCAAGTTTTTATGCCAATAAATTTAACGGAAGGCCCACTGCTAACGGAGAAATATTTAGTCAAAAGAAATATACCTGTGCCTGCAATGTACTACCCTTTGGTACGTGGATTAAAGTTACCAATATACGAAATGGCAGGTCAGTAATAGTAAAAGTAAATGACCGGCTTCATCCCAAAATACGGCGGCTTGTAGACCTTGCAAAAATTGCAGCAACACAACTCGGCTATGTAGGCCATGGTGTTACAAGAGTAAAAGTTGAAGTAATTGGGAAAAACAAACCTGATTAAGGGCTATATAGTTTGCACTTATCAGCCCTCCTCATTTATTAATTTTTACTAATCAGTTGTTGGTAAATAATTTTATGTTTTGATACTAAGCAAGTACATTTGCCAATTAGAAAACTAACTTTTATGAAAAGAATTATTTTATCTTTTTTGGCTTTAGGGCTTCTATTAAATGTGTTTGCCCAAAAAGAATATGTTCGTAGCCCTTCGCTGGGAATTAATCTTTTCTTTTACGATTTTCAAACGGCCACCAATATAAAAAACGAGGGACTTGCCAATGTGCTGAATAATTGTGATTGGTCACAATTTAATTATTTAAAAGCCGGCATAGCATTAAGTTATATAAAGGGTTTAACCAGTCATTCGGATTTTAATTTGACTGCCTCCGGTGGTTCTATTGTGTATCCCATTGCCAATAAACCTGCTACAGGAAATGAAAAGTTTTTATTAGAAGTTGCTGCCACTGTTAATTTAAAATTGCTAACAGACAAATATGTTGTTGTTCCATATCTTGACGCCGGTGCAGGAGCATCTCTATATTCTGGTTATTTTGGAGCTTTTATACCTTTAGGAGTAGGTTTGCAGTTTAATATTTTTGATGAAGCTTTTCTTTTGTTAGATGCTCAATACCGCGTAAAGCTTAGTGAAAACGCAAGTAATCATTTTTATTATGGACTTGGTATTGCAGGAAGCGTTTTTGGGAAAAAACCAATACCCCCACCAGCGCCTTTGCCAGTTATAGAACCAGTAAAAGATAGAGATGGTGATGGTATTTTAGATGATGTAGATAAATGTCCGGATGTATTTGGTTTGGCAGCATTACAGGGTTGTCCTGATAAAGATGGAGATGGTATTACTGATGCCGATGATAAATGCCCTGATGTGTTTGGTTTAGCCCGTTACCTTGGCTGTCCAATTCCTGACACAGATGGCGATGGCATAAATGATGAAAATGACAAATGTCCTACTGTGCCAGGTGTAGCACGCTACCAGGGTTGCCCAATACCAGATACTGATGGGGATGGTGTAAATGATGAGGTTGATAAATGCCCTAAAGTTGCTGGTACTGCAGATAATTTCGGTTGCCCTGTCATAGGTATCAAATCATATGAAATTGATTTCAAAACAGGCAGTGATAAATTGCTATTACACGGAAGAGGTATGTTAGATACAGTTGTTGCATACCTGAATAGAAATGAAGGTGTTAATGTTACCATTGACGGTTATACAGACAATACAGGTAAAGACAAAATAAATAATCCACTTTCTGTTAAACGTGCTGATGCTACCAAAGCATACCTTGTTAGTAAGGGAATAGCTGTAGATCGTATGACAACTGCTGGTTATGGATCTACAAACCCAATTGCAGATAATAAAACTGCTGCTGGACGTAAAAAGAATCGCAGAATTGAAATTAAAATAAAAGAATAATATTGCTTAAATAGCAATGGAATGATATTAAAAGCCTCTTGCACTACAGGAGGCTTTTAAGTTGAAGCCTTTGTTTAAATTTACAATTTCGAAAAAAATCAATTTTAGCTATTCAATAGCACCCTTCATTATTTGTTACTTTTGTAATAGGTTAAAGTAATTTTTAAAAAATATATGGCAAAGATTGGTATTAATATAGCAACAGGAAGTTTGCAGCAGGACGAAATTATAGTAGGGATTGATTTGGGTACTACCAACAGTTTGGTAGCCATATTGCATCCGGACACAAAAAAGCCCATTGCATTAAAGGAGCATAATAGCAGCTCTTTGGTGCCTTCAGTAGTGCATTTTGATGCATTTGGAAATGTTACAGTAGGCGAGGCGGCTAAAGCTTTTTTGATTGCCGAGCCTCAAAACACTATTTTTTCTGCTAAGCGTTTAATGGGTAAATCTTACAATGATGTAAAACAAAATGCTTCCTTTTTTTCATACAAAGTGATTGATGATAATACAGAAAACCTGGTAAAAGTGCAGGTAGGTAACAAGTTTTATTCCCCTGTTGATTTATCTTCGTTTGTTTTAAAAGAATTAAAACAACGTGCTGAACATATTTTAAAAACGCCTGTTAACAAGGCTGTAATAACAGTGCCTGCATATTTTAATGATGCCCAGCGACAGGCAACAAGAGATGCCGGCAAATTGGCGGGACTGGATGTTTTGCGTATTGTGAATGAGCCTACTGCAGCAAGTTTAGCCTATGGATTAGGGTTACACAAGGATGAAGAAAAAGCAATTGCTGTATATGATTTAGGAGGTGGAACTTTTGATATTTCTATTTTAAAAATCAGCAATGGTATTTTTGAAGTATTATCTACCAATGGAGACACTTATTTGGGAGGAGATGATTTTGATAATGCAATTGTAAAATATTGGTTACAACAGTCTGGCTTAAATGAAGATGAGTTAAAACAGAATAAAGAATTTGCCCAGGCAATCCGTTTAAAAGCGGAGGAGGCAAAAATATATCTTTCATCAAATGAAGCATTTGAAAGCCAACTAAATGGAGACAAGTTAATTATTACAAGAAAAATATTTGAAAACTTGGTTCAGCCACTTGTTGATACAACAATTAGCTGTTGCACCAGTGCATTAAAAGATGCAGGCTTACTTACGAAAGATATTGATGTAACAGTAATGGTTGGAGGTTCGACAAGGATGCCCATTGTAAAAGAAAGTATCAGTAAATTTTTTGGCAAGCCCGTAAACGATACGGTAAATCCTGATGAAGTGGTAGCACTCGGTGCCGCTATACAGGCTGATATTTTAGCTGGAAATAATAAAGATGTTTTGTTGCTTGATATTACACCGCTTTCGCTTGGTATAGAAACAATGGGTGGATTGATGGATGTATTGATTCCACGTAATTCAAAAATACCCAATAAGGCTGCAAGGCAATACACCACGCATAAAGATGGGCAAAGTGGTATGAAAATTTCTGTTTACCAGGGCGAAAGGGATATGGTAAAAGACAATCGTAAACTGGCAGAGTTTAATTTAACCGGCATACCGGGTATGCCGGCAGGGTTGCCAAAAGTTGAGGTGAGTTTTTTAATTAATGCAGATGGCATTTTAGTAGTAAAGGCAAAGGAACTACGCAGTGGTATAGAACAAAGCATCCAGGTAAAAGCGCAGCAGGATTTGTCTGACGAAGCCTTAGAAAAAATGTTGTTGGATTCCATTACACATGCAAAGGAAGACATCGCCACCAGGGCATTGGTAGAAGCAAGGACAGAAGGGGAGCAGTTACTGGAAACAACAGAAAAATTCATCCAAAAAAATGCAACTTATCTTAGTAAAGAAGAAATGATGCAAACAGCTTCCGCAATGCAGGCACTGCAATTGGCGATTACTATGGATGACAAAGATCTTATCCATACCAAAGCGAAAGAATTGAATGATATATCAAGGCCCTATGCAGAGCGTGTTATGGATCACGCAATTTCTTTAGCGATGAAGGGGAAGGCGGTTTAAGTAGTAGAATAAATAATAGCAAACAATAAATAACAAATGTTGTTAAACTCAACAGCATTGCCCATTTTACCAATGTTGGCTCAAAACTAAAAGTGATTGTTTTAGCACCTTTTGGAATAGATGCGCTCATAAAATTAGTACCTGCTTTTTCCACTTCTTTTTTTTGTGCTCCATTATAATAATACCAATGCGGATAATAATTTTGTTGCAAAATCAATTTCGACGAACTGTCCGCAATCATATGAACCAGGATTTCATTTGGCGAAAACTTTTCAATAAAAGGGCTGTTATTTTTTTTTGTATTTTCAATAAAAATAAAGGGATATTGTAGAAAATTACTACCGGGAAGGTGTTCATAATTTTCAAAATAATCATGCATATTTTTTAACGTGATTGGATAAGAAACTTGAGAAACTACGCCAATTTGTTTATTATACATACTCCAATCGCCTATCATTTCTTTTTGTTGTATGGATGAGGTATTTATATTTTTAATGGGCTGCTGAATTGGTATAGGTATGCCTTTGGGAGATTGGTTTATTATTGCCTGAATCTGTGCAACAGATGCTTTGCCAACGCCTGTAAATGGAATATTTATAAAGCTGGCAATAATCATATCTGCTACAACTATTTTCATCAATAAGTTTACATTGCCAAATTTAATACACCACTTAATGCTCCACCATAAAAATAATTGTATAAAACCCTGAATCCATAAAGTATCATAAAAACTGATAGCATCAATAAGAGCCTTTAATTTAAAGGGAATAGCATTTTGTTGAAAAACGTTATTTAAATTATATACCACACTTAGTTTACTATTAAATACATTGTATAAACCGCCGATGATAGAAGTAATTAATACAATTTCAATGATATGATAGATCCATTTTATACTGCCTGAAAAGGTAATTTTTTGACTGATAAATTTGTTTGCCTCAATTGCTGCAATAATTATAAAACACGTTAATACAAACACCCTGAATTCTCCGTTAAGCCTTACATATCCAATTAGGGGAATAAATTTATAGGCAAATGTTTTAAAAATGCCTCCAGCAGAAAGAAGCGCAAATAATAACCCGGTTATTAATAAAAAAATTTGCCAGCTGTTTTTTTTATTGATGCATGCTTGAAAAAAAAATAACAATAGTGTCAGGCTAAAATAACAGTTCCGCATACTGATATCTGTATTAAAAAAAGTATCATACTTTACAATAGAAAAGGGAAATAAGGTACTGACCCAGCTTTGTAAAGTGGTGGGGTTTAATAAGGAATCTGCTAAGCTTATTTTTTCCCCTCTTACAAAAAATGGAATTATATCCAGGTAGCCTGTTATCATTCCGGCAGAAAGTAATAAAAAGAGTATCACCAAAATAAGATGTGTATATCCCCATTTTTTTATCCTGACTTTTACTGAAAGCTGCTCCTCACTTTTAAAAAAATAAAATACCAACACTGCAAAAAAGAAATAAAACGCACCGATAGTAATGCCCGGATGGGCAGACGCAACCAGCAGATAAAAAAGTAGAACAGTTCGTAAAATATTGTTTGCAGATATTTTTTTTAGCAATAATAGGTAACTCCAGAAACACCATGGTAAAAATGCAGCACCACTTAACCAGTTAAAGTGTTGTAAGTGACCAATATTGTAACCACAACACATAAAGGCAACACCTGCTATTATCCTAACTCTTTTGTCAAGTTGCCAAAAGCCCGTTAACGCATACATGCCAATGCCGCCTAACAAAATATACAGTAAAACTTCTAGCGTAAAAGTATAAGCGTTATAGCCGACAGTAGTTGCTATTAACCAGGTAATGGGGCTCCAATAACCACTGCTCATATCGCCGTATTGCGGAAGGCCAAAGTTGATATAAGGATTCCATAAGGGAAGATAGCCAGCATGTATACTTTCGCTCATAAAAAACTTTGGCGGAAAATAACCGGTAAAAGCATCATTCTTTAAAGAAAATAAAAAACTGGCAACAGGTAGAAATGCAAAAAATAAAACGACAATAAAAAATAAGATAATTTTAAGTGATACCCTGTTTGAATTTGCGTAAACTTGCATTGGATAAAAATACATTATTTGTAAAATATGGCCGAAAGAACTTTTGATGATTTTGATGAATATGCAAAGGATTACCGAAGTATCCACACTGCCAATATTAAATTAAGCGGAGCAGATAGTTTTTATTTTGCAGAGCAAAAAGTGCTTATTTTAAAAAAGTATGAAGTGGACAATGAAGTAAGGATGCTTGATATCGGCTGTGGCGATGGAGCAGTGGAAATATTTATTCAGCAACACTTTCCCCGGTGGCAGGTAGAAGGTATTGATGTATCAAAGAAAAGCCTGGAACAAGCCAGGGCTAGGGATATCAGGAATGCAAGTTTTGGTTTGTACGATAGTAAAAAAATACCTTTTGGAGACAATAGTTTTGATTTGATTTTTCTTGCAGCGGTATTACATCACATAGACTTTACATTGCACGCTGCATTCATCAAAGAAATTCATCGGGTATTGAGAAAAGGAGGTAGAATCTATATTTTTGAGCATAACCCATTGAACCCTGCAACACGTTATTTGGTAAAGACTTGCATTTTTGATAAAGATGCACGGCTGCTAAGTTATATGTACACTAAAAAAATATTGAAGGCAGTGGCTTTTAGCGATTTAAAAAAATCGTTTATACTTTTTTTTCCACGTAAAGGCTTCTTGTCATTTTTTGTAAAATTTGAAGGAATTTTAGGTTGGTTACCCCTTGGGGCACAATATTATTTTAGAGCGGTAAAATAATAATTAATTAATAAGGGTTATACTTTATTTAATGTTGGATTTATTGATAATATATAATTGCCTGTTGCGAACAGAATCGTTGATACGACTTATATATTCGCCAATAATACCTATACTAAATAGTTGTATTCCTCCTAAAAATAAGATGGTAACCATCATTGATGCCCAACCTGTAATTGTATGACCCCAGGCTAGTTTGGCAATTAATACATACACAATAAACAGAAATGCAAAAACTGAAACTACAATACCACTCATGCTTGCAAATTTTAAGGGAAAATTTGAAAACCCGGTAATTCCATCTATTGCAAAACGAAACATAGTATTGTAGGTAAAATTTGTATCACCATTTTTTCTTTGTTCTCTTTCATATTCTACAAATGATTCTTTAAAACCAAGCCACGCTATTTGCCCTCGTAGAAATTTATTTTGGTCATTCATTTTAAGCAACTCGTTGCATACTTTTCTATCCATCAAACGGAAGTCACCGGTATCAACAGGAATCTGAATGGAAGTAACTTTATTAAGAATACGGTAAAAAAATTTTGCAGTAGCTTTTTTTAGAAATGTTTCCCCTTTACGGGTCTTACGTTTGGCATATACTACATTATAACCTTCCATCATTTTTGCAAACAATGCTTCAATTACTTCCGGAGGATCCTGCAGGTCGCCGTCTATTAAAACTATATATTCTCCTTCACATTTTTCAAGCCCTGCAAATAAAGCTACCTGGTGGCCGAAGTTCCTGCTGAAGCTGATATATTTAACATTTAAATCCTCTTCTGCAAATTTTTCGATAGCCTGTAGTGTGTGGTCTTTGCTGCCATCATCCACAAAAATTATTTCAAAACTATTGCCTGTCCGCAAAAGAACATTGCTAAGCCTGCTATATAGTTCATATACGTTTTGCGCTTCATTTAGTAATGGTGATATCACAGAAAATTGAACTGGCATTGGTTTAATTAATTTTGTAAACTTTGTATTCCCCATTTTCAAAAAAGACAGAGAATAATATTTTTTTATTGCTCACCAAGTATCATTTTTCTCTGTGTAAAAATATGGAGGAACTTTCTTCCCACTCATTTAAGTTCCATAAAACGTGTAACATATTTTCCAATCATATCAAACTCAATATTTACCTGGTAACCTGTTTTTAAATATTGCATATTAGTATTTTGGTAAGTATAAGGGATGATGGCTACAGTAAAACTATTTTCCTTTACATTAAAAACAGTAAGGCTTATCCCATTTATTGCAATAGAACCTTTTTCAATTATTAATATGGCAAATTTTTTGTCAAATTCAAAAGTATATTCCCAGCTCCCATTTTTAGCGATGGTGTTTACACAAGTTGCAACCGTATCTACATGGCCCTGTACAATGTGCCCGTCAAGCCTTCCATTCATTTGCAGGCACCTTTCCATATTTATCATGCTTTCAACTTTCCAATTGTTGAGGTTGGTTTTTAAAAGTGTTTCTTCTATAGCTGTTACCTTATGAGTGCCGTCTTTTATTTCTTCTACAGTAAGGCAAACGCCATTGTGAGATATACTTTGATCAATGGTAAGTTCAGTGGAAACAGGGGATAACACCCAAAATGTTTTGTTGGTACCTGAAGAAATAATGCTCTTCACAATGCCTGTTGTTTCAATTATTCCTGTAAACATTGTACAAAAATACTTTTTTTATCATTTTGAATTTTGAAATTTAAATATTTCTACTATCTTTGCGCTTCTAAAAAAACTACCAAAGGAGGTATATCAAATGTTAATAATAGATTCTAAAGATTGCGAAAATATAGACAAAGCTTTAAAGAAGTATAAGAAAAAATTCGAAAAAAGCAAGGTTTTATTACAGTTAAGGGAAAGACAGGCTTTTATTAAGCCCTCAATACGCCGCCGTACACAGGTGTTAAAAGCAGTTTATAAGCAGAACATTGCAAGTGGTAAAATAGATATTTAGTTTTTTTGCCATTTTAATATATTAAACTGATAACCGGTTACTATGTAACTTTGGTTATCAGTTTTTTTATGCCCACAAGCCATTCACAACTTATTCAAACGTTTTTAGATTATCTTAAATTTCAAAAAAGGTATTCACAGCACACTGTAATATCATACCAAAATGACCTTACCGATTTTTTTGATTTTATTGAAAGGCAATTTGGCACAATTGCCTTAAGTGAAATAAATACTTCTTTTGTCCGTAGCTGGTTGGCAGGATTAAAGGAAAAAGGGATGGAGTCAAAAACCATTAACCGTAAAATATCTACACTAAAATCTTTTTTTAAATACCAGTTAAAACAAGGGTTATTACAAAGCAGCCCTGTGGCAACCATCTTTTCTGCTAAAGTAAAAAAAAGGTTACCACAATTTGTTTCAGAAAGCGATATCAATACCTTGTTCAATTATATGGAATTTCCTGACGATTGGAGAGGGAAGACAGATCGTTTATTGTTTGAATTGCTTTATAATACCGGCATACGCAAGGCTGAACTGCTAACGCTAAAAGAAACGCACCTTGACACCACGAATAGTACTATAAAAGTTTTGGGCAAAGGAAATAAGGAAAGAATATTGCCTGTTAGTAAAGAGTTAAACCAGTTAATGCAGCAATATGTTGCAGATAAAGGAATTAACTTTAAAATAGCAGATACTGAAATATTGCTTGTAAATGAAAAAGGGAAAAAGCTGTATCCAAAATACATATATACTGTAGTAACAAAGTACCTCGCCGCTGTAACTACCATCGACAAAAAAAGCCCCCATGTTTTGCGGCACACTTTTGCAACACATTTAATGAATAATGGAGCAGATATAAATGCCGTTAAAGAATTATTGGGCCATAGCAGCCTTGCAGCTACTCAAATTTATACCCATAATACTATTGAAAAGCTAAAAGAGGTGCATAATAAAGCTCACCCAAAGGCATAAAATTGTTACAGCCGCAATAAATCGTGAAGTTATAAGTTTTACCAAAACAGTTGCATATTTTTTTGGAAATTACCCGTGCAAGCGCTAACTTGAATTTGAAAGATTCTTCATTTTAAACCCTAAATAGATATAGCCTATGACTTTAATTGTTACCCGAATTTTTCACACATTTGTTCACTGATTAAAAAAATAGATTGCTATGAACGTAAACATTCAGACCGTGCATTTTGACGCAGATTCAAAATTAAAATCCTATATTGAAAAGAAGCTATCGAAGCTATTTCAGGTTCATGACAGGATTACAAAGATTGATGTGTATTTAAAGCTAGACAATGTAGTACACACCATTAAAGACAAGGTAGCAGAAATTAAAGTTCACATTCCCAAGTATGATTTTTTTGTAAAGCATTCTTCCAAATCATTTGAAGAAAGCTTTGATGAAGCGCTGGATTCTGTAATATTACAAATAAAACGAAAGAAAGAAAAGCTTGCAGCCTAAATATAAGCCCCCAAAAAAATGGGGGTTTTTTTATGCCTTTTAGTGCTTATGCACATTTTTAATTTTTAACTGTAAAAAAATGTTTTACAAAGTTTTTGTATTAGTCAAATATACTTACCTTTGCCATCCCAAAAATAGATGTGCTTCAGTGTGATTAAAATTTATGGGCAAAAGTTCTTTTAAAATAAGCCGAAGTAGCTCAGTTGGTAGAGCAACTGATTTGTAATCAGTAGGTCGCTGGTTCGACTCCAGTCTTCGGCTCTGGGTTGGTCTGATGGCTTCCATCTCACCAACAATTAAACTAAGCGAAATTACAATTAGACTGCAAAAGTCAGATTGTTGAATATTTTGGGTAGATGGCCGAGTGGTTAAAGGCGACAGACTGTAAATCTGTTCACGTAAGTGTACGTAGGTTCGAACCCTACTCTGCCCACAAATAATTACCTAATTAGCAATTTACTAATTAGCTGATTTTAGTTCTTTTAAATTTTGAAGTGACAATTTTAGCAAATTATCGAATTTGCTAATCAACACATTTAATACTAGCGGAAGTAGCTCATTTGGTAGAGCGGTAGCCTTCCAAGCTTCAGGTGGCCGGTTCGAGCCCGGTCTTCCGCTCAGTTTTTTCTGCCTGCGATGGCAGAGTTCTTAAAGCCGTCGTAGCTCAGGGGTAGAGCGCTTCCTTGGTAGGGAAGAGGTCGTGAGTTCGATTCTCACTGATGGCTCTAAAAGATATTTGAACTTAGATTTGTTTTAGCTCAGGGTAGAGCGTCCCGATGAAAATCGGGAAGGTCGTGAGTTCGATTCTCACTGAAGGCTCTAAAAATATTGAAAATAATAAAGTCAATGGTTACAGACTCAAAATGAAAACCAATTTTCAAAACAATTATTAAAAATTAAAAAATGGCAAAAGAATCTTTCAAGAGGGATAAACCCCACTTAAACGTTGGTACTATCGGTCACGTAGATCATGGTAAAACAACATTAACAGCCGCTATAACCGATGTTTTGTCAAAAAGAGGTTTAGCGGAGAAAAAAAATTATGATGAAATTGATGGTGCTCCTGAAGAAAAAGAAAGGGGTATCACAATCAATACAGCGCACGTTGAGTACGCTACTGAAAAACGCCACTATGCACACGTTGACTGTCCGGGTCACGCTGATTATGTAAAAAACATGATTACTGGTGCTGCTCAAATGGATGGTGCTATTTTGGTGGTTGCTGCTACTGACGGCCCTATGCCTCAAACAAAAGAACACATCTTGTTGGCTCGCCAGGTTGGTGTACCTCAGGTTGTTGTTTTTATGAACAAGGTTGATTTGGTAGATGATCCGGAATTATTGGAATTGGTAGAAATGGAAATTCGTGAGTTGTTAACTTCATACGGTTTTGATGGTGATAATACGCCAATCATTCAGGGTTCTGCAACCGGTGCTTTAGCTGGTGATGAAAAATGGATTGCAAAAATCAACGAATTGATGGATGCTGTTGATAGCTACATTCCTTTACCTCCAAGATTAGTTGATCTTCCGTTCCTGATGAGTGTTGAGGATGTATTCTCAATCACTGGTCGTGGCACTGTTGCAACCGGTCGTATTGAAAGGGGACGTATCAAAGTGGGTGAACCTGTTGAGATTGTTGGTTTGATGGAAAAACCATTGTCTTCAACTTGCACAGGCGTTGAAATGTTCAAAAAATTATTGGACGAAGGTGAAGCTGGTGATAATGCAGGACTTTTATTACGTGGTATTGAAAAAACTCAAATCCGTCGTGGTATGGTACTTTGCAAACCAGGTTCAATTACTCCACACACCGAATTTAAAGGTGAAGTATATGTATTGAGCAAGGAAGAAGGTGGTCGTCATACTCCATTTTTTAACAAATACCGTCCGCAGTTTTATTTCCGTACTACAGACGTAACTGGTGAAGTTACTTTGAATGCAGGAACTGAAATGGTGATGCCTGGTGATAACACTTCATTAAATGTTGTGTTGATTCAACCAATCGCTATGGAAAAAGGATTGAAATTTGCTATTCGTGAAGGTGGACGTACAGTAGGTGCCGGTCAGGTAACTGAAATTGTAAAATAAGAGCTGCTGACAAACTTCGTTTTAAAAACGTGTTTATCGAAGCTTTTTAATATCTTTGCAGAGTACTTAGGCCAAAAGCTTAGGTACTTTGCTTTTTTTAAGGGTTCCCGTTTTTTAGATAGTTTATTGACGGGAAAAGTTCTTTAAATTAATAATATTTTTTTGTTGTCTCCCTTTAGGGGAGGGGAATATACGGGCATGGTGCAACGGCTAGCATACGGGTCTCCAACACCCTTGATCTGGGTTCGAATCCTAGTGCCCGTGCAAAATATAATGTGAGAATTGTACAATTGAGAATTGCAATACTAATGCCTATCTCAGTTTATAGCAATTTTCTCATTTTTAAATTAGAATTATGAACAAATTTTCTGCATATTTAAAAGACTCTTACAAAGAGTTAGTTGAAAAAGTAACCTGGCCTAACTGGGAGCAGCTACAACAATCCACAATGGTAGTATTGGGAGCTACCTTGTTGATTACTGCTGTTGTTGCGTTAATGGATTTTGTGGCAAACGGATCTTTAAAATTTATTTACTCTTTATTTAAATGATAATGGAAGAAACAATCGTACAGGATAAAGAAAGCAAATGGTATGTACTTCGTGTTGTAAGCGGCAAGGAGCGTAAAATTAAAGAATACCTTGATAAAGACATTATCCGCAATGGCTGGGTAGATATTATTAAGCAGATTTTTTTACCGGTAGAAAAAGTATACAAGGTACAGGCAGGTAAAAAAGTAATGCGGGAAAGAAATTTTTATCCTGGTTATGTAATGATTGAAGTGGCTGATAATAAATTGAATGATGACATGGTGCAGCATATCAGTAATATCAGCAATGTAATGCACTTTTTAACCGATGGAAAAGGAAGTAAAGGAAACATCATTTCTTTGCGCAAAGCTGAAGTTAATAAGATGTTGGGTAAAGCTGATGAACTGGGTGAAGGTGGAGGAATTACCATGAGCGAACCATTTATTATTGGTGAAACTATTAAGATAATTGATGGTCCGTTTAATGATTTTAATGGCATGGTGGAAGAAGTCAATGACGAAAAGAAAAAGTTAAAAGTTCAGGTAAAAATATTTGGAAGGGCTACTCCAGTGGAACTGAATTATATGCAGGTAGAAAAGCTTGCATAAAAAGAGAGTGGAATTTTTTTAAAGGCTGTCAGTTAAATGATAGCCTTTTTTAATTTCAGGTTGAAAATATTTGAATAAGATATAATTTTTTCAAATAATTATATTTACCTTTGCCGCCCCAAATAGTTCTTAGTAGAATTTATTGAATTGGGAGTTCCGATAAATATCGGGACGTTATCACCAAAAAAATTATAACATGGCAAAAGAAATTACCGGCTATGTCAAACTCCAATGTAAAGGAGGACAAGCTAATCCGGCACCACCAATCGGGCCTGCACTGGGTTCAAAAGGTGTAAATATCATGGAGTTTTGCAAACAATTTAATGCAAGAACCCAGGATAAACCAGGGAAAGTACTTCCCGTTCTTATCACCGTTTATGCTGATAAGTCTTTCGAATTTATTATTAAAACTCCGCCAGCAGCAGTTCAGTTATTGGAAGCAGCAAAAATTACCAGTGGTAGTAAGGAACCTAACCGTGTAAAAGTGGGTAAGGTATCATGGGCACAGGTAGAAGATATAGCCAAAGATAAAATGGCTGATCTAAACGCCTTTACGCTAAACAGCGCCATGAGCATGATTGCCGGTACTGCACGCAGTATGGGTTTAACTGTAGACGGAAAAGCCCCTTGGGAAAATTAATTATCAACCACAAAAATTTTAGAAAATGATTACTAAAAAAAGAAAATTAGCAAACGCTAAGGTTGATGTTAATAAAGCATACTCCTTAAAGGAAGCTTCAACTTTAGTTAAAGAAATAAATACAACCAAATTCGATAGTTCTGTTGACCTGCACATTAAGCTGGGCGTAGATCCTAAGAAAGCAGACCAGGCTATACGTGGCACGGTTTCATTACCGCACGGTACTGGTAAAACAAAAAAGGTATTGGTACTTTGTACACCTGATAAAGAGGAAGCAGCAAAAGTTGCTGGTGCTGATTATGTTGGCCTTGATGAATTCATTGCAAAAATTGAAGGTGGATGGACAGACATTGATGTAATTATTGCAACTCCTTCTGTTATGCCTAAAATTGGTAGATTAGGTAAAGTATTAGGTCCACGTAACTTAATGCCTAATCCTAAAACTGGTACTGTTACTAATGATGTAGCAGGTGCCGTTAATGAAGTAAAAGGCGGTAAAATTGCTTTTAAAGTTGATAAGGTTGGAATTATACATGCTTCTATCGGCCGTGTAAGTTTTAGCGTTGAAAAAATTGCTGAAAACAGCCAGGAACTCATCAATGCAATTGTACGGTTAAAACCATCTTCTTCTAAAGGTACATATCTTAAAGGAGTAAGTATGGCAAGCACCATGAGTCCAGGTATTTTAATTGATACCAAATCTGTTCAAAATTAATCAATGTAAAAAAGCAGGTTTACTGCGGTTTTACCCAAAATATTTGTTATGACAAAACAGGAAAAAAACGACGTGATAGAAGTACTGAAAGGCAAGTTTAGCCAGTACAACAATTTCTACGTTACCAATACAGAAAGCTTAACGGTAGCCCAGGTTACCAAATTGCGTAGCCATTGCTTTGATAAGCAGGTTGAAATGAAGGTAGCTAAGAATACCCTTATTAAAAAAGCATTAGAAAGCTTAAATACTGAAAAGTATGCAGGCGTATTTGATTCATTGCACAATGTAACCGCTTTATTGTTCAGCGAAAACCCAAAAGAACCGGCTTTAATTTTAAGTGGTTTCAGAAAGGAAAGTAAAGGTGAAAAACCAGAACTTAAAGCTGCGTTCATTAATGGCGATGTATTTGTAGGCGACAATCAATTAAAAGCTTTAACTCAGATTAAAACTAAAAATGAATTGATTGGCGAAGTAATTGGATTATTGCAATCTCCAATACAACGTGTATTAGGTGCTTTACAAAATAAAGATGCTGGAAAAGCGGTAGAAGCAACAGCTGATCCGGTAGTAGCTGAAGCAATAGCTGCTCCAGTGATAGCTGATGCAACGCCGGTAACACCAGCAGCAGAAACTGGTACAACACCAGAAGCTCCTGCAGCAACAGCAGAATAAATAATAGCCTGCTGATTAACTGATAAGTTAATTGGTTGATTATAAAAACAACAATTTTTTTAAACTCTCCGTCGGATCCGCCTTTGGCAGATGTGAAGGCGGAAAAAATTAAACATTATGGCAGACGTAAAAGTATTAGCAGAAAAACTGGTAGGTTTAACAGTAAAAGAAGTTCAGGAATTAGCTGAATTTTTAAAATCAGAATACGGTATTGAACCAGCTGCTGCTGCAGTTGTAGTAAGTGCTGGTGGTGGCGAAGTTGCTGCAGTTGAAGAGAAAACATCTTTTAATGTTATCTTAAAAGCAGCAGGCCCTAACAAATTAGCGATTGTTAAAATCGTTAAAGAATTAACTGGCTTAGGATTGAAAGAAGCTAAAGATTTAGTTGACGGCGCTCCAAAACCAATTAAAGAAGGTGTTGATAAAGCAACTGCGGAAGAATTAAAAACTAAATTAACTGAAGCAGGAGCTGATGTTGAAGTAGCTTAATTTATAACTAGTTTTAAAATAGCTTTAAAAGCCGGGTGTAATGCCTGGCTTTTTTATTGATGATATTTTACTTCCGGAACAATATTATTTCAATGATAAAATTTGGTAATTAAGGTTAAAATATGCATAAAATAAATTTCTTTAAACAGCACATTTTCAAGCTATATTGGCCTATTATCTTACAAAAGCAGGCAGTTTATCAAAAATCAAACCAAAATCAATAAAATTTGATTGAAGTATTTCTATAATTGGATTCAATTACTTACCTTTGCCCTCCTTTAATTTCGGGTTAGTGGCATTAATCATGTTTAGGGCCTGAAATTAAAGAACCTTCTCAGCATTAAAACGTTTTAATTACAATATGTCTGCAACAAAATCACCCGCTGCTCAGCGTATCAATTTCGGAAAAGTTGAACTTCTGGCAGAACAGCCCGATTTGCTCGGAATTCAGATTCAGTCGTTTAAAGATTACTTCCAGTTAGAAACTACGCCAGATAAGCGTAATAACGAAGGACTGTTTCGTGTGTTTAAGGAAAATTTTCCTATTACTGATACACGTAACATTTTCGTACTGGAGTTCTTAGACTATTTCGTAGATCCGCCACGCTACACTATTGATGAGTGTATTGAAAGAGGATTAACTTATGCTATTCCATTAAAAGCAAAACTAAGGTTGAGCTGTAATGATGAAGAGCACGTTGATTTTCAAACAATCGTTCAGGATGTGTTTTTAGGAAACATCCCTTACATGACACCACGTGGTACATTTGTTATCAATGGTGCAGAAAGGGTTGTAGTTAGCCAGTTACACCGTTCACCTGGTGTGTTCTTCGGTCAATCTGTTCATCCTAACGGAACCAAGATTTACTCTGCAAGGGTAATTCCATTTAAAGGTGCCTGGATGGAGTTTGCTACAGACATTAATAATGTAATGTATGCTTACATCGACCGTAAGAAAAAATTCCCAGTAACTACTTTATTACGTTCTATCGGTTTTGAAACTGATAAAGACATTTTGGAATTATTCGGAATGGCTGACGAAGTAAAAGTTGATAAAAAATCTTTACAGAAATATATTGGCAAACGTCTTGCTGCACGTGTATTACGTACATGGGTAGAAGATTTTGTAGATGAAGATACCGGTGAGGTGGTGAGTATTGAACGTAACGAAATTGTTTTGGAACGTGATACAGTACTGGATGAAAGTAATATTGCAATGATTGTTGAAATGGAGGTGAAGAGTGTATTTGTGCAGAAGGAAGAAGTGAGTGGTGATTACGCTATCATCTATAATACTTTAAACAAAGATACTTCTAACAGTGAGCTGGAAGCGGTTCAACATATTTATCGCCAATTGCGTGGTGCTGATGCGCCTGATAATGAAACTGCACGTGGTATTATTGATAAATTATTCTTCAGTGATAAACGTTACGATTTAGGTGAAGTAGGCCGTTATAAAATCAATCGCCGTCTCGGATTGAATTTCCCTATCGAGAAAAAAGTATTGACTAAAGATGATATCATCGCCATCATTAAAACTTTGGTTCAGTTAACCAATGGTAAAAGTGAAGTGGATGATATTGACCATTTAAGTAACCGTCGTGTACGTACTGTGGGCGAACAATTATATGCCCAGTTTGGTGTTGGTTTGGCCCGTATGGCCCGTACCATCCGTCAAAGGATGAACGTTCGTGATAATGAAGTATTTACTCCGGTTGATTTAATCAATGCAAGAACATTATCTTCTGTTATTAATTCATTTTTTGGTACATCACAGTTATCACAATTCTTAGATCAGACAAATCCATTGAGTGAGATCACGCATAAGCGTCGTATCTCCGCACTTGGCCCGGGTGGTTTAAGTCGTGAAAGGGCTGGTTTTGAGGTTCGTGACGTTCACTATTCTCACTACGGCCGTTTGTGTACAATTGAAACACCTGAAGGTCCAAATATTGGTTTGATATCTACACTTTGTGTACATGCCAAAATCAATGACATGGGCTTTATTGAAACACCTTACCGTAAAGTAACAGATGGTAAAGTGGATATGAAAAAAACTATTTTCCTAAGTGCTGAAGAAGAAGATACCGCAAAGATTGCACAGGCAAATATTGGTATGGATGAAAAAGGAAATTTTATTGAAGATAAAATAAAGAGCCGCCAGACAGGAGATTTCCCGATCTTAGATAAAAATGAAGTGGAGTACATGGATGTGGCGCCAAACCAGATTGTTGGTTTAAGTGCTTCTTTGATTCCGTTCCTTGAGCATGATGATGCTAACCGTGCATTGATGGGATCAAACATGCAACGCCAGGCTGTACCATTGATTCGTTTGGAATCTCCGATAGTAGGTACAGGCTTGGAAGGTAAAGCTGCCCGTGATGCAAGGATTCAGTTACATGCAGAAGGCACTGGTGTTGTAGAATATGTTGATGGTAATGAAATTCATGTTCGTTACAATCGCAGTGAAATGCAGCAATTGGTGAGTTTTGAAGAAGATCTGAAGATTTATAAAGTAACTAAATTTATCCGCACCAACCAGGAAACATGTATCAACCTGCGTCCTGCTGTTGTTAAAGGACAAAAGGTTGTTGAAGGTGATTTCTTAACCGAAGGTTATGCAACCAAAGGTGGTGAAATGGCATTGGGCCGTAACCTGAAAGTAGCATTCATGCCATGGAAAGGATACAACTTTGAAGATGCGATTGTAATTTCTGAAAAAGTAGTTAAAGAAGATTTATTTACGTCTATCCATATCAGTGAGTTTGAAACTGAAGTGCGTGATACCAAATTGGGTGAAGAAGAACTGACACCGGATATTCCGAATGTAAGTGAAGAAGCAACCAAAGACCTTGATCAGAATGGTATCATCCGCATTGGTGCACATATTAAAGAAGGCGATATCATCATTGGTAAAATAACACCAAAAGGCGAAAGCGATCCAACTCCTGAAGAGAAGTTGTTACGTGCCATTTTTGGTGATAAAGCCGGTGATGCAAAAGATGCTTCTTTAAAAGCGCCAAGTGGAACTGAAGGTGTAATTATCAATAAGAAATTATTTCAACGTGCCAAGAAAGATAAGAATGCTAAAGTAAGGGAAAAGGCAAGTTTGGATAAAATAGAAAAAACGCACGAGAAGAATGAAATAGATATCCTGGAAATGCTGGTTAGCAAATTACAGACTTTGTTGAAAGACAAAACTTCTGTGGGTGTTAGCAATAATTTTGGTGAAGTATTGATTGGTAAAGGTGCTAAGTTCAATCAAAAGAACTTATCTAATATTGATTACCTGAACGTTAATCCTTTGGGATGGACAGGCGATGCAAAAACCGATGACCTTATCAATACTCTTTTACATAACTACAGCATTAAATTCAACGAAGAATTAGGCCGTTATAAAAGAGAGAAATTCAACATCAGTATTGGTGATGAATTACCAGCAGGTGTATTGAAATTAGCGAAGGTTTACTTAGCTGTAAAACGTAAGCTGAAAGTGGGTGATAAAATGGCTGGACGTCACGGTAATAAAGGTATTGTTGCTAAAATTGTTCGCCAGGAAGATATGCCTTTTTTAGAAGATGGAACGCCGGTTGATATTGTATTGAATCCATTGGGTGTACCTAGTCGTATGAACCTTGGACAGATTTACGAAACAGTATTGGGATGGGCAGGCGAAAAGCTGGGTGTAAAATTTGCAACACCAATTTTTGATGGTGCAAGTGTTGACCAGATTGCCGGTTACATTAAAGACGCAGGCTTACCAACTTTTGGACATACATACCTTTATGATGGAGAAACAGGAGATCGCTTTGATCAGAAAGCAACCGTTGGTATCATCTATGTAATTAAACTTCACCACATGGTGGATGATAAAATGCATGCCCGTTCAATTGGACCATACAGTTTGATTACTCAGCAACCGTTGGGTGGTAAGGCTCAGTTTGGTGGTCAGAGATTTGGTGAAATGGAAGTTTGGGCACTGGAAGCTTATGGAGCCTCTAACATTTTGCAGGAACTGTTGACGCTAAAGTCTGATGATATCATCGGAAGAGCAAAGACATATGAAGCAATTGTGAAAGGTGAAAATATTCCAAGGCCAGGTGTTCCTGAATCATTCAATGTATTGGTACATGAATTACGAGGTTTAGGTTTAGATCTAACTTTCGAATAAAGGCCTCCCCAACCCCTCCAGAGGAAGGGCTTAGGAAGAGTTCAGAATTTAGAAGTGTATCATATAATTTAAGAGTCGCTCTTTATTTATTTAAAAGAAATTCAAAAAAACAGGGTCTTTCAAAGTCCCTCCTTTGGAGGGATTTAGGGAGGCCGATAATCAATTAAAGAATATGGCATTCAAAAAAGAAAATCGTCCCAGGTCAACTTTTTCTCAAATCACTATTGGTTTGGCTTCTCCCGACAGCATTTTAGAAAAAAGCTTCGGTGAAGTGTTGAAGCCTGAGACCATTAACTATCGTACCTACAAACCTGAAAGAGATGGATTGTTTTGCGAAAGAATTTTTGGCCCGGTAAAAGATTATGAATGTGCCTGCGGCAAATATAAGCGTATCCGTTATAAAGGTATTGTCTGCGACAGGTGCGGTGTAGAAGTAACAGAAAAGAAAGTGCGTCGTGAAAGAATGGGCCACATCAAATTAGTGGTGCCTGTTGTGCATATCTGGTATTTTAAATCTTTACCAAATAAAATTGGTTACCTGTTAGGCATGAGTTCTAAGAAATTAGAAACCATTGTTTACTACGAACGTTTTGTAGTAATTCAATCTGGTATCCGTGCTGATAAAGGACAAAATTTTGGTGATTTGTTGACCGAAGAAGAATACCTTGATATATTGGATACTCTGCCAAAAGACAACCAATTCTTGTCTGATGAAGATCCAAATAAATTCATCGCTAAGATGGGTGCGGAAGCAGTGCATGATTTGTTGCAGCGTATAGATCTTGATCAGTTAAGTTTTGATCTGCGTCACTCAGCAGCAAATGAAACTTCTCAGCAACGTAAGGCTGATGCTTTAAAGCGTCTATCCGTAGTAGAAAGTTTCCGTGATGCCAATACAAGAATCAACAATCGTCCTGAATGGATGGTAATGCAATATATCCCGGTTATTCCACCAGAATTACGTCCATTGGTTCCCTTGGATGGTGGCCGTTTTGCATCATCAGATTTGAATGATTTGTACCGTCGTGTTATTATCCGTAATAACCGTTTAAAAAGATTATTAGAAATTAAAGCTCCTGAAGTTATCCTGCGTAATGAAAAACGTATGTTACAGGAAGCGATAGATTCATTGTTTGATAACAGCCGTAAATCAAATGCTGTAAAAGCAGAAGGTGGCCGTGCATTGAAATCATTAAGCGATGTATTGAAAGGTAAGCAAGGGCGTTTCCGTCAGAACTTGCTGGGTAAACGTGTGGATTATTCAGGTCGTTCTGTAATCGTTGTAGGACCAGAATTGAAAATGCATGAGTGTGGTTTACCAAAAGATATGGCGGCTGAATTGTTCAAGCCATTTATTATTAGAAAATTAATTGAAAGAGGTATTGTAAAAACAGTAAAATCTGCCCGCAAACTGGTGGATAAAAAAGAAGCTGTTATTTGGGATATCCTGGAGAATATTTTGAAAGGCCACCCTATCATGTTGAACAGGGCCCCGACATTGCACCGTTTGTCAATACAGGCCTTCCAGCCAAAATTGATAGAAGGTAAAGCTATACAATTGCATCCTTTGGTTACCACGGCATTCAATGCGGATTTCGATGGTGATCAGATGGCGGTTCACGTTCCATTAAGCAACGCTGCGGTATTGGAAGCACAGATGCTGATGTTATCTTCTCACAACATTTTGAACCCACAGAATGGTACACCAATCACCCTCCCTTCCCAGGACATGGTACTTGGTTTGTATTACATCACCAAGGGTAAAAGATCTACTGAAAAAGAAAAAGTAAAAGGCGAAGGCAAAGCATTCTATTCTGCTGAAGAAGTAATTATTGCTTACAATGAGCAACAACTGGATTTACATGCACACATAAGGGTAAGGGCCAACTACAGAAATGATGATGGCACTTTAACATACAAATTAATTGAAACAACTGTTGGCAGGGTAATCTTTAACCAGCATGTTCCAAAAAGCGTAGGTTTTATCAATGCATTATTAACAAAGAAATCTTTAAGGGAAATTATTGGTGACATCATTAAATGGACCAACGTTCCAATCACCGCTAAATTTTTGGATGATATCAAAACATTGGGATACCGTATGGCATTCCGTGGTGGATTATCATTCAATATTAATGATCTTATCATTCCGGCAATTAAGCAGGAACTGATTGACAATGCTACTGTTGAGGTTGATGAAGTTTGGGATAACTACAATATGGGTTTAATTACTAATAACGAACGTTATAACCAAACGGTGGATATCTGGAGCAGGGTAGATACAAGAATTACTGAAACATTGATTCGTGAACTGGCAGCAGATAAACAAGGTTTCAACTCTGTGTACATGATGCTTGATTCCGGGGCACGTGGTAGTAAGCAACAAATTAAACAGCTTGCTGGTATCAGGGGATTGATGGCTAAGCCACGTAAATCTGGTTCATCTGGCAGTGAGATTATTGAAAACCCGATCTTATCAAACTTTAAAGATGGTTTGAATGTATTGGAATACTTTATCAGTACCCACGGTGCAAGAAAAGGTTTGGCGGATACAGCATTGAAAACAGCAGATGCCGGTTACCTAACCCGTCGTTTGGTGGATGTGGCGCAGGATGTGGTTATTAAAGATGAAGATTGCGGGACATTGCGTGGCATTGCAACAAGCGCTTTAAAAGACAATGAAGATATTATAGAACCATTGAGCGACAGGATAGAAGGCCGCACTTCTTTACACGATGTAATTGACCCGATTACTGATACATTATTGGTAAGTGCCAATGAAGAAATAACACACGAAATTGCACAATTGATTGAACACAGCAGCATCGAAACTGTTGAAATCCGTTCGGTATTGACCTGCGAAAGCAAGCGTGGTGTTTGTGTTAAATGTTATGGTAAAAACCTGGCAACAGGTTATACCACTCAAAGAGGTGATGCTGTAGGTATCATCGCTGCACAAAGTATTGGTGAGCCAGGTACCCAGTTAACCTTACGTACTTTCCATGTGGGTGGTGTGGCCGGTTCTGCTTCGGTAGAATCTACAATGCCTGCACGTTTTGACGGTACCATCCAGTTTGATGGATTGCGTACAGTTGCAACACATGATGCAGAAGGTAAAAAAATAAATGTGGTTATTGGCCGTACAGGTGAGGTTCGTATAATGGATTTAAAGAACGATCGTTTGCTCATTACCAATAACGTTCCTTACGGTGCTACACTGAATGTAAAAGACGGACAGAGAGTTATCAAAGGAGAAGTTATCTGTACATGGGATCCGTTCAATAATGTAATTGTTTCTGAAATTGTGGGAACCATTAAGTTTGAAGCAGTAATTGAAGGTGTTACTGTTCGTGAAGAAGCGGATGAACAAACAGGCCACAAAGAAAAAGTAGTAATTGAAACAAAAGATAAAACCAAATTACCTGCTATTATCATTGACGGTAAGGAACACAAACATTACAACTTACCAGTAGGCAGCCATATTGTTTTAGAAGAAGGCGATACAGTAAGGGCAGGACAGGTGTTGGTTAAAATTCCAAGGGTATTAAGTAAACTGAAAGATATTACGGGTGGTTTGCCCCGTGTAACAGAATTGTTTGAGGCACGTAACCCAGGTAACCCTGCAGTAGTTTGCGAAATTGATGGTGTGGTAGCTTTTGGAAATATCAAGCGTGGTAACAGGGAAATTATTGTTGAAGCAAAAGATGGTGTGGTTAGAAAATACCTTGTACCGTTAACCCGTCAGATTTTGGTTCAGGATGGTGACTTTGTAAAAGCAGGTGCCGCATTAAGTGATGGACAAACCGCACCTGCAGATATTCTTGCTATCAAGGGCCCGTTTGCAGTACAGGAATATGTAGTAAATGAAATCCAGGAAGTATACCGTTTGCAGGGTGTGAAGATCAACGACAAACACGTTGAAGTAATCGTTCGCCAGATGATGCGTAAAGTAACCATCGAAGATGCTGGTGATACCATATTCTTAGAAGGAGATACAGAAGATAAATTAGACTTTAATACAGAGAACGATAACATCTTTGATAAAAAGGTTGTTACTGATCATGGTGAAAGTACTAAAATACGCACTGGACAGATTGTTACTTTGCGTGATGTAAGGGAAGAAAACTCTATCCTTAGAAGAGCAGATAAAAAATTGGTTGAATTCCGTGATGCAAAACCAGCCACTTCTTCACCGTTGTTGCTGGGTATTACCAAAGCATCATTGGGTACACAAAGCTGGATATCTGCTGCTTCGTTCCAGGAAACTACCAAGGTATTGAGCAGTG
This sequence comes from Ferruginibacter sp., assembly GCA_025362235.1. Classification (GTDB taxonomy): domain Bacteria; phylum Bacteroidota; class Bacteroidia; order Chitinophagales; family Chitinophagaceae; genus Ferruginibacter. Next base: position 46,442 of record JANYGZ010000085.1, on the reverse strand, counting down.
CAGCCATCAATGGCAAACTCGACTTAATGCAGGGTCTCAAAGAGAACGTTATCACCGGTCATCCAATACCAGCGGGTACAGGTTTACGTGAGTTTGAAAATATGATAGTTGGCAGCAAGGAAGAATACGAATTGCTGATGACAACCAAAGAAGCGATGAGCTTTGATGATGAAGAGTAATTGTTAATCAGTTGATAATATAATTGAAGGAGCAGGATTAATTTCTTGCTCCTTTTTTGTGCGCAACTGCGCAAAAAAATATTGTATAAAAATATTGGCGCGGGTCGGGAAGCAATGGTCACCATCCTTGCATCGCCCTCTTGTACTTTTTTTACTTTGTGTTGCACTAATTAAATTCGTTTGTCGGTGCTTATTTGGCTGGTGTAAAATTTCGAAGAGTAGTAACGAATTGCAACAGGGCTGGAGCCCAGCGCCAGAATGAGCAAATTCCTTGCTAAAAATGAATTTAGAACCAAGTATTTTTTTATTTAGCGTTGTATTGTGTGTAATAAAAGAGTAAAACTATCCGAAAGGCTGCTATCTATCTTCTGACCAACAACTGAAATCACAAAAATTAAAAAAGTTATTTAAAATAATTTCTTTTAAATATCGTTGATGTAATAATTTAAAAGACTATGAAAGCTACTGCATTAAGGGATAGAAAAATTTTACTACTAATTAGCTATATATGTATTGGCTTTTTTTCTTGTAAAAAAATAGATCAGTTATTAACCTTTACAATTTCCAATGAAAGTAGTATGACTGTTGACAGCACCACACCTGTTAATCTACCTTTTAACGTTCCCTGCCCAGAGGTTTCTACCAATTCGTCTGAGCAATTTAAAAATAATAATACCAGTGTAAAGTATGTAAAAGATATACGACTAAAGAGTTTACAATTAAATATTACTAATCCATCCAGTCAAACTTTTGCATTTCTTAAATCAATCCATATTTATATTTCTACTACCTCATCAAACGAAATAGAATTAGCTTCAATGGATGATATTTCATCAACTGCTAATACTATTTCTTTAACTGCTACCCAGGCAAAACTGGATGATTATATAAAAGCACCGAGTTATAGTTTAAGAACATCGGTAGTAACCCGCCAGGTGCCCACACAGAATATTGATATAAAAATTACCAGTAAATTCAATGTTACTGCTAACCTTTGATATTTGAGAATAATTTATAACCTACTATCCCGATAAGTGGGAACTGCTAAATATAATCTATAAAAGATCCACAAATATTTTGAGTCCCCCTTTATTTCTGTCCGTGCAGTTTTCGCCTGAATATTTTAATTTTTAAAAGCATACATCGGCGAAACCCCGATCTTGAACATGCTTCGCATCGAATATTCTCACCCCAGCTACTTCACAGGTCTGTAAGTGTAAACATACCCTTGTGTTTTAGCTTTATTGCCATAACATAAAGTTTTAAAAATGTTTCAATCAATGGATGCTGGTGGCGGCTCTTTTCTGCGTCGGGGTTTCGCAGGTAGTTTCGTTATTATTAAAAGATTATGCGGCGAAAACCCCGACCGGGACAAAAGGCGTCCATGAGCTTTACCGTATTGTCTACTGCTACCTCTTCTTCCAGCGTGGCAAAATAAGTTTGATGGCGGTTATTGCCTTGGATAAATTGCATGCTTATTAACAGCAAAAACTGTACACCATTTTAGCTATTCACATTGTGTGTGTATTTGTTTTAACAGCAAGTTTTTTTCACAAACTGACGTTGTGTGTAATGCGGCGTGGTGACACCTACAAACATTGACAGACTTATAGAACCTCGACAATTTTTTGTAAATTTGCAGTCTAAATAAGGCGACAATGGACAACTCATATATAGCTTTTGAAGAACTCAAAAAGCTGTACCCCAACGAGTGGGTACTTTTAGGCGACCCTGAAATGAAAAACACATCCATTTTGGGTGGTATTGTTTTGTACCATAGCAAGGACAAAAAAGAAGTGTGTTATATTGGCAGGGACAAAACTGCGGACTACTCAACAGTTACGATAGCATTTGCAGGCGATTTGAAACAACATCGTAAAATTGGAATACTGAAAAGGATATGAAAATTTTCCCTTTCGACCTTCCGACAGACGAAGATGTTATCATTTTGAACGCTTCTATTGAAGGAAAATTCAAATTTCGGCTTGCTCTTGATACAGCAGCTACACATACTACAATTGACAGCAACGTTTTATATTTTTCGGGCTACGAACTCAAAAATAGTAAGGGTGAACAAGAAATAGAAACCTCAAATGGAATTATAGTTGTTGAAACTTATGACATTGAACATTTAGAATGTTTAGGAATTATCAAGCCCAATTTCGAAGTACAGGTTTACGACTTCTTAGCTCACGGAATTACTTCCGATTATGACGGTGTAATTGGACTAAACTTTTTAAGAGAACATAAATTTTGCATCGATATTGTGAAAGGCGAAGTTAGTGTTGACATTTGAATCTTTCAGTCCCGTCAGTTTATATGTTTGAAAAAGGCCTCAAGTTATTTAGATTAACAGTCTAAAACTTAAAGTTATGCAAACACAAAATACAAAGAAGGCTGCTATCGATTTTACTGGCCAAAACATTTATGTTGGGGGGCTTCACTAAAATTTGTAAATATCCCAAACTCATCCAGTTGTTGTTCATAAAAAACAGCAGATGAAAATCTATACTCCGCAGGATGATTGCATAAAAGCCAATGTGGCTGCATTTCTTCCGGCGTAAGTCTCACCATCGCAAATTCCTTCACAGGTGAATCTCTGCAGTGGCCTGTGTTTTGGCAGCTGGACTCACCGTTCTACGAAGCGCAATACTATTCTTTAAAACTACTGTTTAAATCAATATCATCCAGCTCACGAAAATTCATTACGGGATATTTTCGCTGCTCTCACAAATATAAAACTTAACGGAACGATGAAGTTATTATTATTTAGGCTCCGTACTACGGAGAGGCAGCTAAAGCTCTCCTCTCCTGGGAGCGTAGTATATTAAAGATTGGAGGTCACAATTTGTGACCTCCAATCTTTAAGTTTTATATTTACAATATCAAAATATTTATGATGCCAAAGAAAGAATTACAGGTATTAGTGGCAGAGCAAAAAATATTGAATAAAATCTATGTTATCCGTGGCGAAAAAGTGATGATAGAGCAAGACCTTGCTGCAATGTATGCAGTAGAAACAAAACAATTGAAAAGGCAGGTAAAACGAAATATAGAACGGTTTCCAAAAGACTTTATGTTTGAACTTACAAAGAAGGAATTTGAAAACTTGAGGAGCAAAATTGGTATCTCAGTCCCGGGGGTATATGAGAGCAGCACCGGCAATAAAATAAATAACAATAACAAATTTTTCGGGTAAGAAAAGAAAGATTATTTTTTAGCAATATGAAAAAAGTATCAGCACTAACAGCAGCCCTCGTCAGTATTATTTTTTCTGTAAATTATTCCTGTAATAACAATACAAATAAGGCTGATGATACGGTTGCCGAAGGAGAAAAACTGGCCCGTGCATATTGTATCTCCTGTCACGTATTTCCTGAGCCGGCATTACTTGACAAAAAAACATGGACTACGGGTGTGTTGCCAAAGATGGCGGAGCTGATGTATGTAGAGCATTATTACGATCCGAATAATGCAAGCAGGACACTTGGCGATATGCCTGCTTCGAGAGTGCAACCTGATCAACTTTTCCCTTCTGAAAAATGGGAAAAAATTGTAAAATATTACACCACCGCAGCTCCTGAAAAACTGCCCGAAAGAACTGATACGCTTTCTCCCATCCAGATAGGAATGAAAAACTTTTCTGCTTATTCATTTTACGGTAGGTTTTCGAACCCGGTAACCACGCTGGTTTATTTTGACACGGTGGCGAAAAAGATTTTCTTTGGCGATGGTAATGCGGGTAAAGTTTTTGTAACAAATCCCTCGTTTAATATAACTGACTCATTTTCTACTGATGCCGGAGCCACAGATATTCATCCTGGTAAGGTTACTTCGGTGGTAGCTATTGGAAGTATTACTCCTACTGATGAACCCCGGGGTAAACTGGAAATTGTAAAAAATGGAGAAGATCCCGTTACAATAATTGGTAACCTGCGACGCCCCGTGCAGGCTACTTATGCTGATCTTAACAATGATGGCAGGCAAGATATAATTATTAGTGAGTTTGGTTTCAGGCAAGGCGGTCTCAGTTGGTTCGAAAATACCGGAAATGGAAACTATACAAAACATATACTGAGGGCTTTGCCAGGAGCCATCCGAACTGAAGTGTATGATTTTAATAAAGACGGAAAGCCTGATATTGCAGTACTGATGGCTCAGGGAGATGAAGGAGTGTTTATTTATTATAATGAAGGCAACGGTAAATTCAGGGAAGACAGGGTAATCCGGTTCCCCCCGGTATATGGTTCAAATTATTTTCAGCTTTTTGATTTTAATGGCGATGGTTTCATGGATATCATTACCACAAATGGAGACAATGCTGATTACTCTATTATATTAAAGCCTTATCATGGTATCAGGATATTTTACAATAACGGAAGCAACCAGTTTGAGCAAAAATATTTTCTGCCTGTATATGGCGTTCAGAAAGCTATACCTGCTGATTTTGACAATGATGGTGATATTGACATTGTTTCTATTGCCTTCTATCCTGATTATGAAAAACGGCCGGAAGAAAGTTTTATTTACTGGGAAAACTCAGGCGACAATACTTATAAAAAATATACATTTAGCGGTTTTGCCGAAGGACGGTGGCTAACTATGGATGTAGGCGATATGGATGGCGACGGAGATAAAGATATTATTATAGGAAATGCTTTTATTCCGGTTGGCCATGTACCAGAGTCATATATAGAGGCATGGCGAAGCAGGCCTGTTTCCATTACAGTGCTTGAAAATACAATTAATAAAAAGTGATAGTTGCACGAATAAATAATTTTGTTATCAGCAAAAATAGAAGTGATTATAGTTTGATGAAGTAAGGGTTGAAAGAATCCGGTAAACACTCGTTAGGGAAGGATGAGGAGTGGACAAAGGTGCTGGCCTTCCAGTACCAGGCAGTTACTGATTGCCAGCACCTTTTCTTCCGTGGCAAGTCCCGCCATTGCAAACTCCTTCACAGGTGAATCTCTGCACTGGCCTTTGTTTTGGCAGTAGTACTCACCGTAACTACGAAGCGCAATACATTTTTTAAAACTACTGTTTAAATCAATATCATCTAACTCACGAAAATTCATTACGGGATATTTTCCCTGCTCCCAAAATATAAAACTTAGCGAAACGATGAAGTTATTATTATTTTGGCTCCGTAGTACGGCGGGTCGGCTAAGGCCAGACCCGCCTGGCAACGAGAGAAAATAAATTTTCAGAGTCACCCTTAAATAAATTTTTGTAGATTAGAAGTTCAATAATAAAAGATAAAATGGTACAATTGGAAATAGAACTACTTGCACCTGCGAGCAAAGACGAAATTTACAGTTTACGTAATTTTCTAAAAGAACAATTACCGGATGCCGAATTTTTGATAAAAGAACAACCTCCTGCACCAGGTCAGATGAGTGGCAGTATAGCAGAAACAATTGTAATGGGTGTACTCCATGCTTCTTCTGCCATACTGATTGAAGAATTATATCATAATCTTTTAAAACCACTATTGGTAAAATGGAAAATGACCACTGAAAATAAACATTCCCAACTGGAAATCATGTCATCACTTTCAAGTGGAGAAGAAAAAATACATGTGCTTGAGAACTCAAAAGGGGAAACCGAAGTATTCAATTTTAAATATGCCATAGACACAGATAAGACGTATGCATTACTAATTGGCGTTGGAACGTTTAAGAAGGATTTTCATTTAATACCGCCTGCTAAAGGTAATGTGGAAGATCTTTATAAAATACTTACTGATAAAAAACATATTGGTATACCGAGGCAAAATGTTACTGTGTCATACGATGAAACACATGTTGAAATACAAAAGCAATTACTGCAGGCAAGCCACCGGCAGGATGTACAGACATTGATCATTTATTTTGTAGGGCATGGGCACCGGAGCGATGTAAAAAAATTATCACTTATTGCGGCGGATACTGAAAAAATCGGAGATGATGTAATCGGCGGGATTGATTTTGATTTTATCAGCAATAAAATATTGAAGAACTCTGCAGCCCGGCAAAAGATATTGATACTGGATACTTGCCATAGCGGTATTGCTACACAAGGTGGAGATGATATAGTTGCTGATTTTGATGTTAAGGGAAGTTATATACTTACTTCTTCACCGGGCGATGAAGTTTCTTATTTTGAAAAAAATGCAAGGAACACTTATTTTACAGGAGCCTTACTGGATGTATTAGAGCATGGCATTGATAATACAAGTGAAATGCTTGCCCTGGAAGACCTGTATGGCTATACGAAAGAAATACTTGTGGAAAAAAATATGCCGCATCCCAATGCAAAAAATGAAATGAACATCCCGCCATCCCAGTTTTTTTTAGCCCGTAATCCATCTTTTTCTGGAGAAAAATTAAAACTGAGAGCATACAATCTATTTCGTGATGGAAAGCTAAGAGATGCCCTGGATGAGTACCGGTCCTTGTTAAAGCGCTTCCCAAATGATGAGAATCTTCGTAAGCAATTTGAGGAATGTGAGACAGAATTGTCGTTTTCAATACTGGTGCATGATGCCAATATTTTGTTTTACCAGGGAAAAGACTATGCTAAAGCCGGGCAGCTTTTTAAAAAAGCTTACAGTATAAAGAAAGACGCAATGATTATGGAGAAGATAAGGGAATGTGAACAGCCTCCCCTGGCAACTGCTGCCCCCAGTCTGCTTGATAAAGTGAAAAGCAATGAAAACTATATTGCTTTTAAAAAAGCAAGCGAAAGAAAAGCTTTTTTTGCTGCGCTTTTATATTTAAAAAAGTTGAAACTGGTTTTCCCGTCAAACAACTATGTAGCAGAAGAAACCGCTTTTATGGAAAACAAATTAAAAGATTTTGAAGCAAACAGAAATGATGAAAGACTGATTAATTATTATAGTTATTTGAATAATGGTGAATTATTGCAGGCACAGGAAGAACTAAAAATGCTCCTGCAAAATGATCCTGAATACCCCGTATTTATGAAGTTACAAAAAGCGTTGCAGGTAAGGATACGGGAAGAAGAAAAAAATAATACAGAAGAAAAAAAGCCTTTACTCTTCAGGATTTACCAGTCATTAAGCCCTACAGGTAGAATTATCATGCTGCTGTTACCTGTTGCAATTATTGCTGCAAGCATTGTATTTTTTGTAAAAGAACGTAAAGAAAAAAACCTTTCCTTTTTAAGAGAGATGCTGAAAACTGATGCTAATAAAGCAATTGTATTATTAAATGAAAAGGCGGCAGGCGACGATTCTGCAAAACTTGTTTTGGGTGAATATTATATTAAAAAGGGCGATTATAGTCTTGCTAAGGGGAGTCTTGAAAAGGCAGCACTTCCTGCTGCTAAAAGCGCACTCGGTAAATTATACCTTGATAAGGCAACCTTTGGATATGCAGATTCTGCAGAAGCAGATTATTATTTCAATACCGCCCTTTCCATTGGGCATGATTCAACGGCCAGTTTTAATTTGGGCATGATTGCACTAAATAAATATAATACCCAAAAAAAAATAAATAATTATTTGTGGGATTTTGGTACTCCTGCTGATTGGAAAAATTCGGTAAAGCACTTTGCTAATGGATATATAAATGGATGTTACCTGTGTGGGAATACATTAAGTGTAATGTATTATGACAGAGCCAATGACCTTTATCTAAATCGTAAATACAATGATGCTTATCCTTTTTACTTAGCAGCCATTGAATATGGAAATAGCGATGCAATGTGTTACCTGGGTATTATGTTTAATGATACGGGCTGGGTTAAAAAAAATATTGATTCTTGTAAAAAATGGTATTTGAATGGAATGCAAAACAATCATGCATTATCTTATAATAATTATGCATGCCTGTTTATAGATAATGGTTCTGCCGGTTCTGCCTTTTATGATTCTGCCTATAAGTATCTCTTAAAGGCAAGAGAACTTGATCCATCACTTTATTATACATATACTAACATCGGGACGATTTTTGAAAAAGGAAGCATATATATAGTGCCAAATATAGACAGTGCTTTATATTATTATAGAATAGGCATGAATAGAGGGAGTAAAATGTCAAAGGATGCCTATGAGAGGCTTACCAAAAAACATTAAGTTGTTCCTTCAAGGGTCTCTGCACTGGCCTGTGTTTTGGCAGCATTGCTCACCGTAACTATGAAGCGCATACTATTCTTTAAAACTACTGTTTAAATCAATATCATCCAGCCTCCAAAAGACTTTATGTTTGAACTTCCAAAAAAGAATTTGAAAACTTGAGGAGCCAAATTGGTACCTCAAGTTGGAGCGATACATTGGAGCGGTACACGCCAGACTAACTTGGGAACGTGTGGAAGACCAGTGCGAAATAAGTATTCATTCCAACAATATTCATTTCACCGGTTTTTATTTTATCTGAACCTATACTTATGAAATATCTTTAACCATCGTCCGTCATCCATTATACATGCCGTTGATAAATTAAAAAGCCTGGCAGTATTACGGTACCATTTTTTTTAATATTTTTCCGCATTATTAACCTCCATCAATATGGCAAAAAAGGCAGGTGGTTCCAATAAGGGTTCGCAAAAAGGGCCCGGCGTATTTAGTTTGCTTGCACCTTACAGGGACATGATTTTTTTATTGCTGTTATTTGCTTTGTTAAGCAACGGCATCAATCTTTTTTTACCAAAAATAGTTGCCACTGCCATTGATGCTTATCCTAAAACCTATGTGTTGCAGCAGGTGCTGGTTAAATATTTATTGGCAGCAACAGTTATTTTTATTTTTACCTGGCTGCAGGGCCTGGTGCAAGTCTATGCTTCAGAAAAAGTAGCAAAAGATCTGCGGACAAGGCTGGCCCATAAAATATCCATACAAAGCCATGCGTATGTTGAAGAAACCAATCCTTCAAAATTGCTCACCAATTTAACCGCTGATATTGATAGTATTAAAATGTTTGTTTCGCAGGCTATAGTATCAATCGCATCTTCCATCATCATTATTATTGGGGCCTGTATATTGCTGTTTTCCATCAACTGGAAACTGGCTTTTGCAGTGGTGGCCATTGTTCCTATTATTGGCGTGGCATTCTTTTTTGTATTGAAAAAAGTGCGCATCATATTTATACAAAGCAGGCAGGTAATTGACAGGCTCAATAAAGTAATCAACGAAAGTATTTTGGGGGCTGCCATTATAAGGATCATCAACTCACAGCAACTGGAGTATGAAAAGTTTTTGGATGCCAATGCAAAGGCAAAAACTTTGGGCCTGAGTATTCTGCGTTTGTTTGCAGGACTGATACCGGTGATTATTTTTACGGCTAATATGGCCAGCCTTACCATATTGACCATGGGCGGGCATTTTGTAATAACCGGTACCATGTCGCTCGGCGATTTTGCCGCCTTCAACAGTTACCTGGCATTGCTTATTTTTCCTATCCTGGTGATAGGTTTTATGAGCAATGTAATAGCGCAGGCTACGGCAAGTTATCAGCGCATTAGTGCAGTCCAATAACCGATGAATCTTTAAATTTATAATTCTGCAAATTTGACTTTAATCTTCACTTGCATATAATGTATAACTTTCGAACATTAACTATCTGGACAATCGCTCTTAGCTCTTTAATTATCATTGGAGCAGGACATGGGATTGCTTGTGTCGGACTATTAGAAATAGCGGGACTTTTTTACAAATTTGGAATAGGGACTGAAAACTTCTCGCTATCTCCAATGGCATCATATGACAATTCTCTTGGAGCAGTGGCTATTTTCTCATTAGTTGGACACATATCTTTAGTTATTTCTATTGTGACAAAAAAATACAGCACTATGTTTCGGGCAAAAATTGTAGGACTAATATTTCTATGGATATCTTTTTATTATTTGACACACAGCGTTTTTTATGATTCTCTGGCACTTTTCAGTTTAGTGACCGGAATTCCATTTTTAGTAAATTCCTTAATACTAATTAGAAATATTGCAAGACAAAAATCAGAGTCAAACACATCCTGACAGGAACTACGGCAACCAGCGGTTTGCTACTATGCTTGTGCGACGGAATAACAATGAGCATTTAGGTACTATCAGCTATTATCCGGCCGACGGAATTCTTTTGAGCATTTGTTGTTATCTTCAACATTATAAATTTTAATCGGCTTCAGTTGTCGGCTTGACATCATAAAATGCCAGCACAGCAGCAAGCCGCAACGTTAGCAAAAATTCCCCTTATTACTCATACAAAATTAAATTCTCTGGCTAATGAACGAAGCGTTCTTAAATTTATAAAAATACTCTTTGTAAGGCCGCTTTAAAAATTGTTATTTTTAAACACGATGGCAATTCTGGTTGAAATATTGTCTTCTTTAAATGGGTGAATTGATAATTTAGTGGCAATTTTATTGACTCCGTTAAAATGATATGCAAAAAAATATTTTTATTTCAGTTACCAGCAATAAGTGGGGCTGCATAATGCGCTAATGTCATTACTGTAATTTGTGGATTAACCCCCAGGCTGGTTGGAAAAACACTTGCATCACACACAAATAAATTTTCATACCCAAATACTTTAAAATTGCTATCCACAACACCCGTTGCAGCATCATTGCTCATCACGTTTCCCCCTTGTGGATGCCCTGTGCCGGTTGAAATATCTACGGATGATTTGATATTTTTCTTCATGTTCTCTTTTAATTCAGTAGTTGTTTTGTATTCATAAAAATTAAAAGAATTTGGCATCACCCGTTCTGCACCGCCCTTAAGATAAATCTCTGCTGCTTTTTCTAATCCATCCATAAGGCTGTCAAAATCATCCTCGGTAGGAACATATTTTATATCACGTCCAAATAAGCCTGCAATTTTTACTTCTGCATTAGAAGCTGTTCCTACTAAAACCCCCGTACAAGCCATGTTTGAATAATGCTGCATGTTATAATAATGCTGATCGAACCAGCCTGGCATAGCTGTGGATTGAAACATGGGCGGATTGTACCATGTTTCCATAATATACCGCCGGTCGTCGGTTTTTAAGAAATGAGAAATTTGAAGCCCATCAAAAGAGTTTACTGTTTCTTTATATGCCGCTGTTATTTGTGTACCAAGATTAAATGCTAATTTTTTTCCCGCATTAGGCAAACCTAATTTTGATTTAAGTAACAAAATGCTTGAAGAAATAGCACCTGCGGATGATACAAATGTTGTACCTTTTATGGTGATTTTTTTTCCGCTTTTAAATTGGCCTGTAAGAGAATCAATAGAGTTTCCATTGCCTTTTTTATTAAAGCTTATGGCCTCGCAATTAGGTATTATTTGCAGCGAACCAGGATAATCAATTTGTGTTTGTGGTAAAATTGTATCAAGCATGGAAAGCTTTCTACCATAATGACAACCCATATTGCAATACCCACAGCCTAAGCATCCCGTAATATTTGCCATAACTGAATCTAATTGTGATTTGTCATACCCCATTTTTTCGCAGGCATCTGCAAAAAGCCTTCCACCTGGATTTAGATATTTGTCATCAGTCATTTGGGGTGTATGGGCAATATGTAATAAATCATATACTGCATTCATAGAGGTATTGTATTTTGCCCTGTCGATGTCAATATTCATTTCATTGATCCATTTGTCTAAAATATATTCTGGTGTTTTAAAACACACCGCATTGTTTACTACCGTTGACCCGCCAACGCAGCTTCCCTGGAACACTTGAAAACGAAAATCACGGGATAATTGTAAAGCACCATCTGCATATAAGTTTGAAACCATGTTCACTTCATCTTCAGTAAAATCTTTAGGTTGCATAAGGGCTCCCCGCTCAACCAATAACACTTTACGGCCTAGCCTGATGAGTTGATTTGCCAAAATAGAAGCTCCTGCCCCTGAACCGGCAATTACAACATCTGCTATAATTTCACCTGTGGTTATATCATCTTCATTTATTACTTTGAGGCTTTGTGCCATTGAATGGTTATCGGGAAATTGTTTGATCCGTTCATCAATATCTTTTCTTTTTGAAAATGGAACATACCCAACACTTTCGTATACACGCTTATCGCTATAATAACCCATATAACATAATTGCTTCGACATCCTGATAGCTGCCTGTACAAATTGCTTATACCAGTTGGGTAAAAATTTGAAGGAGAGATCAGTAAGGAACCTCTTTTTTAAAAAGTTAAGCCGGTCTTCGGGTAGCATCAAACTCAACGGGGGGCGAAGTGATAACAAAGGGTAAATTTCCATACATGTCAGCACCATTTTCATCACCCATTTTGATTTTGCACGAAAACTCAATAAATAAGTATCCACATTCGAGGCTACTTCAATAGGTTTTATTTGTAATTTCTCCTTATGAGTATCACCCGAAATACATACCTCCGCCAAGGCCTGCAAGGTTTGAAATTGTTGAACTGAAAGGTATTTTAATCCGTAACGTGCTCTCTCTGCATTGCGTAATAATAGCCACAACACTATAAGAACAAAAAGGTAAATAAACATTTGTGAAGAATACTGCACTTCACCTGTATCAATATTTTTTGTTTTTATCCAGTGTATTGCTGACCACACTACGGCAATAATTAAAAATATTTTTAAAAGACTGATCAAAGGGCTGAAACGGCGAATATCCCCGGCGGTTAAAAATAATAAAAGAACAAGCAGGCAACCCTGCAATAAGGAATTATGAGTAATAACTGTGAAACAATTTTTTGAGAATTCTTCCAGGGAAGGAGAGGCTGATTTTATAAATACATGAAAAAGAATAGTCAGCAACGATATGAAAAGAAGTAATTTTAAAAACATCCTAAGCCGGGTTTCAGCAGTTGTGAGTGTAGTATTCATAATGTTACTTTTTAGGAGTTAGGTTGATATTGTTCATTAACAAATGAATTAACTTTTATAAAAAAATGATTAAAATTACCAGGGGAGGTATTGAATTTCCTGGCGGTGCCCGAGAAGAAAATAGCAATAAAAAATATTGAAGTTTTCTGTAAAATGCAGGTATGCTTTGCAAAGCATCAGGCTGTGATCGCCTTCGTTGGGCAATACAACAAAATCCCTTATCACACTAAAAAAGCTTAACTGCAATTTGTGAAAGGGAACCCTGTAATTAAAATGAGCCAAATGCATGTAAGGCTGGTATAGCTTATGCGGGGGCTCATCTTTTACATATGATACCCGGAAATATCCTAATTGATTTGGCCTGACCTTGTGCAAACCTACTTCCCATTGCCCCATATATTTCTGATGATCCTGAATTACAGTTTCGTTATAACCATAATTCATTCCATCCTTTTTATAAAAGCCTTTCTTAAATTTTTCTCCTGATAATTTGCCCACCGGTTCGTGGTTCCAGCCACAATAAATATAGCCGTTTAGCTGCTCGACATCTGGCGGGGTGCCAGTTAATAAAATGTTCTCCAATACCGATTTGTCGGCCTGTGCAAGGGTTTCGTACGTCCATTTTTGTACCATGATTATAAGATTTTAATTTTAATGGGTAATGATTATTTCTTTGCTTTATCTAAAGGTAAAATTGGTTTACTCCTTATAAATTTCCATTTATTGAACATGCCATTTTTAGTATTATTGAAAACATAATTTGCCATAATCAATTCATATAAATAATCGATTATTGGCATAACTAAAGAATATTACTTTAGCTATAGTATTATGGCTTGCCAGGTAAGAAAAACAAAAAATATAAATTTTCTTTAGGTAATGAGGAGAGTCTGGGGGTATTAGGGGATGTCTGTATACCAAGTAATATTAATTAATTATTACTTAAATTCCAAAGCTTTTAAAAATCAATAACGAAAAATAATTTGTTGAACCTTATTAGAAAGGCAGGTTATTAATCATATTGAGAGTTATGGAAACAATAAAAAGGTAACCGGAAAAACAGCACAAAAAAATTATGGAGTGCTTGAATTTACCTAAAACATACCTATTGGTTATGTCAGGGAAAGTGTAAGTTTATAAATACTTTTATGTGGTAGTTAGTTTTTCAATTATTTTGCTGCTTGCCCTTACTGCCATTGCCACACTTGTTAATGTAGGGTTGCTTGTTGTACACATAGGAATTACTCCATTGCCACCCACAAATAAATTATCATAGCCCCACACATTTGAATAGCTGTCACAAACTGATTCACCATTGTTTGTTTCTCCCATACGTACGGTACCCGCCGCATGTAATGAAGTGCCGGGCGGTATTAATGTTTGTTCTCCTTCTTTAAATACTTTGCCAAAAGCAGCAGCAGCTTTACTTTGTATTAGTTTTGTTTTTTCAATTTGCTCTTTGTCCCAATCAGTTAATTTGAATTTTAAATTTATTTTAGGCATACCAAAAAAACCTTTCTCTGTTTCAGAAAATTCAACGCAATCTTCATAGCGGATTTCTTTTCTGCAACCCCAGCCAAGCCCCACAATATGTTTAGGGCTACCATGTGTTTCTATTTGTAATGGTGATGCATCCATGTGCATTATCTGCCCGTGAAAAGGATGATTGGGTGCATCAAAAGGGACCTAGAAAACGCCTACCGTTGGTTCAGTACGTTTTGACGGCTCATAGTCTTCCAATAAAGATTTATCTACCATGTCATCGTTGAGTTCTACAGAACAAAATACAAAAGGGTGTTCATTTAAATAATGCCCGAATGCTTTTGGCCTGATGCCTGATGCCCATAATATTTGTGGTGTGCGCAATGTATCCGCAGCAACGATAACTATTTTCGCTTTTATTTCTTCAGTAGTTTTTGTGGGTAAATGTTCAATCAATGCACCGGTAATGTGTCCACCTTCAACAAGCAGCTGCCTGCAGATTGTTTCAGAACGTAACTCAAAAATTCCTTTATAACCAGCAGTTGCCAATTTTTCTAAAATAATATCAGGCCCAACCCAATAGCGTTCGCCCTCCTCATTTGTTTTGCAGGCAAGCGGCATGGGCTGCACTTTTCGCCCTTCTGAAAGCTTGTCATTCATAACATTGGCCAACAAATTTTGAATGGCTACGCCTTCTGCACATCCTGCAAAGGCTTTTTGGTAACACATAATAATTCTTCTGCTTTACTGAATGCATATTCATATTCATCTTCAGGAATAAATGGAATCTTTTCATCATTGCCCGGTCTTGGGCATGCACAAGTCCAGTGTGCGCCCATGCCACCCACATTGGTTGAATGTGCAGCGCAGGCATTTCATTTTTTTTCAAATCTTCCATGGTGGTAGAAACCAAATGTGTGCCCGGCCTTGCCAATACATCCAGGTTTAGTTGGCCGGCATTGGCTGCATTGGCCCTTTCTGCAACAGTAACCAAGGGGTATGCTTTTGTATACGAACCCTGTGATTTTATTTGTGCATTTTCCTGTTGCTTTTCATCGGCTATATTTTTTACATGAATGCCTGCTTCATCTGTAAGCCTTGGCCCAACATCGATCATTGTTATTTTTATATTTGGCAATGCGTCGTTAATCATCCTTGCATAGGTAGCGCCGATGGGGCCGCTGCCAACAATCAATACATCTGTTTCTGTCTGTTTCAAATTCATTTTTATTTTATTTTTTTAACCACAGAGTTTTTAAAGAACTTCTCTGCGGTACTCTGTGCTTCTTTACTCTGTGAAACTCTGTGGTAAGTTCTTTATTATTCTGCCAACAACCGTGTACAAAATTCCTGGTGCTCTTTTACTATATCAAAACCCGAAACTTCATCGGTAAATAAATGCCCTTCCCATTCGCTTGAAATATATCCATTGTAGCCACCCTGTTTAAATACTTTCATCAGTGCAGGATAATCAATAGACGGCTCTTCACCATTTTCCATACTATAAAATTTGCCATGTATATGTACAATTTGCGGCATTACTTCCAGCCACTCTTCAGGTTTTTGCCGGCTAAACAAACTTAGCACCATATTCAATCTTCCAAGCTGGGCAGGTGTGCCCCCTAATGCTAAGCCTTCCTGTTGCAGCTGCGCATATTTTTCATGCGTAGGAAAATCGTTCAGCCATATTTTTTGTATCAGTTCAATTAAAGGTTCGGTCATGCCATCTTTTCTAAAACTATCCAGCATGCCTTTTGGAATAGCACGCATGGAATTACCAAAATCGGGAACAAAACCAAGATAAGGTGTCTGCAGTTCTTCATATAATTCACGCAGCGCTATTACTTCCGGATGTACCAATGTGTAAGGACTGTGCAATTCTTTACCGGCTTTTATTTTAAATTTTTCAGCATAAGGAAGAAGCTTACGCATCACCGGCGCTTTTGCAGTCATCTGCGAACGTACTACACTAAACCCAAGTTTAGAAGCTATTTCAATTTGCCTGGCAACATACTCCACCGTTTCGTCAATACTTAATTTTTCGCCATTGCGAATGGCCACATCTGCATGTACTGCAACGCTGAAAGGTACCAGTTCGTATTTATCCATCCAGTTCCTAAAATCTTTCACAAAAGCATTGGAAACTTCGGGAAAACCCTTGATGCTTTGAAACCCGATTACTTCAACTGCATTACAAAGTCTGCGTTTTGCTACTTCGGCAAGCATCGTTTCCAATGTGTATTTTCCCGATAACCAGTCTAATGTAAATGCATATAAAGTTGTACCCATTACAGGGCCATTTACTTTTGTGGTGGTTGAATTTTCCATTTTAATTACAGGTTAAATTTTTTGATACTATACTTGCAGCGAGCAATGGTTTTTCTTCTTTGCCTGTTAACACATAAGGTATCAATAAACCCATTTCAACTTCGATGTTGTATTGATTGCCTTTCTTCAGCTGCAGGTTATTTTCTGTAATATGCAGCGCCAAAGGATCCAGCACAAACCACCATGTTTTGTATAAGGATGCTACCTGCTCCATACTATAGATTGCTCCATCGAGTTCAATTTTTATTTGTGTATGCGGAATGGTTAAGCCATTAATTTTTACCTGTAAATTCCCCAGTGAAGAAAGCGGTAAAGACCTGTACCAATGAGAACGGACCTTTAAGTTAAAGCCGGATGCTGTTGCTTTCAATGCATCGTCTTTTAGGATGTTTTTATCAAGAGGACCCATGATTTTATTTTAATTGATTATTGTAAAATGAGCAATAGATGTTGTATGCAACCTGTAATAAGAACCACAAAATTAACCTGAAACAGGTTTGCTGATTAAGCAAAAAATGACGGGGAATGTGCAAAATCAAACTGTTCGCCCAAACTCCATTTTCCCATTAAGTTTATGCTAGTTTTCCGCTACTATTGATTTATCAACTGTTTCAGTAATTGATGCTGAATTCCCGGTTAAAAATTTATCCTTAAAAAAGAAAAGGAAAATCAATCCTACAACAAAAGCAACTCCAGCAGATACAACCAGAATATTTGCCATTGCGGCAATGAGGCTACACCCTGTTTTGTAATGGTGTTGTTGTAAATGCTTCCCGCTATAAAGCCGCCAATTGCCCAACCCACACCTTGAGAAAATACTTTATACAATCCCTGTGCCCTTGCTTTAATGGCCGGGCCTGCTTTACGGTCTGTATATATTTCACCTGCCGTAAAAAAGAAATCCCAGCAAGCTCCGTGTAAAATAATTCCAAAAATAATCAGCGGCACAGAACCAGACACAGCGCTGTAGGAGAACAAGCACAATCTTGTTACCCATAATAATGCTCCTCAGGAGGTTCACAGAAATATTTTTCATTATCGCCCCAGAATTTGTTCCAGCCGGTGTGGATAATAACGATGTCACCGGGTTCTATTTTGGGTGTTGCATTTTCTAAATCTTCTGCAGTAATCAGTTCCCATTTCTTTTTGGGGATATCAACAATTACTGCTGTGCCATAATAACTATCCAACGGTGCTTCATGTGTGTAAGGCGCACGCTGTACCACATGCCCGGGCGCATCTGTATGCGTGGTGCAGTGCATAACAGTAGTAACTTTTTGCGACAATACACCCGACTTTGCGAAGTAGTGCATCCGCTCAATTTTTACATCTTCAAAATAAGGCCATAGTGGAGCACCGTTTCCAAATGGATGGCTGAGGTCTATCAATACTTTCTTTCCCTTATATAATGCATTTTATTTTTAGTATTTATTTACTCGCTTTTTAAAGTCTCCCGATTTCTTCGGGAGATTTAGGGAGGCTTTTTATCCCGCTGTGCAACCACCATCAACATATAAAATTTGCCCTGTAATAAAATTCGATGCAGGCGATGCAAAATAGATAGTGGCTCCAATCATGTCTTCCACTACTGTAGCCCTGCCTAAAGGAATTCGTGATAGGAAAATCTGTTTTAATTTTTCATCTTCCAATACTTCTTTGGTGAGTGGTGTCCAGAAAATGGAGGGTGCTATACAGTTTACATTGATATTGTATTTTGCCCACTCGGTTGCTAATTGTTTGGTCAATAAACTGATGGCTCCTTTGCTGGTACCATACGCTGCGTAACCGCCAGGGTGGCCAGCAAAACCACGAACTGAAGAGATGGTGATTATTTTTCCAAAGCCCTGTTTAATCATTACTTTGCTTACGGCTTTGCAGGCCAAAAAAGTTCCCTTTACATTAATATTCATCACCAAATCAAAATCTTCTACCGCAAAATTTTCAGCAGGTGCTCTTTTAGCAACACCGGCTACTGTTAATAGAATATCAATGCGGCCAAATTTTTCCATGGTTTGACGAACCACTTCATTATTATCTGCTTCACTGGTAACATCACATTTTACAGCCAAAGCTTTTTTGCCAATGGCCTCTACTTTTTTAACCGCTTCCTCTAATGTTTCAATGGTTCGCCCCGTTAGTACAATATCGCAGCCATAACTTGCCAATGCTTCTGCCAGCCCAACTCCCAATACGCTGGCACCGCCTGTGATAATGGCTACTTTTCCTTCGAGGCTGAATAAATTTTTTATTGAATCACTTGCCATAAATATTATTTTAATCAGGATAAGTAATGGTTACAAGAACTGTTGAAGGAAGGTTACTGTTGTTAATCATTTCCCTTCCTTCAAAAGGTTTGATGTGTATGCTGTCGTATTTTTTAAAATAATTGTTTCTGTTTTTGTATTTACTGTTACTTCACCTTCCATAACAAAATAAATTTTTTCAGTAGGGCTATCTTCATAAGCCCATTCAGCACCACCGTTGGGAAGAAAATGTGAGAGGCCCATCCAGAATTTTTCTGTGCCGCTCAGTTCCTTATCGTGCAGTTTTAAAGCTACCATACTATGATGCCCGGGTGGGTTATACGCTTTTGCTTCTGTAAATATTTTTGTTGTCATGTTTTTAATTTTAACCTCGCCCCAACCCATCTCCCTCGGAGAGGAGTCAGGAATATTTATATTTCATTAGTAGAATAATTAATTTAAGCTGCAAAGCCTCCCCCTGCTTATGTTAGTGTCTGTTTTCTTTTTTTTTGATAAAAAAAAGAAACAAAAAAAATCAAGGCTGGCCTCATCCGACCGCTATCGCGGCCACCTTCTCCTGCAGAGAAGGAAAAAGGATGTAAGCTGATTTAAAGCCAAAAATTTGAATGTTTGTCTAAAATGAAATTGGCTCAAACAAAAAAATGTACCCCAGTTTTTGTGCGACTTACGGGCTAATAGTAAAGCCAAACATTTGTAATATCAATCCGATAGCTATCGGATTCATTTCTTAACGACAATCATTCAAATTTTCTTAACGCTTTTTTTATGAGGCCGTAAAGAGTATGCGGTTAATCTTTATTATCCTATCAGTTTTTTTATATTAAGGATACTTTTTATAAAGATAAAATAGTCTTTTCTTTCCACCAGTTTATATGTTTGACAGGTATCAATCATCCCCATCTTTTATATCAACCGTCTTTACAAATGCGGCCCGTTTTGGCGAAGGTACAATGGCGTTTTCGCCTTTCACCGCTTTCCATATTACTTCTGTAAACTCCCTGTCGGGTATACGGTCTTCTTTTGTAAAATCAAAAGTTTCACTTTTACGCTGCCATGCATTTTTTACTGTATTTTTCTCGTTGATATCCCACTGTAAAGGTTTTGCATTGAATGGACTTAAATCAGCAGTTGGCTGAAAGCACCGCCACATAGTGGTTGCTGCTGCATCGTACTGGCTCATGGGCGCCATGCCCAATATTAATTCTATTGTTCGCAACATAGAAGTTGTTGAGTACATGGTATGATCGACAAATTTTCTTTTTACAAAACCTCCGGCAATATAGGCAGGGCTGCGGTGTGCATCTACATGGTCTGGTCCATCCTGTGCATCATCTTCCAATACAAATACTACACTTTCTTTCCACACTGGGCTTTTGCTTAAATAATCTATAAACATTCCGACTGCCAAATCATTATCTGCACAATGTGCAAAAGGTGTTGGCCTTCCTTTGCTTAACCCTTCTGTATGATCGTTGATAATGCGTAAGGTACTCAACTGCGGCAATGCGTTTATTGCCAGCAGCGAATCAAAGTCACGTTTCCATTGTCCCACCCTTGTTGTATCACGAACGGTTTGATCCCAGCTGGTATAGTAACTGCAGAAATGATTTTTCAACACAGGAATATTTGGTTTGTAATCATCCGCAAACTCGCCATAAGTCCTGTAGCTTATGCCGGCCCTTGCGCAATGATCCCAGATAAAACCTCCTTTGTTATTGGCGATAGCACGGTTGCCTTCTGCATCGTAGCTGCCTCCACGGCCGCCATAGCTTGTGGGCCATGTCTTTTCAAGATAATCATTGGCATAGCCACCCATGCTCCAGTTATGGCCGTCAGCGCTTACTTCTGCATCTACATAAAAATTATCCAGCAATACAAATTCTCTTGCAATGGCATGCAGGTTGGGCGTAATTTTTTCTCCAAATAAACAAAGGCTGGTATCGCCATTGCCTTCAGGCATATCACCCATCACCTGGTCGTAGGTCCTGTTTTCTTTAATGATATAGAACACATGTTTGATGGGAGAAGCATCGCCAATTTTCATGGGGATAGGGTTGCCGGCTTCGCCTTTTGACAATAACTCATCGTTTTTATTATAGGGAGTATTTTTAAAAACCAATTGTGAATAATCGCTCAATTGTTTTTCTGTTGGGGTATTTATAATGCTGAGTGTACCT
Organism: Ferruginibacter sp.; assembly: GCA_025362235.1. Taxonomy (GTDB): domain Bacteria; phylum Bacteroidota; class Bacteroidia; order Chitinophagales; family Chitinophagaceae; genus Ferruginibacter. Next base: position 25,211 of record JANYGZ010000085.1, on the reverse strand, counting down.
TTAAATAACCCCCCGATATATTGCACCGTTTGTTGAGGATCACCCTGATGGTAGGAAATTTTTTCATGATCGTCTATTGGGTTGGGGCCATAGGGATTGGCCATGGAAGTAAAACCTTTTCCATTGGCAACAAATATTTTATTGGCTATAACCCTTACTACGGTTGGGTACCAGCCTACAGGTATAAACCCTTTGCTCTTACTGCTGCCCGGTTTGCTTACATCAAATACTGCCAGGCAATTATTATCGGCATTGGCGATATACATTGTTTTTTCATCCGTACTTAGTGCAACGCTATTTGTAGTAGAACCAGGTATTGAATTGGGATACAGTGCTGCGTTTAATGTTTCAAGTACTTTCCGCTGTTTAATATCAATAACAGAAACACTGTTGTCATTAGCGTTGGCAACAAATAAATAATTACCATTTTTACTTAAGCATATTTCGTTGGGGTTGTCGCCGACAATAATGGAATCAACCATTTTATGCTGGGCAGTATTGTAAACAAGAATCTTATCGTCACCCCAAAGCGAAATGTATAGTTCTTTTTTATCTGGTGATAACATGCAGGTAAATGCTTCTGCACCCAATGGTAATATTGACTTTATTTTTTTTGCTGCCAGGTCCATTACATACAAACTATTATTCTCTTTTGTTACCACATACATTGTTTGTTTTGTATCATCAATATCCAGCCCGGCAGGTGAAATTTTTACAGGCCATTTTGCACCAAGACTTATACTGTCTTTTAATACCAGTTTATTATCTACTATTGCGTATTTCAATATCCAGTTATCATTGCCGCCGCTTGCATACAAATATTTTTCATCCTTGCTGAACCTTAATCCATACCAGCTTTTTGGTATTACCACATTATCCAGTATGATATCATTTTTAGGGTCAATCAGTTGAATGCTCTGGGTACTCTGGCCATTATTGGTAACTGCAATCAATTTTTTTGTATAAGAAATAGCAATATTTAAAGGAAGGTCGCCAAGCGGCAGGCTTTTACCTGCTGGTGTAAGGCTCCATCCGTTGGGTAAAGTGACCCGGTTTTTTTCAGCTTGTTTTTTTGTTTGGGCCTGTAATTGAAACAGGCAAAAAAACAGGCAGGCAATGGTAAGTATGTGTTTCATAAAAAATTAATAGGATATAAAGTTACTTGTTGCCGGGTACTTGTTTTCATAATTAAAATATTTAACCAAAATAAAATATCGAAGTGTATATGGCAAGAAATTAATAAGTTTGGCATACATACAAAATTCCGTGGTAGCAGATTGATGGCAGGGTATAGCTAAATTGTAAATCTAAAATAGTACCTTATTGTAAATTAAAAGTTTTACGCAACCCCTAAAACGACATTCCGTTCTCTTTCAAGCGATGACCTTAAATTCATAGCCTCTAATGGGCCACCGCAGAATTGCAGCACATTTGCAGCCACACAAGCCCGACACAGAAAGCCAACTTGCAAAAGAGCTGCAATTTTGCCAGCACAAGGCAAACTGTCTTCAATTCAACAGATACCATAACCTTTCTTTAAATTTGCAAACCACTACACGGTGGACAGACAATATGAAACTCTATATAAAAAATATGGTTTGCAGTCGCTGCAAAATGGTAGTAAAAGCCCAGTTGGAAAATATGGGACTGCACCCTCTATCAGTCCAATTGGGCGAAGTTGAAATAGAAGGAGAACTATCAAAAGAAAAATTACTACAACTTGATACAACACTAAAGGCATTAGGCTTTGAACTCATTGATAACAAGAAAAGCAAGACCATTGAGAAAATAAAAAATGCAATCGTTACATTAGTGCATCATTCTGACCCCGACATAAAAACTAACCTTTCTTCATTTATCACTTCACAAATCCATCTGGACTATAATTATTTAAGCAATCTGTTTTCAGAAGTAGAAGGCACAACTATTGAAAAATATTTTATATCGCAACGGATTGAAAAGGTAAAAGAATTGTTAGTTTACGATGAACTCACACTTTCTGAAATTGCAGCCAAATTAGGCTACAGTAGTGTTGCATATTTATCCAACCAATTCAAAAAGGTTACGGGCTTTACCCCCAGCTATTTTAAATCGCTGAAAGAATACAAACGAAAAAATATTGAGGAACTGTAAATCTTACAACTCTTATACAAAATTCCACAACAGACACCCCAAACTCCCAACCTACCTTTGTGTCAAACAAAAAAAATGACTCATACATATAAAGTTACGGGCATGACTTGTGGCGGTTGCGAAGCAAAAGTAAAAAGCAGTTTGCTCATGTTGCCCAATGTTGCTGAAGTAGAAGTTTCAAAAGAAAAACAATCTGTAATTATTTCAATGGACAAGCATATTCCACTTACCAGGTTTCAAAATGCGTTAGGCCAAAAATATTCCATTACCGAAATGGAACACACCGAAACATTAGAACAGGCAAAAAGTTGGTTGTCTACCTACAAACCGATCCTTTTGATTTTTGGGTATGTTACCGCGATCTCTATTATTACTGCTACACAACAAAATGCTTTTCATTGGGTGCAAGCCATGAATGTTTTTATGTCAGGTTTTTTTCTTACATTTTCGTTCTTTAAAATGCTTGACCTGAAAGCTTTTGCCGAGAGCTATGCCATGTACGATATTGTAGCAAGAAAAATTAAAGCATGGGGTTTCATTTATGCCTTTATTGAATTGGGATTAGGCATTGCTTACGCTACAAGTTTTCAACCTTTATTTACAAATATTGTTACAGTAATTGTAATGACTATTAGTATTATTGGAGTTTTGCAAAGCGTACTCAACAAGAGTAAAATACAATGTGCCTGTTTGGGTGCTGTTTTTAAGCTGCCCATGAGTACAGTTACCATTATAGAAGATGCTTTAATGATTGCCATGAGTGCTGCTACGTTATTCATAATGCGAGGATAAAAATCACTTAACAAACAGTATAAAAACATTTCCCGTAAATTTGCAACAGTGAAAAGAAACACATCCATAAAATTAAAGGCAGCTTTCCTGATAATGGTATTCGCAATGAATACGGTTATTGGTTTTGCTTGTGCTATGGGAGTAGATATGGGTTTCAATGCTCATCATCACGATAACGATGAAGAAGCAACGGAAGTTTCGGTTCACGAACATGCAGACGGTAAAATGCACGATCACCATGAAGAAGCAACTAACAATCATCACGACAAAAAAGATGATTGCTGTAATGATAAAGCCCTGAAAATATTTCAGGCTGATAAATCAGTTCCGCAATCCAACATACTTGCTAACCCTATTTTTTTTACAGCATTTATTTCTTCATTTTATATTACTGATGCTTTATACGCTAACTTCCAAATCCCAGGCATCAAATACTTTTTTCGAGGTCACCATCCACCCATCCCCGACATACGTATAGCCATTCAGAGTTTTCAGATATGATTTAATGTACAAGTTTTTAGGCATGGCGAAGCCATGCCTGTAATTATTTATTTAAACATTAATCAAATCAAAAAAATGAAAAGATACTCTTTGGCTTATTAGCCTTTACCACAATCGCATTCACTGCCTGCGGCAGCAAAAATAATAATGCAGGCACTGTAAATAAAAGTGTAGTTCCCGAAACAACAGCAGCAGCAAAGCAAGTTGTTGACACAGTTCCAGCAAATACGCCAAGTACAGCGGTTTCAATTAAAGATATTGTGGGTTCTTACTTGCAAATGAAAAATGCTTTTACAAAAGACAATACAAGCGAAGCAGCTACCGCAGGAAAGACTTTGCAGGCAGCATTTATAAATTTTGATACGAAAACATTATCAGCACAACAACAAAAAATATTTACCGACATAGCAGATGATGCTAAAGAACATGCTGAACATATTGGCGCAAACGGCGGAAATATTGCACACCAGCGGGAACATTTTGATATGCTGAGCAAAGACATGGCAGACTTAATACAAACTTTCGGTAACGGCGGGCAAACTTTGTACAAAGATTTTTGCCCGATGTACAACAAAGGCAAAGGGGCATATTGGATTAGCGAAACAAAAGAAATTAAAAACCCTTATTTGGGTAAAGCAATGCCAACCTGCGGCACAGTGAAAGAAGAAATAAAGCAATAGTATGAGCCTTAAAAAGAAAATACTGTTATTGTTTGTAGCTGTTTTTTTGGCAATTCAATTTATAATACCTGCCCACAACAAAAGTGGGCAGGTATTGCCAACAGATTTTGCTAAAGTTTTTACAGCCCCCGCAAATGTTCAGTCCACCCTGCAAAATGCCTGCTACGACTGCCATAGCAATAACACAAACTATCCGTGGTATTCCAATATTCAGCCGATGGCATGGGTAATGGCAAGGCATATAAGCAAAGGGAAAGCAAAACTGAACTTTAGCGGCTTTGGCAGCAACACTACCAGAAAGCAAATAAGCAAGCTAAAGGAAATTTTAAATCAAATTAAAGATAGTGAAATGCCAATTCCATCTTACAAGTTGATGCATAAAAGTGCAAGGCTTTCACAGGATGAAAAAACTTTGCTTATAAATTGGCTGCAAGCAACAGCAGATAGTCTTTCTGTAAGCAATTAAAAGCAATGCAAAAATTAAAACAATTCTTAATTAAAATTTTCAAAGCAATCTTCATTCGTAAAAAAGATTGTTGCAAATAAAAATATTTATTATTGAACATCAACACGAACAAAATAAAGAAAGCCATAAAGGGCATGATATGAGTAATATGCAACATGGTGCTAACCCGTCAATGGGTATGGCAGGGCATAATCATCATGCCATGATGATTGCTGATTTTAGAAAACGATTTTATGTAGTGCTTGTACTTACCATCCCGATTATGTTGCTATCAACCATGATACAACAATTTATGGGCGTTAATTGGCAGTTTGCAGGTTCGCAATATATCCTGTTTGCATTATCAACTATTGTGTTTTTTTATGGTGGGTTGCCATTTTTAAAAGGATTGTTTGATGAAGTGAAAGCAAAGAATCCCGGTATGATGTTTTTAATTGGCTTCGCCATAACCATTGCATACATCTACAGCGTTGCAATAGTATTTGGGTTACAGGGCATGGACTTTTTTTGGGAGTTGGCAACGCTAATCCTTATCATGCTTTTAGGGCATTGGGTAGAAATGAAATCCGTTGCAGGTGCTTCAAAAGAATTGGAATTACTGGTGCAGTTAATGCCAGCCGATGCACATATGGTAATGCCCAATATGGTGCATGATGTAAAGACAGATACATTAAAAGAGAATGATATTATTTTGGTAAAGCCAGGCGAAAAGGTGGCGGCAGATGGAATAATTTTGGAAGGTGAAAGTTACCTTAATGAAAGTATGTTAACAGGTGAAAGCAAACCAATACAAAAAGTAAAAGGTGATAAAGTTATTGCAGGTGCTATCAATGGCAACGGCTCAATAAAAATTACCGTTTCACATGCTGCAAAGGATTCTTATTTATCACAAGTTATAAAGTTGGTGGACGATGCACAAAAATCAAAATCCAACACACAGCTATTAGCAGACAAAGCAGCAAAATGGCTAACAATTATTGCATTGATTTCGGGCATTGCTACCTTTTTATATTGGTATCTCACAGGGCAATCGTTAGCTTTTGCAATGGAACGGATGGTAACAGTGATTGTAATTTGTTGCCCTCATGCATTAGGTTTGGCAGTGCCGTTGGTAGTGGCAAAATCAACAGCGTTATCAGCAAAAAACGGTTTGCTCATTAAGAACAGGACTGCATTTGAAAATGCAAGAAAAATAACCACCATAGTTTTTGACAAAACAGGCACATTAACAGTAGGAAAGTTTGAAGTATCAAAGATTGTTGCGCTTCCTCCCTCTCCTTTGGAGAGGGCTGGGGTGAGGTCCGAAAATGAAATCATTCGTTTGGCATCTGCATTAGAACAAAGGTCAGAACATCCCATTGCTACAGGCATCTTGAAAAAAGCTAAGGACTTATCAATCACAATTCCATCAACAAAAAGCTTTAATGCCATTACAGGCAAAGGAGTTGAAGCAACAGTAGAAGGCAAAAAAATATTGGTAGTTAGCCCGGGATATTTAAAAGAAAATAACTTGGCAATTCCCGAAGGCTTTACTGCAAACGATACGGAAACGGTGGTATTTGTAATTATCAATAATCAATTAGCAGGTTACATTGCTTTATCAGACGAGATACGACCAGAAGCAGCCGAAGCAATTAAGACCCTGAAAGAAAACAATATCAAATCAATGCTGTTAACAGGAGATAACAATAAGGTAGCAAAAAGCGTAAGCGAAACATTGGGCATGGATAGCTTTATTGCAGAGGTATTACCACATCAAAAATTAGAAAAAATAAAAGAACTGCAAAGCAAAGGCGAGTTTGTTGCCATGACAGGCGATGGGGTTAATGATGCACCAGCTTTGGCAATTGCAGATGTTGGAATTGCTGTAGGTAGCGGCAGTGATATTGCAGCAGAAACCGCGGGTATTGTTTTAGTAAACAGCAACCCTAAAGATATAGTGAGTTTGATTTTATTTGGTAAAGCTACTTACCGAAAAATGATACAGAATTTAATTTGGGCAACAGGTTACAATGTGGTTGCCTTACCATTGGCAGCAGGTGTTTTATACAAGCAGGGGATTTTGTTAAGTCCCGCCGCAGGTGCAGTTTTAATGACGGTAAGCACAGTTGTAGTTGCCATCAATGCAAGTTTTTTAAAAGTAAAAAAATAAAAATATTCAGGAATGAAAAAAATAACATTGATAATATTCACCCTTGCCATCTACGCTTTAGCACAAGCACAGGATATGAAAGGCATGGACATGAATAAAAATGATACAGTAAAATCCAAGACCACCAGCTATTACACTTGTGTAATGCACCCTGAAATTCATGCTTCCAAACCAGGCAACTGCCCTAAATGCGGAATGGCACTCTATAAAAAAATAGTAAAGGTTGCAAATCCGCAAATGCAGCCAGTAAAAAAAGATATTATGCAGATGCCTGTAAAAGACACCATGCGGAATATGGATAACATGCAGCAAACGGGTGATAGTACACATCATAATCATGACATGTGCAACATGGATATACCTATGATAAAAACAGAACCTGCAAAAGCATTTGTAAAACCTGAGCCGCCAAAAACTATTCGTTACGATTTGTATGTAACCGATACCATTGTAAATTTTACAGGCAAATCAAAACATGCCATTGCAGTAAACGGGAGTATCCCAATGCCTACATTAACTTTTACTGAAGGCGACACGGCAGAAATTTATGTACATAATATGATGGATGAAGAAACATCATTGCATTGGCATGGATTATTTGTACCCAATAAATATGATGGCGTTCCAAACCTAACACAAACGCCCATAAAGGCGCATAGTACCTACCTGTATAAATTTCCCATCATTCAAAACGGCACACACTGGTATCACAGTCATACTATGCTGCAGGAACAGATCGGTATGTATGGCGCAATGATTTTAAACAAGAGAAACAGCGATACAACATTTAGAACAGGCATTGATGATTTGCCAACCATACCAGTAGTATTAAGTGAATGGATAGATATGAAACCCGAAGAAGTACACCGCAGCCTGCACAATGCCACTGATTGGTTTGCGATAAAAAAAGGAACAACACAATCTTACAGCGAAGCTATTGCAAGCGGCAACTTAAAAACAAAACTTAAAAACGAGTGGAAGCGTATGAATGCAATGGATGTAAGCGATGTGGCGTATGATAAATTTTTAATCAACGGAAAAAATTTAAACGAACAGCCGCAGTTTAAAGCAGGTGATAAAGTAAGGTTGCGTATTGCAAACGGTGGGGCATCAAGTTATTTTTGGCTTAGTTATTCAGGCAGCAAAATAACAGTTGTAGCAAATGATGGCAATGATGTAGAGCCTGTTGAAGTTGACAGATTAATTATTGCTGTTTCAGAAACTTACGACGTAGTAGTAACCATTCCAAACAACATGAGCTATGAATTTTTAGTAACGCCTGAAGACCGTACAAAATCTGCTTCAATATGGTTAGGCAGCGGTATGAAAATGCCTGCAACAAAATTGCCCAAGCTAAAATATTTTGCTGGTATGCAAATGATGAACCAAATGATGAAAATGAATGGGAACCTTGACCCTGCTTCTATGGGCGATATGCAAATGGGCAATCAATCAATGGACATGAACGCAGTGATGTATCCTGAAATAACAGGCGAAGAAGAAGGTAAGAATAAAACGAGTAGTGATACCATGCAAGGACACAACATGCAAATGCCAAATAACAATAGTATGCAGGGCATGAATATGGCAAGTGAAAGCAACGACATTATTACACTTAATTACACAATGCTGAAAGCTACTCACAAAACAACTTTACCAATCCCCCTCTCTTTTGGAGAGGGGCAAGGGGTGAGGCTTTTGAAATTTGATTTAACAGGAAATATGAATCGTTATGTTTGGAGTTTAGATAATAAAGTGCTTTCAGAAGCCGATAAAATTTTGATTAAGAAAGGTGAAAATATAAGGATTGTTTTGTACAATAATTCAATGATGCGGCATCCAATTCACTTGCACGGACACGACTTTAGGGTACTTAACGGACAAGGCGATTATGCACCATTAAAAAATGTATTGGATATAATGCCAATGGAAACAGACACCATAGAATTTGCGGCAAACACAAGCGGCGACTGGTTTTTTCATTGCCATATTTTATACCACATGATGAGCGGCATGGGCAGGATTTTTAGTTATACTAATATTGATACAGCGTCTGCTCCTGATTTGCCCAACCCTAAATTAGCCAAGCGAAAATTATTCGCGGATGACAGAATGTTTCATTTTATGACAAGGATTGGAATAGAAAGTAATGGCAGCGATGGAGAAGCAATGTTTGCAAATACCCGCTGGAAGGCAAGCACACTTTGGCATTTAGGCTATCACCCTGAACATGGTTATGAAAGTGAAACCATGTTTGGAAGATATTTTGGCAAAATGCAATGGTGGTATGCTTATACAGGGTATGACTATCATTACAAGGAAGAAGGAGGCCCAAAAAATATTTTTGGTAGCGAAGAAAAGAATTGGTTTGGACAAACAAGTAATAAAAATAATCGTAGCACTATAGTGGCAGGTGTTGCATATACATTGCCAACACTAACAGTTGCCGATTTAAGGATTGACGGAGATGGCAAATTACGTTTTCAATTATCAAGAGAAGATATTGCTATATCTCCACGGCTTCGTTTTGCATGGATGATTAATACCGATAAAGAATACATGGCAGGGTTAAGATACATTGTGACAAAATATATTTCCATATCCACACACTACGACAGCGACATGGGGTTAGGGGCAGGCTTGACAATTACTTACTAAGCCAAGGGCAAGTCAGGCACACTGGCAATTTAACTTTTTGTTGTTATCTTCATCAACATATTTTAATCATCAGTGGTTCCGGGCTAACGGAATACTTCCCATATTTCGCCAAATTCTGAACGTTTTATCTTTAAACCAGTAACCAATTTAAATCATGAGGAAGTTTTTACTATTTTCTGCAGCGCTGATTTTGACCGTTCTTGTAATGTATAATATCTGGGCAGAAATGGGCCGAGCCAAAGAACAGGCATCAACAGTAATAGCTGTTTCTAAAACTGGGTTTAATTATACAGAGTTTGGTGCAGACTCCGGCAAAGGAAATGTTATCGGTATGCAACCTTTGTTAACGCCAGTTAATTATTCCACAGCAGCTAATTTTAAAAATACTCTTTATATATATTTTGATCAACTGAAAAAACAAAATAAATTAACTGCTAAATCGGTAGTGGTATTACCTGAATATATTGGTACCTGGCTGGTGGCTGCCAACGAAAAGGAAAATATTTTTCAGCAACCAACAATGGATGGAGCAATGACAAACCTTGTTACCAGCAACCTGTTTAAATTTATTGCCCATTATTACAATGCTCCTGCAAAAGACAAAATGAAGTATGCACTGTTTAGTATGAAAGGTAAACAAATGGCGGCCATCTACGAACAGGTTTTTTCGCAATTAGCGAAAGAGTTTAATTGTGTTATTGTAGCAGGTTCTATTGCTCTACCCGATGCTTTTGTAAATAGTGGGGGAAAGCTTGAAATTAATTCAAAAGGTAAAATATATAATACATCAGTAGTATTTGGTGCAGATGGCAAAATCGTTCCACCTCTTGTTAAGAAAATTTTTCCTGTAGATGATGAACAGGTTTTTTCTGCCTGTGGCAAGGAAGACCAAACACCAATTTTTTCAACCAGTGCTGGTAAGATGGCTTTATTGATTTGTGCAGATAGCTGGTTTCCGGCTGCTTACACTACTGTTGCAGGAAAAGTAGATTTTATTGTTATACCATCCCTTGGTGGTGTAGACAGTATCTGGAATGCGCCATGGAATGGGTACAATGGTTTTAAAGCCCCGGCAGATGTAGATACAACCCAATACCATAAAATTACAGAGGGCGATGCCTGGATAAAATACAGTATGGGTAAGCGGGCACCACAATCAAAAATTCATTACGGCATGAATGTTTTTTTTACGGGTGCCTTATGGGATTTGAAACCAGAAGGCAGGGTGTTGGTATTAAACAACGACTCCTTAACAGTTTTGGCGCCTTCAATAAACGAGGGCAGAATAGTAAATCTTTATCTACCATGAAATATGATGTAATTGTTATAGGAGCTGGTTATGCAGGCCTTACTGCAGCACGAAACCTCAGACGTGCCGGTAAAAATATTTTGTTACTTGAAGCCCGGAATAGGGTAGGCGGGCGCATTTATACCAAATGGCTGGATGAAAATACTTATGTTGATTTAGGTGGCCAATGGATTGGTGCCACACAGGATAGAATGTATGCGTTATGTAAAGAATACCAAGTACCCACTTTTGCAACCTTTGATACAGGAAAGAGCAGTATGTTTTTTTTGAACCAATTAAAGCAGTACAAAGGTATCATCCCCCCATTGCCGATTTTTGCATTGCTTAATTTAAATAAGGGAATTCAACGCATTACAAGGTTATCAAAAAAAATAAACCTGCAGCAACCCTGGCTTTCACCAAATGCACAAATGTGGGATGAAATGAGTGCGGAAGAATGGATGCAGCAGACCATGAAAAATGAGAAGGCACAAAGTATGTTCCAGTTGGCATTTGAAGCAATCTTTGCAACGCACCCTAAAAATATATCGATGCTGCATACTTTATTTTATACAAAAAGTGGCAAAGATTTCGACACATTGATGAATATAAAAAAAGGAGCACAACAGGATCGTATTATGGGTGGTGCACAAAGTGTTTGCGATAAAATGGCAGGCGAATTAGGCGATGTTTTACAGCTCAATAAACCGATTGTTTCCATTTCGCAAAATACAGATGGCGTTGAAGTAAGCGGAGCTGATTTTTTATACACTGCAAAGAAAATTGTTTTGGCAATACCTCCCGCAGTTGCGGGAAAAATTCAATATCAACAGCCGCTGCCTGAAAAAAGGGTACAGCTGATGCAGGAACAGTTTATGGGCAATGTAGTTAAATGTTATGCTGTTTATAAAACTCCTTTTTGGCGGGTAAATAAGTTGAATGGTTTATGCGCTATGCCTGGACAGTATGTTTCGGTTTCATTTGATAATTCGCCCAAGGATGGAAGTAAAGGAATCTTGATGGGCTTTGCATTAGCCAATAAAGCCATTGAACTAATGCAGTTTGATGAAGCAAAAAGAAGAGAACTGGTACTGGATTGTTTTAGTAAATTTTTGGGCGATGCCGCACTACATTGCGAAACCTATATTGATCATTATTTTACCGATGAAGCCTGGAGCCTGGGCTGTTATGCAGGTATAATGCCACCTAATGCCATCACCAATTGTGGTGCCGCTTTACGTGAACCCTGTGGTAATATACATTGGGCGGGAACAGAAACCAGTGATATATGGAACGGCTATATGGAAGGTGCTGTAAGAAGTGGTGAAAGGGTAAGCAATGAATTGATGAATGTGTAAAATGGCGCATGCCAATTAATCCAAAACTTTTTTAAATTTTTGGATCCGGTTACCCAAAATATCACCCACATAAATACTTCCTTCGTTATCTACGGCAATATCATGATACCGGCAAACAGGGCCGTTGTAGGAACCTGTCCTACCAAACCTGTTTAATAAATTTTCTGACGAATCAAACTGTAAAATATCAGAGCCTTTAATAAAAATATAAAATGCGGTTGAGTAGTCAATAGCAAAGACATTATTATTCTTTTTATCAACTGTTAAAGCATATAATTGCACCGCTTTATTATTTTTCCATTGGTTTAAAAACTTTCCATTGCTATCAAATTTCTGTATGCGGTTATTTTCCCTATCGGCTACATAAACATTTCCATACGAATCCAGATCAATTGCATGTGGTATATTAAATTCACCGGGCTTATCTCCTTTTTTACCCCATTCAAAAAGATAGTTTCCTTCTTTTGAAAATTTAACTACCCTGCTGTTACCGTATCCATCACTTACATAAAAAGAGCCATCATCAGCAATGGCAACATCTGTAGGAAGATTGAAATGGGTAGCATCATTACCTGCTATTTTTGCCACACCTAATTTCATAAGCAATTTACCATCATGGCTGAATTTAAAAACTTGCTGTAATGCCAGGTCAGTTACCCATACATTATTGTTTCTGTCAACCGTTAAACCATGTGGCATGATAAATAAATTGGCTCCCCAGCTGTTTAGTATTTTTCCGGTTTGCCTGTCCAGCATTAATATCGTATTTAAAGAAATTAAAGAGTCTGAAAATGGCGTTGCCCATTTTCTGCCGGCCCTGTGAAATAAGAATATATTTTGGCTGGTATCTATTCCTACTCCTGTAACCTCGCTTAGCGTATATCCTTTTGGTAATTGTGGCCAGTTTTTTGCTAATTGATATTTTATACCCTTGCTTTTTGCACCGGTGTTACTACAGGCAATAAAAAAGGCAATAAAAAATATAAACAGGCAAATACTATTTTTAAAAATTCTCATGATAAGATTAAAGAAACGAAATTTTCTTTTTGATTTAGGGAAGTCAATTACTATTTAACAGAATCAATAGATAGAGGAAAATAGAACAAACTTATATTTTCGGTGAAAATAAATTTATTCCCTGACGGTACAACCTGTCTATTTTTGAAATTAAGTGGAAAAGATAATTATAAACCGGTATTATCAATTGTTTGTTGGACACTGGTTTCATCCTTTCCAACTTTTACACAAAGCTCTTTTAATTTAGTTTTTGCAGTTCCGTCCTTGTCAATATTTTTATAACAGATTATAAGCAATTTATAAGCTTTGTAAATTAAAGCATTACCAGCTAAAATACCGGGGATACAATTATTATTTAATTCTTTTATTGCATCTTCCAGCTTGCCGTTTTTAAAATTTTCAAAAGCATTTTTGTATGAGTTGTCAGATGAATTCGATCCTGATGGAGTCGGAATTAGTACAGGTGTTGTTGATATTGGTGCAGCTGGTTGCACAGGTCTCAAATTTGGATTTGTTGTCGAAGCTGAATCGGTGTTCGGTTTCGGCAGATCCTGGGCAAATAAATTTATAGTATTTAATAAATAAAATATTATAAGCAGCTTTAAAATCTTTTTCATGGTTTGAATTTGGGAGTTAATACTTTGTTTGATTTTATTAATATGATATACTGCTAAGTTTTACTTTATACTCATTAACTTTTGTTTCCTTATCTAATGCTCCATAATAAATAATCAGTTTATTATAACAGTCTTTGAGTAAGTCTTTATTATTGGTTTTACTTTGTGGAGTTCCATCTAAGTATGCTACACAATCTTCATACTCTGTAATTCTTGCTGATGGGATACCGGTTTGTATTTTATTCATTGAAATAACGTTCTCAGGGCAATTCTGTCCTCTACTCTGAGCTTTGGCATATTGTGTATTTAAGAGGAAAAGTATGAAAAGTATACAAATAAATAATTTAGAACTTGCTGTAAAATTTTTCATAAAAAATTATTTAATGGGTACCATTTTTTTGTTTACAGTTATATTTTTTTGTTCATTGGAAATAAATTTTCTGCTAATGCCATATTTAATCAGAATGGAATCCAAACTTAAATTTTGCCCTGAAGCTGAATCGCATATATAAGATGCCAACATCTCTGCTTTTACAGGCCATTTTTGAACTGATCCGTCCTGGTAGCCGGCCAGTAAGTAATTATTATCTGCACTAAAATTAATGCTGTAACAATATCTCGGATTGAATGTTTTTACTGCCAATACCAATGGTTTTGCATTTTTCCACTCAGAGTTTTTAATATCGCAGGGATAAATTGCCACTGTTCCATCAAAAGAACCAGATGCAAGGTATCCGCCATTGGTACAGTAGGCAAAATTGTTTATCCGGCCACTTTGGTTCCAGTTATTTTCAATTGTATAGTCGGATAGCGAAACCCTGAATATTGCACCATTATCATTTCCTATATACAGGTAATCGCCCTTATTGTCAAATTGAACGCTTGATACGGTGCCTAATGCAGGGTTGGTAAATTTTATTAACGAATCTTTTGAAACAATTACAAAACAAGAGTCGGAACCTATGGCAATTTTATCACTGTATGTTGCCAAACAATTGAACTGCATACCGGGCATCTTAAGGACTTCTTTATCCCAAACAACGGGGTCTGTTAAAATAGATTTTGAACCATTCATTATTTTAAATTGATTTCGTTGCTTCCAATTTACAACTTGCCTGTAAGCAGCAGCATCCCATGTTATTATCCCTTCATCTGTTTGCAATACCAGGTTGCCATTAGCAGCGAAAGCAACAGTTTTTCCGTTTTCATTTTTTAGTATACTATCTAATTCCACTGGATTAGCTGGTGATTTACTTAGATCAAAAAGCTTTACATTATTAAAAGTGCCTGCAACTGCCATCAGTTTTTTATCAGGGCTAAAAGCAATACTGGTTACATTTTGTTTACAATCATAAAAAAGAATACCTGTATCTTTTGAATTATTTATATTTTTTTTCCATATTTTTCCATCTCTATATCCAACATAAATATTGTCGCCTTCAGCGGCTATAGATCTAACCTGTGCTTCATATTTAAGATATTGAAAATTATAACCAAGATCTTGTAACCTATGCCACATATCCATATAATAGGAGCTATAATCATCCCCGTTGTTATCTTTATAGATAAGATAAGCAGTTCTTGAAATGAGTGCGGCACTTTTATAATCGGTATAATTTCTATCAATGCTTTCGGCATTGATCAATAATTTTTGAGCAAATTCCATATTATGTAATCGCTCAAGTTCATTTTTAGTATTTTTTAAGAAGTATGCAAGTATTCCTGTTATTGCAAGAATAAAAATTGAAATAGCAAAACTTATAAAAATTTTTCTGTATTTAACTCGTTCAGCCCTGTCTAATTGTATGGCACGTCTTATAGATTCGCTTTTTTCTTTTTCACGTATTTTATTCAGCCTTTCATCCCGTCGTTGCTTAATAACGGGCACCAATACATCGTGTATCAATTCAACATATTCCACACCATCACGGTCTTCCTGGCGTATTATGCGACTGTTAATTAATGCTGCAATTGCAGTTTTATCAATCTTATAATCAGTTTGTAGCTGTTCCAATACTTCTAATTTCCGATAGCCCCCCTCTGTTAAAAGGCTATCTTCAATACCTTCACTTACATTATCGCCAAAAGGTTTCAGCGTATCATTATAAAACGATTTGATAACATCTTCAATTTTAAAATCAGCAATCAATTCAGGTGTAAACTTATCCAGCTTTCGTTCAATCCTTTTTTCATTGATCTGGAAACAGATCAGGCTCAATAAAAAAGGCTCTACCAGCAATCTTTTTACATTGTCAGTATCTTCTGCAACTGCATCAAAATCATGATCTGTAATGCCCGGCATTTTTTTTATAATACCGGCTGCAGCTTCATTATCAATTAACCCCTTTGCAGATTTTGTGACAGCTTCCATTGCCTGGATAAACGTCATCTGAACAATGCGGTAACGGCTTTTATTAAGTGAAGGCATATTTTTTTTCAGGCTCTCCAGTTGCGCAAGGTAGTCTTCGCGAAGACTGATAACAACACGATAATTTAGCTTTTCATATTCAGAGGGTATCAATTCATCCTTTTCCTGGTATTGTTTATGTACCAGGAAAGGAACACGGTTTTCTGCAAGGTCTGACAGCTCGGTAAACAGTTCAATAACGTCATGGCTTTTATCTTTTCCGATGGTAAATGTTTCTTCAAACTGATCAAGAATCAAAACAGGAGTTAACCTCTCCTTTCCATTATACAATGCTACATCGTGAAAATATTGCCAGAGTGTACGATCGCCAATTCCCGAATCTGTTGGATTTGCAATTTTAAATTTTTCAGACACAAAATCTTTTACCTGTCTAAGCGGAGCTTTTACTGAAGCATAATCAATTCTGAAATATACGGGATAAAAATAGCTGGCTTTTAACCTTGGTATCAGACCGGCCTTTAGAAGAGAGGTTTTACCTATGCCTGATTTTCCAAAAACAATGGTAGGCGAATTACGCTTTGTCAATAAAAATAACTCATCTATTTCCACATCACGGCCACCAAATTGCGATTCGTTTTTTTCTTCAAACGACCGAAGCCCAGGAAAGGGCCGTTGTAAATCAACTTCACTTAGATTAACTATGATATTATTTTCTGGCATATCATTAAATTGAAGGATTCGGTTTGGTTTCTTGAATTACTACTGTTAGATTATTTTCCTTAATAAATTTCCTTACTACTTCACCAAAATCATCAAAGTTTGTAATAGTGGTAATATTCTTTTCCCTGATCCGCTTTGGTATTTTTTCATCAGTTGGTCTGGTATCGTCAATAATATACGGCCTTAAGTAATTTTTGTCTGTATCAAAAGCAATGGCAAAACTCCATTCTGTATCATACACATAGCGGTTTATATCTCCAATGGAATTTTTTGATATCAATGCAATAAAATAGTCAGCGTCTTTAATGGTCTTAATCAGAATCTCATCAAAATCCCCACCAGTTTTAAGACTGTCTTTATCATAAAAAACGTTAATGCCATTTCTATCAAATTCATTTTTTAATTTTTCCGCTATAGAAAAATCATCCCTGCTGTAACTTAAAAATATAAATTTCCCAGGCAGCGGCGATGGAGGAGGAGGTATGGCAGGTCCGATTTTACCATAAAATTGATTGTTAATTTCAGTAATAAATCCTATTGAATTTTCTATCTGTAATACATTATTACCTCCAATATTACCCCCAAAAGGGATAACCAGGGTTTTATTGTTTTCGAGAAAAAATCGAATATCATTATCCTTAAATATAGGATAACCAACCACATATTTATCGCGGCTGCTATTGGTATATCTTTCATTGGCAATAATGCGGATAAAAAACCTCATAAACCAATCGGGAAAGCTGCAACCAATAAATAGTAAGCTTTTGCCATCAAGGGTATCAAACAAGGATTTGGCTTTAAAAGAAGAATCATTTTTAATCATATACAGGCATTCCAGCGATTCCTCATCCGAGTCAACAAATTTGCCCCATTTAATATTGCCCATTAAGTTGAAAATTTTTGGAAGGGCCCGGTCGGGTTTTTCATCAGGATTTGACTCAGCATCCTGAATAGAAAAATTTATTGACGTATTTACTTTTTTATCTTCGGCCTCAAATGCCCGTTCAAGGAAATTATCAATATTAACTGTTACAAAGTTTTCAAACCCTTTTACCTGAAGTAATTTCCTGTAAGGGTCAAGAACAATCTGTTCATCTGTTAGTCTTATAGTTTCGTTCCTGATCGCATTCTTGATGGTATCTGGTTTTATATCTCTTGAGAGTAATTGTAAAACAATGCTATTGAAATTGACAGAGTAATTTATGGGTTCGCCTCTTCCATAAATTTCCCATAATTTAATTGCCAGGTATTTGTAAAGATTTATGCGGATACATTCTTCATCCATTGTGCCGCATTTTAAAATAGCATCATAATATTTGCTTTGCGATAAACTGGTTTTAGCCAACCTGATAGTTGACAAATCGTTACCTAATATCGGCACAACATTATTTATACTAACGTTATATTTAAATGACTCCCAATCGAATTCCATAAGAGTTAGTTTAAATCTATTATGAAAAATTTACTTCGGTCTTGCTGGTGTAAGGGTATCTTTAGGGTATTAAAATACACAGAACTGATAAATATATTGAGAGTGGATCAGGGGTATGCGGGTATAGTCAGCATTGAAAAGAATTATCAATACTTCTGTAAAATAAATCACTACAATTTACAAAATTAATTTTAAAATATCAGCTTATTTTCAAATGTGTGAGTAACACGAACGATTTTACGTTATAACATTTTTTTCAGCATAATTGCTGCTGTTTTAATTTGTACCCAATCTTTTTCAATTTCTTCTGCAGATAAGAAATAGAATGGAGTAAAATTATCTTTGGATATGCGGTCAAGATTGCGGAATGGTTGGCTTGCTTTCCAGGTTGCATTAGCAAAACGTTCCAATAACTGTTTATCTTTTTCAGTAATACTTTCATTGATGATTGATTGTAAAACATCAGAAGGAAGTTCATTATTAGAAGCAGCGAGATAACTTAGTCCACATTCCAAAGCATAAAATCCTGCCAAATTAGTGGCCACCTTTTCGTCGAAAGCATTTTTTTCAATTGTTGCAGTATCTTCTGCCAGTGAAACAAAGGGAGGTACCGGTTTATTTTCTGCTGTATAATAAGCAGCTTCCATATCCTGCGCCATTTCAAGTGCATATTGCTTATTTTTCAAAAGATGGCTTATTTCTTTAAACTGCTCTTCTTTTGAACTGCTTTCGTATGCCTTTAGTGAATCAAGCAGTTTTGATGCTGCAGCCATAACCTGGTCATAGTCTTTTTTTGTTTCAGCTTCGCTAAGATAATTGGCAACAATAAAATTTTCTCTTTTAATTCTGTTTAGGTTTCTGAAAGGCTGGCCCGTTTTCCATGTGGCATTAGCAAAGCGGCTAAGTAGTAATACTTCACCTGAGTCGGTTTTTTTATTTACAATTTTCTGCAGCAATTGTACAGGTGTTCCATCTTTTTGATTTATAAAAACACCAATGCCACATTCCACGGCATAAAAAGCTGCAAGGTTAATAGCGATTTTTTCTTCCTTAAAGCTTTTTTTTATTTTTTGATTATCGTCTTCAAAAGCTGGTATGGCCTGTTTTTGGGAAGAATAATAGGCAGAATCCTGCCCCTTTGCAAAAGCTATTGCAAATGTTGAATCACGCAACAATGAATTTAATTTGCCCAGTTGTTCCTGAATCTGTTTTTGCTTTTCCATTTGATCATCTTTTTTTTGTGCGCAGGAGGCCAAACATACAACAATTAGTATTTTATATAAAATTGAGGTTGCTTTCATTCTAAATTTTTTTAATAATTTTATTTTCAAATTACCAATTGATGGTTTGAATATTATTGCCTAAAATTTTCAGCATCAATCTACTATTTAAAAGTGAACCGCCTCCATGTTAGCTGCTGCAGCTGTTCCAATTGTATACAACAACTCCCTGTTTTCAGCATTACTCATTTCTACCAAACTTGCAACATCAACCGGTGTAAATGTTTTTCCTAAACCTAAACCATTCAAATCATTTTCAGTTATCGGAAAATTGTACCTCAGGTATTTTAGCATTGGTTTACCGGCAATATAATCGTCTTGCAAACTTTCAATTTCCATATCAACATACTGTCTTGTTGGCGAGTTGGAAAGCCATTGCAACATTATTTGATTCTGCCAGCTGGCATCCTGCATCAGCATATCCGGTACACTTTGCGCCCATGTTTTCATCCATGCTTCTTCTATTTCGCCGGTTTGTTTTTTAAATACGCTATACCCCGTACCCACTGAAACAATGGTTAATTTATCTTCTTCCATTTGCCAATGAAACGGAAAACCTTTTAGCGTAGCTACCATCAATAAAGTAAGGGCAGGATTATTTGCCATACTTACGCCACCATCAACAAAGGCAGCTCTTTGCCCGTTGCCTACATCAATCATTTGTGGTGCAAAGTAAGTAGGTGCCGCACTGCTTGCCCTAACAGCCTGCCACAAAGGGATGTCCTTGTTTTTACCAATTGCGGTATCGAAAAATTTTCCTTTTGGATGATTAATCAACGGCCATACACTATTGGTATCTGCCCGTTTTGCAACAATGCAAAGCCCCGTTTTAATATTATCACTTCCTAAAGTAATGTCTCCAAAAACATCTTTTAAGCTTTGCTCTAAAGCAACATAGTCGTATTCTGCCTTTAAAAATTTCCATGTTTCCAGCGGGTTCCACCAGGTACGTTTTTTACCAAATATTTTGCCACCCAAAGTCATATAGCTTTGTACCACTGCATCAACATCCATTCCTGTGGCAAGGCATGCTGCAATAATAGAGCCTGTTGAAGTACCACCTATTAAATCAAAATAATCACAAAGCAAAAGCCCGGGGTTATTTTCTTTTTCACGAAGAATATTTTCTATTTGTTTTAAATAACCCAGCGTTAAAGCGCCACGGATGCCGCCTCCATCGAGTGAGAGAATTCTTTTAGGAGTTATAGATGGGTCAAGATGTTGTTCGAAAGTCTTTTTCATTTCTACAATATTTTTGTTGATTAAATAAATTATTAAATAGAAAATAGGATAGATAAATCATTACAACATTAGGTAGTAGGGTTTTGTTTCATTTAATTTCTTCGATTGGCTTCATAGAATCTAAGCTTTTAAAAAGTATAGTTGTGTTGCTTCAAATTACTTTTCTTAATTCTACTGCCCAATTTTTTAATTGTTCCATTTGTGCAGATGGAAGCATTACAGGCCACCAATTAATATAGCGCTCTAATTGGCGGGTAGTTGATTCAATTTGAAAACCTTGGTTAGATTTTTTTATTTCGCTCAAATAGTCATTTGCTTTTAGCATAGCTTCTTCATTTATTTTTTTCTGTTGATCAATGGGTACAGTAAGTGGTTGTAGCAAATACAATTCAGCTAACGTACCCCATGCCCAAATTTTATCCACTTCATTTTTGGCTTCGCGGATGTCCCGTTCTGCCATAAAACGTATAACAGTGCATACGGTAATATCATCTGCTAATGATTCTCCTGATACAGCTTTTAACGATAAATATTGCATAGCATTCCAATGACTGGAGGGGTCGGCATCAAATCCCTTTTTATAATATGCCGCCGCATTGCGAAGTGCTTCAATTGATTTTTGCAACAACACCTCTTTATCTTCTTTTTCTATTTTGGCCATATTGAACAAATGCTCCGCCTTTCTTTTGAAGGCACTTCCAAGCAAACCAAAGTGTTCGGCTTTTAATGCTGCTGATGCAAGTGTACTATTTCCGTTTTCATCCAACTGGTCTTCGAGATCATCAATTGATTTACTTAGGCGGTCATCAATATCTTTTAAAACCTGGTGTATTTTATCTGCTCCAATTTTATCCAGATTATATAAAACATGATCGGCCCATTTGGCGGTAATTTTCATTGGCTCAAACTGTTGCTTTAGCCTTGTTTCGGCCAGTTGTGTATTTATATCTGCCGGAAACCTTGCATACGCCACAAAGCTTGCCCAGTCATGCATTTCCCCAGCGTCCAACACTTCTCTTGTACGGTAAAGTGCCATTCTGGGATCTTTGGCACCGATAAGTTCTGAGTATAAAGAGGAGACCAGTTTTACAGACCCGTCCTGGGTTAATGGAAATTGCGAAGCATATACACAGGGGATACCAGCAACATGTAATTGATGTGCAAGGCTGCCCCCTGGTAAAACGGGGCTTCCTTCGTTTCCGCTATCACAGGCGATAATAGAAACAATTACAGGGATAGCATTGGTGTTATCGGGAATTAGTGCATGTTGAAGTTCTTCACCAGATGCAAAGTATGCTTTGCTGTCATCGTTATTATCGCAAAGCACAAGCCGCCACTGAACGCCCCCAAAATTATTTTCATTTCCACCATGCGCCAGCAAATGAACATGTGTGTAGGGCTCATTTAACATTGCAGCTTTTGCAATTTCATCTTTTATCAATTGAAGGCTTGCCTGCTTAATCTCTTTAATTAATTTCCCAAGGTCAGGTATGGGCTCTGGTATTTCGGTAAAAGGCAAAGCCAAAGGTTTAAGAATTGCTATCAACGCATCCCAATGCAATTTATAGGGTACTGTGTTAATTGGCTGAGCCCAGGCAAAAAGTATTTTCGGTTTAACCGGCCAGTTATATCCAATAAACGATACCTGTCTAACTTCACGGGTAATAATAGTTTTTAATAACTGGTTACGAAGAAAAAATTTTTCTTTTTCACCAGCCAATCCATCTGGTGTTAAGGATAGTTCAAAAGGCAATTGAGCAAGTTCTATTGGCGTCATTACCAGCCTTAGATGTAAAAAATTATCATTAATTTTTACTTCTTTTTTTATTGACCCTATATCATTTAATATTTTTGTAACCAGCTGTTTAAAAAAATCAATTGCCTTTTGAACTGAGTCCTTGTCTGCATTATCATACCTGAGTAAACTTGATTGTTCAAAAAATTCCTGCTGCTCACACTGAATGTTAAAATCAATTCCGGGATTTGTTCCGCATAAAGCAATATACTTTATATCAGGATCAAGCAGTTTATTGTATGCCTTACCATTGCGTAATATTTCTATAACAATTGTTTGCATGTTTATTACGGATTACTTTTTAAACTAAAAATCATTGGCAGGGGCCTTGTCGCCAATGAGCAATTCGGCTGTTATATCTCCTTGTTTTTCTGAAACACTAAGTATATTAACACCCCCGCCTATTAACCTAAGTTTAAATAAACCAAGGCCAATTATACCTTGCTTTCCATGTATATTAAGACCTACTTCTTTATTGGATGATAGCTCCAATCCGGCATTTCCCAGCTTCATACTTTTTAGGGCAGTAGCGTCACCGCTGAAACTAATTTCTGTATCTGCCGAAATGGTGGATATTACTACCGGTTCCAAGGCCTGGTAAGTTTGATAAACAACTTTCCACATGCGGCGCCATCCCTTCGCATCTTTAAGCTGGTTGGCAAGCTGGTTTACATTTTGAATTTCGTTAACAGAAATGGTTGGCGCCTTTACTATAAAGGAACCCTCTTTTTTGAATGAGATGGTAATTTTTGCATCGATTGCTCCTTCCGGAATTACATCAACTTGTGCTCCGGCAACAAATTTTATTACTTTGGTATCTGCAGACGTAAAATCGATAGTTGCATCGGGTCCCTGGGCTGCATCAAAAGAAACATTGTATTCTTTTATATTGCCCATTTTTGTAAATACTCCTTCAGAAATAATTCCATAGTCGCCTAATAGGTAGTTGTTGGTAATTGGCAGCCATGCTGCACTTACTTTTAAATTTGAATGGATGATGTCGTTGAATTGATTTGGTAGTCCCATAATGGTTGATTTAATTTGTTATAAAATGGTGGTTACTTAATTTTTAATACCTGATTGATAGTTATGCTGCATTCCTGATCATACTGATAGCCAAGAATACATCATTGTAAATTTTTGAAAGTATCTTATAGCAGCTTTCTTTCATCATCGGGCGGCTTTAATTTCTCCAGCAATAATTTTGCCTGTTTCCATGAAGATTCATGTGATTTAATTTCTGTTGGTGCTATGTCAATTGCCTGCTGGTACATATCAGCAGCTTCCTTATACTTTTTTTGAATCAAAAGCACTTCTGCAATGGTAGCTGTTCGCCAATAATCATCGGGTACCGCTTTGTTTCCTGTTAACTGTTCAACTTTTTCTGCAAATGTTTTTCCTTTATCTGTTTCATCCAACAGAATACTTTTTGATGCTGCATTAATACCGGTATAATAATCATCAGGCGCTCTTCCAAAAGCTTCGGCATAGTAATTCCTCGACTGTCGTAGATCAGCTATTTTACCGGATAGTTTGTACCTGTCCATCCAGGTGCGGCCGTAAATACCCAGTGTTTCGGGGTCAAGATGGTTAAGTGCATATAATTCTCCCAGGATATCCTGTGCCTCATCCAGGTCATTATCTTTTCCTCGGCGGGCTAGTGCCAGTGCCTTTAATTGTTGTGGCCTTATAGATTTTGGAAAATCTTTCTCAATCTGCCTCAACATTTCTATTGCATCATCTTCATTCCCTAATTTTATTAATCCTTCTGCCGCTTTGCAGGCTAATGATGCAGTCGTTTTCCAGGGCAAGCTTCCCTGTTTAAATAACTGCAATAATTTTTGCGGCCTTCCATTTTTTATTGCAGCAGTAATTTTTGCTGCTTCCATACCTGCTGCTTCATCTTGTTCCCAGGCAAAATGTACAGCATCACCATCCAGCGATTGGCCAACTATGCCATGTACAAGCCTTAATAAATCACCGCCATTGGGTCCATCGGGGTAATCGCCAAAATCTATAAATAACTTGGTGTTTGCAAAAGTGGGCAGTGGTGCTTTTTCAATTTTTACCGGTACAAAATAAAAACCCTTATCGTTTGTTGATTTGCTTAAAATGGTGTCATATTCATTTCTTACCCACTCAGAATCTTTGGTTGTATTTGACCATATCAATACGCCTGCCTGACTCTGTTCAAGGCCGTTTTCCAATACCTGCACAAGAGAGTCTCCTGGTTTTAGTACATATTGATCAAGGAATACCTTAAAGCCTAATTCTGTTAATACATCATACAGGTTCAATACCCATCCACGGTTTACAGACCGGTAAGAAAGAAACACATTCCACTTTTGATCATCTTTGAGGGCATTTGGTTTGGGGGCAAATTTTAGCCATTCGGGAGGGATCATACAATAAATATTAAAAATTTAATAAATATATTTTAAAATTAATGAACAAAAACCGAAAATCCAATCTTAGTACGGTATTTTATTGTTAGTTTTTTTATACGGTTAGCAGGGCTGTGTTTTGGAAGATTTTTTCTGAATTGCATTGATAATACCGCCATCATTATTTGGAAGCCTGGTTGTGTATTTTCTCCAAAAAATTATGGTCATTTTGTTTAGTTTATATTTTTTATCACTAGCATCCCAACGATGCAAAATTTAGTTCTTTGAAAGTATTGTCAGATCAGGGTTTTATTGATATTTATGGGTC
>JANYGZ010000019.1 GCA_025362235.1 Ferruginibacter sp. | reverse complement strand
ATTGCTATACCTAGAGTATAAGCAATTGTTCTTTTTGTTGAAAAAGTAGTTGCTGGCAAAATCTTGTACAAGAAAGAGTGAAACAGGGACAAGTAAAATAATTTCAAAAGATGATAATGGCATACCCCAAAACAAAAAAGCCCCTCATTGCTGAAAGGCTTTTAAAGCTGTACCACGTACGGGACTCGAACCCGTGATTCCTCCGTGAAAGGGAGGCGTCTTAACCTCTTGACCAACGCGGCTTATTATTAAAGGACGGCAAAGATAACGAGTGGCAGTTTTTCAGCCAAATAATTTTAAATAATAACCTTAATTAAATTTAAAAAGCCACATTATTCATTGTTCAAAAGATCGGGCCTTCTTTCTTCAGTTCGTTTAATAGCCTGCTCGTGCCGCCATTGCTCAATTTTGGCATGGTTGCCACTTAATAAAATATCAGGAACTTTCCACGATCTAAACTCTACGGGGCGGGTATAGACAGGGGGAGCCAGCAAATTATCCTGGAAACTATCTGTTAAAGCGGATGTTTCATCATTTAAAACACCCGGTAAAAGCCTGCCAATGGCATCTACCATAACGGCAGCAGCCAATTCGCCTCCACTTAATACATAATCGCCAATAGAAATTTCTTTTGTAATAAAATGGTCCCTTAAACGCTGGTCAACTCCTTTGTAATGGCCGCAAATTAAAAGCAGGTTCTTTTTTAATGAAAGTGAGTTGGCAGTTTGCTGGTTAAAAGTTTCTCCATCGGGGGTTAAAAAAATAATTTCATCATATACAGTAGTTTTTTGCAGGCTTTCAATGGCATTCACCAGTGGCTCAATCATCATTACCATACCGGCACCACCACCAAAGGCATAATCATCAACCTGTGCCCTTGCATAAGTAGTATGGTCACGCAGGTTGATGCAGTTTACTTCCAGCAATCCTTTTTCTTTTGCCCTTTTCATTATGGAATGGGCAAAGGGGCTTTCAAGCAAATCAGGCACTACAGATATTATGTCAATCTTCATTGTATAAATTAAATAGGCAGATGAATGTATTGCGGTTAAAAATCCATAAAGCCATCAATTTCCCGCTTATCTTTTTTAGTTGGCCTTCCCTGTTTACTCATTCGCTTGCCGGTATTAAAAACGGCTGCCTGAAATTTTATTCTGTCTAATTCTTCTGCTGGTGTTATATCAGTGTAATAAGTAATGGCTTCGCTGTATTGTACCCGGTGATCTAATAAACCCGTTACTTTTATCACCCATCTTTTGGCTTCTGTTTTTACTTCATATTCATCACCCACCGTTACTGTTTTGGAAGCCTTTATATTTTCTCCATTTAATTTTACCTTGCTTTTATCACAGGCATCTGCGGCCTGGCTCCTGGTTTTAAAAAGACGTATGGCCCACAGGTATTTATCTATACGGAGTTTTTCTTTTTCCATTGTGCAAAATTAAGTGCTTTCCATCAAGCCGCCACAGCAAAGGAACATTTCAAATTCGATGATTATCGGATGCCGCTTTTACTTAGGTCTTTGAGATGCTTCCCTGGGCCGGAAAGCAAAGTTTTGCCGTTAAGACGTTTAGACGTTGAGTAAGAAAGAAAATAAAAACGCCTAAACGTCTTAACGGCATTATTTAAAAATAAAACGCCATGATTTTTTCATGGCGTTTCGGTATAAAAATTTATTGCGGCATTTTAGAAAAGTAGCCTCAAACCTAAATTCATTCTGTAGGTATCATTTGAAGTTATATTTGCTGTAAATGATTGAGTTGGTAACACACCTGAAACAAGGTTCATTCTGTAAGTAGCAGCGGCGGTAGCAGTGGGAGCACTTGCTACAGCTAAAATAGCTCCGTTGCCATAGGTGGTTCTTTTTGAAACTCCCCAATTGTGGTTTAGCATGTTGGTGAAATTTTCAATATCCAGGCTTATCTGCAAACCATAATTTCTATGTTTTGTAAGCGGCAAAATATCCTGTAATATTCTAAGATCAAGGTTACTGAACCAGGGCATTTTTGCACCGTTTCTTGATGCTGTCTGGCCTTGCATTTTAGTAAGGTATTTATCTTGTTTTACATACGCAAAAAAAGCGTCGCTTTGTTGCTTGGGTGTAAAAGCACCATTTTGTACAAAAGTAATTTCTGATGCATTATTGGGGATATAAATCAAATCACTTGATATGCCATCCTGGTTATAATCATTAGAATACCTGTAACTAAATCTTGCCTGTTCGTAACCACTATATATTAATGTAAAGCTGGTAGCAAAGTATTTGGCCCAATTAAACTTGTAGGTAGTATATGCCACTAAACGGTTGGGTGCGCCATAATCGCTGTAAGCAAGGTTAAGCGCATTGTTGCCTTGTGCAGTTGGTATACCGCTCCAGGCGCTGGCAGCCTGCGAGCCAGGGTTACTACTTAAATCAAATGATTGAGTGTTGGTGTATGCTACGGTGGCGCTCCAGTTATTAGTAAATCTTCTTGCAATCTGCAGCGTCACTATACCTGCGCCACCTGTGCTTGTATTGGTTAATACCATGGCTTCAGAAATAGTGGGGTTATATCTTCTTAAAGCATTGGTGTTGCCAAATAATGCACGTGATCCGGGGCCAGCAGTTACACCTATAGGCGCTTTTTGATTGGAATTGTATTGCAGCAAGGCATTGATATCCTTATTAAAAATCCCTTCAAGTGTTACTGTCCAGTTATCGCCAATTTTTTGATCCACCGCTGCACTTACCCTGAATACCTGCGGCATTTTAAAATTATTGTCAACTTCTGCAATGGAACCGGGTGGTACCACACCAGGTTTAGATGGAAAATTACTTAGGTATTTATTGGGGTCTTTATCAAATGTGTAACCTGCTAAAGCTGCTGCAGTAGTAACTTCTACAGTATTTTGTATTACACCACTATTGCTCGGTTGGTTGGTAAACCATACAAAAGGAAACCTTCCGGTAAATACGCCAACACCACCACGAATGATAGTAGTTTTGTCGCCATTTAGATCCCAGTTAAAACCTACTCTTGGGCTAAAATAACTTCTTTCTTTAGGCCATTGGCCTACATTAATTGCAAGTGGGTTACCAGCAAGATCAGCAAAGGTCAAGGCGCTTATTGAAGGGTTTTCTGTTAACCCATTTTTAAAGTTAGGGCGGTCTATACGTAAACCGGCTGTTAATATAAACTTGTCGTTTATTCTTATTTCATCCTGTGCATAAAAACTAATCTGTGCCAGATCAAGTTCAACAAAAGGATTTTTGCCTGCATAAGGATAAGTTAATCCATAGGCAGACGGGGCCTGGTTGTTTAAAAACTGGTTCAGGGAATCATACCGATAGTAGCTGGTTCCATAGCGTAAAAACTGGTTTTTTACATATATCTTTTCATAACTGATACCGCCGGTGATAGTATGTTTGCCTGCAACATAAGTTACATTATCATTTATAGTAGTGGTGTTATTTTGAACACTGTTTCCGTAAGAAAATAATTCATACCCCGCACTAATATATGAATCACCCCCTTTCTTTATATCGATGAATGGAAAAATGGCAGAGTTGGAACTTCTTTTTGGGTCATTTGCATTTGTATAGGTAGCAATAAGCTGGTTAGAGAACCTGCTGTTAAAATTACTTTTCAGTTCAAAGGCATATCCACTGAGGATACTGGTATTGACATAATTTGAATTTTCATAACTCATACTGTTTGCACTCCACCTGTTACTGGCCGACCGTGGATTAGGCGCACTGGTACCATTCAATAACTGGTCATCATCAGTTTTTGAATAATTATATTTAAAAGAAGCTGAATGTTTTGAACTGATATTCCAGTCTATACGGCCAAAAATTTTTTTATTGGCAGTTACAAAATTCCCCAGGTTTTCATAAGGGCCTGTTTCGTAACCATATTTACTTTTTAATACACTTTGAACCGCATCTAAATCAGCGGCAAGTGTTCTGGATGTATTAGCATTGGGCGTTGTTCCCGGCCTTGTGGCTTGCCAAACAATACCCGGCGCACTCCTGTCTTCTTTTTCTCCACTTACAAAAAAGAACAGTTTATTTTTAATAATGGCACCACTGATACGGGCGCCAATTAATGTTGATTTTGCATCAGGTAACGGAGGAATTTTTTGCCCATTGGCATTTGTTCCGGAAAAAGATTGGTCGCGGTAAAAAGTATATACGCTTCCCTGTATTGTATTGGTACCTCTTCTTGTAGTGGCATTGATACCAGCACCTGTAAAATTTCCCTGCCTGACATCAAAAGGACTTACACTAACCGAAATCTCTTCTATGGCATCTAATGAAATTGGTTGAATGGTTCCGCCTGGCAATAAATTGCTGGATAAACCAAAATTATTATTCAGGTTGGCACCATCAATCTGAACATTATTATAACGGCCATCTCTGCCACCAAAACTATTACCAGGTCCAGCCTGCGGAGATGCTGATGTTATAGTGGAAATGCTTCTATTGATATTTGGTATTGTTGTTATTGCCCGCTGGTTGAAATTATTTGAGGTACCCGTTTTAATGGTACGTGTTGACCTTGGCGTAGTAACAATTATATTTTCAAGCTGTGTGGAAGAACCTTCGCCTACAAAATCAAGGTTTTCGGTTGTACCTAACTGAAGATAAATATCTGTTTTTTTAGGAATGGTTTGGCCAACAAAACTTACCTCAACTGTGTAAGGCCCGCCGGGGTCAAGGTTAGGTACATCAAATCTTCCTTTTTGTGTATAGGTAGTTTTTACAGTACCCGTTGGCACGTTTGTTACTTTTACAGTTGCTCCATCTAACCCGATGTTTGCATTATCTTTTACGGTACCTGTAATGCGGCTTGTTGTAACCTGGGAACTTGCCAAAAATGACATCGCCAGTAAGGCAATAATCAATGGGGATATTTTTTTAAAATGCATATTAGTTTGGCGTTTATTAATTGGCAAAGAAACTGAATAATTGCTGAATACATCCCAATTATTATTAACAATTTGTATGTGAAATTTTATAATATTTTATGTGCTGAAACTGGCAAATATCAGCCTTTTTAATAAATATTGGTTTTCCGAAAAGCGAAAACAAGTATAAACTAAATAATAAACCTTGTTAACTTTGCAAAAATAAAAACGAGTACGATGTTAGATAGTATTGAAGCTGCCATAGCAGATATAAGAAATGGCAAATTGGTAATAGTTGTAGATGATGAAGACAGGGAAAATGAGGGAGATTTTATTACCGCTGCAAAAAATGTTACACCCGAAATCATCAATTTTATGAGTACCCATGGAAGAGGATTGATATGTGCCCCTCTTTCAGAAGAACGTTGTGATGCATTAAACCTTCAGCCAATGGTGAGCGACAATACCTCATTACATGCTACACCTTTTACAGTTAGTATAGATTTGCTGGGGCATGGTTGTACTACCGGGATATCGGCACATGACAGAGCTAAAACCGTACAGGCTTTGGTTGATGGTTCTACAAAGCCCGAAGACCTTGGCCGTCCTGGTCATATTTTTCCATTAAGAGCAAGAAAAGGGGGCGTTTTAAGAAGGTCTGGTCATACTGAAGCTACAATTGATCTTGCAAAACTAGCCGGTTTTGATGCCGCAGGTGTATTGGTTGAAATTATGAATGAGGATGGTACTATGGCAAGGTTGCCGCAGTTAAAACAGATAGCGAAAAAATTTAACCTTAAAATAGTGTCTATTAAAGACCTGATAACCTACAGATTATCGAAGGAAACATTGATACAAGAAGAAGAGAGGGTTCAAATGCCCACCAAATATGGCATTTTTGAATTGATAGCTTTTAAACAATTAAATACAGGCGACATACACCTGGCCATCAAAAAAGGCAGTTGGGAAAAAAATGAACCCATTATGGTAAGGGTACATAGCAGTTGTATAACAGGCGATATACTGGGTTCTCTTCGTTGCGATTGCGGCGACCAATTGCACAAGGCTTTAAAAATGATTGAAGCAGAAGGCAAGGGGCTTGTACTGTATATGAACCAGGAAGGCAGGGGTATTGGTTTGTTGAATAAATTAAAGGCTTATAAATTACAGGAGCAGGGTTTAGATACTGTTGAAGCAAATTTACATTTGGGCTTTGGTATGGATGAAAGGGATTATGGTGTTGGTGCACAAATTCTTCGGGAGCTTGGTATCAGCAAGATGAAACTGATGAGTAACAATCCACGTAAACGTGCAGGCTTATTGGGTTATGGTTTAGAAGTGGTAGAAACCATCCCCATTGAAATTAAAGCCAATAAATACAACGAAAAATACCTTACAACAAAAAGAGATAAGCTTGGGCACGATATTATGAGTGGTTCATAAATATCTTTTTTACTATTGATTAATTGGTGCCTTTTATAACAGTGCTACTCTTTTTTTTAGGGCCAGGAAATAGTTCTGAAAAAAGATCAAAATCTTTTCGATAAGATAAATTGAGACCTGTTTTGTTTAGCTGACCGTTTAAATCAGAATTTGTTCTGTTAAAGGCAACAACCCTTACGCTTCCGTCTTTGTTAATGATGTATTCTAATGTTACATCAGGTGTTATCAATAAATTGTTGTTATTGGCATAATTTACATAAGGGTTATTATAATCAAGATTAACGCCTACAGAAATTATCATTCTTCCATCCATTAATGTAAATACCAGGCCACTTTTTGCCGCCGCCTGCAACTTATTAACGTTTGCCCTCAGATCATTTGGAGAGCCACCATAACTGGGTGCTACATCAAGATACACAGAAGTATTCTTTACATATTTTTGTAAAAATTTATTAAAATAACCAGAGAGCGCACTTGATACAGCGCCCCCGATAGTACTGTATAAAACATTATATCCGCTATTTGGAGCAATACCCCCCTGGTTGCTGCTGGTAAACGTATTAAAAAGCAATAAAGAAGTTACCTGTTTGGTCATATCATTTTTATCTTCTTTAAATTGTTGTAATCTTTTTGAAATAAAAAAATCGCTTTTTAAACTACTGTTATCAGGTAACTGAAATTCAAAATCAATAGCGGGCTTTGTTAAGGTTTCTGTTAAATGAGCCAATACCTTTAAATCGCTTTTTTGATTAAAAACAGAAGTACTACTGCTAACAGTTGCAGCCTGTGAAGAAATAGGGCTGAAGTCAACATTTTTTGCAAGGTACTCTGCAATAATATTTATCTCTGCGTTATACGGGTCGCCAGTCCATATAATATTTCCGGCATTTACAGTAAAGTATTTTTTTAAAAAAGTTTGAAAATTAAATGTGTATTCCCCCTTCGTTATATCATACCTGCCTTCAATGCTTAAAGGTTCTTTATTGCCTACCCTTATTTTTAATATGCCGTTACCTTCACCCTTAATAATATCACCGGTTGATTCATCTAATATCACATCAATTTTGCAGGAGGGGTTTGCTTTTAAAAGCATATTCACTACAATATTGGTTGATGATTTCTCTTTGTATTGTTTTTCCATCTCGCTGCCAAATTGTACAAAATCTATATAATCAATCAGGCCACTTTCTACACTGGCGCCGCTTCTTAAATAGATATGGCTGCTGTCTGTTTTGGATGGCTCGCCGCTGATATCCATAGTCATCTCTTCAGCACTGCCATTTAGCAATAGGGTTGCTTTACCAATAACTTTACCATAAAATGTACTGTTATCTTTTTTGTGCGTATTTAGTACAAGTAGTTTATTGGTTTCCAGCTTAATATTTTCAAACCCAATATCTTTAAAAAAATGATGATACATTTTACCGGTTAATGTGGCGGTGTTATTTAATGTATCCCTTAAAAGTATCGACCCAAAATCAATTTCACCGGGATTAAAAATAATTGATTCATTTTTAAATGAATACCGGCACTGTGTATAAATAACATTCATTGAGCCTTCAATTATATTGGCTGTGCCCGAAATTGACAGATTTTTTGAATTGCCAAAAACCCTGAAATCGCTTGTATTGGCTACTCCTCTTATATCACTAAAAATACTGCCGAGATAATTGTTCAATAACTTTAAATCCAGTCTTTCCGATACCAGTGAAATATCTACCTGCTTATCACTTGAATCTTTTGTATCGTAGCTGCCTTTAATATTAAACTTATTGTCCTTATCATCTGCAGCTGCATTAAATTTTACTAAACCTGTGGCTGATGAATAAGTAGCTTTAGCACTAATACCACCAATAGAGTCATTATCCAAACCAAATTTTTCAACCCTTGTATCAACATCTATAGACAGATTTTTAAAAGGGTCCGCTATTGTAACAGTGCCGCTTAACAGGCCTTCTAATTTAGGGTTTTTAACTACCAAAGGTGCAAGGTCGTCAAGACTTATACTTTTAAGTTTTACAATGATGTCGTTGGTATTACCAGTGCTGGATGGCTCAGTGGATATATCAATTTCCTGGTTTCCCTGTACAAATTTTACTTCGCTGGCGCTAACCTTTGTACTGCTTAAAACCAATTCGCCATTTTTTTCCAGCTCCCATTTTTTGTCATTTATAAAAAACGAAGAAGGTGAGAAAAGAATTTTAACACCATCGCTCATGGTTTGTACCTGTGCATTTATTGATGCCCCGCTTAAGGTTTTACTGGCGGTGGTTTTAATACTGATGTCAGTTAAATCGTTATGAGAACTTAATGCGAGATGGGTAGCGGGAAAATGAAAACTATCAGAAAGCTGTACATCATCAACATCAATTGTAGCAACAAGCGTATCTAAATTTCCTTTACTTTCCAAACGGATATTATTGAATATTTTTCCATCATAACTAAATTCAGGAACATTGGCATTTACATTAAATTGATTTTCCTTTAATTTCAAATTGCCCTCAATAGCGGCATTATCAAAACCTTTTAATTTGGGGTCAAGTATTTGTACGTAGCGGTCAACTTCTTTTGTTTTTATTGAAAAAGAAAAATCCTGTTCACTTATAGTGCGTGAAGGTTTGCTTATATAAGCTGGTGTGTAACGGCTCAAAAAAGCCTTAAAAGCTTCTGGTAATTCATTGATGGTAAATTTCCCCATTACTTCCGCTTCAACATTATTGCTTTGAAGGGTTAATTTTTTTTGATCATTTATTATAGAAGATTGCAGTATCAGCGAATCAAAAGATAATGGTATAGAGTCGTGTAATAGAACGGCGTTATTAATTTTTGCGGTACCTAAAAAATTATCAATATTACTGCCGGTGAAATTTAAATTAAATAATCCGTTCAGCACAAAAGCTTGCGGAGTTAATTTTAAACTTTTTAAATCTGCTTTTGCAAGGTCTGCAGCAAAATTAAACTGTGGTTGTTCGCCACTGAAATCGATAGAGCCTTTAAGATAGTTCAGTATTAAATTAGGGTCATTAATACTTGCCGAACCATTAAATAATTTCTTGCCAAAATCCCCTTTAATAGTAATGTTTTGGTATTTATAACCTCCAAATTCAATGCTTTGTATATTGCCGTCAAAATTTGCTTTAAGATCTTTTCCTATTGACCCAACACCATTTAGTTTACCATTAAAAACAATTGATCCTATGTCTGCTGAATTTATAAATTCACCCAGTTTAAAACCCTGGGTAGAAATTTTGCCTAAATAAACTGCAGGCCTGTTGCCTGGTAATTTCATATTAATATCGCCTGTTACTACACCAAGGTTGGTAGAGATGGTGCCAAAGGCTACAAAGTCTTTTATAAAACCTGTGAAGTTGCCTTTATAACTGATATTGCCAAGGCTGGAAAGACGTGGCTGTTCTACAGTTTTTAAAGAAGGTACAATGGCAGAAAGATCAGTAATATTGGTTTTAAGTTCATTGGCACTAAAATCAATAAAAGTATTATCGATGTCTGGCAATCCTTTTAAAGCAATATCCCCGTCTACAAAACTATTGCCCGTTTTAATCAACATTTTTTTTGCAGTAATATTATCAATAGTACCCTTGGCCAAACCTTTAATATAAAAAATTCTTTTCCATTGCTTTGTATCAGGTGCAAAAAAAGCGAGGTCATCACTATTTAACTCGCTGTTTACAAAATCAGCGTCTAGTTTTATGCTGTGCAAAAAATCGCCCATATCATTACTAAAATGCTTGTAGTGCATTGCATAATAATTGCCCAGCCTGCTTTTATTTGTAATAAGTTCCAGTTGTTTAAACTCCATTAATTCGGGAGTAAACTTTAATGCTGCGTGTAACTTTTTTACTTCAAAACCACTACGTTCCTTTGTAGCAAGTGTCAGGTCGGTAGTGATGGTATCTTTTTCATAATGTACATTTTTTAAATCTCCGTTAATATCACCAAAATGCAGGTAAGCACCATCAAACTGGTCTGTGTAGGGTTGTCTTGACAATTCTTTTTCGCTGCTAAAAGTTCCATCGGTAACATGAATATTGTTAATATTTAAAACCCAGCCTGCACTGTTCCAACGGTAAGCTGAAGTTTTTGCTTCGGGGTAGCTGGTGTCTTTTGGGATTTTTAATTTTTCCCTGTTTCCTGTATAATCGTATTGAGAAAATACCGGCTCAACCAATGCAAGTGTATTTAAATTAATTTGCTTTTTTGCTATATTGACATCATCTGTGGAAAGGTCTAATTTTTTTATAGACACATTCATATTATTACCTTCCCATTTATCAATTTTATTAAAATGAATATTTTCCAGCTCAAGCATTTTCAGGTCAAATTCAATTCCGCCTTTTTTGGAAGTTGTTTTTTTGGGAGAAGAAAAATAGTCAATAAGGAACTGGTAATTCCACACTGAATCTGTACGATGCATGTTTACTACAGCATTGCTTAGTGATACATATTGTAAAACTGCTTTATCTTTTAAAAAGAACCAGTCAGTGATATTTACCCTGACGCTTCCTGCATACACAAGAGTGTCTTTGTGCTGGTCTTCCACCAACAAACCCTGTAGGTTCATTTTGTCAAAAAAACTATAGTCAATATGTTGTATGCTTACTTTAGCTTTTAAGTTTTCTGATAACTTGGTTGATACAGAAGATACGATCCAGTTTTGCACAAACGTAACCTGAAAAGTGACCCAAAAAAATATTATGATGCCCAAAAAAGAAAGTACAAATAAAATTTTATGTTTTGATTTTTCAAAAACGTATACCCAGGCAGTGATCCAGGCCATTAATGCAATAAAAAATACCCAGGTAGCGTAATTTGGTTTAATATAAAATAGCAATAATGCAAGCACCAACCAAAATATCAGTGTAAGAAAAAACCATTTTAATATGTTAAGGCTACTGCGCAGTGGATGAATCAATTATTACAAAAATAGCGTTTAGCCCCCTAAGGGCAAATTCAATACCAATATATTATCTTAATTAAAATTTAATATTTTAAAAAACGCATTACACCCACATATTATTATTTTTTGGAAAACAGCTCCTGGTTATATTGCTGCGAATTTCCTTTTGCAATGGAAAGGCTTTGCCAGTGTTGATCTTTAATGATTTTACCGATGTAAATAATTTGCCCTATATGATAAGGATAATGTGCCAGTTGCCGGTTGATGGCATCTGTTACCAATATTGCCTCCTGGCGTATATAAATTGTTTTTAAAAGATCGTCTGCAGTAAGGGCATGCAGCGAATTTAAAAAACAAGCCCATCCCTTCTCCCAAAAATCAATTAATTGTTGTTTGGATAAATGCTGTTCTTCAAATTCGGCATCCCTGTTTCGCCCATCTTTTTCACCGTCGGTGGTTAAAAAATCAGTCCACCGGCTAAGCATATTGCCTGCCACATGTTGTATAATAATGGCGATGCTGTTATTTTCTTTATTAGGTACAAAATGAAAATCTGCTTCGCTTAACTGGTTAAATGTTTTATCGCCCAGTTCTTTATAATAGGCCACTCTTTTAACGGCTGATTGAAGGAAATTTTTTTCTATACTGTCCATAATATCTACAATTTAAATATCAAAAATTACAGTCGTAAAATTCAATATCCTTCCGCATCATCATCGCCCCTTTTATCACCCACGGCAGTAATTGATTTTTTTTGGCCATAGGTAATTAAAATTAATTCTGTGCGGCCGATAGGGCCACGTTTTTTTACATGGTAACCCATGTTGGTTAATGCTATTACCGTTGCTGCATCAAAATCATCTTCAACAGCAATTTCATCGGGCAGCCATTGGTGATGAAATTTCGGTTTGTATACGGCATCTTCTGCATCCATGCCAAAGTCAATAACATTTACAATTGTTTGAAAAATGCTGGTAGGTATTGTAGTACCGCCAGGCGTACCTACTACCATATATGGCTGGTCATTTTTTAATACAATGGTTGGCGTCATACTGCTTAACATTCTTTTACCAGGTGCAATAGCATTGGCTTCTGCACCTACCGCTCCGTACATATTGGGTACGCCGGGTTTTACACTAAAATCATCCATTTCGTTGTTTAAAAGAAACCCTGCGCCTGCTACCACTGTTCTGCTGCCATATCCGCCATTTAATGTAGTGGTTATAGATACTGCATTGCCATCTTTATCAATAACGCTTAAGTGTGTAGTTTCTTCACTTTCTTTTATAGTGCCTGCTTTTATGGTTTCACTATTTCCTGCCTTGCCGGGCGTGTAATCCTGCATTCTTGCTGTAAGGTATTTGTCACTAACTAAAGTTGCAACGGGTACTTTTACAAAATCAATATCTCCTAAATATTTAGCCCTGTCTGCATATGACCTTCGTTCGGCTTCCGTCATCAGCTGTACACTTGCCGCTGTTTGAAATTTCATTGCAGCTATATCCCTATGCTCAATTATTTTTAATGTCTGTTCCAAAATAATACCACCGCTGCTGGGTAAAGGCATTGTAACAATATGATACCCTTTGTAATTAAATTCCATAGCGGCCCTTTCTTTGGCGGTATATTTTTTAAGGTCATCAAAACTGATGATGCCGTTGCCTTTTTCCATTTCTTCAACAATCAATTTTGCGGTAACACCTTCATAAAAACCCTTTGCTCCGTCGTCTCTTATTCGTTTTAAAGTATTGGCAAGATCTTCTTGTACCAGGGTATCACCGCCTTTCCATGGGGTTTCTTTTACAAAAGCCGGCGTGGAAGTATTTAGTTGTACAAACTCTTTTTTTAGATCATTTAAATCTTCTGCCATGCCGGCAGTAATAACAAAGCCATTTTCAGCAAGGTCAATGGCTGGTTGTATTAATTTTTTAAAAGGCAACGATGCATATTTCATAGAAGCAAATATGCCTGCAACCGTACCCGGTACACCACAGGCCAAGTACCCGTCCTGCGATAAATTCATTTGTGGGTTACCGTTAGCATCAAGGTACATATCCCTGCTGGCTTTGGAAGGTGCTTTTTCCCGGTAATCAATGGCAATATTTTTACCATTTTTTAAGTGTGCCACCATAAACCCGCCACCGCCAATATTACCTGCGCCCGGGTAAACCACAGCCAAGGCCAGTTGTGTAGCAATGGCTGCATCTACTGCGTTACCACCACTTTTTAGTATTTGTAAACCAACCTTACTTGCCAATGGATGAGCCGATACCACAGCGCCATTTGCAACAGTTACTTTTTTTTGAGCCTGGTATTGATAAGCATCTACCTGTGCGGTACATTGAACGCTTAAACAAAAAAACAATACAATTTGTACTATTTTGAAATGTTTCATATGCAATAAAATTTATCTAAAGGTTACTGGTTAATTTTTATTATTAAAACTGGTAATAGTTGAACTGTTTTTTGAACAAACAATTATAAAATTTTGAAATCGTTTGATAATAAAGGTGTGCAGCAAATATACACCGCATCTTAAAATTGCTGTTTATTAATTCTGATGAGCTTAATTTTATTATTTAAAAGGGCTTGTAACACTTTATTGACAATTTCCTTTCAATATTTGCTGGTACTTTTTTATAAGTGGGATCACTTTAAAAATCAATTAACTTACATTCGTAATTAATAATAATTTATGCGCAAATTCTTTGTTGTAACTATTGCCCTATTTAGCAGCCTGCTTTTAACAGCCCAAACACCCAAAACATATACTTCGTCTGAAATTTTATTGCAGCTAAAAAAACTGAATGTACTTGGTTCTGTGTTGTACATAGCTGCACATCCTGACGATGAAAATACGAGGTTGCTTGCCTACCTCGCCAATGAAAAATTATACCGTACTGCTTATTTAAGTTTAACAAGAGGCGATGGAGGGCAAAATTTAATTGGCGACGATCAGGGGATTGATCTTGGATTAATACGGACACAGGAATTATTGTCTGCAAGACGGATTGATGGTGCAGAGCAATATTTTTCAAGGGCCTACGATTTTGGTTTTTGTAAAACACCCGAAGAGGCTTTAAAAACCTGGGACCATGAAAAAATATTAAGCGATGTTGTTTGGGTGATCCGTAAGTTTAAGCCAGATGTAATTATTACCCGTTTTCCGGAAGACAGCAGGGCAGGCCACGGCCATCATGCAGCTTCGGGTATACTTGCCCGTGAGGCTTTTGACGCAGCGGCTGATCCCAAGAGGTTTCCTGAACAATTGTCGCAGGGGGTTACAGTATGGCAGGCTAAGCGCTTATTATGGAACACTTTTAATTTTGGCGGCAATAATACACAAAGTGAAGACCAGTTTAAACTGGATGCTGGTATGTATAATGCATTGTTGGGGAAAAGTTATGGAGAGATAGCTTCAATGGGCCGAAGCC
This sequence comes from Ferruginibacter sp., assembly GCA_025362235.1. Lineage (GTDB taxonomy): Bacteria > Bacteroidota > Bacteroidia > Chitinophagales > Chitinophagaceae > Ferruginibacter. The sequence continues at coordinate 22,928 of JANYGZ010000019.1, read as the reverse complement.
AGCATAAAAGCCAGGGGTTTGGGGTACCAGCTCAAAGAGGGGAGTCGATAGAATACCTTACAATAGTAAAAGGTGAAAAACCTGTTACAGATATTATGGATGGGGTAGACCTTCATTGGAAAAGAGTTACAAAAGATAACAGTATACAAAATACTGTAGACTCTATTATTAATAATTACTCAACAGAACATCCTGAAAATAGCGTGGCGCAGTTGGTACGCCTATATAAAAAAGTAGAAACAGTCAATGACATTTACTGGAAACAGCAAAAACAAAATGATATACAGAAAATATTGGAATATAGCAGCGGCCTGTTTATGGAGGCTACAGCCAACAGCCAATATGCAGTACAGGGTGATAGTTTAAAAATTACCACCATTATCAATAACCGGCTCGGTATACCAATAAAAACAGCAGATGTAAATATGTACGATATTTTTCATGTTTTTGAGCAGTTAAAAAAGAATATCAATAACACTTACAACTTGTCTGTTTTTATCAGGCCCGATCAAAAAGCATCGCAACCTTACTGGTTAGAAAATAAAATGGATAAAGGAAGTTTTAATATTAAAGACCAGCAGCAGATTGGTAAAGCAGAAAATGATCCTTTAAGTATTTTATTTGGCGTTAACATTGAGGGGGTGGATTTTAAATATAAAAAACCCATCAGGTATAAATACACAGATCCGGTAAAAGGAGAAATTTATCAGCCTGTTCAATTGGTTTATCCTGTATATATAAGCAGTTCCCCTTCCATGTTAATTTTTAAAGATGATGATGTAAATGTAAAACGGGATATTCATTTTTCATTTCAGGCCAATATGCCCATCAATGATACCCTAAAGTTTACCTACAACAATAGCAAATCGGTAGTAGTATTTGATTCACTGGTGCATCTTGCAAAAGGTGAAAAAAGGCTGGTGGATGTAAGTATTAACAGCGATGTTCTGGCAAAAGATTCCAAGGAATTTTATGGAGGTAAATTATCATCTAAGCTATTTAACCAGGACCAGTTTTTTTCATTACATAAAATTAATTATGATCATATACCCGAGGTAAACTATAATTTTTACGACCAGGTGCCGGTACTAAAAATTGATTTAAAGATCGCCGGAAACCTTTTAGGGTATATACCAGGAGCTGGCGATAAAGTGCCACAGGCGCTGGAACAAATGGGATACAAAGTAGTATTGCTAAAGCAATCCGATTTGACCATTGCCAATTTAAAACAGTTTGATGCCATTATAACTGGTGTACGGGCATATAATATTAATGAATGGCTAACGAATAGTTACGATGCATTGATGCAGTATGTTAAAGATGGGGGAGTACTGCTTACCCAATATAATACCAGTAGCCAGATAGGGCCGGTAAAAGCGAAAATAGCGCCTTATCCATTTACCATTAGCCGTAACAGGGTTACGGATGAAGAGGCGGCTGTAAATTTCTTATTGCCCGATCATCCGGCATTAAACTATCCCAATAAAATAACGCAAAAAGATTTTGAAGGCTGGGTGCAGGAACGTAGTATTTATAATGCAGAAAATATAGATAACAATTATCAGCGTATTTTTAGTATGAAGGATCCTGGTGAAAAAGACCAGGATGGAAGCTTAATTATTGCCAATTATGGTAAAGGAAGATTTGTTTATACCGGGCTTGTATTTTTTAGAGAGTTGCCGGCTGGCGTGCCTGGGGCATATCGCCTTTTTGCTAATTTAATTGCCACCACTAAATGATTATTGTAAGCCTTGTTATGCGATATTCCCTAATACTCATATCAGCTATTCTTATTTTATCCTCTTGCAATTCTCACGGCAAGACAAAACAATTAATAAATTCAATTGACCCTATTGATTCAACTAAGCTTCTAATACAAAAGGAAAAAGAAAATATTTTCTCAGACCTAGCGAAATCATTAAAATTATTACCAATAAATAAAGGTGTTGACAGCTTTGAATTACGACTTTGGGTTGACGGCATGTTTGTTGAACATGATCTTATGACCTTGACATTTAAAAATAAGTTGTGGGAATCGCATAAATTTCGATACCATAAAAGTGAAGACGGAGTGACCCACATTAAAGAAATAAAAATAAAAACAAAGTTCTCAATTACTAACCTTACAGACAGTTTAAAATTAGTTGACTTTGCCAACTTCCTATCGCAGGAAGAAGTACAAGGATTTAATGACAATATTGCAGATGGGTGACTTACAGCATTGAAATTGCAACGAAGAATTCATATAAGCAGTTGACATATCATTGTCCAGAACATTTTGCCAAGACAGAAATAAATAATAAAAATTTTTTAGACGCTATTTTTTTACTTGACAAGCATTTTCATTTCTGGTTACCTTTTTGCGTAGTTTGATAAAAATAAGTCTTATAAAAAAAATTTATAATTAGTGTTGAATTTGACATCATCTTTGAAATAAAATAAACTTGAGAAAATTCGAACTGTAAAATTTATGGATCAAAAAAAATCATACTGGAGCAAATGGTATATTACGGTATTGATATTTTTGTTATTCCAGGTAACTATTTATTATTTTATTACCCGGCATTTTGAGTAAAATTAACTTTTGCCATACACAAAATATGCTATACTTGTTGCTGAAATAAACCCACTACTGCCACCTGATGAGTAATCTCGATTGGATCATACTAATTGTAACCCTGTTTGGCATTATTATTTATGGTGTTTATAAGAGCACACATACCAAAAACCTCGATGGGTACTTTCTTGGCAATAATACTATGCCATGGTATTTAGTGCTGTTGAGCATCATGGGTACACAAGCAAGTGCTATCACTTTTTTAAGTGCCCCCGGGCAGGCCTACACCGATGGGATGCGTTTTGTACAATACTATTTTGGCCTGCCATTAGCTATGATTGTTATCTGCATTTTTTTTGTGCCCGTTTTTAGAAAACTAAAAGTGTACACCGCCTACGAATTTTTAGAAAACCGTTTTGATGTAAAAACAAGAACTTTTACTTCTGCTCTTTTCCTGATTTCAAGAGGGCTTTCAACTGGTATCAGCATCTATGCACCTTCTATTATTTTAAGTTCTTTGCTGGGCTGGAATATTTATTACACCAATTTGGTGATGGGCGGCCTGCTGATTATTTACACCATGACTGGTGGCGCTAAAGCAGTTGCTTATACACAACAACTGCAGCTGATCATCATTATTGCAGGTATGTTTTTAGCGGGCTATATGGTGGTGCATTTACTGCCTGAGGGTATGGGTTTTACAGAGGCATTAAAATCTGCCGGGCAAAAGGGAAAGATGAACATCATTACCAACGGGATGAAAGGCAATCATTTTGACTGGAAGGACAAATACAATATATGGAGCGGCGTAATTGGTGGTTTCTTTTTGGCGCTCAGTTATTTTGGAACCGATCAAAGCCAGGTGGGACGCTATCTTACAGCAAAGGACGATAAAGGAAGTAAGATTGGTTTATTAATGAATGGCCTGATTAAAGTACCCATGCAATTTTTGATTTTATTGGTAGGGGTATTGGTATTTTCATTTTACCAATATCATAAGGCTCCTGTTTATTTTGATGATGCCAATGTGATTGCTGCAAAAAAAACTACCTATAAAGATTCTTTGATTACACTGGAACAGCAATATAATATTGCGACAGTCAACCAAAATGTTACTGAGCAAAATGAAATACGTGCCCAGTACAAATCAGTAATAAAAAAAGCATTACCCGGCCAGGATGCAAATGATACCAATTATATTTTTCTTCGCTTTGTTGTAGATAATTTACCAAAAGGCCTGGTTGGTTTGTTGATAGCCATGATTTTTTTAGCATCATGGGGAAGTATTGCTGCTGCGCTAAATGCATTGGCATCCTGCACCGTAGTTGACTTTCACAAAAAATTTATTAATAAAACCTGTACAGAAGAGAAAGATTACAGCATCTCCCGCTGGTATACATTCGGCTGGGGTATATTTTGTATAATCATTGCTATGTTTGCTCAAAATATCGGCAACAGCTTAATTGAAGCAGTTAATATTTTAGGCTCTCTTTTTTACGGTATCATCCTGGGAATTTTCCTTGTTGCATTCTGGATAAAACATGTAAGGGGTAATGCGGTATTTACAGCAGCAGTTATTGCTCAGTTACTGATTTTTGTTATTTATAAACTGGATATTATTTCTTTTTTATGGCTTAATGTTGTTGGAGCAGTATTGGTTATTATGCTTAGTCTATTATTACAACCATTGATGCCGGGCAGCAAAAAAACAGTTGCTGCCTGACTATTGTTTCATTGCTTTTTTTATTTCCTTTTGTAATTGAACATTCATTTTTATATAATCATCATTTTTAGCTTCTTTAGATAAAGCTAAAGAAGTTTTGGAGCTTTCCATGGCAGCAGCGTTTTTGCCCATTTCTTTTTCAATTCTTGCTTTATATAAAAACATATAAAATGCCTTAGGGTCTTCCTCAGTTGCTTTTGTTATATTTTCAAGTGCCTTGGTTAAATTTCTATCGTATTCAAAATAAAACTGCGCCGCCTGCCAGTAAGGTTTTTTGTCTGTAAGCATCGCTGCTTCTATCTGTACCCTTAATTTATTAATGATATTTGTAGTAATGGGTATATCAATTGTTGTCTTCTCCCACATTAATTGCAGGTCGCAACTTTCTGGTTTAATATCTACAAACTGGATAGTGAAATTTTCTGTTTTTGTAGGTATTTTAATAACTGGTACTGAAAAAATAACAATATTTTCTGCTTCATTATATCCTTCAATACCCCAGTTATTTATTCCTTTATTAATAATTACCTGCCACGATTCTGCATCGGGGATAGTGTATAAAACATAGGTACCGGTATCTATTTTTTTGCCGCCTATTTCAACCGGGCTTGTAAATGTCAATCTTGTAGCAGCATTAGCACCCGTGCGCCACAGTTTTCCATAGGGAACAATATCGCCAAACACCATTCGGCCTTTGGCCCCAGGCCTTGAATACGTCAACTCGATACTGCCCATTCCAAAATCTTGTTTAATTGTTTGTGCAGGTGAAGGAGATGGTAGTTGTACCTGGGCTGCCGCCTCTCTAAAAAGAAGACTGCTGATAAAAACAAACAGGATTAATAAATTTTTCATGGCACTAAGTTTTTATTTGGTATGTAAAATTGGTATTCGTTGTTCTGATAAAGCGTAGCATTAAAATTTTATTAGCGGCAGCCAGCCTCTTTAATCAGGCGAATATGACTCAAATGATTTTTGCAAAATTATTCAAAATAAACCTTCACTGTCTGGTAAAATAAACGGTTACTTAAATACTGTTGCTGGGCCTGTTGTTGTTTTTCTGAAAAACCCTGTAACCCAAAAAGCCCTGCGGCATTTCCTTTATTGATGGCAATTTCAAGGTAACCGGCCGAATTAAACATCGCTAATTTTTCACCTTCAGAAACATCAGCATAGGTTTCACTTATTTTATCAATCACTTCATCTCTTTTAAATACAATTTTAAAACTCCGCCCTTTTCTTTGTTCCTCAAATTCATCTTTAGTAATGTTTACAATTACATTTTCAAAATTGTCAATAAAAATAATCTGGCCTTCCATCCAGTTATTGCCGAGCAATGCCCGTAACGGATTTTTTACACGTATAGAAACTGTTGAATCACCAATTTCTTCCAATGTTTTACCATTGTGCAATTCACTAAAAGCTTTTGCAAAAACAGCCGTACAGTAAAGGGTATTTTTTTGTTCAGTCTTATCAAGCTTTATAGCCACCACTTTTTGTGGTACTTCTTCCAGTATCATGGTAAGTAAGCCATTATCGGCGCAGCCAATATAATAGCCATTGTGTTGGGCAAGTAAAAGGTGTTCAGGCTTCTCATCAAATAAATTTACCATTATCAAATGAAAGGTTCCTGCCGGAAAATTTTTCATGGCATTTCTGCATACATAAGCTGCCTGTGGGTAATTAAAAGGAGAAAGCTGGTGGGTAATATCAACCAGTGTAAAAAAATCAGCATATTGTAACAACTGTCCTTTTACAGCGCCTGCAAGAAAATCCTGCTGGCCAATATCAGATGTAAGGGTGAGTAAAGGCATGCAGGCTGATTGTTCAGTTGGTATTTATGTAATTAATTATTTGTTTTTATCGGCTCCGTTTTTTTAAAAGGGTCAGTTTATTTCACCAATAAGCCGTCTTTCATAAAAAACTTTTTCAATACCCTATCTGCAAAGGACGGAAAAAATTTATTCATCCACACGGTTTGTTTGCCTCTAAAGGTAAGTACAACGGTTCTTTTATGTTTAGCAATTGCCTGTAAAATATGTCGGGCACATTCATCAGATTGCATCAGGTCACGAACAATCATTGGGTTTTGGCTATGAATTTCACCTTTGCCATCCAATGCCATATTGCGCATATTGCTTTTTGTAAATCCCGGGCATACCCACATAATGTTAACACCACTGCCTACCATTTCTGTACGCAATGCTTCCAGCCAGCCAATTACAGCAAATTTAGAAGCTGAATAAGCGCTTCGGCCGGGCAAGCCCCTGTAACCCGCAACAGAAGATACGCCAACGATGGTTCCTTTTCTTTCAATGATGGAATTTAGTGCCAATTTGGTGCAATATGCAGTTCCGTAAAAATTAGTGTCTATTACTTTTTTTATTACGTCAAGGTCTACGTCTTTCAGAAGTGCTCTCATTGAAATACCTGCATTGTTGATTAAAATGTCAATTCCGCCAAAAGTTTCAATAGTTGAACTGATAAAGTTTTCACACTCTCCATAGTGGCTTACATCTGCCACCATTGCGTGTAATAAGTGATTTGAATATTGAACCTGTAAATTGTACAATTTATCCTGATTACGGCCACAGGTAGCTACTTTGGCACCCATTGGTATTAATATATCAATCAATGCCTTGCCAATACCTTCGCTGCCCCCAGTAATCACCACTACTTTATTTCTAAAGAAATCATTCATAAAAAAAATTATATGCAAAAATAAGTTAGTTAGCTTGTTGTTGAAAAACAAAGTTTCTGCAAATTGAATAAAAAATGAGTGGAGCAGGGGGTAAAGTGACGAGGCCTGTTGCTTTAAGCTGTACATGATTTACTTTGTAAATATGAATTGTGAACTGCTATGATTAGGGTTATCCAAAAGTATATTATCAAAACAAAAAAGCCACTTCAATAACGAAGCGGCTTTGTGATCTGGCTGGGACTCGAACCCAGGACCCATACATTAAAAGTGTATTGCTCTACCAACTGAGCTACCAAATCTCTCACCATTTTTTAAATGGAGTGCAAAAATAAGGCAAAAACATATTGAGACAATTTTTTTTTGAAAAAAAATTAAATCCGGCTTCCTTTTATAAAATATTGAATAAGATATAGGTATGTTTATATATTAGATAAGTGCTTTTATGGTATTTAGTACATTTTTATTAAGCCTTTATTCACCAAACTAAAAACCTAAAACTTCCTTCATACTGAATATCCCTTTCTTGTTGTGTAAAAATTCTGCTGCCAATATTGCGCCCGTAGCAAAACCCATACGGTTATGTGCCGTATGAATAATTTCAATATCATCAATTGCTGAACTGTATTTTACCACATGTGTGCCTGGTGCAGGATCAATTCTTTCGCTTATAATAGGCAGCTCTTCAGGTAAAAGGCTTACTTTATTTACCCATTGTTTTTTTCGGCCAATATTTTCAATTACCTGTTCGGCCAATGTAATGGCAGTTCCACTGGGAGCATCTTTTTTTTCTGTGTGATGTATCTCCGTCATGCTTACTTCATAGTCTGCATGCTGGTTCATCAGCTGCGCTAATTTTTTATTTACTTCAAAAAATATATTTACGCCCACACTATAATTACTGGCATATAGTAGTGCACCGTTATTGTTGTTACATATAGTTTTCACTTCTTCCCAGCGCTGCAGCCAGCCGGTGCTGCCGCTAACAACTGGCAAGCCCGCGTTAAGGCAGGTAATAATATTGTCAACTGCACTATGTGGCCCTGTAAATTCTATCGCTACATCGCATTGCTGCAGCTTTTCTTTTGTAAACTGGTCCATTGTATTAACATCAATTTTTAATGCAGCAACATGGCCTCTTTGCAAAGCAATCTCTTCAATGGCTTTACCCATTTTACCGTAACCTATTAATGCTATATTCATATTTTTTTGTACTGGCAGTACCGCTGTTTATTAATTAATATTTAAAGAGATGTAAATATAATTATTTAAATACCTTATTTGCTTTGGAATGAATATCAAATACAAAACTAATGCCGTTGGTATTTGCCATTCGGCTATGACCGGGATTTATTCGCAGGCTAAGGTTATCACTTACATCAAATGCTTTTAAATGTGCGTCAACTGTTGCATCTACCACATTTAACCCCCAAAAAAGCAAGAAAAATAAAACAGAATAATCTACATTTTTACGATATTCATTACGGTAAAGGCGTAAAGAATTTGCATTAAGGTTTTTGTATGCAGGATTAATGAGGGAATCATTGGCAGGATTTGAATCCGATTTATATATGTAAGCCTGCTTTAAATCTTTATATGTATTTAAATTATAAAAGAATAAATAGGTAGTGGTACCCAACGCAGCATAAATGACAGGTATTTTCCAATATTTTTTATTGTAGGCTTGCCCCCAACCTGGTAAAATTGCAGAACGTATAGTAGCAGTACGGGGACTAAATTGTTTTACTGCAGTATCCTTTATTTTTTTTGTACTAACAGTACCGCTATCCTTTATTGACTGGGCAAAAACGGGGCAAAAAAAGAAGTGTAAAAAAAGTATAAAAAATATAAAAAATAATTTTTGCATCAACTTACTTTAATGTTCAATTTTTCCAGCAGGCCGTTTAATTCGTCAAGCGAATAATATTCAAAAGTTATTGAGCCTTGCCCTTTTTTATTATTGACGAGCTTTACCTTGGTATTGAACTGTGATGCTAAATTATCTTCTATCTTTTTAAAGGCGGGTGGTAATGCGGCTTTTACAGAATTTTTAACAGCATTATGGCCCCTATAAATATTACGGACAAGGTCTTCAGTTTGCCTTACAGATAATTCTTTGTTTTTTATTTCCGAAAAAATAAAAAGCTGTTTATCTATCATATCTACATTTATCAATGCCCTGGCATGGCCCATTGATATTACCCCGGTACGTACAGCAACCTGGATATCTGGTGGTAATTTTAACAGGCGAATATAGTTGGTGACCGTACTGCGCTCTTTGCCCATACGCTCGGCTACCTGCTCCTGTGTATAATCCAGTTCATCCATTAAACGCTTATAGCTAAGTGCAATTTCAATGGCATTTAAATTTTCCCGTTGTAAATTTTCCAGTAAGGCCAGCTCTAATAATTCTGCGTCATTTGCCTGGCGAACATATACTGGTACATCCTTAAGGCCGGCAATTTTTGCAGCTCTGTAACGGCGCTCACCTGCAATAAGGCGGTATTTGCCCGATGCCAGTTTACTAACCGTTAATGGCTGGATGATGTCATGCAATTTTAATGAAGCGGCCAGTTCGCTTAACGCTGTTTCATCAAAATCTTTACGTGGCTGTCTGGGATTTACTTCTATCTGGTCTAACGCAACACGGTTGATTGCGGTAGATTTTTCTACTATCTCTGTTCTTAAACTGCCTGTTGTACTTTTAAGATCAGCATCTATATTTTGTAATAAACTACGAATACCTTTTCCTAAAGCATCTTTTTTATTTGTTTGTGCCATAATAATATTAATGTGCGGATTTGCTAATAATAAATAAAAATTTTTATTGCTAATTTAAAAACTGCTGTTTCAGTAATTAGCAAATTACCAGATTCGCAAATCAGTTAATTATCCTGTCTTCCTCTTTAATTTTTGTAAGATTATTTTTTTGCAGAATTTCTTTTGCCAGGTTAAGATAATTTACAGATCCCTTGCTGTCTGCATCATATAAAATTACAGGTTTTCCAAAGCTGGGAGCTTCGCTTAGCCTTGTATTACGGTGAATGATGCTGCTAAAAACCATCTCTTCAAAATGCCTTCTTACTTCGGCCACTACCTGGTTGCATAAACGCAAACGTCCATCATACATGGTCATTAAAATACCTTCAATCTGTAGCTCTGGGTTTAGTCTGTTTTGAACAATTTTTATAGTGTTTAATAATTTGCCCAAACCTTCCAATGCAAAAAATTCTGTTTGTACAGGTACAACAACACTATCAGCAGCCACTAAAGCATTTACGGTTATTAATCCAAGAGAAGGGGAGCAGTCAATTACAATAAAATCATACTCGTCACGAATAGGTTCCAGTATCTTCTTTAATACACCCTCACGGTTAGGGTAATTAATCATTTCAATTTCTGCGCCAACAAGATCAATATGTGATGGGATAAGGTCAAGGTTTGGGATAGCTGTTTTTAATAAAATATCTTTTGCAATGGTTTCATTAACCATGCAGTCGTACAAACTAAGTGTTACATTATGCAGGTCGAAACCAACACCGGTAGTACTGTTGGCTTGCGGGTCTGCATCTACCAACAACGTTTTATATTCCAGTACTGCTAAACTTGCAGCAAGGTTAATGGCGGTAGTGGTTTTACCTACACCTCCCTTTTGATTTGCTATACCTATTATTTTTGCCATACCTTAATTCCGGTTAAAGGAATTTATTGTTTTAATTTAGTTGTTTTAATAATTAACCCTAACTTGTTTTTTGGGGATTGCCAAAGGTACTGTTTGAAATTCAACCACGGCCCCCAAATATTTATGCCCGGCGGCAAATTTAACCATTCGGCATAAATATGTATAACAATGTTACATCTTAGTTGTTATCAGCACAACTTTGATGATATAAAAATAAAATATGTATACAATTATTTCAGGTACAAACAGAATTGGCAGCAATACTTTAAAAGTAGCTAAAGAATACCAGCTTATTTTGAAAGAAAAAGGGATTGAGGCTGGTTTACTCTCGCTTGAAAATGTAAATGTATTAGTAAGAGACGCTGCTTTTATAAAAATTGAAAATGATATAATAATACCCACCGACCGGTATATATTTATTACGCCCGAGTACAATGGTAGTTTTCCCGGCGTATTGAAAATGTTGTTTGATACTACAATGTTACCTTCCATATGGTGGCACAAAAAAGCACTGATTGTGGGCGTATCAACGGGAAGGGCTGGCAATTTAAGGGGCAATGATCATTTATCGGCGGTTTTAAACAATCTTAAAATTACGGTGCATCCCAATCAATTACCTATTTCTGTTATTGATAAGTTATTGGATGAAAATGGCAATTTTGCCGATCAGAATGCTATAAAAACCATACATCACCAGTTGGATGATTTTATTATTTGGAGCGAAGGGCACAAAAGGCCGGTTAAGTAAATGCAATATATTAACCTTATTAAAACAATTTGATTACTTGCACGTCCATAGTATAGACTAACTTCATTTTTTAATTTTTAACTCCGGGTATATGCGATCACCTTTTGGTGCTTTTATTTTTGTTGCAGTAATGTTATTGCTCGACACTTATGTTTTTCAGGCTGTTAAAACTGTCTCCCAATCAGCTTCTCCTAAAACAAGGAGCATTATTTACATCATATTCTGGTCGCTGTCAATCATTGCGATAGCAGGGTTTTTAGTATTTGCTTTTTCAGGACAAAACTTTTTACCAAAAAAAGTAAGGACTTATTTGTTTGCAACTATTATTGGTTTATTTCTTGCAAAATTCGTTGCTGTTATTTTCTTTTTAGTGGATGATTTACGAAGAGTTATTCAATGGATAGCCGGAAAATTATTTTATAATAATACTGAAGCAGAAATTGTAAAGGGTGATGGAATTACCCGTTCAGTATTTTTAAGCTGGCTTGGTTTAGCTGTGGGTGGAGGATTATTTGGAAGTCTTGTTTATGGCTTCGGCAACAAATATAAATATGATGTAAAAAGGGTACAACTTGCTTTTGATAATTTACCTGCCGGTTTTAAGGGAATGAAGGTTTTGCATATCAGCGATATTCATAGCGGCAGTTTTACCGATAAAAAAGCAGTATTACATGGGGTAAATGAAATTTTAAATGAGAAAGCGGATGTTATTTTATTTACTGGCGATCTTGTGAACGACAGGGCAACAGAGATGGAAGATTATATGGATGTATTTGGCCAGTTGAAAGCGCCAATGGGTGTATACTCTACGCTTGGTAACCACGATTATGGTGATTATGTAAGCTGGCCCGACAACGGAATAAGCAAAGAACAGAACCTTGAAAATTTAAAAAAAGTACATGCTAATTTGGGCTGGAAATTATTAATGAATGAACATGTAGTACTGGAAAGAAACAATGAACAGATTGCTTTAATCGGTATAGAAAACTGGAGCAATAAGGCCAGGTTTCCCAAACATGGGCGAATGGATCTTGCATATCCAGGAGCTGAAAAATACCCGTTTAAAATATTGATGAGTCACGACCCAAGTCATTGGGATGCACAGGTAAGAACAAATTACCCGGCTATTGACCTTATGTTGAGTGGGCATACGCATGGTATGCAATTTGGTATTGACATAGCTGGCTTTAAATGGAGCCCTGTGCAATATGTTTATAAACAATGGGCAGGATTATACGAAGAAGCCAAACAAAAATTATATGTAAACCGCGGCTATGGCTTTATCGGTTACCCGGGAAGGGTAGGCGTTTTGCCTGAGATAACGGTTATAGAATTAGTATAATTAATGGACCGTTTTTCTTCAATAAAATTTCCACACTTTATAAATTAGACATAAAAAAACTGCCGCATTTTAATGCAGCAGTTTTTTTAGATTCTATAAATTACGTAGCAACTTTTATCTTCTCAGCGGAATGCGTTTTCTCCCTTCTGAACGGTCAGACCTTACTTCGTCTGTTGGCTTTTTAAAACCACCATCAGCTTCGTTCATTCTTACCTGTCTTCCGTTATGTTTTTTGCCATCGATACTTTTTATCATTTGTGCAGACGCTGCTTTATCAACCTCTACCCAGCTGTTCATTTCCTTCATATCTATCTTGCCCAATACTTCTTTATTTAAATTGCTTTCATCTAAAATAAATTGTAAAAAACTGGCTTTGTAAAAACCATCTTTGGTACCCAGGTTTATAAATAATCTTGTGTAACCATTGTCGTGTTGAAAATTGCCTCTTTCTCTTCTGCTTCCATCTCGGTTGCTGCTTTCGCGGCTTGCGCTGTCTCTTCTTTCTGTGCCACGCATATCAGAACCCCTAAGGTTCGAATTAAGGTCTGGTGCATTTTCGTAATACTTTAAAAAGTGATTAAACTCTAAAGCGGCTACTCTTTGCAATACTTCTTCCTTGCTTACACCAGCAAATTTTTCCTGCAGGTCGGCCATATATGTTTCATAATCGCCGCTTGAAATATCGGCCAGCATCAATTTATCCATAAAATGAAAAAACTGCTTACGGCAAACATCCTTGCCACTGGGTACATCCAGTTTATGAAACTGTGCATTTACCATGCGTTCAAGTTGTTTTATCTTGTAACTTTCCCTGCTATGGCAAATAGAAATACAGATACCCGTTTTGCCTGCTCTTGCAGTACGGCCACTTCTGTGCGTATACACTTCCATGTCATCTGGTAATTCGTAATTAATAACATGGGTGATACCATCTACATCAATGCCCCTTGCCGCAACATCTGTAGCAATTAATAATTGTAAATTTTTCTGGCGAAAGCGCCCCATCACTTTATCTCTTTGCTGTTGTGTAAGGTCGCCGTGTAAAGCTTCGATTTCATACCCTTCCCTTACTAATTTTTCAGCAATATCCTGTGCATCTAATTTAGTACGGGTAAAAATAATGCCGTACATACCCGGGTTAAAATCAATATAGCGTTTTAATGTTTCGTAACGGTGGTGTGCCGCTACTATCAAAAACTGGTGATCGATATTTACATTACCACTGTTCTTTTTACCAACCGTAATTTCTTTGGGATTTGTCATGAAGTTTTTGGCAATTGCCCTTACTTCAGGTGGCATGGTAGCACTAAACAGCCAGATGCTTTCCCTGTTCACAGTATTTTTTAAAACAAAATCAATATCGTCCCTAAAGCCCATGTTCAGCATTTCATCTGCTTCATCCAGTACAACATATTTTACTTTTTGCAGGTCAATTGCTTTGCGCTCAATAAGGTCAATCAATCTTCCTGGTGTAGCCACAACAATATGTACGCCCCTTTTTAAATTTCTAATCTGCATGGTGATAGATGCACCACCATATACAGCTTCTGTAAAAACACCTTTTGTATGTTTGGTAAATGTTGCCAGGTCGTTGGTAATTTGCAAACACAATTCTCTTGTTGGGCAAACAATCAATGCTTGTGGGTGTCGATCAGCAATACTGATAAGATTTAATAATGGAAGGCCAAAGGCGGCTGTTTTTCCTGTGCCGGTTTGTGCCAAACCCACAAAATCTGTAGTGCCTGATAATAAAATGGGAATTGCCTGTTCCTGAATTGGGGTGGGGGTATCAAACCCTAAATCGGTAATTGCCTGTACTAATTGTACGTTTAAGCCTAAGGCTTCAAATGCATTCATGTAAATTTTTTTTGTGTTTACATGATATGCTATTTGCCTGTTGTTTTGCTACTTAAATACTATGTTTAAAAGTTAAAGTAAATCCTAATTTCAACAGCCTGTCGGGCATTTCATGCAATACTCGTTATAAATAATTTTGCAAATGTAAGGATTTTATTTCACTTAATTACAATTAAATCAATTGTATAGCGTTTTTTAAAAACTGATAAAACTTAAATAATGTTTTTATCCGGTTAAACTAAATTTCTTTATTACAGTCAACCTTACTTAAACAACAACCTTCCATCAACTGATGCAAAAATTTTTACTGCTTATATATTTTTTATTGGCTTTATCAGCAAAAAATTATGCTCAAACAGATTCCCTTAAAGGTATCAGCGCTAAAGATTCAGCAGAGTTAATGAATGAGCTGATAGACCTTTTATCTTCTTCCGAAAAACCTGCCTCTTATTTTACAGCAAGTATCGGTATTGGTAACAGGTTATTTAATGTTCGAAATAATGCACTCAATGCCAAACAATCTTCTATTAATAAATTTATATATTCGCCAGCGCTTGGTTATTATCATAAAAGCGGTGCAAGTTTTTCTGCCAGCGCCAATTTGCTTAATGACAGTGTGAATGGTTTTGGTGTAAACCAATATGCTGTTTCTCCGGCATATCAACTGGAAGGAAATAAAAACTTTTATTTTGCTTTTGTATACACCCACTATTTCGTCAACGATATATTTTCTACATATACTTCACCTTTACAAAATGATTTTTACACGTCGTTGAATTATAAAAAAACATGGGTACAACCCGGTATTGCGTTAGGTTATTCTACGGGAAAATATGGAGAAGTAAAGAGAAAACGGGCTTTATACGACTCCGTGACCAATAATATAAAAGCATTCACTTTTATTATTTCTGCATCCCATCAATTTATCTGGGATAATATTTTTAATAAAAAAGATGGAATGATATTAAATACAGCACTGATGTTGAATACAGCTTCAAGTAAGGTTGATATTCACCATAATACCAATGCTGCAAACCTGTTGAATTTTTTAAATAAAAAAGGGAAGTTGCCAAAATTTAAAACTTCTCCATACCAGGTAGAATCGGCAGGACTTTCATTGGATTTACAATATGTTTATGGTAAATTCGTTTTTGAACCACAAGTGTATTTTGATTATTATTTGCAGCAAACAGAAGAAAATAGGTTTACAAGTGTTATTACTTTCAACCTGAGTTATTCTTTTTAATACAGTTCATTAACAAATAATTATCTACGCAATTTTTGTAATTGGCATATTGTTAGCTAATTTAATTTACTAAACTATTTATATGAAAACAAAACTTGTAACACTCGCCCTCGCAGTATTGATATTTTCAACTGCACATTCTCAAAGTTTTAGCCTTGGTGTAAAAGCAGGTGCTAATATCAACAAGCTTTCCGGACAACCTTTCAGCGACCAATTTAGTTATGGCTATCACGCTGGAGGCTTTGCTACAATTGGCCTAGGTAGTAAATGGGCGCTACAGCCCGAAGTTTTATTTAATCAGTCAACTAGCGATACGAGTAGTAAATTCAGTGATATTTATAGTTCCTTAACTTTAAATAATGCATCCAAAATAAAATTAAGTTATTTAACTATTCCAATACTGTTGAATTATAACGCCAGTAAAATGATTACGTTGCAGGCTGGTCCCCAGTTTGGGATATTACTTGACCAAAATGTGAGTCTTGTTGAAAATGGGAAAAATGCATTTAAAAAAGGAAATTTTGGTTTGGTGGCAGGTTTACAACTTAAGCTGGCAATGTTTAGAGTGTATGGACGATATGTAATTGGCCTTACTAATCTTAATGATATTGATAACAAGGATAAGTGGACAGGACAAGGCTTTCAGTTAGGTATTGGTTTTACAATTTTATAATTACGGCCTTATAATAACAGGTGTTCCATTTTTGCTCCACCTTATTATTGAAGAAGGTGTTGCAATTTTTACATCATCCTGCCGGTGTTGAACTATATAGTCAACACCTTTTTTTATTTCATTACTTATTTCAGAAAATATAGCCGGTGTCGGGTAACCGCTAGCGTTAGCTGAAGTAGATACTATGGGTTTTTTAAATCTTTTGATAAGGTGTTTGCAAAAAGTATCATTCGTTAACCGGATGGCAACGGTGCCGTCTTTATTTATTACATTTTCAGCAAGCCCTGTTGCACCATCATAAATTACCGTAGTGGGTTTTGTTGTGGTATTCAGGTAATCCAATACAGACAAATCGGGCTGGGTTATATATTGAATGATATCTTTTTTAGTGGCCAATAAAATAATCATGCTCTTTTCTTCTGCCCTTTTTTTAAGTTCGTAAATTTTAGCAACAGCATCTTCGTTGGTAGCATCGCAACCAATACCCCAAATAGTATCTGTTGGGTATAAAATAGTACCACCTTTATGCAATACTTCCAGGCAATTTTCTATATCGTTTAAAAAGTCGCTCATAAAATACTTTGGTATACATTCATAATGCTGTCAGCATATTTTTGGGTGGTGAACTGCTGCACCTGTTCAAACCCTTTTTCTCTTAAATCCAGAACAATATTTTTATCAGTCGCTATTGCGTATAGGTGTTTGGCAAGTAATTCATAATCGGCTGGCGAAAAATATAAAGCCGCATCACCAGCCACTTCGGGCAGGCTGCTGGTATTGCTGCTGATAACCGGCAACCCACTCCATAAGGCTTCCAGCAAAGGTGCACCAAAGCCTTCAAAAATAGATGGGTATACCAATGCAAGTGCCTGTTGGTAAATTGCCGGAAAATCAGCTGCTGTTGTAAAATCACTTTTTCTTGATTCCGGCATTTCGTTCAATAATATAAGCCTGTCGGCGATATCATTGGCCCGCATAAATTGTTTAGCTTCTTCCTTTTGTTTTTTGCCATTGCCAATTACAACTAAGGGAATATCCATTTTATCTTTAAGCAATAACATTGCCTTACAAATAGCAATAAGATTTTTTCTTGGCGCAATAGAACTTACAAACAAAAAATAATTATCGGGCAAACGGTACCTGCTTTTTACGATGGCTTTATCTGCTGCTGAAATGGTCTGTTGAAATATCGGGTTACAGGTTTGGTAGCAAATAAAAATTTTACTTGCAGGCACTTTATAAAAATTAATAAGGTCATCCTTTGTTTGCTTGCTGATAGCAATAATGGCATCAGCGGTTTTGCAGGCATGTTTTATCTTCCACCTATGAACATAACGTTCATCAAAATTATAGGTTTCGGGAAACCGCTCAAAAATAATATCGTGTATGGTTACAACAGTTTTTACACCAGCATGCTTTATGTTTAATGGCAATTCATTACTCACACCATGATAGATATCCACTCCTGAACCGGCAATCAGTTTAACCATCCCATTCCTTCTCCACAAGCCCGGAAAATGCCTGCCTGAAAATGTTTGAGGAAAAACAGCATGCACATTTTCAACAGCGCCAATATCAAATAAGTTTGTTTGTTTTGGAGCAAACAACGTATAGTTATTTTGAGGATAATGCTGTGTAAGAATGGCAATTAAGGAACGGATATAATTTCCCAGCCCTGTTTTATTTTGAAACGCCCTTTTACCATCAAAGCCGATATGCATATTATGTATAAATGTAAATGCAAGATATATAATCCGTTTTAACAACGACATAAATGCAAATGTTATATCAATACAATTGATTTAAAATTCAAAATAATTCAGCTTATTCTTTTTGTATCTTGCGCAACCTTTACAGGTGAATGTTGAATGGTCAATAGTCAATAGGGAATAGTTCACAATTAACCTGATGCTTGCAGCAATTTGACGTACCGGTTACATTGCAGGGTGCAGAAAACTTATTCATCTTTTTAAAAAATAAATTGACATACAATGGAACTAAAAGAATTAATACTTTCAGCGTGGGCAAACAGGGAACTGCTTAAACAAGACCAATACGCAGATGCGGTAAAATTAGTTGTTGAAGAAGTAGATAAAGGCAGGTTAAGAACAGCTGCACCAACCGAACAGGGCTGGCAGGTAAATGAATGGGTAAAGCAGGCGGTACTGATGTATTTTGCCATACAGCAAATGCAGACTTATACATTACCTCCTTTTGAGTTTTATGATAAAATGAAATTAAAAAGCGGGTATGCGGCACTGGGAGTACGGGCCGTGCCGCACGCTGTTGCAAGATATGGTGCTTATCTGGCAAAAAATGTAGTATTGATGCCCAGTTATGTAAACATCGGCGCCTATGTAGATGAAGGTACCATGGTGGATACATGGGCCACAGTAGGCAGTTGCGCCCAAATTGGCAAAGGCGTACACCTTAGTGGTGGCGTAGGTATTGGCGGAGTGCTGGAACCCTTGCAGGCAGCACCAGTAATTATTGAAGATGGTTGTTTTATTGGCAGCCGCTGTATTGTGGTTGAAGGAGTAAGGGTTGAAAAAGAAGCCGTATTGGGTGCCAATGTGGTATTGACCATGTCAACAAAAATAATTGATGTCAGTGGCCCTGAACCTATAGAAACAAAAGGGGTTGTGCCGGCAAGGAGCGTAGTAATTCCGGGTACTTATAACAAAAAATTTCCTGCGGGAGAGTATGGTGTTGGCTGTGCATTAATTATCGGGCAGCGCAAACCATCCACCGATTTAAAAACAAGTTTAAACGATGCATTAAGGGATTTTAATGTTTCGGTTTAGTCAATTATATTTGCAGCCCTAAGTGCAAATGCCCAGATGGCGAAATTGGTAGACGCACTGCCTTCAGGTGGCAGCGTTCGAAAGGATGTGCAAGTTCGAATCTTGTTCTGGGCACCGGTAAATATTAAAAGCCTTGATAGTATTAACTTTCAAGGCTTTTTTATTTTATAGGGAATGGCAAGGGAGACGTTTCAGGTAGTTCAAAGTGTTTTATATTTTCCATTTAAATCATCTCAATTCGGGTGCGCCTAAAAATGGTAAAAGTGGTTCGTCATGAAAAAAGACCTTTTAAATTGTACGGTACTTAAATCAATTATTTACAAAAGACTTCATTTCACTCATTATATAATCGGAGCTTGGAGGATAAACACTTGAATGTGACGTTAGCCATTCCATACAATATTTATTTTCCAGTAATACTGAAAATTCCCGATGCAGGTAGGATGCAAGATCCACGGATGTTTCTGCCATTTCTTGCCAGATTATACTTCTGTTTTCTAATACAAAAACTATGTCCTCAAAATCGCTGCTTGTTCTACCGTCATTGCGACCGCGGTTTTTAAATGCTTCAAACTTTGTTGCTATGAAAATGGGTGGTGTAAATATTTTCACCTGGTGTTCATCGTCAATTGAATAGTCTATTGCTGTCTTAAAGCCCTCTTTATACCATATATTCGAAAACCCAAGGATTTTTTCATCTGTCGGCATTACATCAACGACTATACCCGGCAAAGTATAGCGCCCAAGAAAAGATGCATTTGTATCATTCGCAAAACCAATGTCTCTAAGCCGTTGTTCTAATGCTGCATATTCCCACCTTGAGCTTATTTCGACCAGTATATCTACATCTTCGGTCGGTCTTATCTCAGTTGCTTGCCTATCTGCATATAGCGAAACGGTTGCGCCGCCTATAAACACGACGTCGTTTTTTAAGTCTTTTAGTGCATTGTAAACAGCCTTAATTCTGGTGATATTTTCGGTATGGCTCATCCTACCATATTTTTTAGTTCCTCAACTGCTAGCTTCCATTCTCTTACTCTTCCAATTCTGATGACATCTAATATTGCTGCCATTTTGTATAATTTTTCATCGATCTGCGCAGCTTTGACCATTTCTTTGTACAGAGGCTCAATCGTCAATCCACGGACTTTCCCTTTGGCGTCAGGCCAAATATATTCTAATTCATTTTTGAAGTGCTTTTTAAAAAAAGGGTGGGAATGAGCTGTATAAATTCCGTTTTGCATCCCACCAATCGGCACAGGAAAAACATAATGAAGTCCAAACTGAATAAATTCCATCAGTGATTGTTTGTAAATAGTTTTACGATCATTCGCATCTATTAATCCAGCCAAAACACTCCTGTTGAGCGATTCGGTAACTTCAGAGGCACTTATGAACAATTGTGATGCTAAATCTTTATTTTGCCAGGGTGTTTGATCCAAGGCTGCTATTTTTAATAAAATTATGATGTCCTGCGGACGCATTCCGTTATGAGCTCTCATAACTCAAAGATAAATAATTCTCAATTCGCAATTCGCAAATTGCGAATTTATTTATAAATGCTTCAAAATTTTATATTTATTATTGTATAACCCTCCCTAAGTCCTCCATAAAATGTTTCGACGATTGTTCAATACCTGGCACCAGTATATATTAAAAGCCTTGTTAGTATTCACTTTCAGGGCTTTCTTATTTTATAGGGGACAGTTAGGGGGGACAGTATAAATTAATTTGAAGCCTATTTTAAGGCTTTGATTATTTGTTGTATTTTATCCATTTTGATGTTATTTGCTACTATTTCAAGACGAGATATTGTAATTGTTGAATCACAGCTTCGGTCCACCCAGCTTTTACAAATACTTATTTGTTGGGTGCGGTTTTTACCATGTGCTTGTTTTCTTATTCCTTTGGAACACCTCATCTATTTTAGATAGAAGTTCGTCTGACATGTTTAATAATTCATTCTTAATCTCTTCTTTTATACTTATTTCTCTTGGGTTACCATAGCTTGTAGTTTCGGAAACCTCTGTAACATTTTTCATTTCAAATCTCCTCAAAGCATTATCATAATTTGTCGACAGTGAATGGTTTAACTCCTGAACTTCTTCCCAGACTTTAATATTCTCAATTTCTTGACTCGATCTCCATCCAGTACCTAATTTGAATCGGCCAGTTTCGATTATGTAATGAATTAAAAGGACATCCTCATCCTTTAGCTTATTACTTTCTAAATCCATCAATAATCTTGACTTTGCAGAATTCATTTCTGTTCTATTGACGATTGGCTTTACTTGTATTTTTTGCTCGTGTGTTGCGAGTTCTTGGTCTTTGAATGAAACGTTATTGCTTACTACCGGCGATAATTCTGGGGAAGAAACAACTATCGGGTTAAAGGTTTTTATATTCTCAAGAAACAACCTGATCTTTTGACTTATTAAGACCTGATTCAACGAAATGACAAAATCGATGCGTAAAGACTCTACAAATGCAATCAACTTATCGTGATTATCAATGTAGAACCCAATTTCTCTTGGGTTAATCGCTCCATTAAGGAACTCTGGACTCGACAGGTTAAATTCGGGAGTAAAAATCATAGTGTGCTTGTTTTCTACAACCCAAGCTGCTCCCATCTCATTTAAACAAGCAACACTCCGATAGTATTCGGGAGACAAAAGATACAAAACATGAGGCTTTTCAGATATCCTGCTTTTTAACCAATAAAAAATATTTTGCCCAATTGGAATTCCATACGCATCATTACTTGTAAAAATAATTTCGTCATCTTTAACTCCAATTCCTGTAAGGAGATCGACTAGTTCATTACCATAGTTTTTGTTTTGTGAGGAGTGGGAGATAAAAATCTTCATTGTTTAATTATTATTTTATAGATTTCGCTTTAGAGCTATGGAGTGATGTCTATTATATTCAAGTTTGATATTTACTACTTGCTAAGATGCAGGATTATAAAATTTAAATTTAATTAGATACGGCCGCAAAAATTTAAAAACTTTATCATTGTCTAAAAAGTCTTGAAGTGGTTTTCTGTCAAGTCGTTGATAAATAAGTTTGCTAATGAAGTACCACAAGTATAAAGCTGATGTCGCAACTGAACAACCGAAAATTATTAAGCCAGTTAATGCTAAAATTATTCCTGGTGTCCTTGAAATGTAACCGCTGTTGGCTAACCATGAAAATACAAGCGCTGGAATTATAAAAATAATAACAAACACAAGTCCCATAACCATTAAACAAGGAAATGAAATTAAAACTGTCGCAAGAACCTTTTTTGCAAACAATCTTTTACGGTCAAAAAAAAGCATTGGAATAAATATAATGCAAGTCACAGTTGTTAAACCGAAATAAGCAATTAGTCCAAGAAATATGAAAAATGTTGGTGGCATTATTTAAAGTCCGAATAGAGTTGTGTAAATTTTTTAAAGTCTTTAATATTTTTTGAAGTGTCATTTAGCCTGACCGTTAGCGTAAATATATGATATAAGAATCTATACTGCCATTGCAAAATTTTTTTATTGTTTTGTTTAACAAGTCTTGTTCCTTCCAAAACAAGCTTTAAAAATTTCTTATACTTTGATAATTGAAG
>JANYGZ010000102.1 GCA_025362235.1 Ferruginibacter sp. | reverse complement strand
AGCAGCCGTGGTTTTGTGCAGGAGCTTAGGGGTAAAGTATTGCATAAAATATTACCAGAGCTTCAAACACCGGATAATTTTTTATATGTTATCAACAGGATATTTTATAAAAAAAGCGATCATACCTGGGTAGAGGGAATTGACAATGAATTGTGGATACAGTTTTTTGAAGTGTTGGGCATACAGATAAATATGACGGAACCTGAATTGATAAAACAATTGCAAAGCGCTTTACAAATACTCAGCTACCGGGTTACTACGTTGGGTTTAGAAAAAGAAATTACACAACGGTATGATAATTTTGGAGATGCTATTTTTCCTTTTTTTGAACAAAACCGTCTTACCAATCAATACCTGGAGTTGAATAATACGGCAGCCACTGTAAATACGCAGCGGTTAATATTAGCCAATATTACAGAAGCATTGCATAATTGTAATCAGTCTATTCAATGGATAAGGGACCAAAGAATTGCCTACGGCACCAGCCTGGCACAAACTTTTATTATTACCCGTTTGCAACAGCAGATTGACAGGTTATTTATTATACTGGATGTGCTGGACATGGACAACTTTTTTAATACACAAAGATTTGTTGCCTATTTTAAAACAGTAGTGCATAATGAAAACAGGAAAAATTCTATAAAGGAATTTTTTAGCGAAAACACGGGATATCTTGCTTACCAGATTGCAGAACATGGCGGACGTACCGGCGAAAAATTTATCAGCACTACCCGTAAAGAATTTTACCGGATGCTTCAAAGCGCCATGGGCGGAGGTATCATCATTTCATTTATTGGTATTATAAAAAACCTTTTGGCTAAAGTAGTAATGGCACCTTTTTGGCATGGGTTTTTATATAGCGTAAATTATTCGTTGGGTTTTATTTTAATACAGGATACTGGGTCTACACTGGCTACCAAGCAACCTGCTTATACTGCCAATAATGTAGCCAGCTCTTTCGATATTCAAAAAGTAGGTGAAGAACCTGATTTAAGAAACCTTGCTATTACCATTGGTAAAGTTAGCCGTACACAGATTGCTTCATTTGCAGGAAACCTTATTATAGTATTTCCGTTAACCTATATTTTAGCGTGGCTTTTTTTTATGGCAACAGGTGTAAAAATTGCTGAAGGCGAAGCGGCCCATCAATTAATAGCAGACCAGCAGCCATTGCACAGCCTGGCCTGGCTGTATGCCTGTTTTACCGGTTTCTTTTTATTTGCCAGCGGTATAATTGCCGGTTATGTAGAAAACTACGTGGTGTATGGCAAAATTGCAGAAAGGCTTCGCAACACAACTGCGTTTAAAAAAAGGTTTAGTGAAAAACGGCGTTATAGAATTGTACATTATGTAGAAAATAATCTCGGCGCATTGATTGGAAATATTTCGTTGGGATTTTTTTTGGGGATGGCTGGTTTTTTAGGAAAAACTTTTGGCATCCCTTTCGATATAAGACATATTACTATTTCGGCAGCCAATGTGGCCATTGGTTTTTTTGGTTTAGATAATGTACTAAGCACAAAAGAAATATGGTACACTCTTATTGGTGTTATGGGTATTGGCTTTTTAAATTTTGCAGTAAGTTTCGGACTGGCATTTATTGTAGCAGTAAAAAGCCGTGGTATTCATTTAAGGGACTATCCCCAGTTTTTAGGCATACTATGGCGCTATCTTAAAAAGTATCCTCACGATTTTATTAAAGCGCCTTCCACCCGAAATGCAGAACATTTAAGTTAAAGATTGGCTGTTGATTGTTTTGTAAGCAATGCCAATTGTGCGTCAATTTTTTTATCCCACATTTCCTGTTTGTCTGTCAGTATGCTGTTTTTTGTTTCTGTATCGTAAGCATTTTGCATGGTTTGTAAATTGGCCTGGGCCTGGTAGTATATCTTTTCAATAACCTTGTTATAATCCTCCCTGGTATACTTGGCTACCTGCAGTTTTTGTATCAACTGCATGGCATATATATAGGCAATATCAAAGTGATGTTGCTCGTGGTTTAAAATGTAAGGCGTTCTTTTGCCATCCTTTACCCAGCTATCCGATATATAAAAATTACAGTTTACTGTTATGTACAAAGTAGTAACATTATCCTGGCTATGAAACATCATTTTAAAACCTATGCCGGCGTTGGTAATGGCTGCTGCATTGCTGCTTAATACTGGCTTTCCTTTAAAATCTGCCCAGGTTAATTTTACCAATGGCGAATAATATATCAGTGGCTTTTTTTCTGCAGGGTCTTCAGTTACATAAATAACTTTAACCTGCAGCTTTTGCGCTGATAATGCCGCTGATAAAAATATAGTGATAAGCAAGACGAAGAAATACTTTTTCATAATTACTGATAAACGAAAATAACTGTAAATAGTATGTTTCATTTATAGCTGGTCAGCTAATTATAATAAAATTAACAAGCGATTGCCCAATAAATTATTCCTCAGTGTAATTAAGATCTTTACCAAAAGTCTCTTCTGTAAAATAAGCAGCAGTAATAGCAATAGCCATAACAATTACACCAGTTACCCATGCCGCGGTAATATACGGATTGGGCATTGATGCAAATACGGTTTGCAGCCACTTGAATAATACAAACAAAATGGGTAAAGAGCCCCTAACCATATTGGGTACTGTAGTAGTGGCTGTGGCCCGTAAATTGGTGCCAAACTGCTCTGCGGCCATGGTAACAAAAATAGCCCAATAGCCGGTGGCAAAGCCCAATGCGGCGCATATTACATACATACCGGCAGCAGTACCATTTTGCTGGTTAAAAAAGAAGATGATGGAAATAATGGTAAAGCTGTAAAATATATACAAGGCTTTTTTCCGGCTTTTTAACCATTGGCTTACAAACCCTACCAGTAAATCTGCAATAGAAATAAATACATAGGCATACATGGTAGATAATTTTGGCAGTACTTTTTCTGTAATACCAAATTCTATGGCAAAATTATTGGAGAAGGCTATTAAAATACCAATCACATACCAGTTAGGTAAACCAATTAATATAGCACATAAATATTTTTTAAAACGCTTTCTGTTGGTAAAGAACATAAAAAAATTTCCCCTGCTTACACTTAATTTTTTTGTTTCAGTAAACATGCCACTCTCGAACACGGATATACGCAGTATCAGCAGGCAAAAACCAAGGCCCCCGCCAATAAAATAACAGATACGCCAGTTAAAATTTTGCGACACAAAAAATGCAGCTACGGCTCCTAATAAACCAACACCAGCAACCAGCGATGTACTTAACCCTCTTTTTTCTTTGCTAACCAATTCTGTTACCAGCGTGATACCGGCACCCAGTTCGCCTGCGAGGCCTATGCCGGCAATAAACCTGGTAAGTGCATACTGGTTGGGAGTATGTACAAAACCGTTAACAATATTGGCAATAGAATATAAAATGATGGAACCAAACAATACACTTAACCTGCCTTTTTTATCACCCATCATACCCCAGATAATGCCACCAATTAAAAGACCAATCATTTGGATGCTGATAATAAATTCGCCCTGTGTTTTTACCTGCGCAGCAGAAAGGCCCATCTCAGTTAAACTATCAACCCTTACAATATTGAATAATAGCAAATCGTAAATATCTACAAAATATCCAAGGGCAGCAACAAGAACGGTAATGGTAAAAATAGAAGAAGATTGTTTTGACATGGCGGGCTTATACAGTATCGTTTGAAGGGTTTTTTTTCTTACTAAAAAATAATTTAAACAAAATGGGCGCTGTTGTTATAAGAACGATTCCAATTACTATAACTTCCAGGTGTTCTTTTAAATCAAAATTAAACCAGCCTAAAACCAGTTGCTGTAGGTAATGCCCGGCAAACAACATAGAAAATACCCACGCAACAGAACCCGCAATATTATAAAAAGTGAATTTTTTAGTTTCCATACCGACTATGCCAGCTACAATCGGGGCAAAGGTTCTAACAATAGGAATAAACCTTGCCATAACAATGGCGCCTCCTCCATGCGTATCATAAAACTCTTTGGCCTGCAACAAATATTTTTTCTTAAAAAGAAATGTATCCTTTCTTTCAAAAAGAAACGGACCGCTTTTTTTGCCAAACCAATAACCAACATAGTTGCCAATTATACCAGCCAATGAAATTACAATACCCAATATCACCAGGTTTACAAAAGAGCTGGATACATGTATGCCCAATCCTTCGCTTACAAGATCATTGCTAAAAATGCCTGTTACAAAAAGCAACGAATCACCCGGTAAAAAGAAGCCTGCAAATAAACCAGTTTCTGCAAACACGGCAAATACAATAAACCATAAACCGCCATTTTCGATGTACCATTGCGGTTGCAGTAATTGCATCCAGTTAAAATCTAAAAAAATAAAATCAAGCATAATTTCAGTTGTCAATTATATAAAAAATTTGTACTTATTTATGTTCCAGTTCACCTTCCCATTTACTTACCACAGCGGTTGCAATACTATTGCCTACTACGTTGGTAGCACTGCGACCCATATCCAGCAAGGGATCTATACCAAGTAACAATGCAATGCCTGCTTCAGGTATATTAAAAGTAGCCAATGTACCTGCAATTACCACCAGTGATGCCCTTGGTACACCTGCAATACCTTTACTGGTAAGCATCAATACCAGCAACATGGTTAACTGTGTACCCAATGGCATGTGCATGCCATAACTCTGCGCAATAAATAATGAAGCAAAAGTCATGTACATCATACTGCCATCCAGGTTAAAAGAGTAGCCGAGCGGTAATACGAAACTTACAATTTTATCCTTACACCCAAAGCGCTCCAGTTCAAGCATTGTTTTTGGAAAAGCTGCTTCGCTGCTGGAAGTACTAAATGCCACCAGTATAGGCTCCTTCATTCTTTTGATTAAAGTAAACACTCTTTTTTTAAGAAATATTGACCCTATTAAAATCAGGCAAACCCACAGCAGCAATAATCCAAAATAAAATTCACCAATAAAAATAGAATATGTTTTTAAAATGCCGATACCCTGCTTTGCAATGATGGCACTCATGGCACCAAATACAGCAAAAGGTGCAAAACCCATAACATACCCGGTTACTTTTAAAATAATATGTGCAATAGCATCCAATGCTTTTACAATCGGTTTTGCAGTGTCGCCCAATGCGGCGGCGGCTACACCAAAAAAAAGTGCAAACACTACAATTTGTAAAATTTCATTTTTTGCCATGGCATCAATTACACTGGCCGGAAAAACATGATAAAAAAAATCTTTAATAGTGAGTGCAGCTTTATCAATGCCGGTATTTAAATGGCTATCTGGCAAGGGCAGGTGCATCGCTTTGCCCGGTTCAAATAAATTTACCAATAACATACCCAGCAACAGGCTAAGTAAAGATGCACTGATAAACCATAGCAGTGTTTTTCCGCCAATGCGGCCAACTGCTTTTATATCGCCCAGTTTGGCTACCCCTACAACAAGGGTAGTAAATACCAATGGCGCCACTATCATTTTTATAAGCCGTAAAAATATGTCTGCTAAAATAGTAAGCCAGTCTAATTTTAAGTCCCTTGCTTTTATACTGTTATTCTTTTGTGCAGTAACCAGTTCTCTTTGTTGTAATAATGATTTATACTCCAGCGCAGTTGTATCTGAAAAACCAGCCAGTGCTGTTTGTAGCTGTTTAGCTGTATCAGATAATAATTTTATGTTTAACAAAACTGCTGTTTCATCAGGTGTATTCAGCAAGGCGGTCTCGGCCTCTTTTTTTTGTGTAGCAGCTTTCTTTTGTAACGCCCGAAGGCCATTATATCTAATGGTGTCTTTTATTGTTTCAAAAGGCCTTATCGCATTATCAATATGTGCCAATTGAATTTCGGCATTGGCAATTTGGTTATTTTCTGTACCAACATACATTTTATTGGTAATAAATCCGGCAATGATACCTGCAACCAATGCGATACCAATGTATAAAGTAAGTTTACTGCGCTTTGCCGGTTTAATTTCCATACGTAAAAAATAGTGTTGCAATATAATATTTAATAATTGTTATCAACCTCTAATAGTAAAATATGTAGATATCGTTATGTAATTAAAAATTTAGTGTTATTTTTCCAATCCGATAGGTTTCGGATTATTATTTACTAAACTAACAAGCTATGAGTTTATTTGTAAGAAAACCGATGGCGGCTTTAATGAATGAAGCACAGGAAACAGGTAGCCATACCTTAAAAAGAACACTGAGTGCATGGGGCTTAACAGCATTAGGTATCGGTGCAATTATTGGTGCAGGTTTATTTTCGATAACGGGTATGGCGGCTGCAAACCATGCTGGCCCTGCAATTACCATATCATTTATTGTAGCAGCACTTGGTTGTTTGTTTGCAGGTTTATGTTATGCAGAATTTGCTTCTATGATTCCGGTTGCAGGAAGTGCCTATACTTATTCCTATGCCACCATGGGCGAATTTATTGCCTGGATAATTGGTTGGGACCTTGTGTTGGAATATGCTGTAGGTGCAGCTACTGTGGGTATTAGCTGGAGCCGGTACCTTGTAAAATTTTTAGAAGGTTTTGATGTTCACCTGCCGCATCAATTAACAGTGGGGCCTTGGGACGGGGGAATTATAAATTTGCCTGCCGTATTTATAATTGTATTAATGAGTTTGCTGTTGATGAAAGGGACCAAAGAAAGTGCTTTTGTAAATGCTATTATTGTAGGGCTAAAAATTGCAGTAGTAGCCGTATTTATCGTACTCGGCTGGAAGTATATCAACAACGATAATTACCATCCATATATTCCGGATAACACGGGCCATTTTGGCGACTTTGGTTTTAGCGGTATCATACGTGCTGCGGCCATTGTGTTCTTTGCTTACATTGGGTTTGATGCGGTGAGTACGGCAGCGCAAGAAGCTAAAAACCCTAAGCGGGATATGCCCATTGGTATACTAGGCTCATTGGCAATCTGTACCATTTTATATTTACTGTTTGCCCATGTAATGACGGGGGTAACAAGTTATACAAGTTTTGCGGGCAAAGATGGTATAGCACCCGTTGCTGTAGCCATTGAACACATGGGTAAAGTAAATGCAGCAGGCGTTATTGTGCAGGATTATCCATGGCTTAACAGGGCAATTCTGGTAGCCATCCTTGCAGGTTATTCTTCTGTAATATTGGTAATGCTGATGGGGCAGTCAAGGGTATTTTATAGTATGAGTAAAGATGGGTTGATACCAAAAATATTTTCTACTGTAAATCCAAAAACACAAACACCGGCAAAAAGTAATTTATTGTTTATGCTTTTTGTGAGTGTATTTGCTGCTTTTGTACCAGCCCGTGTTGTGGGCGAAATGACAAGTATCGGCACTTTATTTGCTTTTATACTGGTATGTATAGGGGTTTGGGTGATGCGTGTAAAAATGCCCGAACTGCCAAGGTCTTTTAAAACTCCATTAGTACCTTTAGTACCTATTTTAGGAATCGGGGTATGTTTATTTATGATGGTATTTTTGCCAATGGATACTTGGATAAGGTTGCTGGTGTGGATGTTGATTGGGTTGGATATATATCTTGTTTATGGCGTTAAACACAGCATATTAGGAAACGGTGCCGCCAATCGAAAAGGCATGAAACTGGCAAGGTATGTAGGGCTTGTTCTTTGCGGATTATTATTGGTTGCAGGATATTTACATCAATATAGCGTCGGCTTTGAAACTGACAAGACACTGATGTATATTTCTATAATTTTTGCCGCTATTCATTTATTTGTATTTGCAAGAAAATTAAATATGAAAAAGGAAGCAGAAAGTATTTGATATTTTTTATATGCAATTATATAAAGCCCTGCCCGAAATGGCGGGGCTTTATTGTTTTAAATAAGTATAGTGCCTTTAAGCAAATGGTTTATACAATTGAAATTTTGTATAGTAAAGACTGTTAGATTGAACATTCAATTTGTAATTTTTTTGATGTTGCATTTTTTGCCGTTAAGCCGTTAAGGCGTTTTTAATGGGCAAAATCTTTCTTACAAAAACTTTAGTTTTTGATGCTTTTAAATTTTGGTTATTTGTGTAGTTATGCAAATGTGTTATAATTACCAGGTAGTTTATTTAAAATAATTTTTTTTGTATCAAACACCCCGATCGAAAAAATATTGGGCTTTTGTTGTTAACTTGTTCCAGATACTTTAATCACTTCAACCACAATTTACAAGATGAAATTGCACTTATACCTCTTGTTTACAGTACATGTATTATTTATTTCCAGCACTATTTATTCACTGCCAGACAAACCTTCCATTTCAAAAGTGCCGGCATGGGTAACTAAAAATAATATTGACTACAACAATGTTTCGCTTGATAAAGATGCAGCAGACGGGTATATAAATATTTCTTTTGAAACACAGGTTTCTCTTGCTGATCAAAGTAAATATTTTTTCTACAGCAAAAAAATTATCTCAAAATCTGGTGTACAAAATGAGTCGCAAATATCAGTTTCATTTGATCCTTCTTATGAGCAATTAATATTTCACAGCATACATATTATCCGTAAAGGAGAGATACTGAACAGGCTTGAGCTTTCAAAAATTAAAACCGTACATCAGGAAGAGGAACTTGCTAATTTTATTTATACCGGATCACTCGATGCCATATTGATTTTAGAAGATGTGCGAATGGGAGATATTATTGAGTATAGTTATACTATAAAAGGGTTTAACCCTATATTCAAAAATAAATATACAGATGAGTACAGTATGGAGTTTCCTATTCCATTATATCAAATTTATTATAAGTTAATTGTTCCGCAAGGAAGAAAAATGACTATTAAAAATCTACATGAAAATGTTCAGCCTGTAATAAGTGCTGTTAACGGGCAGCAGGTGTATGAATGGCGCAAAAGCAATATTGCGCCGCTGGTTTTGCAAGACTATACACCACACTGGCACCATCCTTACGCTCAAATTTTAGTAAGCGAATATAATAGCTGGAAAGAAGTAAATGATTGGGCAATGCAATTATTTCCTGTTAAAAAACAACTGTCTGTGGCATTGCAAAAAAAGATTAAGGAAATTGAAACAGCAAATAGTAGTGATGAGGAAAAAACAAAGGCGACACTGCAATTTGTTCAGGATGATATCAGGTATATGGGTATTGAAATAGGCGAAAATTCGCATAAGCCTGCAGACCCATCTAAAGTATTTGCACAACGCTTTGGCGATTGTAAAGAAAAATCATACCTGCTTTGTGTGATGCTAAGGGCAATGAATATTGATGCCAGCCCGGTACTGATCAACACCGTTAGTAAAAAAAGTATCACCGAACTACTTCCGGCGCCAACAGATTTTGATCATCTTACGGTTAGGGTAAAACTTGGTAGTGTGTACTATTGGTTTGACCCGACAATTGCTTATCAACGGGGCAATATAAAAAATTTGTTTTATCCCGATTACCAGGCTGGGCTTGTTATTAACGACAGTACTTTTTCATTGACACCAATTGTATTCCGCAGCATAAGTTACCAGCATGCAGAAGAATTGTTTAAAGTATCTGCAATGTCTGGCGGTGGAACTTTAACTGTTACTACCACTTTCCATGGCAGCGAGGCTGATGATATAAGGAATGATTATAATAACGAAAGCCTGGCAGAATTGATGACTACGTATAAAAAATTTTATGCAGGTTATTACGAGGATATAAAAGCAGATAGCCTTACTTATAAGGATGATGAGAATACAGGAATATTTACAACTACAGAATATTACAGCATTCCAAAATTTTGGGAAACAGGCAAAGGCAAGGAGAAGAAATTTTCTCTGTCTGCCTTTATTATTAATAATGTTTTAATAAGGCCAAAAGAAAAAGACCGTACAATGCCCTTTAGAATAATGTACCCAGCTAAATTTGAAGAAGAAGTAATTGTAGAACTGCCGGAAAATTGGAAGGTTACCGAAAGTGAAACTCATTTGAAAAACAAGTGCTATGCTTATAATTGTTTATTTTATTGTGCATATAACCGTGTACACCTTGTAGCAGATTACGAAAATTATAAAGACCATGCAACAATTGCGGAAGCCGCAGCTTATTTTAACGATCTTTCCAAATACGATGAATCTGCCAGTTTTGACATAAGCTCCGGAATGGATGATTCTTCAAACAATAATTCTCATTCTTCCGGCAAAAATATTCTTTCGGCTTTTATAACAATTGCAGTTATTGCTGGTGGTGTAATTTGGTGGAGCCAAAGAAAATAAATTGTTATTAATATTTCGAATGTTCAAAATACTTTTCATCACTTTTTATTTCGTTCTTCGGTAAACTTAGTGAAATTCAATTTTTATAGTCTCCAATAATCGCTGTTTAATCTTAATAGAAAAATTATCAAATAGCTCTACCTTATTACCTCATTGTATGTAAGCCTGTCATAATAAAGTAATAAGGTTTGGATAAAAAACATCAGGATTTTCTACTAAGTTAAACAGCCAAAAAGCTGATTCCACTAAGTTTACAGAAGAAACTTTTATTTTTTTTATCAATCTTTGCTTTGGTCATTCTCTCCATTAATCCTCTTTTGTTGATGAAGACAGTAGGTTATTAAATTGCAGAAACAACCATGAATGTGGATAAAGCCTTCGGGGTTATTTTTACGTTCTTAGTTTCGTGGGACTTTGGGGACACTTGCGACTTAGGTTTTTGTCGCCCAAGTCGCAACAGTCCCAAGAAAGAAATATTTTAATTTTAAAGCCCACTCTATAAAAAAACAACGCAGGTTTTGCGTTGTTTAATAAAATATTATCCTGTCTGTAAAATTAAAAAGGAAGGTCATCTGCTGCATCAGATGCAACACTTGCCGCAGTGGAAGCCACTGGGTTATTGGCAGCAGTTGCGTAAGACGGAGCGGCTGCATTGCTGCTATTGCTCCCGGCATTTTGATGTTGCTGCCCTTCGCCAACGCCCCCAACTAACTGAATGGTTTGCACCCTCATCCTTAAAGTTGCAGCGGCCTGGTTGTCTTTATTCATGTAGGCTTCCGCTTCGGGATATCCCTCTGCATAAATGGTTTTACCTTTTAGCAGGTAGGGAGCCACACCTGTTTTATCTGTCCAGTAAGCACATTCAACCCATGTAGCCCTTTCTTTTTGGTTTCCCTGTTTGTCTTTATAACGTTCTGAGTGAACTACACTGAAATTGATAACGTTTTGTCCGTTTACTTCTTTTACGATGCAATCTTTACCAAGATTGCCGATGATTTGTAACTTGATCATAATTGTGTGTTTTAAATGTTTAAGTGATGTATCTGAATGTGAAAATTATGAAAATTTACTTTTAAATTTCTTTATTTTTTTGCAGGTATTTAAAAACTTTAGAAGGGGTTTAATAAACAGGTATAAATACTATTCTATAAAATAAGGCTAACTGCTTTAGCCGGTGGTAATTATCTATTTCAATAAACCATTAGGCGGCTTCAACCAGTTTTTTTATTTCAACTAAAATAGGTTGCCATCCTTCACCATTATTATACACATCTGTATATCGTTTCTCACCTTCTGCTGCATTTTCAAACCCGTCCTGGTAAACAGTTAAATTTGTTTGTGCTTCCTGTTCTGATAATTCGTAGGTAACATTTAAATAATTTTCGGGAATATCCGGCATAGATGAATTGGGATCTATTACGGTATATTTCAATAATTTATTTGGCTGAATATCTGCAATCATACCTTTTACAAAAACTGTTTCTTTACCTTCATACATGGCCTGCCAAAGTAATGGGCTGCCAATTGTCCAGCTTGATAAACCCTCACAGCCAAACATATATTTTTTTGTTTGTTCAGGATTTACCAGTGCATCCCAAACCTTAGCTATAGGTGCATTTATTAAAATACTGTTTCGTACTATTAATTTTTCCATCAGGTAATTTATTTGTTTTTGGGCAGGCAATATTATGTATTTACGAAGGCAGGGAATTCATTGAACGACCAGCCCGGTACAAATGCCCAATTGAAAATATAAAGTTGAAGTTAACAACTAAAAGCCAAATTTATAAATGTCAGCCCGAACCACAGATGCCAGGTTGATGTTACATTGTCAAGCCCTGCTTTCCAAATACTTTTGTTGTGCGTTCGCTTTGTCCTACCATAATTTATAGTGTTCCATTCTATCATTAATTATATTACTTGCAAAACTCTCTCGTCTTTCACTACTTTGATTCGGGTCTGCCCCTGCATTAATTAGTTCTTTGAATACATTTCTTAATTGTTGTAATAATATGTCGTTACTGAAATCCGCACTTGGATTGTCCAGCATTTGCCGTGCGTCCATTAATGCTCTATTTAAGCAATTATTACCATAACTGTCAACTGCATTTGGGTTTGCTTTTTTGTCCAACATTGTTTTAAAGAGTGAAAATGCTGTTCCAAATTTTGAGGTGTCCTTTTGTAAAGTATATGAGTTGAAAATTGTCGCTCTGATACAGTCGTGAAAGACAGGGGCTTCCCATTTATTGATTTCAGATGTTTCAACAAAATTAATGTCGGCTCCTTGTTCGATTAAATACTGAGCAATGTCAAAGTTGGCTGTTTTGAAAGCTACTTGTAATCCTGATTGTCCGTCATCTTTTTTCGGTGGTGCAAAATTGGTCGCAGTCAAATACTCTTTGTCGCTTGTAACAAGTTGCATTACTTTTTGTAAATCGCTACTCCTTATCGCTTGAAAAAATGTCTTGATGTCTTTCTTTTTCATAATTGTAAGATGTCTGTCGAAAGTGATGCATAACAAATCAATTGTCGCCAACCTAATTCATTCTTTTTTTAAGTGTACTTACCTGTGTTTGCAGGTTGTTGACCATATTTGCCAAAGAGTTCATATCCCAAAGTTGTTGCTGGCTTACTTTACTGATAACCATTTGCGCCTGCCATAACTCAACCACATCTTCTGTATTTACCTGGTAAGGCTGGTATTGTGGGTTATCGCTCACAAGCGTAAGTTTATTTTTTGTTTTATTGCTCTTTACTATCCTTTTATATACTATCCCTTCATGACGGCTTACCACAATATATGCCTGGTCGTTTTTTACTTCATCTGTTGTATTAACTTTTTCGCCGACTATAATACTGCCACTGGGTGTTGGCATCATACTATCACCAATAATTTCAAATGCACGGTAATTGCCCCCTGCAAGCATTGGTAATGTAAAAGTATTTAACTCATCAATAAATTCGCTATCTGCGTAACCAGCTAAATAACCTGCAGCTGCTTTTACAGGTACAAAATATATAATGTTCCTGTCGGCTGTCAACATTTTTTGCTGCCTGCGTTTGGCTAAATAATTACTTCCAGTATCGCTCAGGGCCTTCAATAATAATTCATCTAAACTAAGTTTAAAAATATCACCTACTATTTCCAGTACTTCAATACGGGGGTCCGCACGCTCTTCTTCGTAAGCGCCAATAAGCGAGCGCTTAATGCCCAGTTTTATTGCAAATTCTTCCTGTGTCCACCCACGTAATTTGCGCAGGTATTTAAGGTTTTGTCCGGCTTGTGACATGTGTAACTAATTTGGTTAGTACAAATGTACTAATAAATTTAGTTATTCAAAATTTATTTTTTACCAGTTAACATTTTGTAATAAGTATAAAAAGAAATATAATATTTAGGGTTAAAAAAATGACTTGAAAAAAGAAGCTTATGTAAATTTGTTTTGATAAGCCTGGGTAAAACTTTGTTAAATTGCTATGGATTCAGCCAACTTAATTTAATTAAGTATCGTTATATAGTTAAGAAATATATTTTTTAAAAAATGACCAGGCAAAAATTTTACATTTTTTTATTTTTTACTTTACTTTTTGCCAACGGGTATTCGCAAAATTTAATGCCTGTAGATGAAGGCTCTGCCATAAAATTTACCATTAAAAATTTTGGATTTTCAACGTATGGCAGTTTTTCAGGGATTAAAGGAAAAATTCAATTTGATGAAGCAAATATTGGTACAACGAGTTTTATGGTTAGTGTAGATGCAGCAAGTATTAATACTGATAATGGCACAAGAGACAAACACCTGCTTAAGGAAGATTATTTTTACGTGGAAAAATACCCGGTCATTAATTTTGCATCGGTTTCTGTAAAGAAGGATGAAAAAACTGGCTTTTTTTTAATGACAGGTAACCTCACCATTAAAGGTATTACAAAACAAATATCCTTTCCATTTACAGAAATTGCACAAAAGAATGGATTTCTTTTTTCCGGCACATTTAATATAAACCGACGGGATTTTGGCGTTGGCGGAAGCAGCATGGTAATGTCTGATAACCTGCAGGTATCATTGAGTGTTTTTTGCAAAGCGAATAAAAGTCCATAAAGTTATCTGCGTGTTGTAAACGAATGAATGCAGAAATTTTGCCGGTGAGTTTAGTAATATTTGGTTGAGAACCTGACTGAGTAAAAACTAGATTTAAGGTTGGCAATGACTGTCAAGTTTCTGGCATCACCTGGAATAAAATTATGAAAAGCAAGGTTTAAAAAAATGTCCTTGTACCAGAAAAATTTTCCCTGAATTC
The DNA here is from genome assembly GCA_025362235.1 of Ferruginibacter sp. GTDB lineage: Bacteria > Bacteroidota > Bacteroidia > Chitinophagales > Chitinophagaceae > Ferruginibacter. Next base: position 24,517 of record JANYGZ010000102.1, on the reverse strand, counting down.
TTTTGGAGTGCAGCCCTTTTTCTTTTTAAATAAACGGTTAAAGTTGGAGATGTTATTAAAGCCGCAACTATAAGATACTTCTGATACGGAATTGGTAGTATCAATTAAAATGCGGGAAGCATGCCCAAGCCTTATTTCATTTAGACTGTCAATAAAGGTAATGCCTGTACGCTTTTTTATAAAACGGCTGAATGATACTTCTGTCATATTTACCAGTTTGGCGATATCGCCTAAAGCAACCGGCTTATCAAAATTTTTATTCATGTAGTCATACGCCTTTTCAATACGCCTGCTATTGAAATTAAGCTGAGAATCACTATTGTAGATGGTTTCAGACAACGTGCGCATGTTACGTGAGGTAGAAAGATCGTGCAAAATATTAATAAGCGCCATAACAGAATCGAACCCGCTCTCTTTTTCAAGCGATACGATACGGGGATAAATGTGCTGTATGGTTTCTTTTGAAAAAAGAATCCCTTTGGTAGAAAGGTCAAACATCTTGCGGATAAAACTAAGCTGGTTCCTTCTCAATAATTTTTCATCCAGCAAATCTTTATGCCATTGAATAGTTACTTCTTTTATCTCTTCCGATTTGCATAAGTGTGTAAACCATGCATGCGATTGGTTAGGGCCAACCAATACCAGTTCCAGGTCTCCAATCTGGTCTACATGATCCCCTACAATTCTTTTTGCCCCCTTTGCATTAATGATAAGGTTCAACTCATATTCATCATGATAATGTAATGGAAAATTAAATTCCTTCTTAACCCTTGAAAAAACAGTAAAGCAATCATTTTGGGTTAAAGGAGTAATTTCTCTTGTAATATTTTTATTCATTATTATGGCAGCTTTATCTTGTAAAACTAAAAAATAAGTGTTAATAATACAATTAAAATAATTAAAATAGTACTAGTTATTAATTCTATTTGGTTAAAAAAACATCCACCAAATAAAGGTTAATATCATATTGTGCTGATATAGATAGCAAAATAAAATTCAAAAAGATCAATTATAAGATAATATAGTATTACTTAATAGATAAGTGATAGCATTAATTTTGTTACTGTTATTAAAGCAAATACAAACCCTTAAAAATATCAGTTGAAAAAAAATATTTATTGTTTATATATAGTGGCCTGTTTATTAATTTATACTACAGGCATTGCACAAACCGCAGATAAAAATGCAACAAAAGAAACGCAGCACCTTTTTGCTAATTTAAAAACACTTTTAAATAAAGGCATTATGGTTGGCCACCAGGATGACCTTGCTTATGGTGTGGGATGGAAATATGAAGCCGGAAGAAGTGATATAAAAGATGTTACCGGCGAATATCCTGCAGTGTATGGATGGGAGCTTGGCCGCCTTGAAATTGATTCCCCTGTAAATCTTGATGGCGTGCCCTTCGATAAAATGAAGCAGTTTATTAAAGAAGGGTATCAGCGTGGCGGTGTTATAACAATCAGTTGGCATTTAAATAGTCCATTAACCGGTAAACCTGCCTGGGACCCTTCACCCGGCACTGTTGCAGCAATTTTGCCTGGTGGCGAAAAAAATAACTTATATAAAAGTTGGCTCGATAAAGTGGCTGCTTTTATGCTTGATTTAAAAGGAAAGAATGGCGAGTTGATACCGGTTATATTCCGCCCTTTTCATGAATTAAATGGAAGCTGGTTTTGGTGGGGCAAAAACCATTGCACTCCTGAACAGTTAATACAATTATACCGTTTTACAGAAACATATTTAAGAGATATAAAAAATGTACAAAATCTTTTGTATGCCTATAATACAGACAGATTTGCTACCAAGGAAGATTATCTTGAAAGATATCCCGGTGATGATTATGTAGATGTAATTGGGTTTGATATTTATCAAAAGGGCGATATACTTGCCAATGATAAATTTATCGCCGAATTGGATAAAAGCCTTTCTACCCTTGAAAAAATTGCTGTATCAAAAAATAAAATTCCTGCGCTTACTGAATTTGGCTACAACACCGTTCCCGATGCAGACTGGTGGACGGGTGTATTTAATAAAGCAATAGAAAAACATGGCATTGCTTATGCATTGGCATGGCGAAATGCCGGGCAAAAATCAACAAATGAAACAGAATATTATGTGCCTTATAAAGGGCAGTTGTCTGCCGAAGATTTTAAAAAATTCAGTGAGCTGAAAAAAATATTTTTTGAAAATAAGGCACGGCAACAAAAATTATATGGCAATCCGTAAAAAGCTACCTAAAATAAGTAAAAGTACCGGAAGTATTTATTGCCGTTAAGGCGTTAAGCCGTTAAGTTGGAAAAGAAATAAAAACGTTTCAACGCCTTAACGGTAACCAGTAAAGGCAATAAAAATTATACGCAATCCGTAAGAAGCTGCCTAAAATAAGTAAAAGTGCTGGAAGTATTATTGCCGTTAAAGCGTTAAGCCGTTGAGTTGGAAAAGAAATAAAAACGTCTCAACGCCTTGACGGCAACCGGTAAAAGCAAAAAAATTATATGGCAATCCGTAAAAAGCTGCCTAAAATAAGTAAAAGTGCCGGAAGAATTAATTGCCGTTGAGTCGTTAAGCCGTTAAGTTGGAAAAGAAATAAAAACGTCTCAACGTCTTAACGGCAACAAGTAATGTAAATATTTGTAGTAAATGTGGCGAAGGAATTAATTGCCGTTAAGCTGTTAAGCCGTTGAATTAAAAAGAAACAAAAACGTCTTAACGCCTCACCGGCAACAAGTATTGTAAACGTCTTTTTGTTAAAGACTAAAATAATTTTATGACAGAAGTATTTAAAAAAAGACTGGAGTTTTTAAAAGAGCAGCATCATGTATTAAAGATCAAAAAAAACGAAATGGTTCCCGAAAGTAATGGTGTGTACAATCGTTATAAAAACCCGATACTAACGGCGGGGCATACCCCTTTACACTGGCGCTACGATTTTAACCCAACCACAAACCCATTTTTGATGGAAAGGTTTGGCATAAATGCCACATTAAATGCAGGCGCTATTAAATGGAACGGAAAGTATGTATTAATAGCAAGGGTAGAAGGTGCCGACAGAAAAAGTTTTTTTGCTGTTGCAGACAGCTATAATGGTATAGATAATTTTCAGTTTTGGGATAATCCTGTAACAATGCCTGAAACAGATGTACCCGATACCAATATTTATGATATACGATTGGTCGCACATGAAGATGAATGGGTATACGGCATTTTTTGTACAGAAAGAAAAGACCCTGATGCACCTGTTGGCGACCATTCTTCGGCCATTGCACAATGCGGCATTGCCCGTACAAAAGACCTTATTACTTGGGAGCGTTTACCCGATCTAAAAACACCTTCTGCACAACAAAGAAATGTAGTGTTACATCCTGAATTTGTTGATGGGCAATATGCTTTTTATACAAGGCCCCAGGATAGTTTTATAGAAGCAGGTAAGGGAGGTGGAATTGGTTTTGGCCTGGCTAAAGATATTACCAACGCAGTAGTTGAAAAAGAAACTGTAATTGACAGCCGTGTTTACCACACTATTTATGAGTTAAAAAATGGTTTGGGTCCTGCGCCAATAAAAACAAAATGTGGATGGCTGCACATGGCCCATGGTGTAAGAAATACTGCTGCTGGCCTTAGATATACACTATATTTATTTATGACCGATCTTGTTGATATTACCAAGATAACACACAAACCCGCCGGTTATTTTTTGGCACCTGAAGGAGATGAAAGAGTAGGAGATGTTTCAAACGTAGCATTCAGTAATGGCTGGATAGCTGATGAAGATGGTAAAGTATTTATTTATTATGCCTCGTCTGATACAAGGATGCATGTGGCTACCAGTACCATTGAACAGTTAACAGATTATGTTATCAATACACCCGAAGATGGCTTTCGCTCTGCAGCTTCTGTACAGACAATTGTAAAAATTATTGAGCAAAATAAAAATTATCTTCATGCAAAGCCAACATCAGTTCAGGAAAAATAGTTTATAACTTTTCACACAAAGTGCACAACGAAAACAAAGAACACGAAGCGATAATCCATAATTAAAATTATTTGTTCTTTGTAAACTTTGTATCCTTGCTCTGGGTGAAATATAATTTATGAAACAGTTATAGGCAAGAAGCTCCAAGCTCCCCTCTCTTTTGGAGAGGGGCTGGGGGTGAGGTCATACCAATTATTTCATAAGTTTAATCCTACGCCAATGAACTTATCTTAAGGATATTTTTGTCACTATTATTAAAATTTTACTAAAAAGGTAATGACTTCAGATACAGCATTTTTAAAGGGATATTACAAAGAGGTAAAGGCCGAACTAAATGAAATACTTTTGTATTGGATGCACAATACGAATGACACTGTTAATGGAGGTTTTATCGGGCGTATTGATGAGGATAATAACACTTTTCCTGATGCACCAAAGGGAGCAGTATTAAATGCCAGAATACTTTGGGCATTTTCTGCAGCTTACCAGGTAACCAATAACCCCGATCACTTACATCATGCAAGAATTGCTTTTAATTATTTTACTACCAATTTTATTGACAGGCAATATGGTGGTGTGTACTGGACAATCAATGCAAACGGAAAACCTTTAGACACCAAGAAACAGATTTATGCATTGGCGTTTGCCATATACGCCTGCAGCGCTCATGTAAAAATTACCAATAGCGAAGCTGCAAAAAATACGGCTGTTGAATTGTACCGTACCATTGAGGAGCATAGTTTTGATACAAAAAACACCGGTTACCTGGAAGCGTTTACCCGTGACTGGCAGCCATTGGATGATCTTCGTTTAAGTGATAAAGATGCCAATGAAAAAAAAACAATGAATACCCATTTGCATGTATTGGAAGCCTACACAACATTGTACCAGGTTTGGCCCGATGAAAAACTAAAAGAGCAAATTAAAAATCTTATACAAAATTTTACAGAGCATATTGTAGATGCAAAAAGCGGCCACCTGGTTCTTTTTTTTGATGAGCGGTGGAACAGAAAATTGGATACAATTTCTTATGGCCATGATATTGAGGCAGCATGGTTATTGCTGGAAGCTGCTGAAGTAATCAACGATGAAGCATTGATTGCAGGCATTAAAAAGATAGCAATAAAAATAGCTGCAGCTGCGGCTGAAGGGGTGGATACAGATGGAGGGCTTTGGTACGAATATGAACCAACAGCCAATCACTTTATAAAACAAAAACATAACTGGGTACAGGCAGAAGCCATGGTAGGTTTTTTAAATCAATGGCAATTAACCAACGACGAAGCCTATTTGCAAAAATCATGGCAGTCGTGGAAATATACCAGCACATTTATTAAGGATAAAATTTACGGCGAATGGTTTTGGGGCAGAAATGGTGACGGTACCATCATGAAGGGGCAGGATAAGGTTGGTATATGGAAATGCCCCTATCATAATACAAGAGCCTGTGTTGAAGTAATGAAAAGGTTGCAACCTCTTTTATAAGCTACTTTCGGCCGGTGGAGCGCAGCCGAGGTTGAGCCGTGGTTGGTGTCTCCACCAACCACTTGTTGAAATTTATTTAAAAAAGCATTCAATCAATATGCAAAAAACTTTGACGATACTTTTCTTTTGTATTACCTGTTGCATAACAGTGACAGCACAAAATAATTCACCTTCTCAATTGAAATTTTTTGCAGCTAACCATCCTTATATTCAATACACCGGGCGTATCAGTTTTAGCAATCCATTACTGCCAAGGTTTTGGCAGCCGGGTGTTTATATACAAACAAAATTTACGGGAGGTGATTGTAATATTATTGTGAAGGACCAAGAGCTGTGGCAAAAAAATCATAATTATTTAGAAGTGGTTATCGATGGTAAACCGGTAAGATTGCAAACAAAATCAAAACAGGATACCATTGCAGTAGCAAAAGGTTTATCGCAAGGTGAACATACTTTATTGATCTGTAAAAACACTGAAGCCAATATTGGCTACCTGGAGTTTGTTGGCCTGCAATGTAAACAATTGATAAAGCCCACAGCAAGGCCATTGCGTAAAATAGAATTTATTGGAAACTCCATTACCTGCGGTACAGGCAGCGACCAGTCTGAAATACCCTGCGGAAAAGGTATGTGGCAAGACCAACACAATGCTTACTTAAGTTATGGCCCAACCACGGCAAGAGCATTAAACGCACAGTGGGTACTAAGTGCAGTTTCCGGCATCGGCCTGATGCATAGTTGCTGCAATATGAATATTATTATGCCGCCTGTTTTTGATAAGATAGATATGAGGAGCGATTCATTGCAATGGGATTTTAAAAAATATCAACCTGATGTATTGACCGTTTGCCTTGGTCAAAATGATGGTATACAGGACTCAATTATTTTTTGCAAAAATTATGTACAATTTATTGCGCAGCTAAGAAGCCATTATCCTGCCACGGAAATTATTTTATTAACCAGCCCAATGGGTGATGAACAATTAACAGCGGTATTGAAAAACTATTTGAGTGCCATTAAAAAAATGATAAATGCCAATGGGGATAAAAAAGTGCAAACTTATTTTTTTTCAAAACGATATCATAATGGCTGTGACAGTCACCCTGATCTTGCAGAACATCAATTAATAGCCGCTGAATTAACTGCATGCATAAAAAAAATTATGAAGTGGTGATGTTTTATTTTGTAGATACTTAAAAAATATATTATGAATAGAAGAAATTTTATAAATATATCAGGTGTTTCTATCGCCGGGCTTATAATAAATACTTCTTCGGCCTTTGCAAATTTACCTCCTCAATATTTATTGTCTTTACCAGATGAAATTTGGATCAACAGTGGCGGCCAGCTTACGGCCCTTTTTTCTACTGATAAATTAAAATGGACAAATAAAGATGTTGAAGTAACCTTACAACAAGAAGCTCTACTATTAAAAGTATATGTTCAATCGCCCACAGTTTCGTTGGATAATATACAGCTTAAATGGAAGTACAGCAGTGATTCCACTGCAAAATACCTGGGAGATCATTGGGAGCGGACGTATGGTGATGTATCATGGCAAGGGATGGATGCTAACTACAAAATGCCCTGGTATTTTATGCAGTATGATGGAAAAAACACCAACTGCTTTGGTGTACAAACCGGCACCCGCAGTATATGTTTTTGGCAAATAAAAAGCAATACCATTCAGCTTACGCTGGATACTTCTTCCGGCGGTGTTGGTGTTAAATTGGGCCAGCGAAAATTACATGCCGCCAGTATCATCACAACAAAAAGCATAGAGGGCGAAAGGCCCTTTACAACAGGTAAACGTTTTTGTAAAATGATGTGCAGTAATCCAAGGCTCCCCAAACAACCGGTGTATGGAATAAACGATTGGTATTTTGCATACGGCAACAATTCATCGGAACTTATTTTACAACATACTGCATTGCTGGCTGATTTGGCAACAGATATCAACAACCGCCCTTTTTCGGTGATTGATGCAGGCTGGGCAAAGTACTCACCATTATTGCCCGGCGATTGTTGCTGGCAGGATGATTATTCAAGGCCCAATGATAAATTTAAAGACATGGGCAAACTGGCCATCGATGTAAAAGAATTAGGTATGCGACCAGCCCTTTGGACAAGGCCATTGTGTGCAGCACATGATGATAAAGCAACTTTATTATTGCCTTCTATTGAAGGGCGCAACGATCCAAAAAAGCCGGTGCTTGACCCAAGCATTGAAGAAAATATTGAACGGGTAAAAAGAAATATTGCTTTATATAGTCAATGGGGATACGAAATGGTAAAACACGATTTCAGCACGTATGATATTTTAGGAAAATGGGGTTTTGAAATGAAGGAAACTATCACACCGGCAGGCTGGCGTTTTTATGATAATTCAAAAACAACGGCAGAAATTATTTTGCACCTGTATACCTCCATCCGTGAGGCCGCAGGCAGTATGTGCCTTATCGGTTGCAATACCATCAGCCATCTTAGTGCCGGCTTGTTCGAGGTAAACAGGATTGGTGATGATACAAGCGGCAACGAATGGGAACGTACAAGAAAAATGGGGGTGAATACGCTTGCTTTCAGGGGTATACAACATAATAATTTTTATGCGGTTGATGCAGATTGTGTTGGGCTTACCAATAAAGTTGCATGGGCAAAAAATAAACAATGGATGCAGTTGCTTGCCCAAAGCGGCACACCATTATTAATATCGGCACAACCGGATGCCGTGGGTGCAGAACAAAAAGCATTTATAAAAAAATGCTTTACATCATCAGCGAAAATATTGCCTGTTGGCGAACCATTGGACTGGATGGAAACACCGGTGCCGGCAAGGTGGAAACTGGATGGAAAAGTGGTAGATTTCGATTGGTCGTAGTATAACCAAACAACCGAAGTTTTTAAAACTTCGGTTGTTTTAAGGACGAGGAAAATTCAATGAGGCCACCCTCGAAAAAAATTATTTTTTCTTGGCATCAGTTAAAGTTATTGGTATCTTGATTTCGTAAGTACAGCGGGAAAGAAATTCATCTTCAAGTTCAAAGGATCTAAAATTTGGTAAATATTACCCTTTTGATTATGAAATAATAATAAAAAGGAATGGGAAAAATGTTTTGGTTCCAAACCAGTATTATAAAAAAAATCAGTAATTTATTATGATTAGAGCGAATTTGTTGATATTAATTCTATTATCGGTCTTATCGTGTAGTCAACCTATTAAACCGGAAAATAAAATTGGAATAATAGGCAAGATAGTAGAGCCAAGCGTTGCTAGAAATGGGGCGAAAACTTTTGTCTATTTTTACAAGAGTAAGAAATTTTTAGATTTCACTTCCTTCGACGCAAGGTATTTCACCTACGGGGATAAATTTTTATTGTTTATTGATAAATACAATCCCGATAAATGGGAAATGCCCAAACCCAATATACATTTAGGGACTTTTGAAGACGTTGTAAAGGACTCGTCCATCATTTATTATAAAAATTCAAGTGATATGAATAAATTGGATAGTATTCCTACTTATTAGTTTTACTAATTTATCACACCCAGTCTGGCGCTGGGATGAGGCGTGGGCAATGAGCGTTAGCTTCCTGTGCCAAGCAGTTACTACTAATTAAATAATATAACTTTTAGTGTATCAAAACATAGGATGGGCATTTCTTTTTTTCGGAGCAAGTCTCCCATCCGAGAACGTTCACAGGTGAGTCTCCGCATTGGCCGTGTCTATGGAGGCAGGACTCACTGTTACTAGGGAGCCGTATCACATTTGTTCAATAAACCCAATTGATTTGCCTTCGCAGCAACGTCTCCTCCCGAGCCCGTGTGTTGGCAAGGGACTTTGCTGGGAAGGAGTAAAAGTATACTAATTATATAACTAATAACATTCAACCTGCCACAAAATCCGGAAAGTCTTTATACGATAGCTTTGGTAATGAATTATCAAATAGACCAAAAATATACAGGCGATTAAGTAGCGTTGAAAATAAAAAAATGCTTAAGCAACCATTCGTGCCTTCCATCCGTTTTAAGATGATGAGTTTTAATCTTACAGGTTTTTGAATCCAATCTTTTACATCAATACGTAGGGCTTCTATCCTGACTGCCGGTTTAAATAAGAACATTGCCTGATGGAAGAACTACGTATCCGACCCTACACAATTTAAAGCATTGGGAATCTACAATTTGCCTCGAAAGAAAATGTCTGATTATTTAACCCATAATTAACATGATAAAATATTATAAAAAAATATTTCTTTTCAAGGTGCGGGAAACATGGTTCGATTATCAATTTCGCATTGCCGATATATTTTCTCTCAACGTTTTTATGCACTTGAAAGATCAGCATAAGAAACAATTTCACGGAGTAAAAGATATTAGCTATACGGTTGAATTGAACCTTGAACAGGATCAGGAAATAATCTTTGCTAATTTCTCCAACGATGTGCGAAGAAAGATAAAGAAAGCAGCAACTGAAGGAACGATTTGTTATTTTGATGATGATATAGATGGATTTGTGGAGTTTTTTAATGATTTTGCAATAAGAAAAAACACATTTACTGCAAGCAAGGAAAATATGGTGGCGTTAGGCGATTGTGTCGCAATGAGTTTTGCAGAAAATAACGGGCAGATACTTGCTGCCCACAGTTATCTTATCGATAAAAATATTGGCATAGTGCGCGGGATTCATTCAGGCACAAGAAGACTGCACGACGATGGCGACAAAAGCCTGGTGGGAAGGGCGCATAAATACCTGGTAGTGAGCGATATCCTGCATTTCAAGAAAATGGGTTTTAAAGTGTTCGACTTTGGCGGCTATGCAAAAGATACGCAGGATGTAAGCATGAAAGGCATCAATAGCTTTAAATTATTTTTTGGTGGCAAGATTGTAACCTGCATAAATTATTATTCATACGGTTATTGGTTTCTAAAGAAAATATCAAAATTAATCGGAACGACAGGGAAATTGTAGTCCCCTATTTAGCGCAGGTCTCCGACCTGTTGCCTGTCGTTACTAATGCCACGCAAGATATGCACTACCATTTACGAAGCTCTGTCATTCTAAAAAAATAATTTGTATGTTTATCGAAAAAATGCAATGAGACCTGCTTCTATCTGGTAAAAATTATACACCTAAAAACTTAAGATCATCAACTATTTCAAAGAATGTCGGTTTTATTAGAATTAGGCAAAATACCTATAAGCGAATCGCAAATCTGAAATAAAACTTCTCATTGCTTAATATCCTAAAAAATGCGGCTGGTCGGCTATGCCCAGACCCGCCTGAGAACGTTTGAGAAGACTTGATCCCGAAAAAAGACTTGATCCCGAAAAAAGACTTGCTCCCTAAAAAATGGAATTTCTTTCTTCTTACATTCCCGCGCCTACGGGGCTGACTGATTATTTTTGATGACAGTCCTGCGCCAGCGTGAGGATTGCCAACCCACATTTACCTGCCCGACACCCTTGTGCCAATGGGGGTAATCTTAATATTTTCTTTGGTTTCGAGTTCAGTTAAAAATTGTGAGTCAAAATAATTTAATAGTGCTTTTACTTCAGAATCGTTTGCTTTGTAACCACCTGTTTTATTAGTTTCATCATGTGCTCCTATAAATTTTATTCTGGATATATTGCGATTATTATTTTCACACTTAGCTTATATTTCTGTTATTGTCCTTTATCCTTATATTAAAATATAAACCGTAGGTTTTATTATCAGTACCGACGGTATCAGTTATATTAAAAATTATATTTGAATCTTTAAACGTAAGATCTTTAAGACCCGATATTAATTGCTTCATATTGCCTAAATACTCGTATTCTTTAACAGGAGGACATACAGAACTAACACAACTGGTAAAATATATAAATGTAACTATTACGAACAGTAACAATATGCTGCTTCTAATTTTAGCTTGTATCATTTAAAATTTTTTAAGTGTTCCTAAGTCAGTAAACGTAACAGTAATAGCTAGGGCCAATGAAATTCGTTGGAACTTATGGGTTGCCCTATAATTGTATCTTTTAATCCAACCATTTTATAAAATATAACCCATTCTGCATCATGAGCAAGGTCCAAATCAGCTTGTGCAACCGACGTATTAAACAATGCACCTCCTATTTGGCGCAGGTCTCCCACCTGTCGCCGTTCGTTACTAATGCCACGCAAGATATACACTTCCATTTACGAAACTCTGTCATCCTAAAAAAATAATTTGTATGTTTATTGAAAAAATGCAATGAATTAAAAATATAAGTTTGTCGATAGGCAGGACATTTATTTTACAATGAGTGACTAAATTTTAGGATTAGTAACGACAGGCAACAGGTCGGAGACCTGCGACTATCTGGGTTAGAATTGACTTGAAATTTGGGTACAAAGGGAATAGATGCAATTCATGACTACTTTTACAAGTAAAATACATTATAGATGATAGCAATAGATTTTTTGATTTATTATTTAACATATTGGTTTGAAAAAAATAAAAAGAGACTTGTATGGTCTACACCCCTACAACGGGCTATCTATGCAACAGTTTTTGCAATGGCAGGATTATTTAGTTTTATAGAAACTATATTGGAAAGTACTTTTTGGAAACAAAGTAATTTTAAAATATCGAGTTTTTTTGTCGTGTTGGCCGCTGTTGTTTTAAATCAGCTACTAAATTATGTTTATGTAAAACAAGGTAGATATGAATCTATTTCTGCAAGTGGTTTTAAAATGAATAAAAATATGGGAACGACTATTTCCATTTCTATAATCTTTTTATGCGCAATTGGTTTCCTAATAGGATATATGCTTATAGTTCCAGCAGGCACCTGAAGGAATTAAAGATTATTTACAGTAACCCATTTTTTGGCTCTACTCGTGGCTTGGCAAAGAAACGTTGCTTTTTTAGGGAGCAAGTCTACGTTCACAGGTGAGTCTCTGCATGGGTCGTGTTTATGGAGGAAGGACTCACCGTTACTACGGAACCGTATCACATTTCTTCAATAAACCCAATTGATTTGGCTTTCGAATTCCTGAAGCCTTCGCAGAGATGACATCTTTTTGGAACATGCCACAAAGTTGGAGTTGCTTTTCAGAAAGATGTCGTCTCTTATGCAGGGTAATCAATTATTCCGGCTCTGTGTTGACGGCGTGTCAGCTAAGGCTTAACCCGCATGTGAACGTTTGGGAAGTATTGCTCTGGAAGAAAGTTTTTTAAAGAAAACCCTGTAACTTTCAGGCTTCTTAAAATGAATGTGGCAATGCAATATTGTTAATGCAATATCAGCGCGTTAAACTACTACTAAATAAAACTACAATGAAAATAATCGCAATCGTATTAGTTTGTCTCAGTACTATTTTTTACTGTAACGCACAGCCTGTAAAAATACATGGCAGGTTAAGTGTTGATGAAACCAGGATAGTGGACCAATATAACCAGCCGGTTGTGCTAAATGGCATGAGCTTTGGCTGGAGCTGTTTTCACCCACGCTTTTACACAGCTTTAGCCGTACGATGGTTGCACCGGGACTGGAAATGTAATGTAGTTAGGGCCGCCATGGGTGTAGAGCCTGATAAAGGATATATAAAAGATTCAGCAACTTCCAAACGTTTGATGAGAGTTGTAATTGAAGGAGCTATCACCGAAGGTATCTATGTAATCATCGACTGGCATAGCCATAATATTAATTTAAAAGAAGCCAAAGAGTTTTTTAAAGAAATGGCCACTACTTATGGCAGCTACCCCAATATTATTTACGAAATATTTAATGAACCCGATGCTGAAACATGGCCGGAAGTAAAAAAATATTCTACTGAAATAATCTCCACCATCAGGGCCATTGACCCAAACAATATTATTTTAGTAGGAAGCCCGCATTGGGACCAGGATGTTAACTTGCCCGCAGAAGACCCAATCAGCGGCTATAAAAATTTAATGTATTCCCTGCATTTTTATGCCGGTACACATAAAAAGAATTTAAGGGACAGGGCTGATGAAGCCATTGCAAAAGGCTTGCCTATTTTTGTTTCAGAATCAGCAGGCATGCAGGCTACGGGAAATGGCCCGATAGATTATGATGAATGGAACAAATGGATTAAATGGATGGATACAAAACAAATAAGCTGGATCACCTGGTCCGTTTCGGATAAGGATGAAACCTGTTCTGTACTAAAAAACTCAGCATCCGATTTTGGCGACTGGAGCAAGGATGACTTGAAAGAATCGGGTATTAAAACAAGAGAGATTTTAAGAGAGAAGGCAAGTAAAAACAAGTAGTTTATTTCACACAAAGTACACAAAGAAAAAACAAAGGTCACAACGCAAAATGCCATGCACCTATCTCCTTTGTGTACTTTGTATCCTTAGTTATCTTTGTGTGAAACACAAAGCCCACAACGAAAAACAAAGGTTACAAAGCAAATCCTACGCATCTATATTCTTTGTGTACTTTGTATCCTTAGTGCTCTTTGTGTGAAATATTAAACGTTTACCACCAGTACCGGTATCTTTAATTCGTGCCGTACACTGTTAACAGTTTCACCATAAATAAAATCTTTTAAGCCTGTATGGCCGTGTGCGCCTACTACCAGCATATCTGCTTTAAGACCTTTTACGATCCTTACTATTTCTTTTGCCCTGTTCCTGAATCCTAGATACCCTTCGGCAGTATGGCCCAGCTTTTGTAAATAGCTCACATAAAAGTCCATTCGCTCTTTATCTTTCCTTGTTTCATAATCATCACTGTCAGTACCCAGCAGTTTTGCAGAAGCGCTTTCAACAATATGTACCAGCATATAATGTGTGTTTTGTTTACCCTGCCCCAATGCAAATGCCAGTAATTTTTCATCATTTTCGCTAAAGTCAAGTGCAATGGCAATTTTATGAAATTCAGGGATAACCAGGTCTTTCAAACTATGAACATCAGCATGCATTTGTATGGAGGCTGGTATTTTTCTTTTACCTAATAATGGAAATATAGTAATGTAAACCAGCAATGATAAAAATAATATGCCTGCAATACTTAAGATAATTTTTGGCCCCATAGCATCCGCTGAAAAAATACCTGAAGCCTCATTGGTAATCATTTTTAAATTTAAAAAAACCAATACAACTGCAATTACCCAGGCAGCAATTTTTGTAATGGTGTTGATGGCGAAAATGCCCATCGTTTTTTTATCGCTTACAAAATGGATTAATGGAATAATAGCAAAACCTAATTGAACGCTTAATATAACCTGGCAAAAAATAAGTAAGGCATCTACATTATTTTCTCCATAAATTATGATCACAATCAATGCAGGTATGATGGCTAAAAGCCTTGTTATTAGCCGCCTTACCCATGGGTTTACCCTTAAACTTAAATAACCTTCCATAATTATTTGTCCTGCTAAAGTGCCGGTGATGGTACTGCTTTGGCCGGCAGCAATTAACGCAATGGCAAAAAGTATTGGCGCAAGGTTTCCTAAAAAACTGGGTAGTAACCTGTGTGCTTCTTTTATTTCAGCCACCTGTGAGTTACCGGTTTTAAAAAATACGGTAGCTGCTAAAACCAGTATGGCTGCATTTACAAAAAATGCCAGGTTTAGTGCTATGGTAGTATCTATCCTATTAAATTTTATGGCTTGTTTTATGCCTGCGTCGGTTCGCTCAATCTTCCTGGTTTGTACCAGGGCCGAATGGAGGTATAAATTATGCGGCATTACCGTGGCACCAATAATACCAATACCAATATACAGTGCTTCGGCGGATAATGTATGTGGAATAAAACCAAGAGCAACTTCACCCAAATCGGGTTTGGCTAAAATTATTTCAATTAAAAAAGAGATGGCTACTACTGCAACCAAGCCAATAATAAATGCTTCCATTTTTCTCATGCCCAATGCCTGCAGGTACAATAATAAAAACGTGTCCAGCACAGTAATGGAAACACCCCATACCAATGGCAGTCCGGTGAGTAATTGTATACCAATGGCCATACCCAATACTTCTGCAAGGTCGCAGGCAGCAATGGCAATTTCTGCAAAAATGTATAAAATAAAATTCACGTATTTCGGGTATGCTTCCCTGTTAGCTTGTGCCAGGTCACGCCCTCTTACTATACCCAGCCTTGCAGAAAGCCCTTGTAGTAATAATGCCATTAGGTTACTCATTAACAGCACCCATATTAAAGTATACCCAAACTTGCTGCCGCCGGCAAGGTCTGTTGCCCAGTTGCCCGGGTCCATATAACCCACGCTGATAAGGTAAGCCGGCCCAAAAAAAGACAGTATTTTTTTAAGACCTGTTTTTTTGCCACCGGTGGTATCAATACTTTGATGCACTTCACTTAAAGAAGTATGTGTATATAAATGATTAGTCATGATGTACAAAAATATTTGCTGCCACCTGCTGGCTGATAATGCAGGAAGCATGTTGAGATACTTTAATTTCTACCGAGCCATCAAAAGCAAAATGTTTATTTACTTTTAAAGTAGTGCTGATGGCGATATGATAATGCTTTAACATTTCCAGCATTTCCGGCGATTGGTTGCTTACAGAGCTAACTACCACATTTTTTTTTGCTGCAATTTCTGTCAGGCATTGCTGTTTAATGATGGCAATCTTTCCATTGGTATCGGGTATGGGGTCACCATGCGGATCTGTTTGTGGAAAGTTTAAAAAACTGTCTAACCTTTTAATAAGGTCTGCACTGCTTACATGCTCCAGTTCTTCTGCAATGTCGTGTACTTTATCCCACTCAAAGCCTAATTTATTTACTAAAAAAAATTCCCACAGGCGGTGCCTGCGTACAATATTGAGGGCAATTTTGTTGCCGGTGCTGTTCAATTTAAAACCACGGTATTTTTCATACTCCACTAATTTTTTTGTTTGCAGCTTCTTTAGCATGTCTGTAACCGAAGCCGGTTTGGTATGCAATTCGTTGGCCAGTGAATTGGTGGTAACCGTTTCGGTTTGTTGCTGAAGATGATAAATGCTTTTGATGTAGTTTTCTTCTGAAACAGAATAATTCATACAGTCTAAATTAAAATTTAGACAAATCTAAAAAAAAGTATTGATATTTCCAAAAATTGAAATATTGATTGGTTGTTGTAATTTGCCGGTAAAACTGAAGATATGAGGCAGCAAACAGGTTCAGGTTCACCCTGGGAAGATGTTGTTGGTTATTCAAGGGCAGTTAGAGTGGGAAATATTATTGAAGTGGCAGGCACTACGGCAATGGATGGCGATACACTTGTCGGTAAAGGTGATTTATATGGACAGGCAAAATTTATTTTTCAAAAAATTGAGAAAGCATTACAGCAGTTAGGTGGTTCATTAAATGATGTGGTACGTACAAGGATGTTTGTAATAAATATTGATGAATGGGAACTGGCAGGTAAGGCGCATGGTGAATTTTTTGCCGGTATAAAACCAGTAGCCACCATGGTGGAAGTAAGGCGGCTTATTAATGACGATCTTTTAATAGAAATTGAAGTAACGGCAATACTGCAGAAATAAAATGAGTATTAAAAGGGTGCATTTCAAATTGCTGCTCTTTATTTAAGAATTGAAGAATCAGTAAATTGCCATTAAGGCTTTAAGACGTCGGGTTATCAAAGAAACAAAAACGTCTGAACGCCTTAATGGCAAAACCAGGTAACCTGCATATGCACCGAAAATTTGAAATGCACACATTAAAAATGACTATTAAAATAAAAGGCAATTGAAGCCGTAGTTTACTGCATTCATTGTGTAATATGTACACAACATTTCTTTATTATATCATCATTTTCTGAAAATTCCCTTTATATTGCGCTCCTAAAAAAATTTGTGCTATATGAGTTTTAATAATTTCAAAGTTCCTTACCCTGTCGATGATAATTACAGCAAAAAAATAGCTTACTTTTCAATGGAGTTTGCGATACACCAGCCGTTAAAAATTTATAGCGGCGGTCTTGGCTTTTTATCCGGCTCACATATGCGCAGTGCGTATGAGCTAAAACAAAATTTAGTGGGCATCGGTATTTTGTGGAAATATGGTTATTACGACCAGGCCCGCAATGCCGATCAAACCCTTCAGGTACAATGGAATGAAAAAATATATAATTTTTTAGAAGATACCGGTATTAAATTTCAGATAACTATTCACGATCATCCGGTATGGGTAAAAGTTTGGTATCTTAATCCGCAAACATTTAAGAGTGCCCCGATGTTTTTGTTAAGCACCGATTTGCCGGAGAATGATTATGTTAGCCAAACCATTACGCATCGTTTATATGATGGTAACGTGGCTACCAAAGTGGCGCAGTTTATTTTATTGGGTGTTGGTGGTGCCAAGCTGATGGATGAAATAAATTTTAATCCTGACCTATATCATTTAAATGAAGCACATGCTATCAGCGCTGCATTTTACCTGTATAGAAAATTTGGAAATATAGAAGATGTGAGGAAACGCCTGGTATTTACAACCCATACACCTGAAGAAGCAGGTAATGAAAAACACGATATTTTTCTTTGCGAAAAAATGAGTTATTTCTGCGGTATGCATATAGATGATGTACGCAAATTAACAGGCATTAAAGATGACCAGTTTAATCATTCACTGGCTGCTTTACGTTTTGCAAAACTGGCGAATGGGGTATCGCAGTTGCATGGTGAAGTAAGTCGTAAAATGTGGGGAAAGTATAAAGGTATTTGCGAAATAAAAGCGATTACCAATGCACAAAACTGGACTTATTGGGCCGATAAACAATTATATAAAGCCAAAGCAAATGCAGATGATGTTTGGTTTGATGACCGCAAAAAATTTTTAAAGAAAAGGGCTTTGGATATTGTGGCCGACCAAACAGGTAAATTATTAGATCCTGATGTTTTAACTATTGTTTGGGCACGTCGTTTTGCGGGGTATAAAAGAGCAGAGTTGCTAACCCGTGACCATAAACGCTTTGAAGCACTATTAAGCAATACTAAATACCCGGTTCAAATTGTATGGGCAGGTAAACCTTATCCTTTAGATTACCCTGCTATTAATGATTTTAATCACCTGGTGCATTTAAGCAAACAATATAAAAATGTTGCGGTATGTATCGGCTACGAACTTTCGCTTAGCAAACGCCTTAAACAGGCGGCTGATGTTTGGCTAAATAACCCAAGGGTGCCAAGAGAAGCAAGTGGTACAAGTGGCATGACGGCTGCAATGAATGGTGCAGTAAACTTTAGCACCAATGATGGCTGGATATGCGAATTTATCCATAACGGAAACAATGGTTTTGTGGTGCCACCGATTGATTATGAAAATATCCACGTGCAGGAACAGGATGAATATGATATGAATAAACTGTACGAAATATTGGAAAACCAGATCCTTCCTTTGTACTACGATAACAAAGATACCTGGAGGGAGATCATGAAAAATGGTATGAGTGATGTGCAGGTTAAATTTGACAGCAACAGGATGGCAGACGAATATTACAAAATTTTATATAAATAATTGCCACAAAAATATTTTACAAAGCCTCTTTTTTAAAGAGGCTTTTTTTATGGAAGAACCATTTTAATAGTAAATTCGTTTATTAACTGATGAGTAAATTAATTGTATTAATTGTTTCAATATTTTATATACAGTTATCCTTTTTAAAAGATGATATAATGGTAAATATGCATGCCAATATTAGCAGTGAATCTTGTATTACCGACACAACTATTCCCAAATCTTTTTTAGCCTTGGGTGATTCTTATACAATTGGTGAAGCGGTATCAGTATCAGAAAGGTTTCCTATGCAAACCGTAAAATATTTACAGGAGCAGGGAATTAATTTCAGTGAGCCAGAAATAATTGCAAAAACAGGGTGGACGACTGGTAATTTATTAAACGCTATCGCTACTCAGGCTCCATCAAAACAACCCTATGATATTGTTACTTTATTAATTGGGGTTAATAACCAATACAAGCATCAATCGCAACAGCAATATGCTGATGAGTTTTTAACCTTGTTAAATAAGGCAATACAATACGCAGGCAACAATAAAAAAAGAGTGATTGTATTATCTATTCCTGATTACAGTGTTACTCCTTTTGCAAGTGGAAGCGATAAAGCTTTAATAGCAAAAGAAATAGATGCATTTAATGCTATCAATAAAACAATTGCACAACAGGCTGGTGTAAACTATTTAGATATTACAGCTTATACAAGAATGGCAGCAACAGATGCTGGCTTGGTTGCAACAGATGGATTGCATCCTTCAGGCAGGGAATATAAAGCATGGGCAGAAGCTTTGTTGCCGGTTATAAAGGTTGCTTTACAATAATGCAGTTTTAATTTCAGTATACCATTATCCGGTACCATTATAGGAGCAATATTTGATAAAAGGTTTTGACCATTATAATTTAGTCAACCAATTTGGTTACAATCCTTCTCCATTACGGGGAAGGATTTTTTAGTTAATTAATACTTTGTAAAAAAATAAACCTCGGATAGAAAATAATTAATAATTCTTAAGCATAGTTCAAAATTTATTTTTTATGTAATCCATTTTTTAATTGCATCTTTATGAAAAGCAAACCAACATGAAAAAAGCAACCCTCTTATTATGTGTTGTTCTTTGTATCAATTTTGCAAAGGCAACAGATGGAAACGGTAATACCGTTAAAGCCACATTAAACACAGTAACCGTGTACCGCGTTGGTGCAGAAATGAACCACCAGGCAAAAGCACAGCTTGTAAACGGTAATAACGAATTGGTAATTGAAAACATCAGTAATGCCCTTGATGTAAATAGCCTGCGAGTAAATTGTGATGGCAATGTAACCGTGATGGGTATTGAGTTCAGCACAGATTATTTAAAAGAGGAGATTAAATCACCTTATGTTCAGTTGTTGGAAGATTCTGTAGAAAAAATAACCCGTGACCTTGATAAAGCAAAATCGGCTATCAATATAGTAAATGATTTGATAAATGTTTTAAAGGCCAATAAAGAAATAAAAGGAACACAAACAGGCTTAAGTGTGGCAGAGCTTATGAAGTTGATGGAGTATTACAAAACAAAATCGGGCGAGTTGCAAAACGAATTGGCAGCCTTGAACCAGCAGCAAATAAAGCAGGAAAAACAACTTAAAAAATTACTTGAACAAATAACAGAAGAGCAAAAGAAAAATACCCGTTCAACCGGTAAATTGATATTACAATTAAACTGCACCATTGCGGGCAAATATGATTTCACTATTTCGTATATAACTAAAAATGCTTATTGGACACCATTTTACGACCTGCGGGCTGCAAATATTTCTTCTGCACTAAAACTAATTTACCGGGCTAAAATATTTCAAACAACTGGTATAGACTGGAAGCAGGTAAAACTAAGTTTATCTACTTCTACACCTGGCCAAAACAACAATGCGCCATTATTTAATGCCTGGTTTTTAAGTTATATCAATCCAGTAAATTATTATAATAAATCAATGGCATTACAGAATACAATTCCAGGAGTTGCTGCAGATAAATTAAGCCAGTTAAATGAAGTAGTTGTTGTTGGATATTCTTCTGGAATAAGAGGTGCTTCTACCATGGAAAATGAAAATACCTCTCCATTGTATATAGTAAACGGCAATGAAATGTCTGCAGCTGAATTTAATAAAATAAGAAGCAGCGCAATTAAAAATACCCAGATTTTAAAAGATGCAGCATCAACCAGCATATATGGCTCCAGGGGAAGCAATGGGGTTGTTGTAGTTACCTTAAAGGATGGACTCGATGATTATATTACGGTATCGGATAAAGAACTGGATGTAACATTTGATATTGATTTGCCTTATGATGTACCTACTAACGGTAAGGCGCAAACGGCTGTTTTAAAAGAGTACGAAGTGCCTGCTACCTACCAGTTTTATGCAGTACCTAAGTTAGATAAGGAAGTGTTTTTACTCGCACAAATTGTTGACTGGGAAAAGCTGAATCTTTTACCCGGTGAGGCCAATATCATTTTTGAAGGAACTTATATAGGCAAATCATTTATAGATCCATCTTCTACACAGGATACCCTTAACCTTACGATGAGCAGGGATAAAAGGGTAGTGGTTAAAAGAGAAAAGCTGATGGACTTTAGCAGTGTTAAATTCTTAGGCTCCAATAAAAAGCAAATATTTACCTATGATATAACCGTAAAGAATAATAAAAAAGAAGCCATCAGTATTTTGGTAAAGGACCAGTATCCATTGTCACAAAATAAAGAGATAGAAATAGAATTACTGGAAAGCAGCGGGTCTGCCATCAATGGCGAAACAGGCGTATTAAACTGGCAATTGCATCTTGCTTCTGGTGAAAGTAAAAAACTACGCATCAGTTACAGTGTTAAATATCCAAAAGATAAAATATTAAACCTGAATTAATCTTGCTATAATTTTTTAAAACATAAAGCATCCTGATCCTTCAGGGTGCTGTATTATTTTAAGGAGTTAAATAAATATCTTTATCATCTTCTTTATGATTAATACTACCATCAATCTTTATAAAAATGCTTACGCCGGCCTTTCACGAAAGATGTGGCTATTGGCAATAGTAATGCTCATCAACAGAAGCGGAACCATCGTGCTTGCCTTTATGACATTGTATTGCACCCATATCGGCTATACCATGCAGCAAGGCGGATGGGTAGTGGCTATTTATGGAATGGGCTCATTGGCAGGTGCATTTGCCGGTGGAAAAATAAGTGACCGTTTTGGTTTTTATTACACGCAGTTTTTTTCATTGTTGTGCGGGGGCATTCTATTTATTGTGCTGGGGCAAATGAAATCTTATTCTGCCATTTGCATTTGTACCTTTTTTTTAAGTTTTGTAAATGAATCTTTTCGGCCTGCAAATGCCACGGCTATTGCCTTTTACAGCGATGCAAAAAGCAGGACACAGTCCTTTTCACTGGTGCGTCTGGCAATAAATCTGGGCTGGGGCATTGGAAGTGCGATAGGTGGTATACTGGCCTCTATTAATTATCATTTGTTATTTTGGGTAGATGGAACCACCAATATTATTGCTGCATTTTTATTATTGGCTTTATTACCAAAAATTACATTGGCACAGCAAAAGCAAGTGGCCAAACAAAAAGTAAAAATTAATATTGCTGCATCGCCTTATAAGGATAAAACATTTTTGATTTTTATAGGATTGCAGGTTTTATTCGCTACCTGTTTTTTTCAGCTATTTACAACCGTGCCTTTATATTTTAAAGTGGGTTTACAATTGAACGAATTTTTAATAGGCATAGTAATGTCGCTAAACGGGATATTGATTGCATTGGTTGAAATGGTGATTGTATTTAAGCTGGAAGGCAGAAGGCCATACCTTGTATTGATGAGTTATGGTAGTATCGTAATGGCCATTTCTTTTTTGATACTGGATATACCCTTTTTTCACGGGTTTTTAATTGCTTCTCTTTTTATGCTTTTTATGACTTTTGCAGAGATGATGGCAATGCCATTTATGAGCAGTTATTACATAGCAAGGAGCACAGATGACAACCGGGGCCAATACGCCGCACTATACACAATGGCGTGGAGTGCCGCACAGGTAATTGGCAGCAGTACCGGTACCCAGATTGTTGAGGCAATTGGTTTTTTTAATTTGTGGCTGATAGTTGCAGGCGTAAGTTTTGCTGGTGCTGCAGGTTACCGGTATCTCTACAAACAAAATGTTAATCCTATTTTAGCTGCAAACTGATTTTTTCTTTAATGCCTAACGGATAAAACAGTATGAAGAAAATTATTATTCATCCCTTTATTACACTAATAGTGCAAGCTTAAAAATATCCAGGCCATTAAGATATTACTGTAAAAACAAAAGCGCTGTTCTATAGAACAGCGCTTTTTAAGATTTATTTTTTTAATCATAAACTTTTAACTGTAGTCAGGGAGTTTATTTTTGAAGTAATAGGAATTGATTGCCCCATCACATCAATTGTTCCTGAAACATCTGTAGTACTTTTATTTTCTTTTTGTATACTGCTTACCACATCCACTAACACTATAGAATTAATTTTGCTGGTCATGGCAGTATTCATATCCATTCCCTGTATCTGCATGGTTTTATTGATATCTAAAATACCAATAACAGAAACTGTTGCCACTTTGTTGGCAATAGAAGTAAGGGTATAAGTTCTTTTCATTTTTACGCCTTCATTTGTAGTGCTATCAACCCACGAATCACCTACTTTTTTACCAGCAGGGATTACTAAAAATAAAGCGCTGGCAACATTGTCCTGGCCTCCACCCATTGCACCAATCATTTCAGACATAGCATTTGCCCCATTAGCGGCCTTAGTTTTTGCAGTGTCAGTTGGTGTAATATTTACTCCTTCATTACTTACTATTACGTCTTTGGGAACATTGAATTTGTCTTTGTACATGGCCCCTGCTTCACCCTCCATATCTTCTTTTTTATCGCTGTCAAAAGTTTTATCCTGGCCCATTCCACTAAACTTTGATTTTACTGAAGTAAGTGTTTGAGTAATAGTGTAATTATTATTTTTAAAATCCTTTACTTCAGTACTAATGACAGTACTGTTCTCTAAAGTCATTTCCATAGTTTGCCCCATCATTTCCTGAGTTATAGTACCATCCGATTTAGATTCTACCATAAAATGCTGGCCTTTTTTAAGCACAATTTTGCCAGAAGGCAATTGAGAAAATGCAGCAAAAGAAATTATTGACAATACAAATACGAATATTTTTTTCATTGTTTATTTAATTTTATTTAGCAAATTTAGTTACAAATGAGGGATACATTTTGTTTAACTGTTTTTATTATGATAAAAATTTAATCAGATAAGTGAAGGGTTTATTTAATTTAAAAAAATGTTGAGTTAACCTGTTAAGGGAATAGCGCAAAAAAAGGGCTGCTAAAAAATTAGCAGCCCAATACCTTTATTAACAAAGATCAATATGTTCTATTAGATCAATTTAACGTTAACGGCATTTAAACCTTTTTTACCTTCCTGCAGATCAAATTCTACATGGTCGCCTTCTTTAATGTCATTGATTAATCCGCTAACATGTACGAAAGTTTCTTTGTTAGAATCATCATGCTTGATAAAACCGAA
>JANYGZ010000063.1 GCA_025362235.1 Ferruginibacter sp. | reverse complement strand
TTGCTGAGTTTTGCTAAATAATTGTAAAAATTAAATCATCAATAAAAATATTTTTGTGTTTACTTTCAAATATAATTGAAAGCTTTTTAAAATATAGCCCTGATAGTTGCCCGCCCAATATTTACTACCCTTGCAGTACCTGGTTTTCTGCCATCATACTGCAGGCTCATCTCAATATTTCCGGCAAGCCTTTTAGTAAATTCAAGGTTCCATAAATAATTTTTACCCGGCATTAAACCTTCCAGCATGATATAACCGACAGTAGAATTTGGAGTAGCTGCACTATTTACAGCAGAAAAATTAATATAGTTAACGATAAAACCTGCATTGATGGTGCTATTGGACAATATATTATATTTTACATCTGTAGAAAATGCTTTGTTGGAAAGTTTTTCCAGATAGCCGATTGTATTTTTTTTATTACTGATGGTATACGATGTTGTTATCCTTAAGTTGCTGCCAGAGATATAACTGACAGAAGGTATTGCAACCTGCTGTTCAATATTGTAATTTTTATTATCGTAATTGGGTGTATTTAATTCGTTGATTATCGACAGCAGCGAAAGATTTGCACTGATTTTTCTATTAATGTTTACCCTTGCCTTATAGGTAATATTTCTAAGTTTGCGGCTTTCAACTCCATACATCAGCAAAGACTTTCCGCTGCTGGCAATATGTGTTATATCCATACCCCACTTACTACTAGTGCGGTTAAAGAATAAAGAATTGGTAAAAAAAGAATTAAGGGTAAGTAAAGTAGTATCATCTACCAGGTTTTTGTTAAATGGATTAAACTGAAAATGGCCGTTAGATGTATTTTTTTGATTGGTTTGCAAAGAGGAAGAGGTACTGATATTGGTTAATAATTTACTAAATCCTTTTGCAGTAGCTGGGTTAATTATTCCCCTTGGATTAATATCTATGCTATAATGAAAACTTATATAACTGGCCTTTACATATTGATTGGTAGGTGTATTAACTCTTATATATTTTCTCTGGTCGGCAAACAAGGCAATTTCAAATTCATTCAGTTCTGCAATGCCATTATGATTGTAGTCATTCCAGGTATATTCACCTTGCCCTGCAGGTACTTCAACAAATGTAAATTCTCTTTTCTGCTCCTGCCCTGCTCCTGTTTCGTATAGCACATTGCCGGTAACAAGTCCTTTCCATTCGTTAATAAAGTATTCGGCCCTGCCTAAAAGGCTCTCATCCGGCTTTTGCTGAGTTAGTGTACTGTTTACAATTTCGAGATTGCGGTAAGTAAGATTTAATTTAAACTGATGATGTTCATTTTTAAGGAGCTCTGTAAATACATTTACATTTTTACTTTTATCTGACAAAGACAATAAATTGGCTACTGGATAAAAGTCATTTCTTGCAAAAAAGCCAACGCCCCACCTGTTTAATTTTGTAACATCTGATCTAAGGTATGCCTGCCACATATTAAAGGCATAACTCAATGCTGATAAAGTATCGGATTGTTTACTGCTGATAGCATTGCGTTCGCTGGAATAAGCAGCGCCCACCTGCATATTTTTTAGTTTTGGTAACAACTTATTTACATCAATAGACGGACGCATATAACTCCCCTTTTGCAACAACGAATTGCTGGTAGTAAAACTAAACCGGTCAGTTATATTCCAGCCTTTTACCAGTAGATTATTGCTTAATATCTGCCTGATTCCATTATACTGGCCAATACGATTATAATTAGATACTTCATACTTTAATAAGTTGCCCTTTGTATCACCTAACTGAACACTTGCATTGGCGAGTTTTTCATCGGCTGGCGCTATATCATAAGGTAATCCCCAATCCCGGTTAAATTCAACATTGCGTAAACGTTCTACTGGTGTAAAACGGCTTTGCACATATTCATAACCAATATTGGTTTGTATCAATAAACCTCTTTTAAAAAGATTTACTTTTTTATCCTGTTGTATCAGTTGAATTTTTGCTGCTACTCCATCATCATTGCCCTTATCCTTACTGGAAAAAAGGTTAACGTCGTACTTACTAACAGCAAAATCTGTTTTTATTCTTGTATTTGCATTAAGTACATACTCTGCTCCCACCGTGGCTACCTGGCGCTTTTTGGGAGTTACCAATAAAATTACCGGCTCCCAGTCTCCTTGTTTTACATTATTGGCATCTGGTGATACCCATTTAAAAACCTTGCCATTTGCTGCGGTATTTAATTGTATATAATTACCCTTACCCGGCCCCAGGTAAGTATATGAAATATTATACAATACATTATTATTGGTAGTATCATAAATATAAATTGGATAGTATTTGGTGAAATTAGTAACGGTATCAACTTTTTTATACAGGATTTTACCAGCAGAAAATGTATCTTTCACGGCACCTGTATAATACGCTTTTTCAATGCTATCGCCAACCTCCGATAAAAATTGTTTCTGATCAACATCCAGTGTTTGATTGATCGAAGAATTTTTAGCATCCTGGTTATTAAATACACCAATATTTAGTATAAGCTTATTCTTAAAATTTATTTCATCATTTACATACATGTTGGAGTTCAAATAATTTCTGTCAGAGTATTCAAACTCTGCCTGTATCCTGCTATCTTTGGTAATCATTCGTTTAGGCGTAAATGTTAGTTCCGCCGAATTGTAATTAATAACATAATCCTGGTCTTCGCCCCTTACCAAAAGCTCGCCATTCATATAGATTCTTTCTGTACCAGCAAGTACATTAAAATACAATTCGTTGTTGGCACCTTGTAGTTTGTATGGGCCCTGATTGCCTTCGAGGGGAGTTAAAACGTTACGGTTAAATTTACCTTTGGCAACAGATCCACTTACCATTAAAGAATTATTAATGTTATTACTTATTTTATTGTCGGTCATAAAAGACACGCCTTGTAAACGTTTGTAAAAATTGAGGAAGTAATTTTTGTTCTGGCGAATATCAATATCCCCAAAATTAATTTGCCAGTTACGTTTTTTAACCTGTAGGTATATTTTGTCAAAATCTTTAAGATCCTGTGTGTTACCGTCTGGTTGAATAGGAATATTATTATCAGTTACTACCGCTGTCAGCTCTAAACTATCGCCTATAAAACCATTAAGCTGTAAATTAAAACTGGAATTCAAAACAGCATCCTGGCTGTTACCAAAAGCAATACCTTTTCCGAAACTACCACTGTAATTCATGTCGCCAAAATCAAAAAGAGGGGTACTTGGCGTATTTATGTTTTTATAAATGTAGGGTCGTTCATTAATGAAGTTATTACGGATGCTGTCAAAATTAAAGTGCCGGGTAACCTCATTCAATTTAGATGAAAAAACCCTGTAACGGATTTCTATACTGTCGGTTGAAACAGGTTTTTGTAACCATGTTAAACTGGCATTTACTTCATCGATTAAATATTGCGAAGGAAATATATTTTTTATAGTAAAAGTGCCGGGAACAATACTTAGCGTATCTAATTTTATAACGGTATTTTCTGGCAGAATTTTTTTGATGCGGAGATTGGAAACCGGATACGGATTTTTTTGCGCCTGGGATAAATGCACAGTCAGCAGCATAATCAGCAGCAGGTATATCCTTCTCAATTTCAAGTCAGCTTTTATATCTAATGCGTAAAGTTAGTATTTATTGTGTAAGCCACGTAAATACACGCTTTCAGTACAAGCAAAAGCCCTCTTTTAAGAGGGCTTTTAATATAAGTTTAACGATAAAGACTACGATTCAGTAGTTAGACCTGCATTCAGGTATTCCCTGTTCATCCGGGCAATATTGGAAACAGAAATACCTTTAGGACATTCGGCTTCACAGGCATAGGTATTGGTACAATTACCAAAATTCTCCTTATCCATCTGTGCCACCATATTCAAAACCCTCGATTGTCTTTCCGGTTGGCCTTGTGGTAATAAGGCCAGTTGAGATACTTTTGCGCTAACAAAAAGCATTGCGCTGCTGTTTACACAGGTAGCTACACAAGCCCCGCAACCTATACAGGCGGCCGCCATAAAAGCATCATCAGCATTTTTTTTATCAATTGGTAAAGAATTGGCATCCACTGCATTACCAGTATTAATTGAAATATAACCTCCGGATTGGATAATACGATCAAAAGAAGAACGATCAACAATTAAATCTTTTATTACAGGAAAAGCCTTGCTGCGCCATGGCTCAACAACAATGGTATCGCCATCCTTAAAGGCACGCATGTGTAACTGGCAGGTTGTATTATTTGCCCACGGCCCATGAGCCCTGCCGTTTATATGCATACTGCACTGGCCGCAAATGCCTTCCCTGCAATCATGGTCAAATGCAATCGGGTCTTCGCCAGCCACAATCAGTTGGTCGTTTAATACATCAAACATTTCAAGGAAAGACATTTCGGAAGAAATATCCTTTACCTGGTATGTTTCAAGCGAACCGGCTGCCTGGTTATTTTTTTGACGCCAAACTTTCAACGTCAGATTCATATTGTAATGTTCCATGCTATATTATTATATTGATATTATTTATAAGAACGTTGAGAAGGTTTTACAATTTCAAAATTCAGTGGCTCCTTATTCAGTTCCCACTCACTTTCCCCCTTGTATTCCCATGCCGCCACAAAACTAAAGTTTTCGTCATCCCTTTTTGCTTCGCCATCTTCCGTCTGGCTTTCTTCACGAAAATGACCGCCACAACTTTCTTTTCTCATTAACGCATCTTTGCACATCAGTTCTCCCAATTCAATAAAGTCAGCAACACGGCCGGCTTTATCCAGTTCAGGATTCATGCTGCTTATTTCTCCGGGTATGCGCAGATCTGCCCAGAATTCTTTTTTTAATTCCTGAATTTCAACAATCGCTTCCTGTAAACCTTTCTCATTGCGGGCCATGCCACATTTGTTCCACATAATTTTTCCGAGGCGTTTGTGAAAACTTTCTACCGTCTGTTTTCCTTTAATGCTCATTAATGTATTGATTCTATCACTAACTGCTTTTTCTGTTTCCACAAATGCAGGGTGATCTGTCGGAATAACTTTGGTGGCAATTTCATCGGCCAGGTAATTGCCAATTGTATATGGAATTACAAAATATCCATCAGCCAGGCCCTGCATTAAAGCACTTGCACCAAGACGATTGGCCCCATGGTCGCTGAAGTTTGCTTCTCCCAATGCATATAAACCTTTAACGGATGTTTGTAATTCATAATCCACCCAAAGGCCACCCATTGTATAATGCACAGCAGGAAAAATCCTCATAGGCATTTCATAAGGGTTCTCCCCTGTTATCTTTTCATACATGTCAAACAGGTTACCATACTTCTCTTTCACCACATCCTTACCTAGTTTTATTAAGTACTCCTCACTTGTGTTGGTGCTTCCCGTCTTTCCTGCTTCAATTTTTCCATACCGCTTTATGGCATCTTCAAAATCGAGGTATACTGCCAGCTTGGTGGTACCTACGCCATATCCATCATCACATCTTTCCTTTGCCGCCCTTGACGCTACATCCCTGGGCACAAGGTTACCAAAAGCTGGATACCTTCTTTCCAGGTAATAGTCCCGCTCTTCTTCAGGTATATCAACAGCCTTTCGGTTATCATCTTTCTTTTTAGGCACCCATATACGTCCATCATTGCGTAGGCTTTCGCTCATTAGCGTAAGCTTACTTTGATAGTCGCCACTTACCGGTATGCAGGTTGGATGTATTTGTGTAAAACAGGGATTCCCAAAGAAAGCCCCTTTTTTATGCGCTTTCCATGCAGCAGTAACATTGCTTCCCATGGCAAGGGTGCTTAAATAAAACACATTGCCATAACCGCCTGAGCATAACAGTACCGCATGTCCGAAATGACGTTCCAGCTCACCGGTTACCAGGTTTCTTGCAATAATACCCCGTGCTTTACCGTCAATCATTACAATATCCAGCATTTCATGGCGGGCATGCATTTCTACATTACCCAATGCTATCTGTCTTTCCAAAGCGCTATAGGCACCCAATAATAATTGCTGCCCTGTTTGCCCTGCGGCATAAAAAGTACGCTGTACCTGGGTACCACCAAAGCTGCGGTTGCTTAACAGGCCTCCATATTCTCTTGCAAATGGAACACCTTGTGCCACACACTGATCAATAATAGCATTACTTACTTCTGCAAGGCGATGCACATTTGCTTCTCTAGACCGGTAATCGCCGCCTTTAACAGTATCATAAAACAGGCGAAAAACAGAATCGCCGTCGTTTTGATAATTTTTGGCTGCATTAATACCACCCTGTGCCGCAATGCTATGCGCCCTGCGTGGGCTATCCTGGAAACAAAAGGATTTTACTTTATATCCCAACTCACCAAGTGAAGCTGCTGCTGAAGCTCCTGCCAGCCCAGTACCCACTACTATCACTTCAAGCTTGCGTTTGTTTGAAGGGTTTACCAGTTTTACATGCCCTTTATAATCATTCCATTTTTCATTCATTTCACCAGCAGGAATTTTTGAATCGAAAGACATAATAATGTTTTATTAAATGATTAGTTAAACTGTTTTTAAATACTCACCCCTACGGTTAGTTGCTTATTTATCAAATTTAATTGCTTGCTAAAACTATTGAATCCAATGTAAATAAATTGCTACCGGCATTGAAGCAAATAATAAACAAATTATTACAGAGTAAGCAAGTCCTGCTGTTTTAATAATGGGTGTGTACCTTTTGTGGTTTATACCAAACGTTTGAAAAGCACTTTGAAAACCATGTATTAAATGCCAGCATAATGAAAAAACACCAAAGATGTATATGAGCACAATTAATAAATTGTTCTGAAAAACCAACAGCATTTCGGCATATAAATTATGCACTTCCTGGTTATTGTAAGTGCTAAGAGTAGTTTCTTCCAAAGGCCTGATACCTGCCATTCCACCAAACCTTGATGGTGCCCAGAAATGATATAAATGAAGCACGAGAAAAATTAAAATTAATGTGCCCAGCAAACCCATACTTCTGCTATACCATTTACTGCTGTTATTATCATCTTTTACTATATATTTAACCGGCCTGGCCTTGTTGTTTTGACTCCACAGCATAAGGCCCTGTACAATATGCAACAATAAAAATAAAAATAAGCCTATCTCCATGGTACGAACAATGAGGTTAGCTCCCATAAAATGTCCCCAATGGTTAAACGTTTCGCCTCCATCGTTAAAAAAAATCATGGCATTGATACTGCAATGGACAATTAAAAAACTAATAAGAAAAAGACCGGTAAGCCCCATAGTAAATTTCTTACCGATTGACGAAGTAAATAATAATTTCCAGGTCATATAGCTTAGTTGAAGGTTGGTTGCTACAAAAGTACGTTAGTAACATTATTTTCAAAAAGTTTTATTTTGATTGTACAATTATAAGTGGTGTTTATTAAAATGGTTTAATTCAATTGCCTTATTATCCAGTTATCAACCTGTTGAAATATCAGTTCGGGTTTTAAAGTTCGCCACTGAGGAAAATCGAGAAGTGTAATATAATTAGTAAGTCTCGCCCTTTTAAAATCATACTGACTTTGTTCCGGCATATCTACAATTACCACCCAGCCTCCATCATCTTCCAATTGTTCCTTCCATTCTTCATAATAGCTATCATCGCTGCTATGAAAATTCAACACATTTTCAGCAATTAAAATAAATTTATAAATTCCTGCTTTATATAATAAATCAGTAACATCGCGGCGCAGGGTCATAATATCATTTTCAATCGCATCATTCCACTCGCCTAACAATTCAATAATAGCATAATGTTGTTCATAATCTGCAAACAAAATTTTCATGTATAATGTTCGGCTGCCAAATTCATCCCATTGCGGGTGTATGTAATAATTATACACAGTTTGCGAAAATTCAAATTCGCTGTATTGGCGCCCATAAAAAGGAGATAGCCTGTCTTCTTCAGCTATGTATAAATGACGCCAGTTATAATATGGTTCTATATTTTGCACGTAACAGCATCAATTGATCTTTCCATTTTACAGAAAGAATAATTACCAGGTTTCAAAATTAAATGATGCAATTGATAAAATAATTAATCTTATAAAAAAAGGCTGCAATTAATGTAGCCAATAGTTTATCTTATAAAGAATTTGTTTCGTATTTGTTGTAATCGGTAAAGAAGATTTGTAATTGCAAAACTGTTATTGGCATCGGCTGCTTTTTGAAACAAATAATTACCGTTTGCTAAAATGTAATTAAATAGCCAGCAAAAAACAAGAAATTTCTATGAATGCCGGTTTTTAAGCAATTGCTTCACACTGCCGCTTTGTAACAGTAATTGCTTTACAGTTTCGTAATCATCATTATGCAGTTGCTCCATCGCCATTTTAACACCTCTGTCTATTAATTTTTCGTTGCTGAGCTGCATGTTAACCATATAGTTATTTTCAACCCTGCCCAATTGTATCATTACACAGGTAGAAATCATATTAAGGATAAGCTTCTGTGCAGTACCACTTTTCATTCTTGTACTGCCTGTAATAAATTCTGGCCCTACAATTATTTCTATTGGGTAATCAGATACATTGCTTAAAGGCGCATTTATATTGCAACAAATACTACCGGTAACAATTCCGTTAGCCCTGCATTTTTGTAAAGCCCCAATTACATAGGGTGTTGTGCCACTTGCGGCAATACCAAACACAACATCCTTATCGCAAACATGGTGTTGCTGTAAATCTTTCCAGCCCTGTTCGGTATCATCTTCAGCAAATTCTACTGCTGATGTTATTGCTTTTTGCCCACCAGCAATAATACCTGTTATTAATCCCGGTAAAACACCAAATGTAGGCGGGCACTCACTTGCATCCAAAATTCCTAACCGCCCGCTTGTGCCGGCACCGATGTAAAATAAACGGCCATCACGTTGCATTTTTTCAACAATAACCTTTATAAGTATTTCAATTTGCGGAAGTACTTTTTCAATTGCTTCAGGAACCTGTTTATCTTCTTTATTAATATTTGCCAGCAATTCTGCTACCGGCATTTTTTCCAGGTGATGATAATTTGATTCTGTTTCTGTAATTTTCTGGAAAGACATTATTAATAATTTGCCGGGTTATGATTTTTCTTTTAATTAAGAGCATGAACACTTTATTGCTTCGATTTTTCGCCATGAAATTTTGCCAACCCATCCATCGGGTTTTTCAAAACCCTGCCGAGTTGTAATTCGTAACTATTACACATTTCTTTTAATACGTCTTTAAACCCAAATGCAACACTTCCAATAAAATTAATTGGGGATGTCCAGCTTTCCCTGTATTTGTAAATATGATTAAAGAAAAAATCATTAAAGGCATCTTCTATAATATTTTCAATCATAAAATGCCCCCTGTTTTCTATTAAAAAAGTAACAAACCCTGCAAGGTATCTATTGGGCAAAGGGTGTTTGTAAACAGCATCCAAAATTTCCATTTTGTTGGTGTTATACTTTGCA
Organism: Ferruginibacter sp.; assembly: GCA_025362235.1. Classification (GTDB taxonomy): domain Bacteria; phylum Bacteroidota; class Bacteroidia; order Chitinophagales; family Chitinophagaceae; genus Ferruginibacter. The sequence continues at coordinate 853 of JANYGZ010000063.1, read as the reverse complement.
TTAAACCGATCCATCAGGTCTGGATCAAATGTATTGTATAAATAATATTGAACCACTTTTTTACCCATATAGGCACCACTGCCTTCATCGCCTAAAATAAAACCAAGCCCAGGGCTATTTTTTATAATTTTTTTTCCGTTGTAGTAGCAGGAGTTTGATCCGGTTCCTAAAATACAGGCAATTCCCTTTTCATTACCACATAAAGCTTTGGCTGCACCCATCAGGTCGGTATCTACAAAAATGGTTGCCTTTGCAAATGTTTTTTTTAAAGCCTGTTTTACTGATTTTGCATTTTCAGCACTGCCACAGCCGGTGCCATAGTAATACACTTCATCAGGCTCAATATCTTTCATTTTCTTCTTTAATTCAATTTCAAGCAACTGCTGAATTTGGTCTGTATTTAAAAAATAAGGGCTAATACCCTGCGTATAAATTGTTTTTCTTTTTTTACCAACAAGCAAACACCATTCTGTTTTTGTTGAGCCGCTGTCTGCTATTAATGTAATTGCCATTGTTGCTGAGTATTTTTTTTGTTTTCAATTAGTAAACACCAAGTTAACAAAAAAACACATCTGTGCCATTCATAATAATTCAATTATTTTCGTGTTTACAAGTGTATATATGAACAAGAAAATTCAGGTTTGGTTACCATTACTTTTTAGTATTGTTATAATTATCGGTATGATAATGGGCTATAAGATGAGGGATAACATGCCCGGTAAAAAATTTTTCTCCATAGAAAAGCGCAGGCCATTGCAGGAAATTATGGATCTTATCGACAGCAAATATGTTGATAGCGTAAAAATGGCTTCGCTTACTGATACAGCTATTGCTGCTATGTTGAACAAGCTTG
>JANYGZ010000062.1 GCA_025362235.1 Ferruginibacter sp. | reverse complement strand
ATCCAAACAAGACATTGAATAATAACCGGCACAAAAATAGCCTGCTGATGTTCCAGGTGGGTAACAATAGCACCACCAACATAAGCTGCCAGCAGCAACGTGCCCAATAAACCTGTACGTGGAATAATAAAAAGTACAATGGAAACAATTTCCAACACGCCAATTATTTTAAATGTTCCGGCTGAAATGCCAATGGCTGCGGCGCTTTTTAAAACTTTTTCCCCACCCATTAATTTCATAGATGCACTGGCTATAAATACGAATGATAACATGCCGGTTAGTACCCAGCCAATAATGTTTTTTGTTTTCTGTTTCATAATTATTTTATTTAGAATGCAAAGTTATGTACCTTTACTATCTAAAAGATACCAATATCCTTTTTGATACCAGTATCCTTTTGTATAGCAACAAAATATACCATCATGATAAATACACCAATTGTACATAGCGGCGAAGCCTGCACTAAAAGCATTGCTGCGATAAGGGATACGCTGTATGTATTAAGCGGCAAATGGAAATTGCCTATTATTATTGCGCTTAAAAGCGGCCCCAGCCGGTTTAAAGACCTGCAGCGTCAACTGCAGGATATTACCCCAAAAATTTTATCAAAAGAATTAAAGGAACTGGAGCTGAATGAATTTGTTACAAGAACGGTATATGCTACTTCACCGGTAACGGTAGAATACAATCTTACCAAATACAGCGAAACGCTTAACAAGGTTATTATAGAAATGAGTGACTGGGGGCTTCAGCACCGTAAGCGCATGATGAATAACAGCAGGAAAGAAAAAAAATCTATATCGTTACAGTAAATAACCATTTGTTATTGACTTCAACATAACTAATAACCTGAATGTGTGTACACGAAATAGTTTATATTTTTTCTAAAATTTCTCTTGTCAACTCCCCTTTTGTATCGCCTGTATTTAAAGTAGTAGCAGGTTCAAATAACATAATGGCTACTTCATTTTCTGCTACGGGCCTGTGTTCAACATTTCTTGGTACAACTAAAAATTCATTCTCTTTAATTTCTACAGTTTTATCCCGGAACTCCATTTTAAATTGTCCCTTTAGCACCAAAAACATTTCGTCTTCATGCTCATGTTTATGCCAAACAAATTCGCCCTGAAATTTTACCAGTTTAACATGTTGCCCGTTTAACTCTGCAACAATCCGTGGGTTAAAATAGTCGTTAAAAAGTGATAGTTTTTCATTAATATTTATTTTATCCATTTTACTAATTTATAAGTTTATCAGGGCATTATTTAGTTCTATTTCTCTCATGCCGGCTGTTATTGCAGGATTATACAAAAGTGTAATCATTCTTTTGTCGAAAGAACTATATACAGTTACAAAATTAAAAACATCGTAAAGGCAACTGTCGTCAAATTCAGTAAGTTTTACATGTCCAAAAAAACCAAGTGCGTGCATCATCTCATGACGCATTACATAACGGTTGGCAAGTTCTGTATTGTTATCCGGCCGTGTAATATCATTAAAAATTACAGCACTGTCAATTTTTTTATCACCTCCCCAAAAAGCATATGTAAATCCTATCCTTGATAATGTTTGATATGATGCAAAGGCCACGGGTTGTGCTTCAAAAAAAGTTCTTTTATCAGTTAAATAAATTAACAGTGTTGCTGCTGATTTATCAGTTGTTCTTTTTAGCAACAACTCCGGCGAAGTGAGTAAATTAAAATCCCTTATTATGGAATCCAGTTCATTATTGATATAAGTAAAAGACGTATCTACCATATATACCAATATTTCTTTAGACCTCCATTTTCTTACACTCGCACCATCGCCACCAGGAGCATTAAATACAAGTTGTTTAAACCCTGTCAATTCCATGGCGCTATATGTCTTACCAACAATTGCGGGTATTTGTGGTTTAACAATAACATTATCTTCCTTTTTACAGGAGACAATGAACAAAATAAAGAGAAAAAATATAGAAGCCCTCATACTGTTTACAATGCTTTTGGTAGATTATGTAGTCCGGAATATTGTAACCTGGCAGCTACCCTTCCTTAATAAAAATATACGCCTTTACATGCTGATAATAATGCCAGTTTTGCGTTGCTAAATAAATAAATCGTCTATACTGATGCAATAGTTGCCTGGAAGTTCCAATAGTTTTTTTAATATACAAAATTTGTAATGGGAATTATAATTTCAAATCATTTAAACCTCGGCAGGATTTTGATGCTAAACAAAAATTTATACAGCAGAATTGATATTACTTAAGGTATGGATTTTCGATTTTTAATAGTAGCGGGAAGTGGACAATAACTTTTTTTTGATTATTAGTAACAATTAATCGAGGAGCCTTATTGACAAGGAAAGTGCTATAATGAAAAAAGCACAAACGGCAAAACATCTTGCCTGGTACCATGGCAATTTTAATTTTTACTGTTTGTGCTTTCTATCGTGGTTTTTCTTTTGGATTAATATTTTGTCAGCTAATTATTAATAAAGGCATTCGCTGTAATAAAAGCTGGTATTTTTTCAAAGTCCTGGTATTTGTCAAAAAAGAAATCAGCGCCCAATGATTTACATTTTTCCTCTACATGTGTATCTATACTATTAGACAGAATTATTACCGTGGTATTTTCATTTGTTGCCTTAAATTCCTTTAATAAGTCTATAGACGAACTACCTGGCAACCCCCCATCCAGCAATACCACATTTGGCTTTATTTCTTTAAAAAGTACTGATGCATCTTTATAAGCCACCGCCCCATAAACAGTTTTAATATTTTGGGTTTCGGAGAGTATATTTTGCCACCTTTCAATTATAAATACCGAACTATCAACAACAAGAACAACAATTTTTCCCATTGATATTGCTTTACACAAAGAACTGATATTATTAAATTGTAAAATTTAGTAGAAGCAGCCTTGATTGAGTAGAGTTAACTACAATTAATTAGTAGTAGTTATACTACAACTGTAGAATAAATGTGCTTATTGCGATTTCTGAATGATTCTTAAAGGGTGGTAAACGGCGGATTATTAACAATTGGGGCAATAGAACCCTACACATCTGCAATTATATTGTGTGCAATTGCATAGCGAGTAAGATCGGAGTTGGTAGATACGTTTAGTTTTGCCATTATCCTGCTACGATGCGTACTGATAGTAGTTAAAGCCAGTGAAAGCATATCAGCAATTTGGGTTAAGGATTTACCAAAGGCAAGCAGTTTAAAAATTTCAAATTCCCTGTTGGTAAGCAATTCATGCGGCTTTTTATCTGAGTCAATGTGATTCAATAATTTTTCTGCGATTTCAGGAGTTATATATTTTTTGCCTGAAAAAATCCTTTGCAAAGCTTTAATTAAATCATAGGGTGCAGCATTTTTATTCATATAGCCAACGGCTCCGGCTTTTAAAACCCTTATTGCATATAGCTCTTCGGGGTAAATACTTAATATCAATACCGGCAATGTGGGTTTTATCAACCTGATTTTTTCTAAAGCTTCAAGCCCGCTTGTACCAGGCATATCAAGATCGGATATTACCAAATCCCAATGATGATTCATTACTTCATTTATAAGGGTTTCGCCATCACCAACTTCTTTTACTTCTACAAATGGGTATTCGTCCTTAAGAATCTGTATAAGCCCTAAACGGATAATACTATGGTCATCGGCTAAAAGTATTCTTTTCATTTTTGTTATTAGAATGCGGGCTGTTTTAACTGGTGTATGGTAATATCATAATAATTTTTGTTCCTTTTCCCGGCGACGAAATCAGTTCGAATTTTCCTCCTAATGAAAGTACTCTTTCCTTCATACCAAAAATACCAAATGATTTTTTGTTTTGTACAGATTCAATATCAAAGCCTTTTCCATCATCTTTAACAGTAACTATAATGGTTTCGTCTTCGATACTTAAAGAAGTAGCAACCAATTTTGCGCAGGCATGCCTGGTAATATTGGTAAATGCCTCCTGGTACACCCTGAAAACGCAGGTAGTGATTTGTTCTGACGATTTAATTTCAGTTTCGGAACAGCTAAATTTTACAGGTATACCTGTGTTGGCAGTAAATTGAGTGCCCAGCCATTCCATTGCTTCCAGTAATCCATGGTCGTCTAAAATAACCGGCCTTAATTCGCTTAATATTCTTCTTATCGATTGATTGCTTCCATCTAGCAAACCGATAATATTTTTTAGCTTATTTTTTAATGGGGCTGCCTCTTCGGGTATTTTTTTATCAATCCAAACTACGTCCATTTTTATTGCTGTTAACTGCTGCCCCAGTTCATCATGTATTTCACGGCCAATCCTTTTGCGTTCTTCTTCCCGTATACCTTGCAGATGGGCCGTTAACTGGCGTAATTGCTCAGCCGTTTTATTAATCTCTTCCTGGGCTTTTTTGCTCTTAGTCATATCCCTGGTAACACATAAAAGCGAAACTATTTTTCCTTCTTGATTTTTCAACGGAACAGCATGTGTATCAAACCAGCGAACAGATCCTTTATAACCTGTTATTTCATATTCAATTACCCCTGGCTTTCCATTGAATCCATTTTTAATAATTTTTTTAAATGCCTTTTTATAAGGTTTGTTTACTAC
>JANYGZ010000024.1 GCA_025362235.1 Ferruginibacter sp. | reverse complement strand
GCGCGAAGCGGGGCAACCGATTTACAGTGGCCCGAACGTTGCCGCCGCACGAGGCCGCGCGCCTCGAAGTCGCGCATCCACTTGGAGACGGTGCCCTTGTGCACGTTCATTAAATATTTTTAAAAACCCCAAACGTTTTATGATTTTTACAATGTATAAAAACTATAAGAAAATTAGTTTTTTAGTAAAAATTATTTACCCTAAAATGTATCGTTTAATAGAAGAAGCTATTAATTGAAATATTAATACACCTCTTTTATTAATTTTATAAAAAATTATTATCTAAATAATGCAAAAAAAGAAACTAGCCATTTTAATAAATGCTTTAGAAGTGGCTGGAGCCGAAAAAGTTGTAGCACAACTCATCAATTCGTTTTATAAAGAATTTTACATTCACCTGATATTGCTGAATAATACCATCGAGTTTGAATTACCAGTGAATGATATTACTATCAAAATAATCGACAACTCTAACCTCGCAATAAGAAAAAGGGCGAAAGACATCTTGAAAATTCCGGTACTTACCTGGCGTTTAAAAAAATATTTACAGAAAAATGATATTCAGATATGTTTTTCTGCTTTAAACAGGTCTAATTATATCAATTGTTTTTTACGCATATTAAAATGGGAAGGTATTATTTTAATCAGCGAAAGATCGCATACTTCTTCAGCCTATGACCCGGCTACTTTTGCGGGTAAAGCAGGTAGATTTTTAGTAAAAAACTTATACCCGTTTGCAAATGTTATAGTTCCCAATTCTACCGGAATTAAAAATGATCTTACAAAAAACTTTCAACTTACAAATGAGTTTACTGTAATCCACAATCCGGTTAATATCGCAGTACAGCAAAAAGATATGTGCGAACCCGTTGAAGATTTTGCTTTTGATAATTTTACCTTTTCGCATGTGGCAAGAATTGAAAGAGGAAAGAACCACGTATTGGTACTGGCGGCAGTAGCCAAAATCAAACACCGGAACTTTAAAGTTTTATTAATAGGCCAGGGTCCGCAAGAGGAATATATAAAAGCTCAGGCAAAAAAATTTGATATCAGCGATAAAATAGTTTTTTTAGGGTACCGCCAAAACGTAGTAAAATATGTTGCCAGGTCGCAATGTCATTTATTAACATCCGATGCTGAAGGTTTCCCTAATGCGTTATTAGAGGCACTTGCATGTGGTACACCTGTTATTAGTACTGATTGTCCTACAGGCCCAAGGGAATTATTATCCGGCACTTTTTTACAGAATAATCAAACCAATGGAGTTGAAAAAAGCGATTACGGATTGCTTGTGCCAGTAAATGATGCAGAAGCATTAGCAAACGCCATGTTAATAATGATGGATGATGAAGCATTACGCATTCAATACACTGAAGCCGGTATAGCAAGAGCAAATTTTTTTGACTTACCCATCATTATAAAACAATATCAGGATCTGTTAAGCAAATTCTATTTGTAATAAAATTGTTTTAAAATATTTATGTCAATTTATATATATAGGTTTAACATTTACAATATTTGTGAAACGATAAACACATTATTTATGTGAATAGCTGAATTAGTAATTCCTCCGTTACCTTTGCCGCCATGCATTATGCTTCAATAGAAAATATCAGTAAATCTTTCGGGATAAGGACCCTTTTTAAGAATATCACTTTAAATGTAGAGGAAGGAGATAAAATTGCTTTGGTTGCCCGTAATGGCAGTGGTAAAAGCACTCTTTTAAAAATTATTACCGGCCTCGATACACCCGATAGCGGAACAGTGTGGGTACATAAAGATATAAAAGTGGTAATGTTACAACAGGACAATGATTTTGATGGTAACAAAACTATTTGGGATAATGTGTTGCGCCTGGACAACCCGGTAGTAAAAGTGGTAAAGGAATACGAGCAGTTTTTGGAAGAAGGCCTGGAAGATATTGATAAATTAGGTGAATTAATGGCCAAGCTCGATGACCTGAATGCCTGGAGTTTTGAAAGTGATCTAAAGCAAATACTCGGTAAACTTAATCTTCATCACCTTAATGAAAAAGTGGGTAATTTAAGTGGTGGACAAAAGAAAAGAGTAGCCCTGGCACAGGCATTAATTGAAGCTGATCTCCATGAAGGGCGTTGCCTGCTAATTTTAGATGAACCAACCAATCACCTTGATGTGGAAATGATTGAGTGGCTGGAGGATTATCTTGCAGCAGCAAAAGTTACCTTACTGATGGTTACGCACGACCGCTATTTTTTAGATGCTGTGTGTAATGAAATTATTGAAATAGATGAAGAGAAAGTATATGTTTATAAAGGTGATTATGATAATTTTTTAGAGCAAAAAAGCCTGCGGCTGGAAGTGCAGCAAAGTGAATTGCAGAAGGATAAAAATATTTTTAGAAAAGAACTGGAATGGATGCGCAAGCAGCCCAAAGCCCGTACCACCAAAAGTAAAAGCCGGCAGGATGCATTTACAGAAGTGGAAGACAGGGTGAAATTAAAAAAAGATGTAGAAGAAGTTAGCCTGCAGGTAAAGATGACCCGGTTGGGAGGTAAAATTTTAGAACTGATAAAGGTGCACAAAAGCTATGGCAATCTTCAAATTATGAAGGGCTTTGATTATACTTTTAAAAGGGGGGAACGTATTGGAGTAGTGGGCAAAAACGGTGTTGGCAAATCTACCTTTTTAAAAATAGCACTGCAGTTGGAAAAACCTGATAGCGGCAAAATAAATCATGGAGATACTGTAGTGTTTGGAAATTTTAGCCAGGATGGTTTGGTGTATAAAGAAGATAAAAGAGCTATTGAATATGTAAAATCAATGGCTGAATTTTTTCCATTAAATGACGGAACCAAGATAAGCGCCAGCCAGTTTATGGAAAAATTCGGTTTTTCTGCAGAACAGCAATTTACACCATTAAGCAAATTAAGTGGTGGCGAAAAACGCAGATTGCATTTAATGAGCGTATTGTTTTTAAACCCTAATTTTTTAGTGCTGGATGAACCAACCAATGATCTTGATTTGCAAACGTTGAGGACTTTGGAAGAATTTTTAATGGAGTACCCCGGCTGTATTCTTATTGTTAGCCATGACCGTTATTTTATGGACAGGATGGTGGATCATTTATTTGCATTTGAAGGTAATGCCGTAATCAGGGATTATCCCGGAAACTACTCGCAATACAGGGAAGCTATTGCGAACGGAAGTTTAACTGATGAAAGGCAAATTATGAATCAGCCTCAAAAGCCTGAAGCTATTATTCCTCCCACCTTGGGGGAGATTAGGAGGGGGCTTTCATTTAAAGAGAAAAGAGAATTAGACCTGTTAGATAAAGAAATGCCGGAACTTCAAAAAGAAAAAGCCACATTGGAAATGAAGATGAATGAAGGCAACCCGGGATTTGATGAATTACAAAAGGCTGCAGAGCGTATTGGCACTATTGTAAAATTATTAGATGAAAAAGAAATGAGGTGGCTTGAATTGAGTGAGAAAATTTAATTGTTGATCATTTTTTATTACACGAATTATTACTAATTACTCTAATTGATAAATGCCATCGTATAATTTATAATTCGTGTAATCTGCTTTTACAATTAGTGTAATAAATTAAAATTGCCTGCTATGAACCAGCGCTTCTATTCATTGGATGTATTTCGTGGTGCTACCGTAGCACTGATGATATTGGTTAATAATCCCGGTAGCTGGGATCATATTTACACTCCGCTGGAACATGCTCCATGGCATGGCCTTACACCAACTGATTTGGTGTTTCCTTTTTTTTTATTTGCTGTAGGTAATGCAATGGCTTTTGTATTACCAAAGCTGGAAGCAGCCGGAGAAAATATTTTCTGGAAAAAAATCATAAAACGAACTGTATTGATTTTGTTGATTGGGTTGTTTTTAAATTGGTCTCCCTTTATTAAATGGCAAAACGATGTATTAACAGCTAAGCCGTGGACCTTTATAAATGGAGAGGGAAAGGCTTCAGGTGTACGCATATTTGGTGTATTGCAACGCGTTGCGCTTTGTTATTTTTTTGCATCCGTAATTGCACATTATTTTAAACAGCGTGGTGCTTTTGTAATAAGTGCATTTTTATTATTGTCCTATTGGTTTATTTGTGTGTTGGCCAATCCGATAGACCCTTATAGCCTGGCGGGTTGGTTTGGAACAAAAATAGATCTTGCAATGGTGGGAGAAGCACATATCTATAAAGGGGAAGGACTATCATTTGACCCTGAAGGATTGATGAGCATTCCTGCTGCTATTGTACAGGTTATCTTTGGGTACCTTGCCGGCAGTTATATTATCCAAAAAGGAAAAACTGCTGAAATGATAAACGGGTTGTTTGTTGCCGGCTGTGTTTTAATATTTACAGGGTATTGCTGGGATATGGTTTTCCCGATTAACAAAAAAATATGGACAAGCAGTTATGCCGTTTATACTACAGGGCTGGCATTGCTTATTTTAGGGGTAATGATTTATGTGATTGAGTTTAAAAGCTGGAAAGGCAGGTGGAGCCACTTTTTTGATGTGTTTGGCAAAAATGCATTGTTCATTTTTGTACTAAGCGGCGTTTTTCCCAGGTTATTGGCTTTAGTAAGAATACCCGGAGGTTTGGATGCAGAAGGAAAACCAATTTATTTAACTCCCTTTAATTGGTTTTATGAAAATATATGTAAACCTATTTTACCGGCAGAACCAAGATTTGGATCGCTTATTTATGCGCTTTGTTTTATTTCAATGATGTGGTTTTTTGCGTGGATACTGGATAAAAGAAAAATTTACATTAAGGTGTAATCGTTATCTCTTTGGTGCCATCTGCAGTTTCAACAATATAGGCTTCAGGAATGATATTAAAATGTTGCTGATATGCCTTGCTGGTTTCTTTAATAAATTGATCAATTCCTTCGACTGCTACTAGATTAATGGTACAGCCACCAAAACCACCGCCCATAAGCCTTGAGCCAATTACATTACTATTTTTGCCGGCCAGGGTAACTAAAAAATCCAATTCTTTACAACTTACTTCGTATAACTTACTTAGCCCTTCATGTGTTGCATTCATCAATTTTCCAAAAGCAATTAAATTGTCTTCTTGCAAATGCACTGCAGCTTTTTTGGCTCGGGCAATTTCTTCAATTACATACAGGCAACAATTATATACTTTCTCAGGCATATTGCTCTTGTAAACCTGTAAATCTTCTACTCTTGTTATGTCTCTAAAAGACTGAATGTTTAACCGGCTTTTTAATATGCTTAGTCCTTCTTCGCAACGTTGTCTGCGAATATTATATTCTCCGGATACCAATGTATGTTGAACATTAGAGTTGAGTAAAACAATTTTATGGCCCTTCATGTGCAAAGGAAGATATTGATGTTGCATACTCCTGCAATCCAACAACAAAACCTGCTCCTGCTTTCCCATCATATTGGCAAACTGGTCCATTATACCACAATTTACATTGGGGAAATTATGCTCTGCTCTTTGACAAAGCAATGCAAGCTCTACCCTGTTTAATCCAGTATGCAATATTTCATTTAATGCAAAAGCCAGCCCGCCCTCTACCGCGGCTGATGAACTCATTCCTGAACCACGGGGAATATCACCTGCAAATACACAATTAAAACCTCTTATTTTACAACCCAATAATAAAAATTCATTTATTACACTTAGCACGTAGTTTTTCCAACCGTTCATTCTTTTAAAATGACTAATACCAACAGAAAGCCATTCATTAAAATCCATTGCGTGAAAATGAATTTCATTGCTTTCGTTTTCTGCAATGGCATAATATACGCCTTTGTTAATGGCGGCAGGCATTACAAAACCATCATTGTAATCTACATGCTCACCAATTAAATTTATGCGGCCAGGTGAAAAGTATATTTTTGGTTGAGATGAAAAACTTTCGGTAAAGCTTTTTAAAACAGCATCAGCAGTTGAATTCATCAGTTAATTTAAGGAAGTTATTTTATAGGTGGTGGTAAAAGTTGTATTTGTTCCAGGAGCCAAAGTTATTAAACCTATTCCATTATTAAAGGCATCCGGGATGGCGCTTAAATTTTCTATTGCAATACTGTTTCGATGGGACGGTGTATAAATTTGCAAGAAGGGATAGGTTTTGTCAGGATAAATTTCCAGTTGCAATTGTTGTAGCGGGTTTCTTAAAACACACAATGGCTGACACTCTGCAAAGTTCAATGAAAAACAATTATCCAAAAATGTATCCCCAAGTTTTTGTAAAGAATCAAATTCATGGTATGGAACTTTTTCACCAGTAGGTACCAGTCCATCGTCAAAAATTATTTTTTCTTTGCTTTGAAATTCCAATTGCAGATCATCTATTTTTCCACCGAGTGTAAAATATGGGTGCCAGCCATCCTGCATGGGAATCAATCCTTCATCTTTGTTGATAATGCCGGTACTAATGTGAAGGGTATTTTCTTTTTCTAAAGTGTATGTTATATTACAGTCAAAATAAAAAGGATATCCTGCTTCGGTACCTTTATAAGCAAAAGCCAATACTACACTGGCCTTTGCATCATTTACTTCCTGCTGTTTTACCGTAAACACCGAATCATACAATAAACCGTGTATTGCACTTTCTCCCATTAAAAATTTAGTAACGGTATATTGCATTTCGCCAAAATGATAGGTTGCATTTTTTAACCGGCAGGCAAAAGGCGATAGTTTGCAGCTTTTAAAACCCTTTGATGCTACATTCAAAGCAAAATCATCCGCATCCGCATACTGTTCAATTACATTTATAAAATGGCCATTATGCAAAACACCAAAAGCATGTAAAATAGCCCCGCAGGCCGGAATAATTTCAACAAATGTTTCCGTAGCTGTATCTTTCAATACTACCTTATCAAAACCATTTTCGGTTTTAGTTTCAACAATAAATGACATAGTGGTTTTTAAGATGATGAAAGTACTAAATACTTTGAATTAAATTGAAGCATTCATTAGTTCTATTTTTAGTGGTATTAAAATAATCATCATTAACGACTTGTTTACTTTTGCATGTTATGGTAAAGTAGTTTTGTGCCACCATTAAAATTAATGGCTGAAAACAACATTAGACCTCTTGTATTAATCAAAAAACTAATTTAGTTCATAATTATAAATACCTGCAAACAGGTTTACCCTTAGCCCAAACCTGCATCTTCTATTCCTATATCTTTCTGCCAGTATTCTGAATATTTTTAATGAACGTATGACATGCTCTACCTGCACCCTGCTGCTTGATACTTCATGATTGTGTTTCTTTTGTTGTTCGGTCAAAGATTTTTTCTTACTGTGTTTGTATGGCAGTTCACTGTTGCTGTGATATTTGCCAATACCCTGATAGCCAGAATCTGTTTGGGCAAGTATATCAGGATGTATATGTACTTTACTTTGTTTAAAAACCCGAAAATCATGTTTGCGGCCCTTTTCTGTCCTGATACAAATAATCCTGCCGTCTTTGCCCACCACTAATTGTGTTTTACAGGTATGCCTTTTCTTTTTGCCGGAATAATACCTGCGTTGTTTTTTTTAGGCCGTTCCACTGGGCTTTCTCCCACATCAATCTATACTACAGACCATTGTATGTTTGACTTGATAAGTGCTTTTTTGCCTGGCAGGCTGAAGGCCTTGCTTTGAATCAGTATGTTCTGCAGGTCATCTATTATCCGCCAGCATTGTGATTCACTGATACCGTAATCTGCTGCTATGTGCATATAAGTCCGATACTCCCTGTTGTACATCAGCATCATTAATAACTGGTCTTCTACAATTAATGAGGGTTCTTTACCACGGTTGGGATGTTTACGACGCTGTTGTTTTACTGTTCTTACTATGAAGCACATCTTCTCAAATGTGTTTCGTTTTACACCGGTAAGCCGTTTAAATTGGCTGCCGGAAATTTTTGAAGATAAATTTTTCCATTGCATCCTGAATATTCAACATTTCAACTATCAATCGCAAATCTTAATTCTCCACAGATGTGAATTGCCTTTAATGCAAGAGGTCTATTAAAGCTTCGCATATTTTAAATACGTCCGCTAACTTATCCGGCATTTGTTTGCTTGTATTAATCTCGTTAAGAGATTTTTATCTTCCAAACATTTTATCCAACTCATTCTTTTTAAATACCGTATAAGTTGGTTTGCCATTAGGGTTAATATTAGGTGTATTACAGGCGAATAAATCTTCTGCCAATATTTTCATTTCTTTTTGTTTAAGTGATGTGCCCGCTTTAATGGCCTGTTGCCAGGCGAGTGAACGAAGTAATTTTTCTCTTTTATTGTATTTTAAATCGGTACTAAAATGTTTAAATTGTTCCAGCATTTTTTCAATGGCTGTTTTTTCATTGCCAACGGCTATATCTGCCGGTGTACCCTGTATAACAAAAGTATTATTGCCAAAGGGTTCCAAATGATACCCCAGTAAATGCAGTTCTGGTAATAGCTCATTTACAATCACCGTATCCATGGCAGCTAATTCAATGGTTATTGGAAATAAACTTTGTTGTATGGCGATTGGTTTACCATCAATTGCTTTTACAAAACGCTCATACAAAATACGTTCATGTGCATTTTGCTGATGAATTAATATAAACCCTGTATCATTTTGTAAAACAATATAAGTATTGTGCAGCTGTACCAGGTTTTCCATTGCCATTGCAGGCTGAGTTGCAAAAGCCCGCAGGCTTATAAACTCCTGCTCACGGTTAATCGTTATTTGATCTTCTATAACGGGTTCGGTTGTTGAACCTAAAAATCCAGATTCGTTTTTTGCAGGTTCATATAAGTCTTTCCAATGTTTCAGTTCACTTTTATTTTCAATAAAGTGAGCCTGGTTTTTTTTGGTGAAAGTGTTGTATAAAGAAGAGAAAGTGGCTGCTGATTTTCTTTCTTCTGTAAATGGTTTGCTGACTGCATCTGAATGCTGAATAGATGCATCTAATTCAAAATCTAATGTGGGCGAAATGCTGAATTGTGCCAACGAATGTTTAACTGCACTTTGAACAAAAGCGTACACAATTTTTTCGTCCTCAAATTTTATTTCCTGCTTGGTGGGGTGTACATTGATATCAATCTGCGACGGGTCCAACTCAATAAATAAAGTATACATCGGAAAACTGTCTTTTGCAATCATTTCTGCAAAAGCACCCATTATCGCATGGTTCAGGTAAGCGCTTTTAATAAACCGGTTGTTTACAAAAAAGTATTGGTCGCCCCTGGTTTTTTTAGCAGTGTCGGGTTTGCCTACAAAACCATAAATATTCATATAATTACTTTGCTCCTGCACACTTACCAGTTTGGCATTGTAATTATTACCCAATATCTGTACGATGCGTTGTTTTAAAGTACCCTTTTCTAAATGAAAAACCTGCTGGCCATTGCTGGTCAGCGAAAAGAAAACATCCGGAAAAGCCATGGCTACCCTGGTAAACTCATCCACAATATGCCGCAATTCGGAGGGGTTGCTTTTTAAAAAATTTCTTCTGGCAGGGACATTAAAAAACAAATTTTTCATGGCAATACTGGTGCCCTGCTGCATGGCAACAGGTTCCTGCTTTTTTACCAGGCTGTTATCAATTTCAATATAGGTACCGGTAGTATCTTCTACTTTCTTCGACTTTAGTTCTACCTGTGCCACAGCAGCAATACTTGCCAGCGCTTCTCCCCTAAACCCCATGGTTTTAATATGAAACAGGTCATCGATATTTTTAATTTTAGAAGTGGCATGTCTTTCAAAACTCATCCGGGCATCTGTTTCGCTCATGCCTTTGCCATTATCAATTACTTGTACCAGGGCCTTGCCTGCATCATTTACAATCAGTTTAATTTCGGTGGCGCCTGCATCTACTGCATTTTCCAATAATTCTTTTACAGCACTGGCCGGCCGCTGAATTACCTCACCTGCTGCAATTTGATTGGCAATATTATCTGGTAATAATTGAATGATGTCGGGCAAAATTTCTCCTTTATTTTTTGTAAAATTACGTAGATAATAGATGGTTTAATCCCAAATATCTAAGAGGTTAACATCGATGGTACAATTATCGAGTATTATAAAATGGTATGTTTCCGGGTTAACTGATACAGGTTCGTATTGAGCCTGGTTAAATTCATATATTTCTAATTTCTTAAACTGTGTATCAAACAATCAGGTAGTATTTTACTTTTTGTGAATGATAGAGCTCCATTTTTTCGCCCCGGTCTTTGGAAGCAGTAGCAGCGGATAATATTTCCAACACTAATACAGGGGGGAAATCGAGGAATTTTTTTTCAATTTTATCGCAAACAATCAATAAATCAGGCTGTACAATGGTATCTTCTTTTATCTTCCAATCTAATGGCTGAAATAATTTGCAATTTTTACAACTCTTAAGTGCTTTTACAAATTCAAAACTTAGCAATACACTTGCACTTTGATGTGCTGGTACTGGTGCCGGACTCATGGCATAAGGCATGCCTCCAATTAATTCCCAACGGCCTTCCCATTGGCAATAATCTTCATAAGTATAATATGGACGATATTTTTCAGCAATTGACATGATGTAAAGTTAAAAAATATTTTCTGAACTCATCTCTATTGAAATGTACTTAATTTGTGTTGTATATTTTTACTTATGATAAGAGCTTTTTTTTTATTTTCTATTTTGCAATTGGGGTTTTTGATAGCAAAAGCACAAAGCAGTTTAAACCGGCAAAAACCTGCACAGCAATGGACAGATAGTGTGTTTAACAGCCTTTCACCAGACCAGCGCATTGCCCAGCTGATGGTATTGCGCCTGTCTGCTTACGACTCTAAAACCAAGACTCCTATTTATTACGACAAGGAAGTTGCCGAAGCAATAAGAAAATACAATGTGGGCGGTATCTGTCCTTTCCAGGGTAATCCTGTACAATTGGCCACCATTATTAATTACCTGCAGGGCTTGGCACAAACACCCCTTATAACCTGTATTGATGCAGAATGGGGAATAGGTATGCGGTTGTTTGATAGCGTAACTGCACTGCCCCATCAAATGATGCTGGGCGCCATGCAGGATGCTTCCATTATTTATCAATATGGCAAAATAGTGGGTGGGCAATGTAAACGTCTAGGAATTAATGTTAACTATGCGCCGGTAGTAGATATCAATAACAATCCCAATAACCCGGTAATTAATGACCGTAGTTTTGGTGAAGACAAATACAAAGTAGCATTGTATGGAATAAAGTATATGCAGGGCATGCAGGATGTTGGCGTAATGGCCTGCGCCAAACATTTTCCGGGGCATGGCGATGTGGCGGTAGATTCTCATTTGGACCTTCCGGTAATTAATAAATCAATGGCACAATTAGATTCGCTTGAACTTTATCCTTTTAAAGAAATATTTAAAGCAGGTATTAGCAGTGTAATGATGGCTCATTTATTTATTCCGGCTATTGACAGTACGCCAAATATAGCATCATCTATTTCCCATAAAAACGTAAGCGGTTTAATGCGTACAACAATAGGTTTCCAGGGATTAACTTTTACTGATGCTCTGGAAATGCAGGGTGTGCAAAAATATTTCCCCGGTGGCGAAGCTTCTGTACAATCGCTTATAGCAGGAAATGATATGCTTTGTTTACCCGGCAATGTTGATTCAACCATACAAAAAATAAAAGCTGCTATCGATAATAAAGAATTAAGCTGGCAGGATATCGAGTTCCATTGTAAAAGGGTTTTAATAGCCAAATATATATATGGAGTCAACCATTTTGTGCCCATTAATACCGCTAATATTACGATTGATTTAAACAAGGAAGTTCCGGCTATGAAAAAGCTGGTGGCAGAAAACACCATCACTTTATTAAATAAAATAAGCGATGATTTTTTTCCGTTAGTGACTGATATTAAAAAGCCAAATACCGATATTGCCTATGTTGGTATTGGTATCAACAGCGATAATGCTTTTGCTAAAAGAATGCGTCTTGATTTTAATGCACCCGTTTACTTTTTTGATTATAACCAGGATTCATCAAAGATTGCATCATTGGTTGCATTATTAAAAACCAGGTATAAAAATGTGGTTATCGGCATTCATAATTACAGCCGCAGGCCTGCCAATAATTTTGGTTTCAGTGCTTCCGCCATTGAGCTGGCAACACAGTTACAACAACAAACCAACTGTATCAGTTTTGTTTTTGGTAATCCTTATGCCATCAAAAATTTTTGTACGGCTAAAAATATAGTGGCTTGTTACGAAGATGATGAATATACTCAAAATGCAGCAGTTGATTTTTTGGAGGGAAAAATTGCAGCCAAAGGAAAACTACCGGTATCAGTATGTGATGCTTACCCTTTTGGCAGTGGCATCAATACTACCGTTGCTGCTTTACCTACTGTAAACCCGGCAGAACTTGGGTTAGATATTGTGCGGCTAAACAGTATTGATTCAATTGCCAATAATGCCATCAGCCTTGGCGCTACACCCGGTTGCGTTGTACTGGTTGCAAGAGACGGCAAAATTGCTTACCAAAAAGCCTTTGGTAATTTTCAATATGATAATTCAATACCGGTAACAACCGCATCGATTTATGATATGGCATCGGTTACTAAAATTTGTGCTACCACCATTTCTTTAATGAAATTGTATGAAGCAGGAAAAATTGACCTTAAAAAAAAGCTGGGCGATTACCTTCCAATAGTAAGAGGCACCAATAAAGAAAACCTTTTAATTGAAAATATTTTATTGCACCAGGCCGGGCTTGTATCTTATATTCCTTTTTACAAAGAAACTATTGATGCTGCTGGTGTACCCTTTGTAAAATATTATTCCAAACAAAAGAATGATTCTTTCAGTATAAGGGTGGCAGATAATTTATTTATGCGGAACGACTGGAGGGATACTATGTACTACCGCATTTTACAAAGCCCGCTTACTGCCCCTGATAAATATGTGTATAGCGATAATGATTTTATTTATTTGGGGAAAGTAGTAGAAGCGCTTAGCGGTATGCCATTAAATGAATTTGCAAAAAAAGAATTTTATACACCATTGGGCTTAACATCAACAGGTTTTATGCCCAGGGAATATTTGCCGCTAAACAGGATAGCACCAACAGAAAATGAAAAGCAATTCCGCTTGCAATTGATTGAGGGAGATGTCCATGACCCGGGTGCAGCGATGTTTGGTGGCGTGAGTGGCCATGCCGGTTTATTCAGTGATGCGTACGGTATTGCGGTTATTATGCAAATGCTGTTAAATGAAGGGGAATTTAATGGTAAACGTTACTTCAAAAAAGAAACAGTAGATCTTTTTACAGCATATCATAGCAGCATCAGCCGCCGTGGTTATGGCTTTGATAAACCAGAGAAAGATAATGCAACACGTCCGGAACCTTATCCCTGTCTTTCTGCATCACCCCTTAGCTTTGGCCATACCGGCTTTACCGGTACCTGCACATGGGTAGACCCTGAAAAAAAATTGGTATATGTATTTTTAAGCAACAGGGTTTCTCCAAAGGGAGACAATACCCTTCTTTTGAAAATGAATGTACGCTCCAAAATACAGGAAGCAATTTACAAAGCGATGATAACAAAAAGTAATTTATAATTCGTGTAATTCGTGTTTAAAAATTCGTGTAATTGATTTACTAAGGTTTAAATTTGATTTTGCTTATTAAAATGATTGTTATTTATGTCATACTCCTATCAAATAAAGTCTTTAGAAGAATATAAGTCAGCTTATAAAGAAAGCGTAGACAACCCGGATAAATTTTGGGGAACCATTGCTGAAAATTTTCAATGGCGCAAAAAATGGGATAAGGTATTGGACTGGAATTTTACAGAACCTAAGGTTGAATGGTTTAAAGGCGGTAAACTGAATATCACCGAAAACTGTATAGACCGGCATCTTGAAAAACTAGGCGATAAGCCTGCCATCATCTGGGAGCCCAATAATCCCGAAGAAAGAGTAAGAGTGGTTACCTATGCCCGTTTGCACAAAAGGGTTTGCCAGGTGGCACAAATGCTGATTAATAACGGCGTAAAAAAAGGCGACCGTGTTTGCATTTATATGGGCATGGTACCCGAGCTGGCATATGCAGTGCTGGGCTGTGCAAGAATTGGTGCCATTCATAGTGTGGTGTTTGGTGGCTTTAGTGCACAAAGCATTGCAGACAGGCTTGATGATGCACAGGCCGAATTTATTATTACCTGTGATGGTGCTTATCGTGGCGCAAAAGACATTCCTTTAAAAGCGGTAATTGATGATGCACTGATCGGCAACAAAACAATTAAAAAAGTAATTGTTTATACAAGAACAAGAACACCTGTTTCTATGATAAAAGGAAGGGATGTTTGGTGGGAAGACGAAATGGAATTTGCAGAACAACAATTGGAAGCGGCCCCTTCCCGGCCTTCCCCTGGGGGGAAGGAGCATCAACTCAGAGAGACTTCAAGAAATTCAACGTATAAGCTATTTAATGAATTGAGCAAGCAGTTAAAGGATAATCCAACAGAAGAAGAGAAGATTTTGTGGCAAAGTTTAAGAGCAAATAAAACAGGGTACCATATAAGGAGGCAGCACATTATTGATGAATTTATTGTTGATTTTGTTTGCCTGAAAAAAATGCTCACTATAGAAGTGGATGGAGGATACCATACCAAACCCGGGCAACAGGAATACGATAAGGCAAGAACTAAATTTTTATTAGCATCAGGGTTTACTGAAATACGGTTTACCAATGAAGAAGTGCGGAACAATATTGATACTGTTGTTGAAAAAATAAGCCAAAAGCTCAACAGCATGCCCGATGCCGGCAAAGTCCTTCCACCTTTCGGCGGAGAAGGTGTAGGAGGGGCTCAAACCCTCCCCCCGGGGGAGGGTTTAGGAGGGGCCTTTCCTGCGGCAGAAATGGATGCAGAAGATCCGCTGTTTATTTTATACACTTCAGGCAGTACCGGTAAACCCAAAGGTGTGGTGCATACCATTGCGGGTTATATGATATGGACCAACTACACTTTTGTAAATGCATTTCAATACCAGCAGGGTGATGTACATTTTTGTACTGCTGATATTGGCTGGATTACCGGGCACAGTTATATAATTTACGGGCCATTGAGTGCCGGGGCCACTTCATTGATGTTTGAAGGGATACCTACCTGGCCGGATGCTGGACGTTTTTGGGATATTGTTGACAAGCATAAAGTGAATTGCATTTATACAGCACCAACTGCCATCAGAAGTTTGATGAGCTGTGGCGAAGAACCATTGAAGGGAAAAGACCTGTCTTCTTTAAAAGTACTGGGTACTGTTGGCGAGCCTATCAATGAAGAAGCATGGCATTGGTATGACGAAAATATCGGGAAGAAAAATTGCCCCATTGTTGATACCTGGTGGCAAACAGAAACCAGTGGTATTTTAATATCGAATATTGCTGGTGTTACGCCTTCCAAACCAAGCTGGGCTACACTGCCATTACCCGGCGTACAGCCTGTGCTGGTAGATGATAAGGGCAACATAGTAGAAGGCAGCGATGCAGCAGCAGAGTCCGCAAAAGCCTCCCCTTCCATGGGAGGTTTGGAGGGGGCTGGCAACCTTTGCATTAAGGCACCCTGGCCGGGAATATTAAGAACCACCTGGGGAGATCATGAGCGTTGCCGCACCAATTATTTTGCTACGTATCCCGGGTTATATTTTACAGGGGATGGTGCTTTAAAAGACGGCGATGGCAATTACCGCATCACGGGCAGGGTGGATGATGTTTTAAACATCAGCGGCCACCGCATTGGAACTGCGGAAGTAGAAAATGCCATCAATATGCACTCGGGCGTGGTGGAAAGTGCGGTGGTTGGTTACCCGCATGATATAAAAGGACAGGGCATTTATGCGTATGTAATTTACAACGGTCATCATGGCGATGAAGATTTAAGAAGAAAAGATATCAGCCTCACTGTTTCAAAAATTATAGGCCCTATTGCCAAACCAGATAAAATACAATTTGTATCCGGCCTGCCAAAAACAAGAAGTGGCAAAATAATGCGGCGCATTTTAAGAAAGATTGCAGAAGGTGAAACAGCCAACCTGGGCGATACCAGTACTTTGCTTGATCCGGATGTGGTGGAAGAAATTAAAAATGGCAAATTATAAACTATGAAACGATTTCTTAAGGGGACATTTAAGCTCCTTATTTTCCTTTTTATTTTACTCAATATTGTCACTGCATTTCATGCATATAAGTTTACCCATTTTTATGATGCCAATGAAATAAGGGTGAAGCAACAAAAAAGTGGATTGGATATAACCAAAGAAATATTGTTTGGCATTAATGCAGCAAAAAAAGTCAATACTATAGTGCCGGATTCAAGTTTTGAGACCGTTTACCTTACCACAAAAGACAATTTAAAATTACAGGGATGGTATTTGAAAACGGATAGTGTGGCCAAAGGAACGGTGGTGATGTTTCATGGACACGGGAGCAGTAAATCGGCCATTTTTTTAGAATCGCAGGAATTTAGAAAGATGGGCTATAATACATTCCTGATCGATTTCAGGGCACATGGCAGCAGCGGCGGAAATACCACTACCATTGGTTATTTTGAAGCGGAAGATGTATTGCTGGCCTATGATTTTATAAAGAATAAAGGTGAAAAGAACATAGTGCTTTGGGGTATTTCAATGGGTGCCGCCACCATTACCAAAGCAATTAATGATTATGGAATAGATCCCAATAAAATTATTTTAGAAATGCCTTATGGGTCTATTTTACAGGCTGCAGAAGGAAGAATAAAAATGATGCACCTGCCACCTGAGCCATTGGCAAGGCTTATTGGTTTTTGGGGAAGTGTAGAAAATGGTTTTTGGATATTTAACATGAAGCCGTCAGAGTTTGCAAAAAAAATTACCTGCCCGGTTTTGATTCAATGGGGTAAAAATGATCCACGGGTAACCAAGGCAGAAATTGATTTGATTTATGCGAACATTACGGCGCCTAAAAAATTAGTGGTTTTTGAAACCGCTGCTCATGAGTCTTTGTGCAAAAAAGAAAATGATAAATGGATGAAAGAAATACAAAGCTTTTTGAACAATTAATACGTGCCCATGCACCCTAAAAATATTTCCATTGCAGATTATACCTATTCTTTACCCGAAGAAAAAATTGCCGTATTTCCTTTGCCAGACAGAGATGCATCAAAGTTGCTGGTATATAAAAACGATGCCATCAGCGAAGATACTTACCAAAATGTAGCCGCTTATTTACCTGAAAAAAGTTTACTGGTTTTTAATAATACCAAAGTAATACCTGCAAGAATATTATATCAAAAGCCAACAGGAGGCATAATTGAAATTTTTTGCCTTGAACCTTATGAAGCCATCAGCGAGTATAGCACTATCATGAATAAAAAAGAAAGGGTGCGCTGGAAATGTATGATTGGCGGAATCAGTAAATGGAAAGAAGGAGTGCTGTTTAAAAAATTAAACCATCAGCAGTTAACAATACAATTAAAAGTAAGCCTAATTGAAAAATTATCCGATGCTTATGTGGTTGAATTTGAGTGGCAGCCTGCACAATTAAGTTTTGCTGAAGTGATTGCCCAAATGGGCAATATTCCTTTACCTCCTTATATAAAAAGAGCGTTGCAGGATACTGATAAAGAAAGATATCAAACTATTTACGCGGCATTTGATGGATCCGTTGCAGCGCCAACTGCCGGACTGCATTTTACAGAAAACGTATTTGCATCATTGAAAGAAAAAAATATCGAAAGCGGTTTTGTAACGCTGCATGTAGGCGCAGGTACTTTTAAACCTGTAAAGGCAGGTATAATGAAGGATCATGAAATGCATGCAGAATGGATAGATGTATCAAAGGATCTTATAAAAAAGCTAGTTGAAAATATAGGAAATATTACTGCCGTTGGTACCACTTCATTACGCACTTTGGAAACTTTATATTGGATGGGCGTAAAAACAATCCTGTTTCCTGAAAGCACAATGGAAGAATTAACCATTTATCAATGGGATGTGTACGAAGAGCCAATGGCTTCTTCAAATTTTTTAGCAGCAGATGCACTGGGGTCATTATTAAAATGGATGCAGAAAAATAATTACGAAAGCATATTTGCAAAAACGCAGATATTAATTGCGCCTGGATACCATTTTAAAATAGTAAATGCCATCATTACAAATTTCCATCAGCCACAATCAACCTTGCTTTTACTGGTTGCAGCAGCTATTGGCAGCAATTGGAGAAATATGTATGAGTATGCTTTAAATAATGACTTTAGATTTTTAAGCTATGGTGATGGGAGCTTACTATTTATTACAAATACCACAGAGTAGAAATTAACCACAGAGTGACACGGAGTTTTGCACAGAGTTTCACAAATAATAAAAATAAAAAATTCAGTGCATCTATTGTTACCTGCCGTTTTTCTGTCGCCTTATGATGAAAAGTGAAAGAAGAAAAGCAGTAAAAGTCAAAATGATTTGCCATGAACTTTCACAAATTATAATTGTCAAACTTGCTGCCTTTGCCCAGCCAGAGGCTTTTGGTTTTTCATAACCCAGGTCACTATAAGTCGCCCCACAAATCCAATTGACGATTGTTGTGTCGGGGGGAAAATGATAAAACCATAAATCTTTGTCAAGAAGCATATAAGTTTTGGCGCCTTCAATCCTTAAGATGTCAATCGCTTTTACAAACGTCCAATATTGCGAACTGTTACCAAATTGAAAATGTACACCATTTATTGGGTCATTGGCAGAAAGTATTTTCCGAATTTTGATTTGTGCAAATTCAAGCTTAATTCCGTCGTCTTTTAAATTACCAGTCAATACTATGTCTGTGTAATTACGTTTTGGCGGAAATGTTTCTTTATAATCTTTAAACACTTCTGGAAATTTTTTTGGAAGATTGGTGTCAGTCAGAACAATCGGAATCACTGCAATTGAATTTGCTTTCAGTTCTTTGTCTGCAAAATGGATAAAAAGAAAAGGAAGTATCGTTAAACTGATGATGCCTGGTATATAATAAATCTTTTTCCGTTTTTTTCTGTCCATTTAAGATTGTCTAAGTCTCAGTAAGATGCATTTATGGAAGGTTTCCACAAAAACCCAGTGTAACTCTGTAGTAAAAAATTGGTGGTAAAAAAGTAAAATAAAATTTAAGGCTGTATGGTAACAGGTGTACCAATGGGGATATAACTAAACAGGTCTTTCATTTCGGTATATTTCACAGAAATACACCCATCGGTCCAGTTATAAAAATTATCTATTGTCCATTCTTCTTCTGGCCTTGTAGCATGTATAGCAATGCCATCACCAATTCTGGCATTTTTTGGAATCAGTCCTTTTAGCTTGCGTGCCTGAAATTTTTGATAGCTGTCATTGTTGGGGTAATTTAATAATAATTCGGGTCCCCATTTAGGGTGTATTTTTTTAAGGATCACTTTAAAACTTCCGTTGGGTGTTTTTTTGTCACCTTCTTTCATTTTATCACCAAGGTCTTTGCCGCCAAAAACTACCGGGTAAGTAGCATACCATCCATCTTCATCATATACTTTTAACTCGTAATCACTTTTATCAATAATTATATAATAGGGGTTTTCAACACTATCAGCTATAATGGTTTTTTTTACAATTGCAGTATGGTTAGCTTTTTTTGGACTTGTTTTCTTTTTATTCCAGGCAGGAACAAAAGCCATCAGCAAAAAGACTGAACATAGGATAAAAAACGGAATAATAGTTTTTAAGCGCATATAACTATTTGATTTGCTAACTATAGTCAAACGACGTACCAAAACAATTATTTTAACATGTGGATAATGTTAACAAAAAAATAATTATCTATATACAATAAATGCCATCTTAAAAAGATGGCATTTATAAAATGACGTAAAACTGGTTATTAGAAAAATCCCAGGCGTATCCCAATAACATAACTGCGCATATCTAATCCTGTTTCAAAAATAGAAGCTGGGGTATATGAACCATATAATTTTACAGGCCCCAAACCAATTTCTGCTATATAGGAAAATTTAAATTGTTGCATGCCGTAGTCTCCAAAATTTTTAAGGTTACCCCTTTGATAACTTTTTTGTTTATTCCTCGAATTGTATAAATAACCTATACTGACACCCGCACTCACATTAAATCCCTTATTTCGATAACCCGGATTGCTTGCATAATTGAACATAACCGGTATTGTTACATAATTAGAAGCCAGTTTGTCTTTTTTGAAAGTAATAGAATCTCTTATAACATAAGGATGCGGTATTGTTTCAGTTGCAGAATAAGGTGTATTACCTGCCTGCTTAAACGAAAGTGCTGCACTATACACGTAATTATCAAAATCAATACCCAGGCCGTATATTAAATTTAAATGGTGTTGTATAAGATTAAGCCGTTGCATAAAAAACCAGATATTTACATTTATACTTTTACCGGGCTTCAGTTTAAAATCGTTTTTACCTAATGGATAAGTAGTGCCGGGTTCATTTAACAGGTATTGACCTGCAGTAGCAGCTGCATAATTGGTATTATCGGTATAGTTTTGAAAACCAACATCAAAAACAAACCAGTCGGTGGTAATATTCGACATATTTTTATTGTTGTGCCTGCCAAGCTCAATCTTTACATTGTTTGATTTTGAATCGTCATGTTTACCATTTGTAACAATTACAATATTTCCAACACGGATTGTATCGCTTTTTGTTACTGACAGTTTCACTGTATCTGGTTTTGCTGTACTGTCTGTTTGTGCTGTAGCCGCTGTGCATACAAATGCCAGTGCCATTAATGTAAATAGCTTGTTCATGTTGTTTTTTTTAAATTTATTGAAGGACAATTTCTACGTTGGCAACTTTTAAGTTAATGTTACCGCCAGTTTTCATTTGTGTGTTACGATCTAATAAACGTTTTGCTTTTCGAAGTAAACCTGTAAGCTTGCTCTTTTTTGGTTCATCATCTGAAAGTGCAAAACCTTGCTCTTTGTTTTCATTATTGTTATCAGTAAAGGCAGCTGTATAAACATTGGTCTTGTTAGTTTCTTCAGCATGATTCTTTTTTTCATTATCTAAATTAAGAACAATATTTTTACCAATATCCTGCGTTTGTGGTAGTACGTTAGCAGGGTTGTTTTTGTTACTGGGTTCATTGTTATTTTCTTCAAAATATGGTTTAGGCAAATTATTTGAATTTATTTTTTGTTGTGTTGCCAGCTCATTACTTTTTTCTGCAACAGGCGCTTTTTGTTGAACATTCACTGACGCCTTAACTGTTTTTTGTATACTGTTTTCGTTTACAACAGGCGCTGTTGTAGTGGTAATAGCTGTTTCCGGTGCCGGCATTTTTTCTGCTGCATTTGCAGTAACAGGTTTATCTTTAGCTGCATTGGGCTTTTGTACATCAATATTTGCAGCTGTTTGGTTATCGGTAATCTTAGTGCTGCTGTTGAAATATAAAGCCGTACCCCAAATGGCAAAACCAATAATAACCGCAGCCACAGCTATCCTCCTCCATCCAAAAGCAATTACACGGACTGGTTCTTTTCTGTATAACAATTGCTTATCAACAAAAATTATATTGTTATCAGGTAGTATTTTTGTTTGCTGCAGCAATTGTAATTCTGTAGCGGCTTCTTCATTAACAGCTAAAACCAGTTGCAACTCTTTTTGTTGCTTTGCATCCAGTTCTTTATCTACATACAATAACAATTGTTCCTCTAGTTCTGCTGAAACTATTTCTGGTTTTAATAAATTGTCCTTACCCTTAAAAACAACAGTATCTGCCTGCACAATACTTTGTAGCAGCATGTGCAACTCTTCTTTTAAATCTGCATTTTCCTTTACAAATAATTCCACGGCATTTCTTTCCTGTGCAGACAACTCATTGTCTACATACAATAAAAAAAACGATTCGTAATTATGTCGGTTAATGTTCATTGTTTATTATTGGTTGCTGAAAAAATTTTCAGCAGTATTTATTCATTTCAAAAACCCGGTTTAAATTACATTCTCCGGTTTTACCAGGTATTCCCTTAATATTAATCTTGCCCGGTGCAAATATACTTTTACCTGGCTTTCATTTAGATTGGTAATTTCGCCAATTTCCCGGTAACTGTACCCTTCATAATCTTTTAGCATCACCAGGCTTTTTTGAATATCAGTGAGCTTATTCAACGCTTCATTTAAAATCCTTTTCGCATCATGCTGCTGACGGTTACTCACTTTTGCTTCTTCCTTAAATTCTTCCTTTAGAGTAATACGTTTATTTTTTCTTATATGACCTATCATTTGGTGGTAAGCCACCATAAACAAATAACTTTTGCACCTGTCATTATCCACCTGCTGCCGGTTGATCCACATTTTTTCAAAGGCTCCCTGCACCACATCCTGTGCGTCTGCTTCATGCCCCAGGTTTTTGAGGATAAAGCGGTATACATTATCTGCATACTGGGTTACACATTGATTATACTCTCTCTCCGTCATAAAGCGCTGGTGCCTGGTTAATTGATTTGGTTGCTTTGTTATTGCTAATACGTGTTGCAAAGTTAAAAGTTACAAAATATAAAAATAATTATGCTTTTGTATGCAAAATCGATTGTGAAAGGATACTCCAGGGCGAAAAAACCTCCGTTTCTTTAAGCCGTTTGCAACATTTTGCCGATGTGGCTACAGGAACTATTTTAGCGGAGGGAAATACCAATAAACTTACAGAGCTTACTGCAAGTGCAATAAAAAGCAGGGCAGATTTTTTTATTGGCATAAAGGGTTGTTTTTGAGGGATTAGACGTATGTGAACCTCAAAAAGTTACAGTATAAAATAAAATTGTTATACTTATTCTCAGGCAACTGATGGTATAATAACCTGCTTGCTTAATTTTGCTTAAGTGTAAAAATTTTATTACATTTTACATTATGAGATTAAATTATAATAATATTCCATAAAACGGTATATAAAAAACAGGGCTTAATTTTTTTTAGTGTTAATTGACAATAGTCAATGGTCAACATTTCACCATCGACCATTCACTATTCACAAATCGATACGTCATTTTATTCTTAAAATATCAATAGTACCATCAATAAATTACTATCATGAACCAGAATTTTGTACAAAGAATTGCTGCCGAGCTTTCCCAGATCGAAAGCGCAGGTTTATCAAAAAAAGAACGCATCATTACCAGCCCCCAGGGAGCTGAAATAATTGTAAACGGCAAAACGGTTTTAAATTTTTGTGCCAACAATTACCTGGGTCTTTCGGCTCACCCAAAAGTTACGGCGGCGGCTAAAAAGTATACAGACTCTCATGGCTTTGGTATGAGCAGTGTACGTTTTATTTGCGGTACACAGGATATTCACAAAGAGCTGGAAAAAAAGATAGCCGATTTTTTAGGTACAGAAGATACCATTTTATATGCAGCAGCTTTTGATGCCAACGGCGGTGTTTTTGAACCTTTATTTGGTGAAGAAGATGCGCTTATCAGCGATGCTTTAAACCATGCTTCTATAATAGATGGGGTACGGTTATGCAAGGCGCAACGCCACCGGTACGAACATAATAATATGGCCGATCTGGAATTGAAACTAAAAGAAACAGCCAATTTACGCAGCCGCGTAATTGTAACGGATGGCTCTTTCAGCATGGATGGTACTATTGCACAATTGGATAAAATCTGCGACCTGGCAGATAAATATGATGCCATTGTAATGATTGATGAATGCCATAGCAGCGGCTTTTTGGGTAAAACCGGCAGGGGTACACACGAGTACCGCGGTGTAATGGGGCGCATAGATATTATTACCGGCACCCTGGGAAAAGCACTTGGTGGTGCCAGTGGCGGATTTACCAGCGGTAAAAAAGAAATTATAGAAATGCTTCGTCAGCGCAGCCGCCCTTATTTATTTAGTAACACATTGGCACCGGCCATTGTGGGGGCTTCCATTGCAGTACTGGATATGCTGAGCGAAACAACAGAGTTAAGGGATACGCTTGCTTACAATACAGCATACTTTAGAAAAAAAATGACAGAAGCCGGTTTTGATATAAAGCCCGGCGAACATCCCATTGTCCCTATTATGTTATACGATGCAGTGGTGGCGCAAAATTTTGCTGCACAATTATTAGAAGAAGGTATTTATGTAATTGGTTTTTTCTTTCCGGTAGTGGCCAAGGGCCAGGCCCGTATAAGGGTGCAGTTAAGTGCAGCTCATCAACAAAAGCATTTAGATAAAGCCATTGAAGCATTTACAAAAGTGGGTAAAGTATTGGGGGTATTGGCGTCAACGCTGTAAGGAAGCAATAGAATTGTATTGCTTAGGGATGATCGTTAAATGATTTAGTAACTTTACAAAAAACTAGTATTATGGATACTACTTTATTAAATAGAATTACTTCAAACCCGGCAGTGCTTGCAGGTAAACCTGTAATCAGGGGAATGAGGATTTCCGTTGAACAAATAATTAAAATGTTGGCCCGGGGTATTTCTCACGCACAAATTATTGAAGAATATCCGTTGCTTGAAGAAGATGATATTAAAGCCTGTCTTCTGTTTGCTGCCAAAATAATCTCAAATGAAGAAGAAATAGCCGCATGAAAAACCAAACATTCATTGTAGATGTAGGTGTTGGAAAAATTATAGAAGAATGGCTAAAAAAAGAATTGTATGAGGTTATTGCCATAAGAGATATAAACCCGGATATGGAAGACCTTCATATCATTGAGATAGCTATAAAAGAGGATGCATTCATTATCTCAATGGATAAAGATTTTGAAGAGTTGGTTTTTAAAAACAAATTAAATCATAAAGGAATTTTGCTGCTTAGGTTAGAAGATGCTGTGGCTGAAGAAAAACTTGCTGCTATTCAAAATATCATTCCGCAATATGTTGATGAAATAAAAGACAAATTTGCTGTTTACCAAAATGGCAAATTACGAATAAGAAATTTCTAACTACTATCAAAGAGCATGACAGAACAATCGCAAACCTTTATTGCCAAAAGCACCATCAAAGCAGGCGACCTCGACCACCGCAGAAAAATAAATTATAATATTGGTAAATACAATGCAGTAGTACCAAAAGGCAAAGAGCAATTTGCTGATATCAACCTTGCTAAAGAACGAGCCAAGAACGTTAAGTGGCGTGCCATTGAAACACTGGACCTTCAACTGGAAACCTTTGAATTAAACTTTACCAAACGTGGCGGCAAAGTAATATGGGCCGAAAATACTGAACAGGCTATTGAAGCCGTGCTTGCTATCTGCAAAGAAAAAAACTGTAAAACACTGGTAAAAAGCAAAAGCATGGTGACCGAAGAAATTCACCTGAATGATGCACTGGAAAAAAATGGGATAGAAAGTATAGAAACAGATTTAGGCGAATACATACAACAGTTAGATGGCGAAGCGCCTTACCATATTGTAACACCGGCCATGCATAAAAGCAAGGAAGATGTAGCCAGGCTTTTTAATAACAAACTGGGCACGCCCGTTAATTATACGCCTGAACAACTGACGCAGGTGGCAAGGGAAATTTTACGTGAAAAATATACGCAGGCCGAAGTAGGTGTTACGGGTGCCAATTTTATCATTGGTGATATCGGTGCGGTGGCCGTTACCGAAAATGAAGGCAATGCAAGGCTAAGCTGTGCATTTCCTAAAACACATATTGTAATTGTTGGTATAGAAAAAATGATACCATCCATGACGGACCTTGCTTTGTTTTGGCCGATGCTGTCTACTTTTGGTACAGGGCAAACATTAACGGTTTACAACACTATTATAACCGGTCCGCGGCAGCCAAATGAAACAGACGGTCCCGAAGAAATGTATGTGGTATTATTAGACAATGGCCGTACAGATATTTTAGCCAACCCAAAACAAAGGCAAAGCCTCTATTGCATCCGTTGCGGCGCCTGTTTAAATGTTTGCCCGGTATATAAAAATATTGGCGGCCATACCTATGGCACTACTTACAGTGGCCCCATCGGAAGCGTGATAACACCCAACCTGCAGGGCATGGAAAACTTTAAGCATTTAAGTTATGCCTCCTCGCTTTGCGGCGCCTGTACCGAAGTGTGCCCGGTAAAAATCAGCCTGCACGAATTATTATTGGAAAACCGCCGTGAATCTGTACAGGAAGGCCTTGCAGCTTTCAGCGAAAAAATGTCGTGGAAACTCTGGAAAATGGCCAGCCTTAAAAGAGGGATGATGAACATGGGCAATGGGGATATAAAAACCCGGGTAGTAAACAGCTTATTTAAAGGATGGGCCAAGCACCGCAACAGCCTCGATTTTAGCAAAAAAACCTTTAATGAAATGTGGAAGGAACGGAATAAGGATTAATGATGTAACCTCCATGGATACACTATAAAGCGATGGATTTAAAAAATGGCTTGTACTAATAACAATATAAAATGTATAATACTTATCTATTGAAAATCAATGCTTGAAAATTTGATAGTACAGCATTTTATATCATATATTTAGGCGTTGGCTACAAGTTTTGACAGACGCTAAAATTTTAAAAGTTTAATCTTTCCCTTATGACAATTGGTTTCAATAAGTATCAGTTCTACGGCAAGATTATAATACTAATTATTTTTTTACCTCTCTTTGGTTTTTTCATTTATGCTCTTCCACATATAAATTTTGATGATGTACCTATTGGAGCCATTATCTTTCTTGCTCTAATTTGGATGTTACTTATGTTATTGCTTATATTGTCGACATTGCAGCTTATTTTCTTGCCAAAAGGAGTTGAAATTGATGACGAAAAGAAGACACTAACGTTAAAGTTTCTATTCACAAAATCAGTGACAATTAAACTGGCTGACCTAAAAGAATATTTTACAATTATGATTTCTACAAAGTCTACAAATTATGAAGGAATTCTAATTAATAATATATCTGGTAAAGAGTACATACTTGACAACTTTAATTTAGCAGACTACAAACCTATTAAGATATTTTTGGACGATACAAAAGTTGAATTTAGTGGACATAAAAAATTTAGTTTTGTTCCGTACTTTTTCAAGTACTTTAGCAAATAACCTGCAGTCAACAAATAAGACTTCATTCCGCTCTGAGTCTCCCAAACCCTCCCAGCCGATGTCTGACTTTTGCAGACTAGTCGTGTTACAGAACAAAAATAAAAAAAATTTCTCAACAATAAAAGCTTGATAATTCCCCAAAATAAAAATAGCGGATAATCCTCATTGCTGAAGCATCCGCTTAGTTTTCATAGCTGTTGTAAAGTACGTGTTACAACAAACCTTGAAGGGTATAATTCTGTATAGAAATTCTTTTTTTTTGTGAATTGAGCTGCTTAATAAAAAAACTATTTGATAGTTATTGCAGCGGGCAGGCAGGCTTACCGGTTGCTGGTTGATATTGTAAATATATTTTACAACTATAAGGAGGAGGAAATTAAAAAGTAAGATCAACCCCGGTTAAGAAACCAGGATTGATCTTAGGAATTCATTTACAATTTTGCTACATAAGCAGCTTCTTTTTTATAGCTGGCATTTGGCAAAATTTTGTAAGTACTAACTTCTTTTGTTAAAGTGTTTTTTACTGTTACAAGAATTTCATCAGTAATAGAACCACCATCAGCATCAGTGCTGTAAAATTGATAATTTCTAACTACTTCTGTACCTTTTACTCTTTCGTAATAAAGGCTGCTGTATTTATCTGTAATAGAAATTTCGTATTGCGCTGTTGAATCGCTTACAAAAACCACCTGGAAGATTGCCAGGTCGTTGGCTTTGCCTACGTATTTTACAGTTACAGGATCAGTTCCTTTGGTATCTGCTGCATTTGCAGAAGATGTAAGTGCAACGCTGAATAATGTTACCAGGGCTACAACAAAAATGCGTGAATTGTTTTTTAAAGTTTTCATGATTAGAATTTTTAAAGTTTAATAAATAATTGATTTAGGTTTAATAAATAAATAAAAATACATTTCTATTTTTTCATTAACAGCAATCGGGGAAATGGGTACATACTTCTATCTTCGTACAGCGGGCAATGTTGGGTGTTAGATGTGAAGCTTTTATTTGTTTAGCCTAACGGATTAATTTGATGATGTAAAAATAGAACAGTTTTTTTTGCCAAGGAAACCAACTTAACGCTTGTTTTATGTTGCTTAATGGGTAAAAAGAACTGTAAAACCCTTTACAGTAAAGGGTTTTACAATATGTAAAACATGATGCCCAAACTATTTTTAAGTATAAAACTGATAGGTAAGTTTACATTATGGTAATATTGGGATAAAATAATTACGCTACAATTTATGACACAGATAGAATTGATACTATTGAATTTTAATGAAATCAGAAGGCGGAGCACAAAACTTTGGAACGGCATTACACCAGAATTTTATTTTTGGCAACCAGATGCCAATGCTATGACATGCCTTGAAATGGTAAGACATGTTTTAGAAGGCGAACAGCTTTTTCATATCATCATAAAAAATAGAGGTAATATCGGCGACTATATTTCACCCTGGAAAGACAGGGAATATTCTAATTTGCAAGACGAACTTGATTTTGCAGAAACGTTTAGGAATTTATTTTTTGAAACAATAAAATCATTTTCATCAGACGAATTGGATTCAATTGAAATTGTCCGTTCCGAAAAAGGGCAACGTAAAAAACTGGGAGACTATTTGTTAAGAATTGCTTATCATGAATCTGTGCATGCGGGACAAATGTTATCTTACCTGCGCACACTTGGCCTTGACAGGCCTTTAATTTGGGATTAACAATCAGTAACGCAAAACCAATTTTTAAAATTTAAAATATGAAAGCACTTAGTTTATTGGCAATGGTATTTATTATTGTTTTTTTCAGCGCTTGTACAGAACAAAAAAAGTCAGCAGCGGAACAATTAATAATAGCACAGGGGCAAATGCCGGCAGTTGCAAAAGACAATTCAGGTAAGCTTCACCTGGTATTCGGAACAGGAGATAGCATCATGTACACTGTATCAACCGATAACGGAATCAGTTTTTCAACCCCGGCCCTGATTGATGTATTACCGGAGCTGGTAGCCTCCCATACCCGTGGGCCACAGATTACTGCCTCCGATAATGGTTTAACTGTTATTGCGTGTAATGGTCCTGGGAATATTTTTTGTTATACAAAAAATGATACAGGTAAATGGAAATCAGGAGCCCGCGTTAATGACGTAGATACAGTTTCCAAAGAAGGCTTAATGGCCTTAAGTGCAGATGGCCAAAATACCTTCGCTGTTTGGCTTGACCTGAGAGATAAACACAATAAAATATTTGGCGCAAAATCAAATGATGGTGGTGCAAGCTGGTTGCCAAATAGCCTGATTTATGCTTCGCCAGACAGTACTGTTTGTGAATGCTGTAAGCCTTCTGTATTAGTGAAAGGCACCGACGTATATGTAATGTTCCGCAACTGGTTAAATGGAAACAGGGATTTGTATTTGATGCATTCAGCAGATGCCGGAAAAAGCTTTGGCCAGGCACAGAAATTAGGTAATGAAAGCTGGGCCTTAAATGGTTGCCCAATGGATGGAGGTTCGCTGGCTATTGACAATAACGGCAATTTGCAAACGGTTTGGCGCAGGCAAGGAAAGATTTTTTTATGCGAGCCCGGTAAACCAGAGATTGAACTGGGCGAAGGTAAAGGCTGCACTATGGAACTTATAGGAGAAAAAAAAGTATATGCCTGGACAGAAAAAGGCGAAGTAATCTGCCTGTTACCTGGTGGCAAAAAAGAATTACTCGGCAAAGGGCAGCAACCAATTATTAAAATCATGAACGATAAACAAATAATTTGTATCTGGGAGGATGAAAAACAAATTCACCGTTCAATTCTGCAAATTCTATAAATTATACCGAATGGATATCTTTAATAGCCCAATTGCATTGGCCTAAAGAGCTATCACTCGGCATTATACCGGATAATATTGGATTAATTTGTAAATCCATTTGGCATAAAATCCGCAGCGGCAGCTGTACAAATTAACCAAATAATCTCCCAACTGTTCCACCAGCGCAATACCCAATTCACGAACTGTTTTTAGTATTGCTAAAGTAAATTTTACTGCTTACATTTAACTTATTATATTTTTCTATAACAAAAAATTTTTTTGCATATGAAAAGGCTTTTGTACATACTTGGTTTTGCGGCAGCGCTTGCATTTACCAATACGGCTTATTCGCAGGGTTTTATGAAAAAGATAAAAGATAAAGTGAATAAGGTCATAACTGGCGAAGCTGAAAAAAAGGCGGGGCTGCCTGCTGAAAAGGATAACAGCAATAGCAATACTAACAGTTCTTCTAACTCCTCGGGTAAACCCACCAATAAAGGTGGCGGCGGTTTAAGTAATACCCAACCACCTGATGTAAAACAACAAATGGCAGACGCAGAAACAGAACATACTGCTAAAAATTACAGCGATGCCCGCTACTCTTTACAACAGGCCCTGATGGGAGTGGAAATTCAGTTGGGGCGGCAAATTTTAAAATCATTGCCTGCAACAATAGTTGCGTTACCGGTAGATACTTTGCAGGACAGGGTAATGAGCACACAGTGGGGATGGAGTAACCTGAGCATTCAAAGGGTTTACAAAAGTGGAGATAAGCAGTTAACAACTACCATTGGCAATGCCGGCATTTATTCCGGTTTGGCTATGATGTATTTTGGCAATGCCAATATGATGGAAGCCAATGGCGACAAACAAAATTTTAAACAGGTAAAAGTAAAAGGAAACAAAGCCATCATTCAATATGAAGACAGTAAGGGCTACACGTTGATAGTATCTCTAGGGCAAACCTCCATGATTGTTTGGGAGTGTATCAATTTTGCCAACGAGCAGGAAGTAATGACTGCTGCCAATAGCTTTGATATTGATGGAATAAAAAAAATGTTGGGTGAACAATAAATGTAAACTGCAAAAAAATAATTTATGAAATACGTCATTATACTTATTACTTTATTTACATGTTCTTTTTCGGCCATGGCACAACAGGATTTTGCAAAGGCAATGGCAACAGCAAAATCGGCTTATAGTTCAGGTAAACTGGAAGAGACACATTTTGCCCTGGAACAGGCAATGCAGGAAGTTGATCTTATTATTGGCCAGGAAGTATTGAAATTATTACCGCCTAAAATGGATTCATTAACAAGCAATGCTAAAGATGATAATGTATCTTCCAATGTTGGTTACGTAGGTGCTACCATACATCGTAGTTATGGCAAGGGGCAACGTAAAGCAGATATTTCTATTATTAGTAATTCGCCATTGGTAGCCATGATGAATAGTTTTTTAAATTCGCCTTTATTGGGAGGAATGATGAGTGATGGTAAAACCAAAAAGGTTAAAGTGCAAGGCTATAAAGCAAGACTTGAAAAACAGGATGGTGGCGCAGAAGGAAAAAATAATTACGAGTTAATGATACCTCTTGGCAGCGCTTTGATCACTTTTAAAGTAGACGATTGTACCGATACCCAAATATTAGCATTGGCTGAAACTATTCCGCTGCAACAAATAGCTAAGCTGATACAATAAAAAATAAACCACCAACTTTGTTGTGCCAATTAGCAGAAGACAGCTTTTAAAAGCTGTCTTCTGTGTTTTATTTAAGCAATAGAGAAATGTAATTTTACTATATTTGATTCAGTACAATTCTAGTATTACTTTCATAGATATTCACCAGGCTTAATGAAGCTACTTTTATTTTCCCCAACCTTCACACCCCGCTTACAGTATAGCTGTAATTTTATATGCAAAGAATTGTTGAGTATTGATGTTGAAATAATTTCCAGTGAAGCAGCGTTTAAAAATTATGATGGAATAAAAATCAATTACAGCATTAACAAAATTTGCGAAAAGGAATTGCATATTTCACCGGTTGATTTATTATTTCAACAAAATATAGAACCTCAAATAATTGATTTTTTTGAAGTAAATAATAATAAGACGTTTTTTAAAACCAACGCACCAGGTTTTCCCTTTGATATTTTTGCGGCATCTTTTTATTTAATTAGCCGGTACGAGGAATACCTCCCAAACCAAAAAGATATGTATGGCCGCTATGCTCATGAAAATTCGCTGGCGTTTAAAGAAGGCTTTTTAAATATCCCGTTAGTTAATATTTGGGTGAAAGATTTAGCCAGATCAATTCAGGATAAATTCCCTGAATTCACCATTCACGATTCACCATTCACTTTTATACCAACCTATGATATTGATATTGCGTATGCTTATAAATACAAGGGCCTGGCAAGAAACATAGGCGGCTTTTTTAAATCACCCGGTTGGGAAAGGATACTTGTTTTGTGCGGATTAAAAAAAGACCCTTTCGATGTGTACGACTGGTTAAATAACCTGCATGAAAAATTATCGCTGCAACCTGTTTACTTTTTTTTAGTGGCAGCGCAAAATGGTCAGTACGATAAAAATATTTTGCCTTCAACTAAAGCCATGCAGCAATTGGCAAACAGCCATGCAAAAAAATATACTGTTGGCTTGCACCCTTCCTGGCAGACTTGGGAAGAAAATGAATTGCTTAAAAAAGAGAAGGAACAATTGGAAAGAATGTGCGAAATGAAAATTAACAGCTCCCGGCAACACTATATCCGATTTAATTTGCCTGATGGATATAGAAAACTTTTAGAAGCAGGTTTTGCAGACGACTATAGCATGGGATATGGCAGCATCAATGGTTTCAGGGCTTCAGTAGCTTCTTCTTTTAACTGGTTTGACCTGGCAAAAAATGAAGCAACCAATTTACGCATTCATCCTTTTTGTTTTATGGAAGCCAATAGCTATTACGAACAAAAAATTACAGCCGCTAATGCTTATGAAGAAATGATGCATTACTTTACTGTTTGCAAAGAAGCGAATGGCACTTTAATCACCATTTGGCACAATCATATGATAGGTCCGGATAAATTGTATAAAGGATGGGGCGAAATGTATGAAAAGTTTTTACAGACAATCGTGTAGCGGTATCTTTTACAGCAGTTTCTTTTTAAAACTGTCATTCACCAGGTAAATACCAAAAATTGTTACAGCGCCACCAATTGCTATGTATATAGTTAGCGCCTCCTTAAAAATAACTGCTCCTAATAAAACTGCCACTACAGGGTTGGTATAAGCGTATATAGATGCCTGTGAGGTAGGTAATTGCTGCAACATGTATATGTAAGCAATAAAAGTCAACACAGATCCGATAATTACAAGGTAGCTTATTGCCAACCATCCGTTTACAGGAATATCACTGATGCTAATCATATTGCCTGTTGTATAACTGGCACCAAATAATACAGTAGCAGAAATAATCATTTGCAGCCCCACACTAAAATAGGGGTTAAAATTAGCAGCGTGTTTTTTTGTGTACAGGCTGCCGAATGCCCAGGAAAGGGTAGCAATTACAGAGAGGGTTATACCCAAGCGGAAATCGGGGTTTAAAAAATCTTTCAGGTGATCGTAAAAAATAATGCATACGCCCCCAAAGCCCAGCAACATACCTGTTATGGCTTTTGCAGGTAACCTGTGCCCTTCCAATAAAGTAATGATAACAATCCATAATGGAACAATAGAAGCGATGATTGCACCGAGGCCACTGGAAATATATTTTATACCCCAGTTGCTAAGCGTATTGTTGATCATAAAATTGAGGGCGCTTAAAATCAGTATGGTCAGCCACTGCCTCCCTTTTGGCCATGGATGTTTTTTATATAAAAAATATAGAAGATAAACTGACCCGCCCAGCATTTGCCGAATGGCACACATTTGTAACACAGGTATATGTTTAACAGCTTCTTTTGATGCGATCCACGTTGTGCCCCAAAAAAAACATACCCATATTAAAGCCAGCAAGGGCTTACCTCCGGGCCGGTTAAAAGGTGTTTTAGCGATGATATTATTGGCAATTGCTTTCATTGATTTCCTTAAAGATATGCAAAGGCTTAGAAGTTATTTGGTACTTAAAATATTTATCAGGGAAACCGCTGACGGGGTTGCTACATTAATTAACTCAAACAGCGTCTTAATGTTTAAAATGACGCAGGCCGGTTATAACCATTGCCAGCTGATGTTGTTTGCAATAATCGATAGAATCATTATCACGTATAGAGCCACCGGGTTGTATAAACGAAGCAATGCCGGCCGCATGTGCAATTTTTACGCAATCATCAAACGGAAAAAATGCATCGCTTGCAAGGGCTGCCCCAGCTAAATCAAAATTAAATTGCTTTGCTTTTTCTATTGACTGGCGCAGGGAATCGATCCTGGATGTTTGTCCGCAACCTTTGCCAATAAGCTGTTTATTTTTTACCAGGGCGATGGAATTACTTTTTAAATGCTTGGCTACTAAATTGGCAAAAGCCAGGTCTTCTTTTTCTGCAGCAGTTGTTTCTCTTCCACCCGCTTCTTTCCACCCGATAGCTATCGGGTCAGTAAAATTGCCAACATCATTTTGCTGGGTTAAGGTTCCGTTTAATACAGACCTGAACTGGTGTGTTGATGTTAGCCCGGTTTTTTGTACCAGCAAAATCCTATTCTTTTTTGTGGTTAAAATTTGCAGGGCGTCATTATCAAAGGAAGGGGCAATCAACACTTCAAAAAATATTTCGCTAATGGCTGCTGCTGTAGCTTTATCAATTGCAGCGTTGCAAATCAACACTCCGCCAAAAGCACTTTCCGGATCACCTGCCAGCGCTGCATCCCAAGCTTCTTTAACACTGGGCCTTGCTGCAATTCCACAGGGGTTGGTGTGTTTGATGATAGCGAAAATGGCCTCCCCTAAATCCCCTCCTGTAGAGGGGACTTTTAGATCATGCGAATTTGGGGGAGTTTTAAATTCACTTATTAATTGTAGTGCTGCATCTACATCTACCAGGTTATTATAGGATAATTCTTTGCCATGAAGTTTATCAAAAATTTCTTCCTGGTTACCATAAAAAATGCCCTGCTGGTGTGGGTTTTCGCCATAACGCAATACTGTTTTTGTTTTATCAAAGGGATTGGCAAAATCAGTCTTATTAAAATAATTAGAAATAGCCAAATCATACCCTGTGCAAACATCAAATGCTTTTATAGCAAAATCACGGCGTTGTTCAAGCGTAGTTTCTCCCTGCTGGTCTTTTAATATTTGTTCCAGTAAAGCATACTCTTTTTTAGCCGCTATCACCACTACATCTTTATGATTTTTAGCCGCTCCCCTTATCATAGACGGGCCGCCAATATCAATTTTTTCAATAATCAGTTTCTCATCTGAAGTTGATTTAACTGTTTCTTCAAATGGGTACAAATCAACAATCACCAGGTCAAGCTCCGGGATATTGTATTGTTTCATTTCCTGCAGGTCTGTTTCATTATCCCTTCTTCCCAGGATGCCACCAAATACAGATGGATGTAAGGTTTTTACCCTGCCCCCTAAAATAGAGGGGTAAGTAGTTAATGACTCAACTGGTACAGAAGGCACCTTCAGGTCTTCAATAAATTTTTGTGTACCACCGGTAGAATAGATGGTTATGCCCAGTTGGTGCAACTGGTGTATAATATTTTCCAAACCATCTTTATAAAAAACGGAAATAAGCGCTGACTGAATTTTTTTTTGCATGTATTTTAATTGATAGGGATCAGTTTGTGCAGTGTTGTGACCTCCCCGGTTTTAATTTTGGTGCAAATGTAGTAATTTTTGAAGCCCGTAAATAGTCATTAATAAGTTGTGATAAAACAATTGGTAAAGACGATACTAAAAGGGAAAATGTAAGCGGATAAATTTTACGGGATCACTAAAAAATGGGGTATAATTTTTAATAGTAAAATCAATGCCTGTTAAGGTAAATTTCTGCACGTGAATTACGACTTATTTCTTTAGGGTTTTTACCGGCATTTAAAGGGCGTAGATTGTTCTTACTTTTTACAATATTGACTCTTGAAACAGCTATCAAACGACTTAGGATATATTCCCGTACTATGTCAGCACGATCTTTGGCTAAACGGTTGCAATAAGGCTCAATACCTTCTTTTTTGTATGCATAACCTTCAATAGTAATTGTTATAGAAGGGTCTTTTTTTAAAATGTTTATAACCGTATCGAGCACATTATAAGCGATGGAATAGAGCGATGATTGCTGTGGCTCAAAAAGTACAATAATAGCATCTTTATTTGGGCAACCTTTGTTATCCAACTCTCCGTATTCATCCGGGCATGCGTCTTCATTATCTGCTATCCCGTCTTCATCTTTATCTAATATTACAGGCTTTGGGGGAGGTACGGGATAAATCATGATTATTTCTGCACGGCAATTATATTCAATCATCTGTGCATCTGGTTTGCGATGTAACGACCTGATGTTGCCGAAAGCTGTTAAAGACTTTATCCTTGAACTATCCACCCCTCTTCCCAAAACATAGTCCTTAATAACAAGTGCCCTGTTGAGTGATAAATAATAGCATATAGAATCAATGCCCTCTTCAATGTGGGCATACCCTTCAATGGATATTTTTACCGAATCATTTTTTAATAGTATGTCGACTACGCTGTCAATTGCCTTAAAGGTAAAAAGTTGAAAGAGGGCTGATTGCTTATATTCAAATGGAATAACTACGGTATTTTTTTTTGTAAGAGGGAGACTGTCTTTAAGAAAATTGGCAACACTGTTTTTTTGTTGGCTGTTTATTTTGCAACAGGTGGTTTGTGAGGACCTGCCTACCGGACAGGCAGGCACTAACCACGGATCAGTCCCGGCCGGTGTCTCCACCGGTCGAAACGATAAGTGGCAATTTGTAATTGACACAAACCATGGTGTTTTTAGTGGTGCTGCAAAAGCGAGAGAAAAACCGCTGATAAAATATACCAATGCCAAACAGAAAGGCAACTTCATTTTCTGAAGCCTTGTAAAATAACAATCGATATGCCTTTTGATACTAGTAATAAAAATAAACATTGCAAAATTTCAGGATATTCAATTTAAATGCCAACCGTAAACACAAAGGCTCCGTCAGCAGGTATAGAATAGAAGTTTAAATGTAGGCCTTTGCATTCTTTTTGCCACTGGTTAATTTTCCACAGACTGTTAGAAGCATCAAAAATATATTGCCCGCAATTGAAAATGCCGGTCAGTTGCGCCATGTGCAATGAAGGGTTTTTAGAGATAATGATTATATCTACATTTATTTTTTGTATAAGCGATTCAAATTCAAAGGCCTTATCAATTACTGCTATTTTTTTGCTGCCTAATTGATAAAATAAATTTTGTTGAAAAATACCAGGTATTGTATCTACCCTGCTATTTAATTGCAGCGCAATCCTCGAAGGTTTTAAATGAAAGTTTTGTAAAACACCATCTAATAATAAAACACTGTCTCCAACAAAACGGTAATTATTACCCTGTATAAAATCAATGGCCTGGTGTTGAGGAACATTGTAAACAATTAACTTTTGTTGATTTTTTATTTGCCAATTGCCATACACTTTTAGTAAGCTAAAACCAAGCAAACAACACATAGCCAGGCAAAATGCATTTTTATTTTTATTGAGTAACCAAACAGCGATACCAATTACAAAAGCATATAGCAGCCATGTAGTAGTAACGGTAGCGGTAATATTATCCCACACTGCAAAAGAAAGCCCGCTTACTTTTAAAATAATCCAGTTCATCAGCCACACCATCCAGCCAATAATTTTTCCAAGGTAAATACCCGCAAAGGGAATCCACGAAAATACTACCAACGCAATTTCTGCAAAAAGAATGATACTTGATAAAGGCACAGCAATAATATTGGTGATAAGAAAGAGATTTGGAAACTGGTGAAAATAATAAATACAAACAGGAAAAGTGAGTATCTGCGCTGCAATGGAAATGGCCATCAGTTTCCATATGGCATTTATCCATTTGTTTTTAATGTACAGCCAATTGTAAATTGGTTTTTGAAAAACGATGATACCAATTACAGCAAGGTATGATAACTGAAAGCCAACATCCCATAAAAAATAAGGATTGTAACAAAGCATTACAAAAGCAGACGCAGCAAGTGAATTGTAGATGGAGCTTTGCTTTGATATGTTTTTTCCTGTTGTAATAAAAGTAAACATAACAGCTGAACGCAGCACCGATGCCGACCCGCCGGTTAATAGTGAAAACAACCAAAGACAGGTTAATATCAATACAACCTGTGTTGTTTTTAGTTTATTTATGATGGGCAACTTTGCAAACAGCCAAACTAGCAGTACATAAATTAATCCCAGGTGCATGCCCGAAATGGCAATAATATGTACCACCCCTGTATTGCTGTAAGCCTGCACCAGGTCTTTATCAAGGTCGTTGGTATAGCCAATCAGCAGGGCTTCTGCAATACCCAATTCATCTTTTCCTGCCGGTATATATTTTTGTAAAATGGATAAAATACCTGCCCTTGAT
Organism: Ferruginibacter sp.; assembly: GCA_025362235.1. Lineage (GTDB taxonomy): Bacteria > Bacteroidota > Bacteroidia > Chitinophagales > Chitinophagaceae > Ferruginibacter. The sequence goes on along the minus strand of JANYGZ010000024.1, from coordinate 1,174 downwards.
GTAAAGATGAATTGCTTGAACGCATTTATATTTTTATCCGGCAGCCTTACCCAATTGTTATCTTTTAAAAATACATTGTGAAAAATTGATTGAAAGGCAGCATAGTGCTGATAATTAAAAGCACCGGGATTACCGGAATTTTTGATGAGCTGCAGATTTTTATGGATCAGTATTTTATCGCCATAATGCAAGCTTGGAGGCAGGGAATCTTTTGAAAAATATAGTAATATTTTACCCCCGGTATTTGTTGCAACACTATTTCCAATAACTGTTTCTACAAAACCTTCGGCCTTATATGATTTTGTTTTTTCAATCAATGGTTCATCAATGCGCACTACCAGATAATCACTATCCCGGTAGTAATTACCAAACCAGTTATTGCTGTGTTGTACATCTTTTTGCCAGGTTATCAATGCTGCTGCAGCCACCAATAAAAAATTCAGAATAAGAGCCTGTAGCCATTGCAGTTTGTAACGTACGGATATTGGAAATAGAAAAAATAGCCCGTAAGCAGTAAAGAAACAACCGAAAGCAACTAAACAAACCAAGAGTGGAAATTGCAGATACCATTGCAGTAATATGCCTGCTGCAAAAGGCCACAGCAACCTTATAAACGGTGCTTTTTTCCAAATAGGTATGCTAAAGGGTTTGGGCATAACCCAAGATAAAAAATAGAATCAGCAAAGGCAAGTGTTTTTATCTCTAAAAGAAAATACTAATACCGCTATGTATAATAAATTTTAAAAGTGCAGGTTGTTCTTACTTAAACTTTCTTATGATTTATACTTTTGTCTCTGAAAAATTATATAAACTATCACTATAAATGAACCTATATAAAAATATGGAAGCTTAGAATAGTCTTTTTCATATTTCAATGGTTTTATAAATATTTTAACTATATAAGCTAAAACCATAATGGTGAAAAACGGCAATCATTAAGATTCCCCAGTTTGATTGGAAAATATTCTTGCCGATAGTAATTTTGGGGAACTTGTTTTCAATATTATTAATAATTTGAACTTTTAGTTTAAAGTGGCTTTGTTGCATGAATGTGAGTGTGGATAAGTTTTATTATTTCGAAAAAGGTTGAATGTTACCCACACGGGTTAAAATAAAGGATATAGTTAAGTTATTTAGTTGTTGCGAAACAATTGCTAACAAAAAACTACATCCT
>JANYGZ010000072.1 GCA_025362235.1 Ferruginibacter sp. | reverse complement strand
CTCTTTTTAACTGCTGTTGCTAAATTTTCTACTAAACGGTTGTTAATAAGAAAGAAGCTAAAAAGGAACACTAAACTTTTAGTAGATTATCCCTTTGTGCTACAAATGAAGTAGAGTTAATAAAATCAACACCTTTATTGGTGATATTCAAATATTCATCGGTATATTCTATAAACCCCTTGTTTTTAAGAAATTCCAATACTGCATCCCGACAAGGAATTTCTGTTTGCCGTGTAAACTCATGCCAAGTTAAAGGAGATGAAATATTTAATGTGCGTAGAACAAGGTCGCCCTTTTCGCAAAATGCCTTCATAACAAAATGTTTTTTTTTGATCAAAGAAGGCTACGGAAATGGTGTATAATATATAGTTGATTTACAAAAATAAAAATTTATTTGAAACCAAACGTACTATCTATAAATTTTTTTAACTAATAAGAATGGTTTTTTCAATGCAAAGTTGGAAAATTCCTCACTTGCCCCAACATGTAAGGAGTTGCCATAAAATTAGTAGAGCTGTAAAAGAAAAGGGCTGGGTAGAAACCCGGCCCTGATAAGTTAAATGCCACCTGGTTGACTATACAAATTTACAATAATTTATTACAAAATTGCTCCCTTTTTTACCCCCTACGTTATAAAATAATAATGAAACATACTACCATAGCATGTTTCATTATTTTAATGGTGGAGCTGCAGGGAGTCGAACCCTGGTCCAAACATATTCGCCGTAAGCTTTCTACATGTTTATTGCTGCATTAATTGTAGGGAAAAAGCCGGGGCAACACAAACCAACTTTAACCTTAGATGAATGATCTTAAGCAATGGTCACATCATTCCATTGCGGCATCCTGTTTCTTTTTTGAGTCGGCGGAAGAACCTGGTAACAAGCCAACCTGTTCAACGGCCCTAATGGGTGCTAATCTAGTAGATTAAGCAGCCATGGCATACTGAGTATTGCCATTTGAAGTTTTGGGTATTCAGATTTAAGTGCTAATTATCCAACGCACTACATGCTTACACTTACAAAGATCTATGCTGTCAAAACCGGTCAGCCCCGTGTTTAAAAAAATTTATTAAAATCTATTTTTCGATTTTATCGAAATTTCTTGATACTTTTTTAGATTATCAATTACGTTCTACTTTTCATTTTCTTTATATGATTTTCAATATTCCTAGCCTGTTTATACTCTAAATCCATAACGCAGTAAAATAATTCCCAATCATCCGCCATTCTTGTAAAACTATCGGCATATTTTTTTGATTTGTGATCTTCAAGCCTTTCATCCAAATTTAAACAGCTACCTATGTAGCAGTTATTTCTGCTTTTAGAATAAAGTATATAGACTGCCGCCATCTTCTTTATCTAAATATAATAAATTAAAACATGCTTACTCCCGATAGCTATCGGGATACAAAGATCTATGCTGTCAATACCAGTCAGCCCCTGGTTATTAATTAATAATTTTTTAATTAATAATTAATAATGACGCAAATTTACGAAAACTATTTTGTTACTCATCTAAAACTGTTGTGCAATACATTTGCACATCTTATTTAACAAAACCAGGACATGCAGGCTGAAATATATTATAAAGAAAGAATTGCCATATTACAACAGTATTTACAAAAGCTTTTGTCAAAGAAAAGCCTGCTTGGTTGGTCGCGTTTTGCAGTTATTGTATTGCTTATTGCCGCCATCTATTTTTTACAGCCCCTTGGCTGGGTATATGTTACCGTATCCGCTGTAATATTACTAACTGCTTTTACCAGGCTATTATTTACCGACCTAAGCAATAAAACTGCAATTGAAAATACACGGCATTTAATAACCATTAATGAAGATGAGTTAAAAGCCCTGTCACATAATTACTATCATTTTGCAGATGGGCAGGAACATTTACCAAAAGAACATTTGTATGCCAACGACCTTGATATTTTTGGCAGGGCATCTTTGTTTCAATATATAAACCGTACCGGCAGTGAGATGGGCAGTTCAGTAATGGCAAACTGGTTATTAAATGCCGCTGACACAGCTACTTTACAGCAAAGACAAATTGCCGTTAAAGAATTAACCGATGCAACAGAATGGCGACAGCAGTTGCAGGCTTATGCAAAAGAAAAAAAGATACAAAACGTTACTAAAAACAGGTTGCAGCAATGGTTTGATGAGTCCGGTCAATTTTCGAACCGTAAATATTGGGTATGGCTAAGTTATATTTTACCCGCCATAATATTAACCATCATTGCATTGAATATAGCTGGCATTATTCCTTACCAGTTTAGAAATATGGCGCTATTGGCCTTTGCCATTATTGCCTGGTATTTTGCTAAAAAAACAGCTGTTGCCCATCAACATTTATCTAAAATGGTGGACGAGCTGGAAGTACTGGGGGATAGTATTAAACTGATAGAAAAAAAAGATTTTAAAAGTGTTTTGCTGGCGCAAATGCAGCAACAGTTTTTACAAAAAAACAATACCGCATCCGGTTCATTAAAAGAATTGAAAACTATTCTTGAACGGCTCGACCTTCGGTATAACCCTGTTGTATTTGTTCCATTGGCCATTTTATTGCAATGGGACCTTCACCAGCTTTTATTGCTGGAGAAATGGAAAAAGCGCCATCATGAAAATGCATTGCATTGGTTTGATATGTTGGCCCAATTTGAAGCACTAAGTAGTTTTGCAACCCTTACATTCAACCACCCTCACTGGTGTTTTCCTGTTTTTACTGAAACGCATTTTTTTATAGAAGGAAAGCAGATTGGCCACCCGCTTATTAATGTTACCAAACGGGTAGACAATGATATTTATATCAACAACAGCGGAGAGATAATGCTGATAACCGGAAGCAATATGGCAGGCAAAAGTACTTACCTGCGCAGCATCGGAATTAATACAGTATTGGCCATGGCCGGTGCACCTGTATGTGCCGAAAGCTTTTCACTTTCCCCGGTACAGATTATCAGCAGTATGCGCATTTCAGATAACCTTGAAGAAAGTACCTCTACCTTTTACGCAGAGTTAAAAAAATTAAAAACGGTTATTGACCTGGTGAATGAAGGCGCTCCTATTTTTATTTTATTAGATGAAATTTTACGTGGCACCAATTCTCTCGACCGGCATACTGGCTCTGTAGCATTGCTTAAACAGCTTATAAAAAAACAGGCTGCCGCAATTATTGCTACACATGATGTTGAACTGGCAAAGCTACAAGAAACCTATCCTGCCAATATTTTAAATTATCATTTTGATGCACAGGTAAGCAACGATGAATTGTACTTTGATTACAAATTAAAAACCGGTGTTTGCGAAAGTTTAAATGCTTCAATACTGATGAAAAAAATTGGGATAGAACTATAACAAATGTCGGATTTCGGATTTTTTGATGTCTGATTAAGATGCATTCAGGATAGATAATTTTCTTGAATAGAAAATGGCTTAACGCTTAAAATCAAAACACCATTGATAATGCATTGACAAAAAAGAAAAAGTATTGCTCCATATCTGATCTGCCCTGAAAAAAATTTATCTGTTAGTTATAGTTGATGTTGCAAAATGGAGTCCAAGAATACATAGCGCAATTATGCCAGTGTTAGTTAAAGTTTGTAAACTATTTTATACAAATCTTGTAAAGGATAGTCCCCTTCTAATCCATAGTCCTTGATTTCAATATTCTGTTTTTCAGTATAAATTATAATTGTCGAGGTCGGCTGATCGGATTTTTCAACTGTGTATTCATTTCTCAATTTGGAAAGATTTGCTTTTTTTAATAAGCCGTATACTTTTTTTATTTCTGAAGACGATAGTTTATAGTTTGAGTTTTTGAAGGCTGGATTATAATATGATTTTTCGCAATTACTTGAATCCGTTTTAAAATCAATATATGCTTCAATTGATGGGGAATTATCTGATTCAACACCAAAAGCACTTAAATGCATTTCAATTTTTAATATGGATACTTTTGGTGTGCCGTCGTGCCGAAACGGTTTACATGAACTAAAAAGAATTGAAATAATTAATAAAATGATTAACAGTTTTTTCATGCTATTAATTTTAAACTCTTCCCATAAATTGCAGCCAACTCTTTACTTTATAAACCTTACTATTCTATCAACTTTTCAATTCCTACTTGTTTTTTCCCCATCCAAACCAATCATTGCCATTTGCAAAAAGCATTAGGCCCAGCAAAAATACCATGCCCACTATTTGTGCATACTCTAAAAACTTTTCGCTTGGCTTACGGCCGGTTATCATTTCACCCAGTGTAAATAAAACATGGCCACCATCCAGAGCGGGTATTGGCAGCAAATTCATAAAGGCTAATATAATAGATAAAAAAGCAGTTATGCTCCAAAAACTTTCCCAATCCCATGGTGTATGAAATACAGAGCCAATTGTTTTAAATCCCCCAACACCTTTATAGGCACCGGTTTTAGGGTTGGTCATTTTTTTAAACTGGTCTATATAGCCCCCCAGTTTTTCCCATGTCTTGGCAACACCTCCCGGAAAAGCTTCCAGCAAAGAATATTTCCTGTCTTCAATTTTTATTAATCCTAAACTGTCCATTTCTTCAAAACCTATCCAGGGTAGCCCTATTTTACCATCGCTATTAACCCTGCTTTGCAAGGCCATTTTTTGTCCGCCCCTTTCTATTTCGATCTGTACGGTGCCATTTTTCTTTTTTTCTACCAGCTTACCCATTTCATCAACAAAAGTTACGGGCACACTATCTATAGAAAGTATTTTATCCATTGGCTGCAGGCCGGCTTTTTTTGCATACATGGTATCAAACATCTTGTCTGATATATCTCCCACAATTGCCTCTCTTCTAAACTCAATAAAACCAACGCCCTGCTTTTTCTTTTCTACCAACTGCCCAATCAGGTCAACCGGCATATCAATTGTTTTTTGCTGTCCGTTTTGTTCAACAGTTACTTCTGTTGCAGTAATTAATTTAGCAGGTATGTCATCAAAATATTTTACTACTTGATCGTTTATCGCAATTATCTTATCGCCATTATTTAAACCAAATTTCAGCAACAAACTATCCGCACAATAAATGCCGTTTTTAAAAGAGTTGTTTACAATTTTCTGTTCGCCCCAAACAAACAATATCATGGCATAAATAAAAAATGCCAGTAACACATTTACGGTAACGCCACCCAGCATAATAATCAATCTTTGCCAGGCTGGTTTGCTCCTGAATTCCCATGGCTGTGGCGGAAGTTTCATGGCTTCCTTATCCATACTTTCATCTACCATGCCGGCTATTTTTACATACCCGCCCAATGGCAACCAACCAATACCATATTCAGTATCGCCTACTTTCTTTTTTACGATAGAAAACCATGGGTCAAAAAAGAGGTAAAATTTTTCTACCCGGCATTTAAACCACCTTGCTGTGATGTAATGACCAAACTCGTGTAATATAACCAGTATAGAAAGTGATAATATTAATTGTGCAGTTTTTGAACCAACGCTGATCCAGTTAATAGCTAAAATTGTCATATGCCCGTTACCGCTAAAGCGGGTAATTATTTAAAGTGTAAAAAATTATATGATAATACTATGTAAACTGACCAAACCCCTTTGCTGAAGATACGGTTACAGCTTTATTAAAGAAGCAGCAAAATTACGGGCTTCACCATCGCTTTCAAAATATTCTTCCAGCGTTGGCCTTTCTACAAAAGCAATTTTTTCCATGGTTTGTTCCACTACCGCCGTGATGTCTAAAAAGCCAATACGGTTGCGCAGAAAGGCCCATACCGCTATTTCATTGGCAGCATTTAACAAACAGGGCATATTGCCTCCTTTATACAAAGCTTCGGTAGCCAATGCTAAATTTCTGAAAGTTTTAACATCAGGTTCTTCAAAAGTCAGCGAAGGATATTTTTTAAACTCCAAGCGGGGAAAACTATTTTTAACCCGCTGTGGAAAGGCCATGGCATATTGTATGGGCAATTTCATATCAGGCAAACCCATTTGCGCTTTTATACTGCCATCTTCAAACTGCACCATGCTGTGGATAACGCTTTGCGGATGCACCATTACCTGTATCTGGTCTGGCTGTAAATTAAACAACCATTTTGCCTCAATCATCTCGAGCCCTTTATTCATCAGTGTTGCAGAGTCGATACTTATTTTGGCACCCATGTTCCAGTTGGGATGTTGCAATGCATGTTCCCTTTTTACATTTACCAGAAAATTGGGTTTTTTACCAATAAAAGGGCCCCCGCTTGCGGTAAGGATTATCTTTTCGATTTTGTTTCTTCCCTCACCCACCAGGCACTGAAAAATGGCAGAATGCTCACTATCCACCGGAATAACCGGCGCCCTGCTTTCCATTGCCTTTTGCATTACGATATCACCTGCTACTACCAGGGTTTCTTTATTGGCAAGCCCTACGGCCTTACCCTTTTCTACCGCTTTTAAAGTTGGTTTTAGACCGGCAAAGCCTACAATGCCAGCCAGCATCATATCGTAACTATCAAAATCAGCCACTTCTACCAATGCATTTTCGCCTGAAAAAACTTTTACATCTGTACCCGCCAACGCCGTTTTTACATGTTGATATTTTGTTTCATCACCAATAACAACGGCATTGGGCTTAAATTCCAGTGCCTGCTTAATCAATAACTCAGCGTTGGTTTGTGCAGTAAGGATTTCTACTTCAAAGAATTCGGGATTGGTACTTATAACCTCTAATGCCTGCGTACCGATTGAACCGGTGGAGCCAAATAATGCAATTCGCTTTTTTGGGATGGCGTTGGCCATAATTATTTTTTTTATTGCCTCAGAAGAAAAGGAAAAATGCTGGTTTTTACCTTATTTAATTTAATTGGGCAAATTACAGTTTTAATTGTTTCAAAACATCAGCGCTAAACATATAAAAAACGTGCCGTAAACGCATAATTATTTTGTTTATATTTTGAAGGTATAATATGTGATTAACAAGGCAACAGGTGGTTTTATTGTGCAGGCGGGAACTTGTTTGAACATTATACACAATAAAATACATTTAGAATGGCCATCAAATTAATAAAGAGGATTATTATTTAAGCAGTTCCTGAATAGCGGTATTTACTTTTTCGAAATTATATTTTTGTATAATATTGCCCATCATTCGCTGTAACTGATCGTTGCATAGGTTGCCGATAGACCCCTCATGTGTATGCGCCGTTGTTGGGCTGTATTTAAAATTTCCCGCTTCAATATCAAGGCCTACTTTTTTGTATGCATCCCTGAAAGCCATGCCTTGCAAAACCAATTTATTGACCTCTTCTACACTAAAAAGGTATTTATATTTTTCGTCTTTTAATAGCTCTTTATTTACCTGGATATTGCTCAGCATCAAGCCGGCCATTTGCAGGCAGGCCTGCAGGGTTTTAAATGCTGGAATGATATGTTCTTTTAATAACTGCAGATCTCTTTGATAGCCGGATGGCAGATTGGTTGTCATCAGCATTATCTCGTTGGGTAATGCCTGTAAGCGGTTGCAATGAGAACGGATCAATTCAAATACATCAGGATTTTTTTTGTGCGGCATGATGCTGCTTCCCGTAGTCAATTCGTCGGGGAAACTGATGAAGGCAAAATTTTGATTGAGATATAAGCAGGCATCCATACTTAATTTAGAAAGAGTGGCTGCAATATTTGCCAGTGCCGAAGCAACAATCCTTTCTGTTTTGCCCCTGCCCATTTGTGCATATACCACGTTATAATTCAGGTCATCAAAACCCAATAAAGTGGTGGTCATTTTTCTATTAATGGGAAAGGAAGATCCATAGCCAGCCGCAGACCCTAAAGGATTTTTATTAACGATTTGATAAGCTGCCTGCAAAGTTACCAGGTCATCTACCAGGCTCTCTGCATAAGCGCCAAACCATAATCCAAATGAAGAAGGCATGGCCAGTTGTAAATGGGTGTAGCCGGGTAAAAGATCATCTTTATATTTTTCGCTTTGCAGTATCAGCAAATCAAAAAATTCTTTTGTGTCCTGCACCAATTTTTCAATTTCACTCCGCAAAAATAATTTTAAGTCAACCAACACCTGGTCATTCCTGCTTCTTGCGCTGTGAATTTTTTTTCCGGTATCACCTAATTTTTCAGTCAGCATTAATTCTACCTGCGAGTGAATATCTTCTACTCCATCATTTAAAACAAAATTGCCCTTGGATATTTGCTGATAAATTTCTTTTAGTGCAATTTCTAAAACAACCAATTCGTCTTTACTCAACAGGCCCACAGACTCCAGCATTTTAGTATGCGCCAACGAACCCAGCACATCAAATGGCGCCAGGTAAATATCCAGCTCCCTATCGTTGCCAACAGTAAATTTCTCCACTTCTTTTAAAGATGCCTTAGCTTTTTGCCAGAGTTTCAATAGTCTTATTTTTTAATAATTTATTCAAAATACTGATTGTATAAAAAACAAAGAATATACAGTTTCGCATCCTTTACCATCATTCCAAATCTCTATTCCATTTCATCCTTTTTTCAAATTGTGCTGATTCTATAAACGTTCCTTTTTTACTTTCCCAAATTTTAAAAGCTTCAATGTATTCTTCTGCCGGCTTATTTTCGATGACAGGTAAAAGCTTTAGTATTTCATTCGTTGTCCAGTTACCATTTTGTTTTTTCTGTGAAAAGCTTGCTGGTTTTAATCCAATTTTTTTAGATAAATATTCATCGCTAAACCCACTGATTTCAATCAACTCTCCCATATTATCTATCAGCATCTGGTAGTTCAATACAATTTTTGATAACATAAAAATTTCGATTGAAATTAAAAATGTCAGTTCATTTATTGAAATTAAGAAAATCTACTTATACTATCTGTTCTACCATTTTAATATAAGTTTCTATTCCTTCTTCAATCTCCTTCAAATATATAAATTCATCAGCAGTATGGCTTCTGGCGCTGTCGCCCGGCCCCATTTTTAAAGTAGGAAAAGGCATTAGTGCCTTATCAGATGTAGTAGGTGAACCATAATATCCTTTGCCCAACTGAATTCCAGCCAGCACCAATGGGTGATCCAATGCAATTGAGGTTGATTTCATCCTTGTAGTACGTGGTTTAAACTGACTTTTTAAATTTAGTTTTAGCGCTTCCAGGATTTCTTCAAAAGTATATAATTCATTTACCCTTACATCAATAACAAATTTACATTGTGCCGGCACAACATTATGTTGCTTATTATCTGTATCAATAACAGTAACGGTTAACCGTGAATCCCCCAGCAGGTTACTTACCCTGTCAAACTTATAATTCCGTATCCAGTTGATATCATCTACTGCTTTGTACAAAGCGTTTTCACCTTCATTGCGTGCGGCATGCCCTGCCCTGCCGGGTGCCAGGCAATCAATTACCATCAAGCCTCTTTCAGCCACCGCCATTTCTAATTTTGTTGGTTCACCCACAATACCAAAATCAATATTTCCCAAAAAAGGCAGCACCAGTTCAATTCCATTTACACCACTGATTTCTTCTTCTGCACTGGCGGCAAATACTACATTGTGTGTGGTATGTGGCTGGTTATAAAAATGCAAAAATGTAGCCATCAAAGAAACAAGGCAACCGCCTGCATCGTTACTGCCCAATCCAAAAAGCTTACCATCTTTTTCAACCGGTGTAAACGGGTCGAGGCTATAACCTTTATTAGGCAACACTGTATCATGGTGAGAATTTAACAATATCGAAGGTTTGTTCACATCGTACTGTTTATTTTTTGCATAAATATTATTTCCCACTCTTGCAAAAGGAACATCGTGCTTTTTAAAAAAAGCACAAATAATTTCTGCCGTGTCATTTTCTTCTTTTGAAAAGGAGGGTGTGGCAATTAGCTGTTTCAGCAAACCCACCGCTTCGTTAAACAATTCGTTTGTTGTCATCATTTTATTAAAGTTCCTTTTGTGTTGGCAGTAACGTTTTGCAACAGATCATTTGCATGGCCTATCAACACTTCTTTTACTCCACCGTTAATGGCTGCAAATGCATTGTCAATTTTAGGCAAAATACCATCGAATAGTTTTTTATCAGCCAATAGTTGTTGGTATTTTTCTTTGGTAATTAATGTAATCACAGAATCATCATCATCAACATTTTCCAATAGACCACTTTTTTCAAAACAATAAATCAATCGTACATCATATGCTTTTGATAAAGCTACTGCAAGTGATGATGCAATTGTATCAGCATTTGTGTTCAACATTTGCCCATTACTATCATGTGTTAATGGTGCAATTACTAATGTAAAATTATTAGCCAATAAAACTTCCAGATTTTTTACACCCATTTTATCCTGCAACACATCACCCACAAATCCATAGTCAATATCTTTTACCGGCCTTTTAATTGCAGGAATGATGTTGGCATCAGCACCCGTTAAACCAATAGCATTGCAATGTAATGACTGTAATTTTGCAACGATCTTTTTATTCACCAATCCGCCATACACCATCGTTACAAGGTCTATTGTTGCTGCATCAGTAATTCTTCTTCCGTTTATATAATTTGGTTGTATGCCCAACTGCTCTCCAATTTTAGTAGCAATTTTTCCTCCGCCGTGTACCAATATTTTTTTACCTTTGATAGCAGCAAAATTTTGTAAAAATGCAGAAAGATTTTCTTCGTCATCAATTACATTTCCGCCTATTTTTATTACAAAGAGAGAATCCATCAGATTTCTTTTAAAATTTCTGAAATTACAGCCTGTGCAGCCCAAACCCTGTTCCCCGCCTGCTTTGTAACCAAACTATTTTCGCTATCTAAAATTTCATCACTTAATTCTACATTTCTGCGCACAGGCAGGCAGTGCATTACTTTAGCATTATTGGTTAACTGTAATTTTTCTTCGGTTAACATCCAGGCGGGGTCGTTGCTATAGATTTTTCCATAATCATTATAAGTACTCCAATTTTTTACATATATATAATCTGCACCCTGCAAGGCTTTATTTTGATCGGTGACAATGGTGGCTCCTTTTGTGTACATTTCGCTTAACTCATAATGTTCGGGATGCGTTATTACAAAATCAGCCGAACCCCATGCATTTACCCATTGTGCAAATGAATTAGCCACGCATTGTGGCAAGGGTTTTACATGTGGTGCCCAGCTTAAAACAATTTTGGGCTTGCGTATTTCTGTAAATGTTTCTTTAATGGTAAGGATATCTGTTAATGATTGCAGCGGATGCAGTGTGGCACTTTCCAAGCTAACAATTGGCACACCTGAATATTGAACAAATGAATTCATCACCAGCTCGCTGTAATCATCTTCCCTATTTTTTAAAGATGGAAATGTACGGATACACAAAATATCAAAGTACTGCCCCAATATAGGTGCAGCATCTTTTACATGCTCAACTGTGTGGCCACTCATGATGGCTCCTTCTTCAAATTCCAGTGCCCAGCCTTCTTTATCAACATTAAAAACAATCGCTTCCATCCCAAGGTTTTTTGCAGCTACCTGCGTACTTAAGCGGGTACGTAAACTTGGGTTTAAAAACAGTAGGCCAATACGTTTATCTGTCCCGAGGCTTCTGTCGGCAAATGGTTTTTTTTTATACGCCAATGCTTTTGCCACCAAAGCATTAATATCATCAACATCGTTTACAGAAATAAAATTTTTCATTTTAAAAGCTGGAGGTTAAAAGCTGAAAGCATAAGGCTTAAAGCTAAAGGCTGTTCATTTAGTTAATAATTATTTTCTTATTGATTTTATTAAGTTTATAAGCATTGCTTTTACAGAATTTAGTTTACTACTTGCCAATTGATAAACATCATTTTGAATATAATCCAAGTCAAATGCAAGTAATAAACAATATTATGCTTCCTGAACAGATCCCAAAGAAATGTCCAAAAAATGTACAAAATCTTTATCCGTATTTCTGCCACACCCTTCAACAATATTTAAGGGAACCGAGTATGTCGCTCTTTTTAATTGTGACATTAAATCATATTTTTCGTTTATCGAAAAAAAAATCAAAACTTCCTTGTAAATAAATAAAGTAAATTCATGAGCTTTAGCCCAAACATCATATTTTTTATAATCCCTCATATTTCAAATATACGATTTAGGGTAGGCTTAATATCAAAGCTAAAAAGCACTCCTCAATTAGTATGTGTTTGCCTTCAGCTTTTAGCTTTCAGCCTTGCTCCTTATGCTTCTAACTCAATTTTCAATGCTTCTAAAAAAATATCTGCTTCTGTTTTTGTAATATTTAGAGCAGGCAACAACCTTATAACATTAGGTTTTGCCTCACCGGTAAATATTTTATGCTTAAATAATAAATTCTTTTTAACCTGGTTTAATTCTTCCGGTAATTCTATACCTATCATTAAGCCCCGGCCCCTTACTTCTTTTATTTTCGGTAGCTTTTTTAATTCAGTAATAAGATACTCCCCAATTGCTGCTGCATTTTCCATTAATGCATCTTTTTCAATAACTTCTAAAACGGCCAATGCTGCAGCACAAGCTAAATGATTACCCCCAAATGTAGTGCCCAACATAAAATGTTTGGGTTGAATTTTCGGCGAAATAGAAACACCTGCTACCGGGAAACCATTACCCATTCCTTTTGCCATGGTATAAATATCTGCGTTTACTCCGCTATAATCATGAGAATAAAATTTACCGGTTCTGCCATAGCCGCATTGTACCGAATCTGCAATATAAACTGCATTGTACTCGTCACAGAGGCTCCTTATTTTTTGCAGAAAACTACTATATGCCACATTGATTCCCCCAACACCCTGGATACCTTCAATAATTACAGCTGAAATATCATTTTCTTTAAATGTTTTTTCCAATGCAGTTTCATCATTGAAGGGGCAAAATATTACATTGTTTGTTTGGTTAACAGGTGCTACAATAGTGGGGTTATCGGTAACTGCAACTGCTAAAGAAGTACGGCCATGAAACGCTTTTTTAAAAGCAATAATTTTTTTTCGACCATTATAAAAAGAAGCCAGTTTTAAAGCGTTCTCGTTTGCTTCTGCTCCCGAATTACAAAGAAATAACTGGTAGTTTTCTTTACCGGAAACCTTACCCAATTTTTCTGCCAGCTCTATCTGCAAAGGAATTTTTATTGAGTTGGAATAGAAGCCTACTTTATGCAATTGGTTTTCTAAACGCTGAACATAATGCGGGTTTGTGTGGCCAATAGAAATAACTGCATGGCCACCATAAAGGTCAAGATATTTTTGGCCCTTATCATCCCAAACATAGGAACCTGCAGCCTTGTCAATAACAATATCATTTAAAGGGTAAACATCAAACAGCTTCATCTTGTTAATTTAAAAATTATTTGCCTTTAGTTTCAGGCCAACGGTTTCATCCAACCCAAATAGTAGGTTCATATTCTGCAGAGCCTGTCCGCTGGCACCTTTTAATAAATTATCAATGGCAGAATGCACTACTAATTTGTTACCAATTTTTTCTAACTGAATAATACATTTATTAGTATTGACAACCTGCTTTAAAAAGATGGGGGCTTTACTTATTGTAACAAATGGCTGTTGCGCATAATAGCTTTCAAACAATATTGTTACCGCAGCAATATCAAAATCGCATTTTAATGTAGAGCTTATAAAAATGCCTCTTGTAAAATCGCCCCGCCATGGAACAAAATTTATTTCAATGCCGCCACCAGTTTGCAATTGTGATAATGATTGGCCAATTTCAGCAAGATGCTGATGTTCTAAAGTTTTGTAGGCCTGTATATTATTGGCACGCCAGCTAAAATGCGAAGTAACACTTAACGCCTGCCCTGCACCTGTAGACCCAGTAATACCTGTTGTGTATACTTCGTTTAATAAACCTGCTTTTGCCAATGGCAATAAACCTAGCTGAATGGCTGTAGCAAAACAACCGGGGTTAGCAATATTTTTTGCAGACCTGATGGCTTCTTTATTCAATTCCGGAAGACCATAAATAAAAGTGCGGTTACCAATAACAGCCTTACTCATTAGCCGAAAATCCTGGCTAAGGTCAATTATTTTTACTTTTTCTGAAATGGGATTTGCTGCTAAAAATTTCGATGCATCTCCATGTCCTAAACATAAAAAAAGCATATCAATATCATCGCTTAAAGTTGCGGTAAATATTAAATCGGTTTCTCCAATAAGGTCTGCATGAATTTTAGTAACGGGGTTACCAGCATTGCTGTTGCTAAGAATAAAACTGATTTCTACCTGCGGGTGATTTATCAGCAACCGGAGCAGTTCTCCACCGGTGTACCCGGCGCCGCCAACAATACCCGTTTTTATTTTATTTGCCATTATTGGCTTCTTTTACTTTGTGATAAATAGAAGTCTGGTTGCCGAATATTTTACTAAACCCTCTTACATCTTCACCCGTAAAACCGGTATTCATCTCGCCATATTTTCCAAATTTATCACTCATTAAATCATATTCAGATTCAATGCCAATAATTTGAAAACGATACGGTTGCAATTGTACAAATACAGTACCGGTAACATTTTGCTGACTGTTTTCAAAATAGGCCTCAATATCTCTCATTACAGGATCCATTACATGGCCCTCGTGTAACCAGTTGCCATAAAATAATGCTAATTGATCCTTCCAGTTTAATTGCCATTTTGTAAGCACATGTTTTTCCAAAGCATGGTGTGCTTTTAAAATAATCATGGGTGCAGCAGCTTCAAAAGCAACACGGCCCTTGATACCTATAATGGTATCGCCTACATGTATATCCCTGCCTACACCATATCCGCCGGCAATTGTTTGTAAATATTGAATAGCTTCTGTGGGGTGATTAAAATTTTTATCATTTACCGATTTTAATTCACCTTTTATAAAACCTAATTGTACTTCTTCGTTACCTGTTTTTGTAACCTGCGTTGGCCATGCCTCTTCAGGTAAAATGCCCTTGCTTTTTAAAGTTTCTTTACCACCAACACTTGTACCCCACAAACCTTTATTGATAGAATAAACGGCTTTTTCAAAATTCATTTCTACACCCTTTTCCTTCAGGTAATTGATCTCCTGCTCACGACTCAATTTTAAATCCCTTATCGGTGTAATGATTTCTACTCCGGGTATTAAAATGTGAAATATCATATCAAAACGCACCTGGTCGTTTCCTGCACCGGTACTTCCATGCGCCACCCCATCTGCATGTAAAGCTTTGGCGTGTGCTGCAATATGCAATGCCTGGCTTAATCTTTCGGCACTTACACTTAATGGGTAGGTATTATTTTTAAGACAATTACCAAACACCAAATATTTTATAATGGTGTCGTAATAATCTTTTACAGCATCAACAGTGGTATGTGTTTTTACACCTAATGAATAAGCGTGCGCTTCAATTGTTTTTAATTCTTCGGGGGTAAAACCGCCCGTGTTCACAATAACGGAATGCACCTCACAATCCTTTTCTATGGTTAAATATTTAACGCAATAAGAAGTATCCAATCCTCCACTAAAGCCTAAAACAATTTTTTTCATTTTATTATGCTATTTGTTTTAAATGATGAAGCTGATGTACTACGTAATCTTTTGCAAGAAATTCAATGGTACATAATTCATCTTGTCCTTTGCTAGTATTGCACAGGTGCTGATATTTTTCAACTGGTATATTTTGTAATACAATACAAATATGTTTATTAAGCAATTGCCAAAGTAATATCAAATCGATATTGTTATACTGCTGATAGTTTTGCGCACTCACCCAAACATCCTGGTTATAAACAACATGTGGATTGGTTTGATATTGCACTGTAATAAAACGACGGATATTATTTTGTGCAGAATCAATCAAGTGCCCAATAATTTCTTTCTTACTCCATTTACCAGAAGCCATTTTTAAAGAAAGTTCATCATCCGATAAATTTGAAAACCTGATAAAGTATTCAGTTACTATTTCATTTAATTGTTTAATTACCTCCTGCATACCTTTTTTAAAAATTAAAATATCTTAATAATATTTTTGGCAAACTACCACCACCATCTTTTTTCTTTAAAAATTTTAATAGGCGGCTTTGCTTTACATGCATAAAACGTTCGTACAATTTAGAGTGTTGCTTAAAATCTTCTTTGGTTTCCTCAGGTTCAAAATGGTCTGCCGGATCGTAGAGCATGGCAGTACACATACAGTTTTTTCTTTCCTTACTAATGAGTATATCGTAGTTTACGCAGCTTTTGCAGCCCGCCCAAAACTCTTCATCATCTGTTAATTCAGAATAGGTAACCGGTTCATACCCCAGGTCGCTGTTGATTTTCATCACTGCAAGGCCTGTAGTTAACCCAAATATTTTTGAGTGGGGGTATCTTTCTTTTGACAAGTCGAATGTTCTGCGCTTGATTTGTTTAGCTACGCCGCTTTTTCTAAATGCCGGTGCAACAATAAGTCCGCTGTTAGCAACAAACTGGTCGTGGCCCCACGCTTCGATATAACAAAAGCCAACCCATTCACCTTCATTGGTAACAGCAATTACAGCTTTGCCCTCATTGATTTTTTTCTCTATGTATTCTGGAGAACGTTTGGCAATACCGGTTCCCCTTGCCTGCGCAGATGATGCCATCTCGTCTGTGATGGTTATTGCGTAATGACTGTCGCCAGGTGTGGCAACTCTAACTATAATGTTATTCGTTTCCAATTGTATGAAATTGAACTGGGTTGTAAAATATAAATTTGTAAGAACCTGTTTTTGGAGATTTTTTTCACTGACAGGGGCAGTTGTTAATTGCTCGTCCTATCAGCACCCAGGTCGGCGTCGGGGACATATGGCCAATCCATTATTAACAGGAACAATTTGCTCCAAAATATGGTTGAATGTGTTATTGATATAGTTCGTTTTACTTTTCACTTTTTGATTTTGTTAATCAGCGAATGCAAATGTATAACAATTTATAAATAAAACTTGCTAAAATTTACAAAAAATTTAATCGGATGGCGTAAGTTCAGAAAGTATAGAATTATTTCTTGTGCAAATAAGCCTTTTCACCATCTATAATGGGAGGTAATACAGAAAGGATTTTATCAGTTAATAAAAGTCTTCAAATCTTCAGCAATCTTTCTGTCGTTGCTTAACCGGGGTACTTTATTTTGCCCACCCAGTTTGCCTACACTTTTCATGTAATCAATAAAACCATTCTTTTTAACGGGCGCTATTTTAAGTTGCTGTAAAATATTTCCGCCTACCAAATCGTCATAATAAACATTTTTTGTACGCAGGTTATCATCTACTTTTTTTGCAAAAGCTGTAAGGTCTTCAGGCGTATTTTCAAATTCAACAAACCATTCATGAAAACTTTTACCGCCATTACTTGCAATCATAGGTGCCACAGTAAATTCTGTTATGTGCACATGTTCTTCATTGGCAGCTTTCATTAAGGCAGCTTCAACCTCTTCACCAATAACATGCTCGCCAAAGGCGCTGATAAAATGTTTGGTTCTACCGGTAACCACTATGCGATATGGACTGGTAGAAATAAATTTAATGGTATCGCCCATATTATAAGCCCATAAACCGGCATTGCTGCTGACAATAAGCGCATAATTCTCTCCCACCTTTACATCTTTCAATGTAAGCCTTGTTGTGTTATCCGAAAATATTTCTGCAGCAGGTACAAATTCAAAAAATATTCCACTATCCGTATTCAATAACAAACCTTCTGCTTCTTGTGAATCCTGGAAAGCAAAAAAACCTTCACTGGCAGGATATAGTTCTATACAATCAATCTTACGGCCAATGCTGTCATTTAGCTTTGCTTTATAAGGTTCAAAATTTACACCGCCCTGAACCATTACACTAAAATTTGGAAAAAGGTCTCCTATTTTTTTTCCACTTTTTTCTGCAAGCCGGTCAAAATACATTTGCATCCACGGTGGTATGCCGCTGATAAGTGTCATGTTTTGATTAATGGTTTCTTCAATAATTTTATCCAGTTTTTCTTCCCATTCTTCTATACAATTTGTTTCATAATTCGGTAATTGGTTGGCCCGTAAATATTTGGGTACATGGTGATTTACAATACCGCTTAGCCTTCCGGTAGGTATGCCGGCAATTCTTTCCAGGTCGGGCGAGCCGCTTAAAAAAATCATTTTGCCATCTGCAAATTTGGTGTTGCCGGTTTCTGCCATATAACACAACAGTGCATTACGTGCCGTGTTTATATGATTAGGAATAGAATCTTTTGTAATGGGAATATATTTTACACCACTTGTGGTACCGCTGGTTTTGGCAAAATAAATAGGTTGCCCCTTCCACAGTACATTGTGCTTTCCTTCTTTTATTTTTTCGATGTAAGGTTTAAACTGCTCGTAATCCCTGATGGGAACCTGTTTGGCAAAATCTTCCATGGTTTTAATGGTATCAAAACCATGTGCTTTACCAAAGTCTGTTTTGCCGGCAGTTTTAATGAGGTTGCTAAAAATAGATTGCTGGTCTTCCACAGCAGTTTCTATTCCTTTTTTTATTTGTTTGTATATGAAGCCGGCAAAAGGTTTTGCCAGAAATGATTTTATTTTCATGCTTAATTATTACTCAATCGCTATGACAAACTTACAGTTTTTTATATATCCCAAATGTAAAATTTTATTTACAATCACAGGGCCATTCGGTATCGAGGTCTATACAGGTTACTACTTCTACTGTATCATTTCCTTTTGGCGCAAAAACAATGCGCACATGCTGCTTATCATGCGTTTCACCCTCCAGCGGATAGGTTTTTCCCCTTTCATCTTCCTGTATTTTACTGGTATTTAATTGTCCTGCTGCCAGTATTTCCTTTACTTCACTTTCATCAATATTTCTGCAAGCCATCCGGCAACGGGCATGTTTACTGTAAATTATCGTGTGCACATTACGGTTAAATGCTGCTTCGCCTTTTTCAGAAGGTATAATTATTGGTAGGGGAACATTGGTATTTTGCTGCTTTGGGTAACTGGAAGCCTGGTGCTTTTTTATAAACCAAAGTAAAAAACCGGCCGCTAATAAAACAAAATATGGAAGGTACTTTTTAAACATGGCGCAAGTTACTTATTATTGCCGTTAAGGTGTTGAGGCGTTTTTTCGGATTTCATATCAAGGTCTAAACGACTCAATAGCCATTTACTATCTGGGTTGCAACATCAGGTGGTTTGTTATTATTGCCGTTTAGGCGTTGAGGCGTTTTTATTTGGTTTTCAATTCAACGGCTAAACGACTCAATGGCTATTTATTACAACTTTATGCATTTATGCAATAAAACCTCAAGTTGTTATCTTTGCATCTTATGGGCAAAACAGTTGCATTACATACACTTGGCTGCAAGCTTAATTTTTCTGAAACCTCTACTATTGGCAGGCTGTTGGAAAATGACGGTTTTGTAAAAAAAGACTTCAATGAAATTGCAGATGTATATGTAATAAATACCTGTTCTGTTACCGATAATGCAGATAAAGAATGCCGGTTACTAGTAAGGCGTATACAAAAAAAAGCCCCTGAAGCAATGGTGGTAATTACCGGTTGTTATGCACAGTTAAAACCCAAAGAAATTGCTCGAATTCCGGGGGTAGACCTTGTGTTGGGTGCTGCCGAAAAATTTAATATTTCGCACCATTTGAAAGATATTACCAAGGGCGACAGCGCCAAAATATGCAGTTGTGATATTGACGATGTAAATGAATTTACAGCATCACACTCTATCAATGACAGAACGAGGGTTTTCTTAAAAGTGCAGGATGGCTGCGATTATAATTGTTCTTTTTGTACGATACCATTGGCAAGGGGCAAAGGCAGGAGCAACAGCATTGATAATGTAGTAACCGATGTGCAGGCAATGGCTGCAAAAGGGGTCAAAGAAATTGTGTTAACAGGAATTAATTTAGGCGATTTTGGTAAGGGCTTTACCGGCGGCAAAAAAAATGAAGAAAGTTTTTTTGATTTGATAAAAGAACTCGATGAGGTTGAAGGCATTGAGCGCTATCGTATTTCATCAATCGAACCCAATTTATTAACCAACAATATTGTTGAGTTTGTAAGCAACAGCAAAAAGTTTATGCCGCATTTTCATATTCCTCTGCAAAGCGGCAGTAATAAAATACTTTCTTTAATGAGAAGGCGTTATAAAAAAGAACTATATGCCGAAAGGGTTGGTTTAATAAAAACGCTGATGCCCCATTGTGCTGTTGGTGCAGATGTTATTGTTGGTTTTCCGGGAGAAACAACGGAAGATTTTAAAGAAAGTTTTGATTTTTTACATCAGCTCGACATTTCGTATTTACATGTTTTTACTTACTCTGAAAGGGCCAATACAAGTGCTTTGGAAATAAAGCCTGTTGTGCCTGTACATATACGGCACGAAAGAAATAAACAATTGCGTAACCTTAGTTACCAGAAAATGCAATACTTTACTAACCGGCATATTGGTGAAACAAGAAAAGTTTTATTTGAAAACCCGGATAAAAACGGCATGGTAGAAGGTTACACCGATAACTACATTAAAATAACTGCCCCTCATAAAAAAGAGTGGGTAAATAATATTGTTGAATGGAAAATTTAAAAGACGATCAGTTCAAAAAATTCCAGGTCACTATCCGTTTTTATATGGATGAAGAGTTTATGAAACTGGTACCGCCGCACCGGGTGTACATCAATGACCTGATAGATAAAAGCATTATAGATTATTATGCAGTAAGCATGGAAACACAAAGGTCATGGATGATTATTAATGCACTCGATAAAAAGGATGTGGAAGAATATCTTGCCAAATCAAGTTTACACAATTACTGGACCATCGAAATTGATGAGCTGTTTGTATATAATTCACAGGCATATCGTTTACCGGCCCTGCAGTTAAATTAAATAAAAAGCTAACCCTCAACGCCCATTGCAGGCATAAAAAATTCTTTTGTCTACAAAGCGAAAATAATTTTGCAGAAAACATTTTACCCTTATCTTTGCCATCCGAAAAAAGGAGAGGCAGGCAAGAGAGAGGATGTTTTTTTAGAATATTGGGAGCATAGCTCAGTTGGTTTAGAGCATCTGCCTTACAAGCAGAGGGTCCGCGGTTCGAACCCGTGTGCTCCCACA
>JANYGZ010000059.1 GCA_025362235.1 Ferruginibacter sp. | reverse complement strand
AAATATTACAGATATTAAGCATTACACTACTCAATAAAACCCCCGTCAATCAACTGTTTGACAACAATTATCTACAATCTTTCAAAGAACTAAATCCTAATCAATTGAATCTCTTTTGATTACAATGGGATGTTAGTGGTTCCGCCTGTATTCAATATTCCCATTGCAAAACAAACTTTAAAAGGTTTAAAATTTGGGTATAGTTGTTTGAATTTAAAGAAAACACTATCAATGATTGCTTCCGACTTCTTAGTTTGATAAGTGTTTTTACGGATAGTTGCATAGAATTTTGGATATTTAGCCGTTAACCTAACATATTTTTCTGCTGTAAAATCTCTTACCTGGATAAAATCAAGTAATCCGTCTGTTGCCCTGTCTAAATAAAGTTTCTGAAATGAATTTGTGCTGTCGGCTAATATTCTGCAATTTTTCAAGTTGTCATAAGCCTCCCAAAAATGGTCAATATCTATCGTTTGAACATTCCTTTTATTTTCAGTTTCTAAATCTGCTTTAATTTTTTCACGCAATATAATTTCAGTTTTATTCAAACTTGTAACCAAAATAGTAACCTTTCCTGCATCAGTATTTTCGGAATTTTCAAAGCGTTTGACTGTTAGCGTAAAAGTCTGCGATTTCATAGGCTTGTACTCAAACTTTTCGTAACCGTCAATGTCTTCTGGAGTGTTGCTTTCAAAAACTTGATTATTCAAATTGTCAGCAAGACTATAATAAACAGCTATTCCTTGTTGCAAAATAGAAAACTTATAAATACCCCCCTTATCAAGTTTTAAGCTGTATTTTATTACGTTAGATTTATCTAAAGCAAGATTTTGATATGGCTTATTAAACACAATTTCTTGTTGAGATTGCCCTAAAACAGAAAGTGAGGCAATTAATGCCAGGCAAAAAGCAATTTGTTTTTTCATTTTGTTTATTAATTTTCCTGCAAAGGAAATGCAAGGAAAATAATAAATCGCCCTAACAATCTATTCTGCACGTCCTAAATCACGATTTTGGACAGATTATCCTAAAAATTCAGATGGTGATTTGCCTGTGTGTTGCTTAAACACCTGGTTAAATGTGGATTTTGAATTAAAGCCTGCTTCCATTGCAATACCAAGCAATGTTTTGTTTTTCTCAATTGGTATTTTTCGTAAAACTTCATTTACCCGAAAGGCATTTATGAAGTCATTAAAATTTGACGAAGTATAGGTATTTATCAGGTATGAAATATACCGGGAAGGCAAATTCGATTCTTCTGAAAGGTCTTTGAGGGAAAGTTTTGGACGTGTAAATATTGTATCTTTTGTAAACAAGCCCTTCAATTTTGCAAATTCCTTTTCGTCATCATAATTTTTAAATTCATCCGGTTTTTTGTTCTGATATTGTCTGGGTATTTCAAAAAATGATGGATTAAAAAAAGAAATATACGCCAACCCGAAGAGTATGATTACGGTACATCCCTCAAAAGGCCCCCGTAGATTAATATGAAATAAACTTTCGGCAATCCAAATAATTCCTAAAAACCAAAATAAGCAAAAAATTACAATAAGTTTTAGTGAATGAGAACGTAAAGCTTGATTTGAATTTTGCCTGAATTGCTTGTAAATATCTACCATTTTGAAAGCTTGAAATATTAAAACCACAATTGTAAGCAAGAGAGGGAGCCAATCTGTAAATGCAACCCAAACCCAAGGTGCCGATTTTGCAAAAAATAAATACTTTCCATCAGAAAAGTAAGCAGTTGCCGAAACCAATATTTCAATTAAGGCCGGAACAAAATAAAAAAGATGTTTCGGAGAAAACTTAAAATTGATTTCAGAATTATGCCTGAAGAAGAACCACAAAGCTGGTGGAATTGTCAAATAGGAATCTAGTAACCAGAATGGAATTCTTCCTATTTCGTTGTTATAACCTGTGATGCTGCCCCAGGAAAAAACCAACTCCAATGAATAAAGAAAAATGATAATGCTTAAATAAATATTGGAATGACGGTTTTTAGCTTTTTTAAAGACAAGCCCGAGTGCAATTAAAAACCCCTGAACAGCTGCAGTAAGGATAATTGTTGCTGTCATTTTTTACTGTCTTTTTTTAAGTTTGGATTGTCTAAAAAATTTCTGCCAACATTTAACTATTAGTATCAGCTACTTCGGATGTATGAGGTATTTTGGGTTAGAGCAATATTTTTGTTTGATGTGTTTGAAATGCCCGTTGATATTTTTAATTGATAACCTGTAAAACATCATACATCAAAAAATCAGACATCAGATATTAATTACACTTTAAAAGTGTCTCTCCAGTACAACATGCCGCCGGTTAAATTTTTTACATTGGTAAACCCTGCGGTTTCCAAAATAAGGCAGGCCTGTCCGCTGCGGTTTCCACTTCTGCAATAAATAATCAGCTCTTCATTTTTTAATTCTTCCAAATCATCAATTTGCATCATCTGTATATTGCCCAGGGGTATCAACGTGCCGCCAATATTAAACTCTGTATTTTCGTGCGGCTCACGTACATCTATTATATGCAGCTTTTCACCAGCATCAATTCTTGTCTTTACTTCTTCAGCAGTTATTGTTGTCATTATTTAATGATTGGTTTTGTAATTGTAGTAGTAACTGAATCGTTGGGCAGTATCATTACCTGCGAAATGTAAATATCCATCAACTGCCCGGGGTGAATAAAGAGTGGTTTTTTGTCATCATCATACCGGCGTGGGCTTTGTTTGTACACAAAGGCAGTGGCAGTATCTTTTATAGCATCCTTCGCCACAATGGCACCGATATTAATTCCACTTAGTTCCAATGCTGTTTTTGCTTCGGCATAGGTTTTACCAACAAGGTCTGGTACCAGTATTTGTTCATTCTGCAGTCCGCCTGCAATTACCAAAGATATCTTACTGCCCCAAACTACTTTTGATCCGGCAGTTATTTTTGTACCCATGTATAACTGTTCTAAAACCGAGCCCTTCATAAAATCCGGCTTAAAAGTAGTATCCCCTAATTGAAGATGGCTCCTCTGCAACAATTCCAAGGCAAAGCCAAGGCTTTTACCTTGCAGCTCAGGCATTATAATCATAGGTGGTGTATAACGGTTAACCGTTAAAAAAACAGTTCTGTTAACCTTTACTGTTGCATCTGCATCAGGTAGTTGCTTGATAACAATACCGCGTTGCAAAGTATCTGTAAAGATGGAATCCTGTATGGTAACATCAAAACCTTTGCTCTTAAGTAAGTTGATTGCCTCACTTGTTGGCTTGCCTTTTACGGCCGGCACGGTTAAATATTCACCATGATTGGTTATCCATCCCAGGGCCTGCAATATAAAAAATATCAGCAATAACCCCAATGCCCCTGCAGCTAAAAGGTTAACCCAAAAAGGACGGTGTGTTATAAATTTAAACATATTTTTGTTCAGCTTTTATGTGTAAGCGTTCCCTAAAGAACGTACAATTGGGCATATAATTATTTATAAAAACATTCTTCTATTAAAGCACTGTAAAAATCTTTCAAAGTCCAGCCCAATGCCCTTACCTGTTGCGGAACAATACTTGCATCTGTTTGGCCAGGCACAGTATTTATTTCTAACATATATGGATTTGATGCTGCTTCATTATAGATAAAATCTATCCGCACTATACCCTTGCAATTAAAAACAGCGTAGGCTTTTTTTGCAGCCTGTCTTACCTTTTCAGCAATTGACTCATCAATTACAGCAGGGGTAACTTCTTCGCTGGCACCATTGTATTTTGCCTCGTAATCAAAAAAATCTTTTTTTGTCAGAATTTCGGTTATGGGTAAACTAATAATCTGGCCCTTTGTTTTAAAAACACCAATTGTAAATTCCCTGCCTTTTATAAATTCTTCTACCAATACCTGTTCATCTTCTTTAAATGCCTTATCCAAAGCATGCTGCAAATCGGCTCCATCATTTACTTTGCTCATGCCGATACTGCTGCCGCCATTGTTAGGCTTTACAAATACAGGGAGTTTTAATTCTTTTAAAATATCAGTTGCACTAATGGCTATATTTTTAAAGAGGTGCAAAGACTTTGCCACATGCATACCGGCAAAAGCAGCTACCGCAACAGTATATCGTTTATTAAAAGTTAAGGCAGAACTGGCCGCATCGCAACTTGTATAAGGAATGTTCAGGCAATCAAAATATCCTTGTAGTTTTCCATCTTCGCCCGGGGTGCCGTGCATGCCCACCAATACAGCATCAAAATTTATTTTCTTTCCATCAATGGTAATAGAAAAATCATTTTTATCAACAGTAGTTTTCTCTCCAGCAGGTGTTGTATAAAACCACCCTGCAGGTGATATATCAATTGTATAGCTGATCCATTTTTCGGTATCGATATTTTTTTCGATAGTAGCAGCAGTTTTATAAGATATTACTGATTCTCCAGAATAACCACCGGTAATTATAGCAATTGTTTTCTTCATTTGTGTAGAAAAGGGTTGTTTAAGCAAAGAAACGAAAATTGTTTATAGTTTCAAGCTAAGAGACAGCGTTTATCAATTGTTTATGATTTTATTTCTGTGAGGGCTCGCCGGGTGATATTGCTTATTAAAGAAACGAACTTTTAATTTCCCACAAAGTGAATTAATAAACAGTCAGGCGGATAACGCATGGGATAGGCACGGGAAATGCAAGCTATTATTTATTTGTATATTTATACAAAATTAAGTGTATGAAATATGGCCCAATTAATATTGACCCGGAAACGATGAGTGGTACTCCAGTTTTTACCGGAACAAGGGTTCCGGTTCAATCTTTATTTGATTACATCGAATCCGGGGAAACTTTGGATGAATTTTTAGAGAATTTTCCTTCTGTAAATAAAGTTCTGGCTATTCAGGTTTTGGAGATGGCAAGCAAAACACTAACCTCAGAAAAAATATTAAATGAAAATTTTGCTTGACGAAAATTTACCAACAAAACTTAAATATGACTTTGGTATAAACTTCGAAATTTCGACAGTAAAAGATATGGGATGGCTTGGAAAAAAGAATGGTGAACTTTTGGAATTAGCTACAATTAATAACTTTGAAATATTTTTGACAATTGATAAGAATTTAATACATCAGCAAAGCATCCATAAGTTTGGTATTAAGTTCATAATATTAGCCGCAATCAATAATAAACATCAGACCCTTCAATCTTTTATAGACAAAGTAAAAGTTTTATTAGCAAATGCGGAGATTCCAAAAATTTCCGAAATAATATTATAAAAAACTACCTTCCCTCAAAAATTCAGCATATTTACCAGTATTTATCTTTCCAATTTAAAACCCTTATCTGTCGCTGGCCGCATAGCAGCATTGGCTATTTTATACCCCGTTCTATACATCCAATCGGCCATCTTTTTCAATTTGGGATAGTTTATATTTTCTGCATTATCCTGCGGAGTGTGGTAGTCGGGGTGTAGCAGGCTTGTATACATAATTGCCGGAATACCCAGTCTTGCATAGGGAAGATGATCACTTCTAAAATACCATCCTTCAATATGGCCCGGATCGTCCCATGTTGTATCCAATTTAAAATTGGGTCCTTCTTTATTTGCCGCTAATGCCATATTTGCCAGGTCAAGTGAATTTCGATGGGGTGGTTTTACTCCTAAAATAGCTGCACTGTCAGTATTGTTTCTGCCAATCATATCACCATTTAAAACAGCAACAATATTTTTGACAGGGACCGTTGGGTGTGAAGAAAAATATTTTGATCCAAATAAACCCCTTTCTTCAGCGCCATGTATCACAAATAACACCGATCTTTTAGAAGGGTATTTTACAAAGGCCCTGGCATTGGCAAGCATTGCTACATCAACACTGCCATTATCATCTGCTCCATAATAAACAGAGTCATTTTTTATTGAATTTCTTATTCCATGTGCATCTGTATGCCCACTGTATAAAAGGTATTCAGACTTTAATTTTGTATCTGTTCCTGAAACCATACCGATGACGTTTATAGAAGGATAGGGATATTTTGAAACGATAAGGTTTATTTTTATCGTTGCAGTATTATTCTGTAACTCTTTTTTCGCATTGGGATGAAGCCATATAACTGGAGCAACAGCAGTTGTATTTTGATTGAAGGCTCCCTCAATATCATAACTGCCCCTTTTATAATTTTCTGCTGCATCATCCCATGCTTTTTCTCCTGTTTCATCGGCAATAAAAATTATCGCCACGGCTCCTCTTCTTAACAGAGGCGCACCATACTTAGCAAAAATATACCTGTTGTAACGCCAGGTTGGTAGAGAAATATCCAGGTTGATGCCTTTTGTATTTGCTTCTATTGCCACAACCTTATCTTTTACATTGATGACATTTGTATCAATATCTGCTGCATTGCCCAAATAAACAATTGGAGCATCCAGGTTGATATTTGCCATTTGTGCAACCGCAGCATCTTTCCATAATTTTAAGGAAATATTATTTATTTGTATGCTTGAATTTTCTGCAAGCTGGCTGCGCAATAAAGTAAAATATTGAAAATAAGTACCGTCATCGCCAGCCGGCTTTAACCCGATGGCCCTGAACTTTTCTCCAAGCCACATGGAAGCCTTTAGTTCATCTAAAGTTCCTGCGGAACGGCCGTTGAAATGAGCATCAGCCAATGCATATAAATCATTTTTCAAATCGGCCATGCGTATCAAATTCAATCCGGGAGGATTGTTGAATTGGGCTAACAAAGAACCTGTCATTATCAGCAACGAAAGCAATACATTAATCCTTTTCATTTTTATGGAGATTATCAGGGTTGTTATTTTAAAAAACTGGAAGCTGTTATTACATTTCGTATACATCAGATTACTCTATCTCTTCAATCCCTTCATTGCCCGAATCAAGTACCAGTTTCCAGGTGCCATCCGGCAGCCTTTTCCAGATGTTTACATAAGTGCCATGTATAAGGGTATCTTTATTTTTTAGTGAAACCGTGTACACACCATAGGTATAGCCTAACTCGCCAGATTCAGCTAAACCGGCTCCCTTGGGTTGCCAATGCATAGTATAAGAACTATCATTGGCCTGGCTTATAAAATTTATAGCATTTCCCCCTACAAGCGGATAGGTATTTGGCCTTAGCAATACACCATTACTGTCAAGAAACTGCAGTAAGGCATTGCGGTTTCCTTTTTCCTGGCTAAGTTTTGAAAAAGAAATTTCCGCAGCTACCATTTCGGCCTTTATTGCATCATGGTTATTGTTTTCCTTCTTTTTAAAGCAGGCACAAAACAATACAACCGGTATAACACCAAAAAATAATTTCTTTATATCCATAATTTCTCTATAAAAAAAGGCGAAAGTATTTTGCAATACCCTCGCCACGATGCAGGAAATATCACCTGCCTAAATAAGCCCGAAGGCCTTGAATAATTTTTTTATTCCGAACAATAAACTAAACGTGCAGTCTTTCTTTTTTTTCCATCAACACTTCTACCGTTTCTTCATACATTTCATCAGGTACACAACAATCAACCGGGCAAACGGCTGCACATTGAGGTTCTTCATGAAATCCCTGGCACTCGGTACACTTGTTAGGGGTAATGTAATAGATATCTGTACTTACAGGAGCATTGCGTTTATCTGCATCTACCTGTGTACCGTCCAGTAAAGTAAATAATCCTTTTACACTGGTGCCATCTGCAATGGCCCATTCTACTCCGCCTTCATAAATGGCGTTGTTTGGGCATTCAGGTTCGCAGGCACCACAATTAATACATTCATCTGTTATTTTAATAGCCATTACTTTTGATTTTGAAATTTGAAATTGCGAATTTTGCAATACAAAATAAGATTATCGGGATGAAATTACAAAATCGAATTGAATTATTATTAAAGCTACAGGAATATTTAGAAGAAAATGATGAAGAATGGCAAATGGTAAAACATACTGCATCTGTACATAATGGCTGGTTTACACCCCTCTTTGTTGATTTATCTGTAAAAAATATTATTGATGAGTTTTTATTGAAGGATAAATTGACTAAATGGGTAAACCATTATTACTTAGATGATGCTGTTGTGCCAAAAAATGTAGGTATAGTAATGGCAGGAAATATACCCCTGGTGGGCTTTCACGATTTTTTATGTGTGTTTATAAGCGGCCATATTCAAACCATTAAGCTGTCTTCAAAAGATGATATTTTATTAAAGCACTTGATTAAAAAAATGTATAGCTGGGAAGTAACGACGCAAAACTATATTTCTTTTGCCTCTATTTTAAAAGGCTGTGATGCCTATATTGCCACAGGCAGTAATAATAGTGCCAGGTATTTTGATTATTATTTTTCAAAATACCCCAGTATAATCCGCAAAAACCGTACATCCGTTGCCATATTAAAAGGCGATGAAACAACTGATATACTGGAAAAATTGTCAGATGACATCCATACTTTCTTCGGACTTGGTTGCAGAAATGTCACAAAAATTTTTGTGCCTGAGCATTACGACTTTGTTCCATTATTACAATCTTTTAATCATTATAAATATTTTGCCGATCATCATAAATACCGAAACAATTACGATTATAATTTGTCTATACAAATAATGAATAACAGGTTTTACATGACAAACGAAACTACTTTACTGGTAGAAAGTGATGCCCTGTTTTCGCCTATAAGTCAATTGAACTATGGCTTTTACGATGAAATAGACGGACTTCTTTCAAACTTAAAGCACAAAGAAGAAATACAGTGTATTGCGGGTATTGATATTCCTTTTGGAAAAGCACAATGCCCAAAATTATCAGATTATGCAGATGGTATAGATACTATGCAATTTTTACTAACTTTATAGTGTATCTACGAAAGCCTTACTAATTAATTGTTAAAGGTGCTTATTGGTAAATAGCAATTTGTCAGAGCATCGTTACTTTGTATAGTCAGGCATAAAATTAGATCGTATTGTTTGGCGTTAGTACTATTAACTTAAAAATAAAATTTATACAAATGAAACTTAAACAGGTATTTTTCACCATTGCTATCAGTGCCCTTACTGCATTTGGTGTTATGTGGGGTTACGGCAAATTTGTAATCCCCAATAACAATTTTGGTGGACAGGAAAAAGGAGTTGTTCCAACAAATTACAAACTGGCCGGGCTTACAGATGGAAATACCCCTGCCCCCCCAGGGGCGGTGGATTTTACCCAACCTGCTGCTGCTGCATTACCAACAGTGGTGCACATAAAAACTAAAACCAATGCAAAGCAGGTAAGTAATAATTTACCAAAAACTCGTCCCAATAATCCATTCAGCGATCTTTTTGACGATGATATGCTGCAACAGTTTTTCGGCAACAGAAATGGTGGCTATGTTCCTGAACAAAGGGCTTCCGGTTCGGGTGTAATTATTAGCCAGGATGGTTATATAGTTACCAATAACCATGTGGTAGAAAATGCGGATGAATTGACAGTAACCCTTAACAACAAGAAATCTTATACCGCAAAAGTAGTGGGCAGGGATCCTGCATACGATCTTGCTGTTGTAAAGATTGAAGCGACTGGTTTACCTTTTCTTTTGTACGGTAATTCTGATGATGTAAAAATTGGGCAATGGGTACTTGCAATAGGCTATCCTTTAAATCTAGAAACAACAGTAACTGCAGGTATCGTTAGTGCCAAATCAAGAAGCCTAGGTTTAAACAAAAGCACTAAAACGAACTCGGCTGTTGAATCTTTTATTCAAACCGATGCAGCAGTAAACCAGGGTAATAGCGGTGGGGCATTGATCAATACTACCGGCGAACTGGTTGGTATTAACTCTGCCATTGCTTCCCCTACAGGATATTATTCAGGTTACTCTTATGCTATCCCGGTAAATATTGTAAAAAAAGTGGTGGATGATCTTATAAAGTATGGTAATGTACAAAGAGGCTTTTTAGGAGTTGCTACTGCAAACACTTACGATATTCCTGAAAAAGAAAAAACAAATCTGAAATATTCTGGCGATGGCCTTGTAATTACGAGTGTTTCTGATAATAGTGCAGCAGTTGAAGCCGGCCTCAAAAAAGGTGATATTATTAAAAGTGTAAACGGCACCAGCGTAACCTTGCCATCCGAATTACAAGAATTGGTTACCCGTTATAAACCTAGTGATAAAATAAAAATACTTTATTCAAGAGATGGAAAGGATGTTACTACTACTGCTACTTTAAAAAATAATATTGGTACTTTTGAAATTGTAAAACAAGAAAATACCATCTTATCAAAATTGGGTGCTGAGTTTGTAAACTTAGATGCGAAAAAAGCAAAAGAATTTGGTGTACCAGGTGGTGTTGTAGTTAAAAAAATTACAGATGGTGCATTAAGCGATCAAACAAGAATGAGGGATGGGTTTGTTATTGTAAAAGTGAATGGTTCAGATATTAAAAATCTTAGTGACCTTAATAAAGCGTTAGGTGCAGCCAAAACAATTACCATCAGCGGTTTTTATCCAGGATCTGATGGCTTGTATGATTACCCGATTTCTTTAGACGGCGAGTAATAAATAGTATTTAAGACAGAATCAAAAAGGTCAAAATATGCACTATGTTTTGACCTTTTTGATTAATTTCTATTGAAGCAATCGCTTATGTAATTATTACTTTTTGCATCACATCCCCACCACGGATATTATCAATAAGATCAATGCCTTCAGTTATTTTACCAAAGCAGGTATGTACACCATCAAGATGCTGG
The DNA here is from genome assembly GCA_025362235.1 of Ferruginibacter sp. Classification (GTDB taxonomy): domain Bacteria; phylum Bacteroidota; class Bacteroidia; order Chitinophagales; family Chitinophagaceae; genus Ferruginibacter. The sequence goes on along the minus strand of JANYGZ010000059.1, from coordinate 1,868 downwards.
GTTCCCGTGCGGTTATGACAAATGAAAAACTGCGATCCGCCTGTATTTCTACCACGGTGAGCCATTGACATAACCCCACGGTCATGAATCTGCTTGGGTCCATTTAATTCACAATTGATGGTATACCCAGGTCCTCCGGCACCCGTTCCGTTTGGGCACCCTCCCTGTATCATAAAATTGGGTATTACCCGGTGAAAAGTTAATCCATTATAAAAACCTTCACCTACCAGTTTTTTAAAATTAGCCACTGCAATCGGGGCATCATCGTCGTATAATTCAAATTTCAAAATGCCCTTGGTGGTATGTATTTCGCCTGTTGATAATTTTACTTCACTCATTGTTATTATTTTTTATTATTCTGCGAAAGTAGTATTTACCTGTCAATTATCAGTGCAAAAAAATAAACACGTACAGCAGGTTATTATTTTCAAAACACTTCATTAATGGTCATTTCTTTATTATTAAAATTGATTCTATCACCGGTAATTTTATTAAGCAATGATTTTGCTACAGGTGCATTAGGTGACAGTAAATAAAGAACTTTATTTTTAAATGTTATTTTACCAAGACCGGCTGCTATAAAAAAACTATTTTCATCACAAATGATAACACTGCCTGTTGTAACAGATAAGTGAAGTAGATTACTCTCAACCGCAAGCAATGCAGCCAATTCATTTTTATTTGCTGCTAGTTGACGGGCATGCATATCTTTTTCAAGGTGGCTCATTGCCCTGCCGGTTTCATATTTATCGCCGGCACTGCTTTTTTCTTCGCTATTAGCAGCGTCCTGTGCATTTTGCATTGCCTGCAGTGCAGCATTAATGCGCTGCTGAATAATTTCAATACAATACTAGTGCAGCTCTTTTTTATATCGGAGTTTTTCTTCTACTGTCATTTATAAATAGCTATCAATTACAACAGGGTTATTGCCAGAAATTATAAAATATTTCAAATCAATCCCTGGTGACTAAATAAATTAAGTGGAAACTATAGAAATATAAAAACCGAAACAAAAGTTTCGGTTTTTATCAAATCAATTTATAATCAGTATGGGCCTAACAATAATATTTATTTTTTAGGGTCGTTTCTTTTTACGAATTGTTCAGTGGGCAATTTATAAAAACTCATCAGAAAGTCAATTTTACCATTCTTCAGCCGCCAGCTATCAGCATAAAGCACAGAATCTCTTTTGCCGCCTTTATCTGTCCATTTATTATAAGTTGTTATCATCACCCAATCTTCATTGCTTTGCTTGTCATGAAGAGATACAGCAGAAATAATGTCGTTGGATGTAGAATCGTACATACCTCTGTTTGCGGTTAGTTTTGCATTAATTTGACTGTTTGGCGCCACAATTTCTTCCCTGTCTGTTGGTATACGTAACCGAATAGTGTCGGCAAAAAGACCAGCCACTTTGCCGGCATCTTTATGATCCCATGCATAATAAAAATCTATCACGGTTTTAATATTATCAGGATTACCAATTTCCCAATCGGTATATCTTACCGGGTAAGCATATACTGGTTTTGCTTTTTCAACGGTAGCAGCTACAGCAGCAGTTGTATCAGTAGCAGCGGCACTTTCAGCTTTTTTTTCGCTACAGGAAGAAAAGATGCATATCCCGGCGAATAAATAAATAACTTTTTTCATCATTTTGTTAGGTTAATTCTTTGGTGAGTTAAACGATTAATGAATGTAAATTATTATTTTTTTTCTAAATAAATTGTTTTTACTATAGCCGCTTCAAAATAATCAGCAGTAAACAAAGAGTTACCCTGTCCTTTACTTTATGTATCGAGATCTTTCAATACTCAATTTTTTTGCTGTAAAGGATCTTTTATTTTATGATAACAAATATATGAAACTAT
>JANYGZ010000054.1 GCA_025362235.1 Ferruginibacter sp. | reverse complement strand
TCAAAAGACAGAGGTGGCTGTTGGATGCAAAATACTCAACATCATGCTGCAAACGGCAAAACCACAAAGCAAGAAAATATCTTAACAATAAATCAGGATAGGTTAGCTATCAATAAAATTTTATTCATGCAACAAAGCCAGTATGAGTTGTAAATTCTGAAATTAGGCGAAGTTCCAGTTTTTCATTAACACCATATTTCCATAACACTGAAGGATAAAAAGACTTCTTCATTTTCATTAACATTTTCAAAACTAAACCCACTTTCTACCTGAAAATTATTTTTAGGAACAATAAAAGGGCATTCTGTTTGGCCTGGCCTGTCTGTTTGAATTGGGGTTAATCGCTGGCGATAGATAGCTGAACATACAATAAAGAGCGAAAGATTTCTATAAATATATTTTATGATTTGCATTTGTGTTAGCCAACTTTTTGCAATGCCAAAGAGCAGGAATTTACTGTGGCCACAGGCTTGATTATATTTTCATCCGACAGCCATCAGATGAAAATTATAAAGTAAAAGATTACAGCTACTGTTTAAAGGAGTATATGTTGCCGTAACAATTCATTACAATTACTCCTGGTTATTCTTAGTTATTGCCGGTTTAGGAATAGAAAGGAAATAGATGATTACGAAAACCGTTGCAGTAGCCGTTGTTATAAATGCAACTGAGGCACCAAATTGAAACCAGATTAGCCCCGTTAGTGAACTTGCCAACATGGAGCAAATACTTTGCAGCCCCGAATATGTACCGATAGCCGTTGCCGTATCTTTTTTGTCTATTATGTTTGAAATCCATGCCTTTGAAATTCCTTCTGTAGCTGAAGCATAAATGCCGTAAAGAAAAAATAACCCGAAAAAGAAATATAGATTGGTGTTGACCGACATGCCAAAATATACCACCGCAAATAAAGCAAGTCCGGTTATAAAAATTGTTTTTAGCCCTAGATTATCTGCAATGATACCAACAGGAAAGGCAAACATAGCATAAATAAGATTGTAAAAAATGTACACGCCAATAACCATCGTATCGTCAAGTCCGGATTGCTTTGCCTGCAATAAAAGAAATACATCCGAACTGTTAAACAATGCAAAAAAAAGAAGCCCATTAACAAGCTTTCTAAATGCTGCCGGGCTCTCTTTCCAATATTTCAGTAATGAAAAAACCGGTGTTGAAATTTTCGATTTATCGACAATTGCATTTTTGTTTTTTAGAAAAAATGAAGCTGCAACAGCCAAAAGCCCGGGTACAAATGCAATAAAAAAAAGTGTTTTATAATGTTGTGGAAAATAATATAAATAAAGCAAAGCCAATGAAGGCCCTATTACAGCACCTAAAGTATCCATTGAGCGATGAAAGCCAAACACTTTGCCTTTTGTTTTTGTTGTGGCTTCATCAGAAAGAATTGCATCCCTTGCACCTGTTCTGATACCTTTTCCAAAACGGTCAATTGTTCTCGCAAAAAATATCCAGAGAGGATAAACGAAAAGAGCCATCATGGGTTTTGAAACTGCGCTAAAAGCATAACCAATCTGAACAAAAGGAACCCGCTTGCCCGATATATCGGACAGTTTGCCAAAATAACCTTTGCTAAGTCCAGCTGTAGCTTCGGCAACTCCTTCAAGTATCCCGATAAGTACAATTGAAAAACCGATAGTCTTTAAATATATCGGCATTATCGGATAAAGCATTTCACTGGCAGTGTCTGTAAACAAACTTACCAATGATAAAATCCAGACTGTCCGGGTTATATATTTCAAAATCTGCTTTTGTAATTGTTTTGTTTAATATGTGCATTTACGCTAAAAAGCGATGCCCATAATTCAAAAATATATGAACGAAATAAGCCTGCACCATTTTTTATTTTTTCTTTCGGGCAATTGCCACTTCTACAGATCAGTTTCTGCATTGGCAAATATACTCCCCCATTCAATTTTCAAAAACTTGTACTATATTACCCATAGTATTGCATTGTAGTTTTATGGGAAACCCTTTTAGTCATCAGCATTAATTTTTATGTTTACTTAAATGTATACAACTTTGGCCGGGCAGCCTTATGTTTAAGGATGTTTTTTAAACAAAAAGAATTATTTTTTAACCTCATAAACAAGATTGATAGTGAAGCAATTATTTTCTTTATCCGCAGTAACCTGCCTATTTTTTATACAGATACAGGCACAGCATTCATCTGAAGGCTTTCGCAATGCAAAACTTCCTTTAACAACAAGGATAAATAATTTGCTTCATCAGTTAACCATCGAAGAAAAAATTTCTTTGTTGGGTTTCAGAAGCCAGCCTGTTGAAAGACTGAATATTCCTGCATACAACTGGTGGAACGAAGCTTTACATGGCGTAGCAAGAGCAGGTAAGGCAACAGTATTTCCACAAGCCATAGGTATGGCTGCTACATTCAATAATCAATTAATGCAGGAAGTTGCGAATGCTATTTCAACTGAGGCAAGGGCAAAATATAATTTGGCGATACAACAAGGAAGGCATTTGCAATACATGGGCCTTACATTCTGGAGCCCTAATATCAATATTTTTCGTGACCCACGCTGGGGCCGTGGACAGGAGACTTATGGCGAAGATCCCTTTTTAACTGCAAACATGGGAACGGCTTTTATACAAGGCTTACAGGGAAATGATCCACACTATTTAAAAACCTCTGCCTGTGCCAAACACTTTGCCGTACACAGCGGCCCTGAAAATGGTCGGCACACTTTTAATGCTATTGTGGATGAAAAAGATTTAAGGGAAACTTATTTGTACGCTTTTAAAAAATTAGTGGATGCAGGTGTAGAGTCTGTTATGTGTGCCTACAACAGGGTAAATGATGAACCATGCTGCACGGGTAATACATTGCTGCAAAAAATACTCCGCAAAGAATGGAAATTTAAAGGGCATGTAGTAACAGATTGCTGGGCCCTGGAAGATATCTGGCTGCGTCATAAAGTATTACCGAATAGCGTGGAAGTAGCTGCAGCTGCAATAAAAGCAGGTGTCAATCTTGATTGCAGTAACATGCTGCAGGATGATGTGATGAAAGCCATCGACCAAAAATTATTGACAACAACCGAAGTAGATAGCGCATTGGCGGGTATTTTAAGAACTCAATTTAAACTGGGTTTTTATGATGATGCTGCTTTAAACCCATTCAGTAAATATGGAGCCGATAGTGTGACCAATAGTTATCATACAATGCTTGCAAGAAAAATGGCACAGCAAAGTATGGTGCTTTTAAAAAACGCCCGCATGCCGGGGCAGGAAAAAAATATTTTGCCGCTGGATAAAAATAAGTATGGCGCATACATGGTGGTTGGCCCCAATGCTGCTTCGCTGGATGCACTGATGGGCAACTATCATGGTGTAAGCGACAAGGCAGTTAATTTTACAGAAGGTATCAGCGCCGCAGTGGATGCAGGTACAAGGGTTGAATATGACCAGGGTTGTGATTATACTGATACCACTCACTTTGGTGGAATTTGGGCCGCCGGCAATGCTGATATTACCATCGCCGTGATTGGTCTTACCCCTGTTTATGAAGGAGAAGAAGGCGATGCTTTTTTAGCGCAGGGAGGAGGCGACAGAACAAATATCAATTTACCCGCCAGTCATATTGCATTTATAAAAGCCCTGCGTAAAGGAATGCAAAAGCCAATAGTAGCAGTAATTACAGCAGGCAGTGCAGTAGATGTATCTTCCATAGAACCTTATGTGGATGCTATCATTTATGCCTGGTATCCCGGTGAACAGGGTGGTAATGCATTGGCAGATATTTTATTTGGAAACGTGACTCCTTCCGGTAAACTGCCGGTTACATTTTATAATTCATTTGGTGATTTGCCTGGTTATGCAAATTATGCCATGAAGGGGCGAACCTACCGTTATTTTGATGGCAAGGTTCAATATCCTTTTGGGTTTGGACTAAGTTATACTTCTTTTACTGATGAATGGTTAAAACAACCAACTGATATCATTGCAGAAAATGACAGTATTTCTTTTGGCGTAAAAATTAAAAATACGGGCAGGTATGATGGAGACGAAGTTGTGCAGGTATATATTGAATATCCTGCTGTAGATAGAATGCCTTTAAAAGAATTAAAAGCATTTAAAAGGGTGACGGTACAAAAAGGCAAAGAAGGCGTTCTCAATTTTTCAATTGCTGCCAGCGAATTAAAGAAATGGGATTTACAGCAACGGCAATGGAAATTATATCCCGGCGATTATTTTTTATGCATTGGAAAAAATGCCAATGAAATGATATTGAGAAAACAGTTTACAGTTAAATAAAATGCAGATAAGTATTTTCAAAACGGAATAAATTTCGGGTGAATAGAAACTTCTTTGCAGTTTTGTAATAACATGTTTTGTTCAAAAAAATTCAGCCGTTATACTTATTAACGGTAATTGAAGTTATAAAATATGATAAAATATAAAGTACATCATTGCCAGGTTAAAAGCCGCATGGCTAATGATGGCTCCAAGTATTGACCCTGTTTTTTCTTTACAAATAAAGAATATCCGGCTTGCTACAAACATCGAAAATACCCATAATAAGGCTGGTATTAATAAAAATCGCCAGCTACCTAATGTATAAACAATACCAAAATGAGCAAGATGGGTTAATGCAAATGCTGTGCTATCATATCAATGATGGAAGCTTTGTTTTCTCCAAATCTGCCTGCAAAACTGCCATGTACCAATCCACGATAAAATAACTCTTCGCCAATGGGGCTAAAACTCATGCCTGTTAAAGCATAAATTAAAAAATAAGTATTTCTTTGTGAACCGCTAAGAACATTCCCTGCTACATTGTAAGATTTTGAAATGTATACAAAGCAATTGCTGACCGTGTGCTGAAACAGCAATGAGGCAACAAAATAAATAATAGTACAGATTGCTACCCCTGCCATAAAAGAATACAATAACCAGTAGTAATTAAGCGGTTTCTTTATCCCGATATATGTTCTGCCTTTTTTTGTAAGAAATATAAATGGCGAGAACCACATGAAAAAAAACACCAGGGCTATCCTGCTATAGTTGCCCGAAATATTTGCATTAAGAACAATAATAAACCTTGGGACACCTGTCAATAAAATTAAAACAAGCCCGAAAACCCAATTAAACTTGACTATTTTTTCCCAAAAAGGTTTTAACATTGATTCAGTATTTAAAAGTTTTACTTGGACTTTTTTTAAAATTACTTGCTTCTTTGCACCATTTGCATTTTTCTTTTACTCCGGGGTTTCACGGATGCTGATTTTAAGATTTTATTTTCTGTGTAAAAACCCAATGATTAAGGAGAATTATTTTTGTCCAATTTTAGATTTTACAAATAGCATTTGTTCTTCTGTCAGCTTAGATTTATCGATAAAGTTTCCAGCTTTCTTGCTACAATATAAAATCAAATATTTCCGAGTCTCCTTTATTTTAATAATATGTGCCCACTTTAGAGTACTCTCAAATGTGAGTCCTTTTACAAATATCCCTTCTTGTCCAAATGTGTATTTGGTATCATCTTGCAGGCTTGGATTTGATTGAAAATTTTTCCCCGCTATCAATACAATCAAAGTAGGGCCTAATAATATAAAGAGTCCCAGCAATGTTTCATAAAAAGATACATCAGAATTATAATCACTTATTTTGAAGTAATTTAAAATTGCTGTTACAACCAAATAAAGTCCAACCAGTGAAGCTAAAATGATCATTGGTTTCTTATAAATTTGGCTATACAAATATTTTGCATAGTCATATTTTGTCAAACGGGTTGAAATTGTAAAATTGTCCATATGTATGCTCATTAGTGTCGGATAGTTTTTACCGTTATACATTTTGTATTCTCGTTAATACAATCAATATTCTACAAGTCTATCTTTTTACTTATTCATTGAGTTGCATTATACTATTTACCGTTTATTAAAAACTAACCCCAGCACCCGCAGTAACACCGGCGTATACTACAGGATCCATATTCCAAAAATCATTTGAAGGTGGGTCAAGATATATGATGGGGCCTACAACCAGCTTAGCAAAAAAACCACCACCCGGTTGTTGGTAACGGTAACCGGCGCCGGGCATGATATACATTTTTTTATCAGATAAATTATTACCTGAAAAAAGATCCTGGTACTTTTCAATATAAGGTTCAACTGTCAGGCTCAATTCTATATGCGAGGCATCCTTGCCTGTAAAAAATTGTATGCCCAGCGGCACCGCCACCACATTGCTTAAAACAGATATACCCGCTCGAAAACTGATGCTAATTTTTTTACCCTGGCTAAAAACCCTGTCGTAATTGACAGAATACACGGCTCCTCTTGATGCAAAATCTGCATACACGGTATTGCGGGCTTCGATTGGCGAAGACTGTGCTTTAGTATTTTGTACTGATAATTGCATTACTATTGCTGTAAAAAATATGAATATTTTTTTATTATTATTCAACAGAAACATTTTGTAAACATTCAATAAAAATAATTACCTATAAGACATTATCCTTCAGAAAGCATCTGCTACTATGACGCATAGATTCAAGAATGGTAATGAGCGAAGGCCTCCTTGAACTTTATAATTCAGTAATAAATTAAAAGAACTAAAAACTATCAATGTGTATCCTCAATTAGGCGGAGCCTCTATTATTTACTATCGTCTTACTAATCAAAGTTCAACAAAGATAAATTCAGATAAACTTTAATGTTCAGTTACAGAATGGGTACCTATAAAACCATCATATCAAAACAAAGAAAAAACTGATAGTAAAAAACTTGAATTTTAAATTTCAACAGTATAATTTGTGTATTCATTATTTTACAATAAAAACAGTGGTATGAAAATATGTAAAAAATCATTGGCAGCAATTCTTTTTTTAATAGGTTTTTTATGCAGCGTTCAATTAGTAACTGCACAAAAACAAGATGCTGTGCAGGACAGTATTATAAAAAATGCAGTAGACAGCCAACACTACACTTTTTATGCAGAAGCTGCAACTCCTGCTAACAGTAAGCAAAGGTTTCTATCGCCAGGATATATTGTACAGGTTTCAAAAGACACCGTGATATGCGACCTACCCTATTTTGGCCAGGTTTATACAAGCCCTATTAATTCAACGGAAGGTGGTATAAAGTTTACAGCAGCCCGTTTTGATTATACCACCGAAACAAAAAAGAAAGGAGGCTGGGATATTACCATTAAAACAAAGGATATACCCGAAACGCAGACTTTAATTTTTACTATTTATGAAAATGGAAAGGCCTACCTGCAGGCACGAGGCTTTAATCGGCAGCAAATTAGTTTTAGTGGATATATCAAATAATTTTTATATTAACTAAAATAATAGATTTTGGGGGTAAAATTGTTCTTTTAAAATCTAATGAAATATCTTCGTTTTTAAATTAAACATTGTAAATATGAAAAATAACTACATCCTATTATTAAGTACTGTATGTGCTTTATCTTTTAGTTCTTGTGTGAGTAAAAAACTACTTACCGATGAACAGGCAAAGTATAGCAAGTTACAAACAGAGTATAGCAAAATACAGGCAGATTTAAAAGATTGTAACACGCTTACTTCAGCCGATGCGCAAAAGAAGGCCGCTTTGGAAGCCGAACTAAATGGCTTGAAACAACAAGTCGACTACCTAAAACAAAACAATACTGCGGCATTGAAGCAACTTGAGAACATGTCGGTTATCAGTGGTTCGCAGGCCGAGAGCATAAAAAAATCGATGGATAATATCGGTGCCAAAGATGCCTATATACAGGACCTTCAGTCAGCAATGGCCCGCAAAGATTCTTTGAACCTTGCATTGGTTACAAACCTTAAAGGTGCTATCGGCAATATGGATGACAAGGACATTAATATAAAAGTTGACAAAGGAGTTGTATATATTGATATCAGCGACAAACTATTGTTTAAAAGCGGCAGCTATGATGTAAGTGATAAAGCAAATGAAGTGTTGGGCAAGGTTGCTTTGGTATTAAAAAACCAACCTGATATTGAATTTATGGTGGAGGGCCATACAGACAATGTAGCTTTAAAAGGCAATGGTGCAATTATAGATAACTGGGATCTGAGTGTTAAAAGAGCTACCGCAGTGGTACGTATTTTACAAAATAAATACGGCCTTGAACCTGCAAAAATTACGGCCGCAGGCCGAAGTGAATACAGACCTGTTGCGGATAACAGTACGGCTGAAGGAAAAGCTGCCAACCGCAGAACAAGGATAGTTATTTTGCCACAGCTTGACCAGTTCTTTAAATTACTGGAGCCAAAAAAATAACAAAGCATAGTTTCACACAAAGCGAACTAAGGATACAAAGTACACAAAGGGTAAAGACATAATTCATCAATTGTTAGCCCTTTGTGTACTTTGTTTTTTTTTGCGTTCTTTGTGTGAAACAATTCAAAGTATACAAAGAAGAAAGACTATTCATCAACAGTAAATATTTTATGTACTTTGTATTCGTTGCGTTTTTTGTGTGAAACCTGATTTACAATACCTGTTATTGTTTTTTCTAATAATTTGTATGACAAAACTTTCTATCAACATCAATAAAATTGCCACGCTCCGAAACAGCCGTGGTGGCAATAACCCCGACCTTATTAAAGTTGCCCTTGATATTGAAAGATTTGGCGGAGAAGGCATCACAGTACACCCACGCCCGGACGAAAGACATGTTCGTTACGCCGACGTATATGCGCTAAAAAAAGTAATCAGTACCGAATTAAATATTGAAGGCAATTGTACTGAAGATAAATTTGTAGCACTGGTACTGGCCAATAAACCGGCACAGGTAACATTGGTGCCAGATGCCCTTGGGCAAATTACCAGCAACCATGGATGGAACACTGTTGAGCATAAAGACTATCTTATCAGCATGATTAATATTTTTAAAAGTGCAGGTATTAGAACATCTATTTTCGTTGACCCTGTAATTGAAATGGTAGAAGGTGCTGCAGCTACTGGTACAAACAGGATTGAATTATACACCGAAAGTTTTGCAAAAAAATATGCAGCAGGTAATAAAGAAGCAGCTGTTAGAGATTATACATCAGCTGCAAAAAAAGCAACTGAACTTGGCATTGGTATTAACGTCGGCCACGATCTTGATTTACAAAACCTGCAATATTTTTCGCAACAAGTTCCCGGCCTATTGGAAGTATCTATTGGCCACGCCTTAATATGTGATGCGCTTTACCTTGGATTAGAAAATACTGTTCAATTATACAGGCGTTGTTTAAATGGCAGCACTCCCTATAATTTTGTTGATGCTTCTATAGCGGCATCAAAATAAGTTGATAAATTATTAATGGTAGCCGCGGCAATTTCAATTTGCTCCTGTGCCTCTTTCCAGTTGCGTTGCTCGATGGCCTCTCTTATACCAGGCAATGTTTTTACACTATACCCTGTATAAAAACCTGGCGCTGATATAACATGTTTATACCATTTGCGTCTTGGCAATCCTTCCTTTGTAAGCAGTTCCTGCTCCGCTTTGTATAGTTTTTTATTCAGCTCATTCCTGTTTACATCAGCCATATCTTTTTTATTAACCGCATCATTTAACCGGGCGGTAGTTTTAGCCAAAATATCTACTGCGTTTTGCAAGGATGCAAAATTTAAAAAAGGCACTTCGTCTTTTGCAACCGGAGGTAAAAGCGAGGCATTAACCCTGTTGGCAACTGCATAATATTTTTCGTTGATGAGTTTATTTTCTACAACAGTATTTTCTCTCATCTCGTCTGTGAGGGCAATCAGTTCTGTTACATATCCACCAATGGTGGTTTGTAAATTGCGAAAATCAAAAGGCAATGTTTCGGCATCAGCAAAACGCAAAGTGGTTCGTCCCGCAGTTTTTGCTAATACTACTCCATATACAAAGCCGGGGTCTTTAAAACGTTTGTACAAATCGTAAGAATCATAAATGGAATGATAATCGCCACCATCATCCTCGCCACCAAAACCGAGGTTTAAAGAAGGTATACCAATATGCTGCGCAAAAGGAGAAAAATCTGAGCCCGAGCCCAATGCCGGTAATACAAACAGACTTTTTCCCTTCAATTCTTTTTTTGCTTTGGCAGAACCAGCATTAATAATATCATAGGAATGTTTTCTTTCAAATACAGAAACATTTGTTGCCGGATCAGTAACAGATTTGCTGATCTCTGTAAAAGCCGGTTCCAACGCCTGGGATCCCCCGGCATCTAAAAACCCCCTGCCATTTCCATCTGAATTAATGTACAATACCGCTTTTTGTTGTAGTTCTTCTGCATGATTTTCAACCCACTCAGTTGAGCCCATCAAACTTGGTTCTTCCCCATCCCAGGCGCAAAACACAATAGTACGTTTTGGCTTCCATCCTGTTTTTACCAACTCCGATATACCCCTTGCTTCCTCCAGCATAGCTGCCTGTCCGCTGATTGGGTCTGCAGCTCCATTTACCCATGCATCATGGTGGTTGCCACGGATGATCCATTCATCAGGAAATGCAGCACCTTTCAATTTTGCAATAACATTATAGATGGGCCGTATTTGCCAATCGAAAGAAAGTTTTAGGTGGATAATATTTTGGGATGGGCCTGCATGATAAGTGATGGGCAATGCACCCCTCCATCCCCATGGAACCACAGGCCCTTCAAGACTTTGCAGCAAAGGCAATGCATCTTCATAACTGATGGGAATAACCGGAATTTTTAATAAGTTTACGCAATCTTTTCTATCAAGCCGCACTGCATCTTTGGTGGCACCAATACCTGGTGTTAAAGGGTCGCCTGGATAAATCAGCATATCCATCACAGAACCTCTTTGTGCGCCCGCTGCAGGCCTAAAAGGTCCTTTAGGATATACATCTCCCTGGAAATAACCATCATCTTTTGGATCAGAATAAATGATACAACCAATTGCGCCGTGCTCCTGTGCCAGTTTTGGTTTAATGCCCCGCCAGCACTGTCCATATTTTACAATCACAATTTTCCCTTTTACATCAATGCCCAGTCTTGCCAATGTTTCATAGTCTGCCGGCACTCCATAATTTACAAAAACCAATTCGGCATTTACATCTCCATCAGCACTCCAGCAATTGTATACCGGTAATTGTTTCGATTGCTGGCCACTGGTAGCATCTTCTTTTATTGCCGGTTCTTTTAGGGCTGCTTTAAAATTTTTAGTGCCGGTCATTTCCAGCAATCTTGTAACGGGCGTTGGAAACAATACATAAAAAGTTTCTATCGCTGCATCATATCCCCAGCTGGTAAATTTATTAAGTATATATTTTGCATTTGCTGCGTCCCCAGGTGAGCCTACGTGATGTGGTTCTGCAGACAATTCTTTAACATACTGGTCGATATTTTTTGCACTAAGGCTGGCATCGAATTTTTTCTCTGCAGCAAATTGCGCCTCTGCGGCTGATGTGCTGAAACCTAAGATGGTATTTGTTTGTGCAATTAAAAAAGAACTTATTATAGTAAAAGCAATAAGTAGTGCAGCGCATTTTTTCATGACAAAAGTTTTGGTAAAATGTTGTAAAACGAAAATACGTTTTAAATTTTAGACTATGGGAGGTATTGCAAATCCAATTTCTTCCAGATGTCTTATCTCATTTCTACTAAAAGCTACCTAAAGTAACAGTTGCTAGTTGATAAACTATTACTGGCAGGGATTTAATTCTTCATTGATACAGAGAATAACATTTAACTATAAAAAGATTGCGAAGGATTTATTTAATATTATCAGACCAGAAGTAATAACATAATCATCTATGATGATTAATGGCGAGGTTCTTCAGGGCCTAATAATTCTACTCTACATCACTCAAAGAATTTACTAACATTTGTATATTTGCTTACGCAATCGAATTTCATTAAGAAAAGTATGACATTATTTATACCTAAGGAACAAGCAATTAAAATACTTAAAGAAAGACGAGACGAGGTGTCCTCCTTTAATTTTAATCACAAAGTCTGGAAAGCAAGAACACTACTTGATTTAAAGCAAATTTTTGGTACGCTAAGTGACCAATGGGTACAGGTCTCTGCTATTCACTTTGACACTCATATATCATCAGAAAAATTTCAAGTATTACAGGAAGGATGCCAGGCTGCTATTGGCCATTTAAATTCTTATATAGATTTTATAGATGAGTATTATAAAGCCGTAAATAAAGAACAGCCTAAAGTACAAAATTTTCAAGAACAGTATTCTACATTACTTGAAAAATGGAAAAAAGTTATAGCCGAGTATAATTCGTTATTGAAAAAATACGAAGCTTTGATTGATGAAAAAGAACAGGTTTCAGTTGAGCTTATAAATGCCAATGCTGAAAATACAAAGACAAAATCAAGGATAAGCAAATTTAAAAGATTGTTATTGTTCTTTTCTTTATTAACTATACTCTCCCTTTTTCTGTGGTCATTTAATAGTATTATAAATTGGAATTGGCTTACCGTACATCCCAAAAGAACATCCTTGTATATTTCCTTTCAATTGTTAATTATTTTTTCATTGCTTAGGATTGTAACGTCAAGCAAGGCTATTAAAATCATTGATGTTCTTATAGCACTTATGATTGCAATATTGGCTATTATTTAATTTGAATTAATGTTCTTTTTTAAATGTAGACTGGAATAGAGAAACAATTAAACCAGCTCCCACAACTACATCCACTATATTCCAAATTGTTCTGCCTAAAGCTACTTTTAAAAAAGGTTGGAAAAGTAATGCAAGGGCAATGTAAATGATTGCTTCAACTTTTTTATTCTCACCATTGCTATAATAAGCTAATAATAAAAACCCTAACATACCTGCAAAACGAACTGCCTGATAATAGCCATAAGGCATGCTCAATAAAAAAAGAAGGAAAGGAATACTAAGTGTAATTTTTATTATTGATGAGTCACCATACTTAATTTAATCTTCCCAAAACTGAAATCCATCCTTATTTATAAATCCTCTTTTTTGTTCAATTTTTACATAAGCTATTCCGCTTTCAAATGAACCTACATAATCATAAATACATGGAATAATGACGTTGCATTTTTCATCTAGAAATCCCCATTTCCCCTTAAGTTCAACACCACAACGATTTTCTTCAAATCCTTCATGAATATTTTCATAAATGAAATTACCCAAATTTTGATCTTCTTTATTAATGAAGCCCCATTTATCTTTCAATTTAACTCCAGCAATATTTTGGTTGAATGACTTTGCATATTTATATTTAAAATCTATAATAGTACTTCCATCCTTGTCAATAAATCCATACAAACCATTTTCCAACGTTTGAACAATTGCAACGCCTTCAGAAAAATTACGTCCGTGTATATATTTTGGTTCAATTCTTATTTTCCCAGTTAAATCAATAAAGCCATATCTTACATTTAAAGCAAGGATATTTGAATAACTAACATCATCATCAAACCCTTTTGCCCCCAAAAAATTAAAATCAATTACAGTTTCTCCATTCACATTTATGAAGCCATATCGATCTTTTAATTTAACAGGTGTTAACCCATGTGAAAAATTTGTAACTGAATCATAAACAGGAGGAATGATTATTATTCCATTTGTGTCAATGAATCCATATTTATTTTCATATTGCACTGACGCTCGCCCATTACAAAAATGCCCAATTTTTGTAAATTTAAAATCAACTATTTTATGCCCATCGAAATCAATAAGGCCATATAATCCGTTTTGGGAGACTGCTATCAATTTATTTTGTGGTCTATTAGCCATTTCATAAATACATTCAACTTTTAGATTCCCTGCAGAATCTATAAAGCCTGTTTTATTATTCAAATAAACAAAATGCAGACCTTCATTGCTGGAGCCAGTTTGATCGTAATGACAGTCAATCACAATTTTTTTATCTGGTGTACAAAATCCCCATTTATCTTTTTTTCGATAAGGTATTAATTGAGGCTCAACTAATGCCAATAATTTATTTGCCACCGTTATGGCTGTGCTTACACTTTTTACAATTCCACCTTTATATTTTATAAGCTTATTCTCTTCCATTTTCTAAGCCTTTAACTTGTTCAGCTAATTTCTCTTTAGCCTGTTTAAAGTAATTGTCCCAATCACTTATGTTGCTAACCGTTTTAAATGCCTCGCTTTCCTTAATTTCTTCTATTTGCTTTTTCAGGTCTTTTATCCGTAATCTCAGTTTTTCAATTTCTGCTTTCATTAACTGCTTCTCACTAATAGTATCAGACTTGCTAACAAAGAAATTTCCTTTTCCCAGGTTTTCTAAAATTTCCCTAACCCTTTGCAGGTCGTTCCTTTCATACGCATCATTCAATTCGGCAAACAATTTATCAGCCAGTTCCTTCTGGTCGTCGCTCACTACATCGGGGTGGCAGAGCTTACTGGCCCTTCTATATTTTTGTTTTAATTCCTTCAGTTCCTCTTCAGTCAGTTCTGCAATTTTTTCATCTTTGCTTGCCTCATATTCACGGTTATAATCACTATAATCTTTTTCTGCCTCCGCTTCTTCAGGTGTCCCTTTGGCCTTCTTCTTTCTGTAACTAAGTATTTTTAAAATCAGCGCCCCTAACTCGTTATTATGCCTTACCCCAAATTCATGAATCAGTTTTTCTAAATCTGCTTTCTCATTGGATAAACTATTTAATTCCACCTCCAAAGATTTTGCTTCCAGTTTTAACCCTTCTATTTCTGGGTCGATAAATATTGTAAGCTGGCGATGTTTATTGATGTAGGTTTCAATTGCCGGCATTGCTTTGCTGTAAGCCTTTTGTTCCAGGAAGGATATAATAGTTACTAAATCTGCATCTGTAGAAAATACCCTTAACTTAGATACGTGGGTATTGATTTCACTTTCTTCTTCAAGGGCAACCAGGCTTTTAATCAATTCTAACCGGTTGATGATTTTTGAAATATCAATGTTTTGTTCATTTACCATTTATAAAGCCTTTTGGGTAAATCTTCCTGTAGTAAAAATAGATGATGCTGTAAAACGAAAATACGTTTTAAATTTTAGACTGAAGACTGCAGGCGAATGGTATGGAGCTGCTATGTTTATTTCAATAAAGCATTCAACTTGCTTTCTAATAAAGGGCCGCGTAAATTTTTGGCTATAATTTTTCCGTCGGGGTCTATTAAAAAATTTTGAGGTATACTAAAAATACCAAATTGCTGAGCTATTGAATTACTCCAACCCTGCAGGTCGCTTACATGTGTCCATGTTAACCCATCCATATTTATTGCGTTTACCCAGGCTGGTTTTGCCTTATCCAATGATACACCCAGCACTGTAAAATTTTTATCTTTAAACTTATTGTAATTAGCCACTACGTTGGGATTTTCCTGTCGGCAGGGACCGCACCAGCTGGCCCAAAAATCAATCAATACATATTTGCCGCGTAAAGAAGATAATCTTACGGGAGTGCCAGTGGTATCAGTTTGCGTAAAATCAGGCAGTATGGTTCCTATTGCATTTTTTTTTGAATCTGCAATTTGTTTCGCAATATAATTGCCCATTGGAGCAGTTTGCAGTGCCCTGTTTAAATGATTATACATCTCTTCCATTTTATTACCATCGCCGGATAACTGGTTATACCGTATAATAGCCAGTGGTGTAACAAAAGAAGCAGGGTGTTGCTGAATAAAATTAGTAATAGCTTCCAAAGCCTGTGGCGTGGCAATAGGGTCATTCACCGCATCTGCTGCAAAAAGCTGTTGATAAGGCATAATAACCCTATTAAAATTTTCAAAATCTGTATGTGAAGAAGAGCCTGTCACGCTGATCTGTTCAACAGTTTCTTTTTTACCAGTAATTTTTACAAGGCTATTGTCTAAAAATAGAGGGACATACGGGCCCTGTTTGTTGAAAGAAAGAAATAAAAAATCGGGTGTAGTTTGTTTTCCTTTAAAGGTAAATTTATTGTTGGTAATAATTGCTTCGTATACAGGGGCACCTGTTTGCCCGTTTAATAAAGCAACGCTTGTTCCATTTGCATATCCTGTAACCTCTCCATTAATTATAAACCCAGCAACAGGTTTTTCTTCGGCAACAATTGCTTTTTTTGTTGTCTTTGCTGCACCACTTTTTGCTGTATTTTGAGCTGTTGCAAAAAACGGCAATGCTATTATTGCAATAAAAAAAACCTTCTTCATTATTAAAATTTAGTGCTGCAATTTACTCCCTTTTATCCAATTGAATTACGCTATAATGCTATTTAAGAATTCTTTAGTAGTTAGCGCTATATTATTGGTGTTTTCCAATGCCTTAATATAGGCAGACCCAATGATAGCGCCATTGGTAAAGGCACAGGCTGATTTAAAAGTAGATTTATCTTTTATACCAAAACCTACCAATACAGGATTATTTAATTGCATATCCTGTAATTTTTTAAAGTATCCCGATTGGCCACTGATGGCTTTATTGTTGCCAGTTGTTGAAGAAGAAGACACCGCATATAAAAAGCCGCTGCTTAAACCATCTATTTTTCTGATTCTTTCTTCGCTGGTTTCAGGAGTAATTAAAAAGATAAATTTCAACCCGTGCTTTTCAAAAAGCTGCCGGTATATGGTTTCAAATTCGTGTAAGGGCAGATCCGGTAAAATAATACCATCTACACCAACTGCTTCAGCAGACGAACAAAATTTTTCAATACCAAATTGAAGTATAGGATTCATATAGCCCATTAAAATAACAGGCAGGTCAATCGTATGCCTTAGTGATTGTAACTGTTCAAATAACAGCGAAATACTCATGCCGTTTTTCAATGCAATCATACTGCTGTTTTGTATTACCGGCCCATCTGCCAAAGGATCACTATAAGGCATTCCTATTTCAATAAGATCAGCACCATTTTGCTGTAAAGCCATTAGTACTTCCATGGTACTATCTGCATGAGGGTAGCCCGCAGTACAATACATGTTTAGTACGTTCTTCTTTTTGGAAGCAAACAGCTTATCTATTCTATTCATGGTTTTACTTTATAACAATTTCCATTTTAATGTTCGACCTTTTAAATTCAGATATAAAATCAGGCACTTCAATAAACCCATATTTTTTATACAAGTGAATGGCGGGGCTAAGTATTGTGTTTGAATGTAAGCAAACTTTTTCAAGGTTCATTCTTTTTGCTTCTTCTAAACAAAATGTAATCATTGCATTGCCGATATTTTTTCCCTGAAATTTTTCATCCACCGCCATCTTTGATAATTCAAAAACAGTATCGCTCATTTTTAACAATGCAAAAGTTCCTGCTACCTCATTATTGAATAGGGCAAAAAAAATAAAGCCCCCTTTATCAATAAAATATTGCCGTGGGTTACCCAGCATTTTTTCATCTACCGGTTCTATCTCAAAATATTTTTCAACCCATGCCTTGTTTAGTGCGGTAAAATGGTGTGCCAATTCATCAGCAAAGGGAACTATCTCAATATTGTTTTCCATCACTATAAATATTTCATGTAAGTAGCCAGGTCTTTATCCCCTCTTCCGCTTAAACAAATTACCACTACATCATCCCTTTTAAATTTAATCTCATTCAATACATGAAAAGCATGTGCAGTTTCCAATGCCGGAATAATGCCTTCAGTTCTGCTTACCTCAAAGGCAGCTTTTACTGCTTCTACATCGGTAGCACTCATAAAAACAGCACGGCCACTTTTAAACAAATGCGCATGCAAAGGGCCAATACCTGGATAATCCAAACCAGCTGAAATACTATGAGGTTCTATAACCTGCCCATCTTCCGTTTGCATCAACAGGCTTTTGCTGCCATGCAAAATACCCGGCTTGCCTAACTGAGTAGTAGCCGCACTCATGCCACTATTGATGCCACAACCGGCTGCTTCAACAGCAACAAGTTGCACAGCCGCATCATCTAAAAAATGATAGAAGGCACCTGCTGCATTGCTGCCACCGCCCACACAGGCAATTACGTGGGTGGGCAATTGACTGCCTGTTTTTTGTAACAATTGTTTTTTAATTTCTTCACTGATTACGCTTTGAAAACGTGCCACCATATCGGGGTAAGGATGTGGGCCTACCACACTGCCAATAATATAATGCGTATCTACGGGGTTATTGATCCAATCCCTGATGGCCTCATTGGTAGCGTCTTTCAACGTTTTACTGCCGCTTAAGGCAGGTATTACGGTAGCGCCCAGCATTTTCATCCTTGCAACATTAGGTGCCTGGCGCTCAATATCTTTTTCACCCATGTATACGATACACTCCATGCCTTTCAGCGCACACACGGTAGCGGTAGCAACACCATGTTGGCCGGCACCTGTTTCTGCAATAATCCTTGTTTTGCCCAGGCGTTGCGCCAGTAAAATTTGCCCGATGGTATTATTGATTTTGTGAGCACCGGTGTGGCAAAGGTCTTCCCGTTTTAAATATATTTTTACGCCATGTTTTTCACTCAGCCGCTCTGCCAGAAATAAAGGGGTTGGCCTTCCTACATAATCTGTCAGCAATTGCTGAAACTCATGCTGAAATGCAGGGTCATACATTATCTGCAGGTATTGCTCCTGCAACTGCTTTACATTGGGGTACAGCATTTCAGGAATAAAAGCTCCCCCGAAATCGCCATAATAACCATATTCGTTAACGGTGAAATTATTTGTTGTTGTTGTCATCATTTGTAATACTATTTAACATCGTTGTGTCACTCACTTGTACTGTAATTATTTTACTCAACTTTAAGAAATCCATATACTAACATGTTCTGCAATTATCCATTTTTTATTTTTATAAATAAGAAAGTATAAAAGTCCTTCTGAATTTAAAACATTCTTATATCTTGAAAAATAAACTACTGCTTTAGATTTATCTTCTGAATATATTACTCTTGAAAATTTAATTACCCTTTTTACACCAGGAAAATTTTCAGACAGAGCTACAGAACCTTTATTAATATTCTTTTCATTAAATTTTGAAATGCTGTCTTTAGTTAAATGAATGAAATTATATCCGTTTAAATTACTCAACATAATTTCAGGGCTATAAAACCTATTTGCAATTATCAATATTTCTTTCCATGTTGTGTCTTGAAAATATCTAATAGACCCGCCAACATAAATTTTACCGCCAACAACATCCCATTCAATTTTTCTTAACTCATTTGTTTCTGTCTCATCCTGTAAAACAATGCTCTTTTCATTCTTTTCTTTTGTGTAATCAATTATTGCGCTATAAATAAGTTTATCATTATCAGTTTGGCTAAATAATGGGTTAACAAGAAAAAAAGAAAATAATATTATAAAACTTCTCATTGTCATAATTCTCTAATATTAATATTTAGCGATTCCTTACTATATAAAAGTCATGGGGCCACAATCAATTCCAAAAACTTTAAATCCATCCACTGGTTAAACTTAAAACCTACCTCTTTAAAATGTGCCACTTCTATAAATCCAAATTTTTCATGCAGCGCTATGCTGGCTTCATTGGTTGCTTCTATTCCTGCAACAATTGCATGCAGTTTTAGTTCATTAGCTGCATCAATTAATGGTGGCATTAGTAATTTTGCTACTCCTTTGCCACGGCTGTTGCCGGCAACATAAACAGAATTTTCAACCGTGTAGCGATAACCAAACCATGGCCTGAAAGGACCGATGGTGCTGAATCCTATTATCCTGCCTTCTTCAACAGCAGTAAAAACCGGGAAGCCCTGCTCTTTTTTTAATGCAAACCATTCCTGCCGCATGGCAAGTGTATGCGGTTCCTCATGCCACACTGCAGTTGTGTTTACAATGATATCATTATAAATTTCCAGTAACTCCGGAATATCTTGTTCAGTTGCTGTTTGTATTGTTATCATAATTTTTAATTATTGAGCTGTTAGTAAGGGCTAAAGCCCATCTCTAAAAGAACCTCCATCCTCGCCCTGTCATGAATGCCGGTGCAACGCAAAATACCAAGGCGATGCAACAATTTACCAAATGGTTTTTTAGCCGGACAATAATTTTACTTCATTGCCTGTTTTAGCTGCAACACCAATGCCATATCTTTTATGCCTGGCTCCTTTTCAAATTTGCTGTTGATATCAATGCCTATAAAATCGGGATGTTTAAATGCCTTTATTTTTGCCGCATCATCTAAACCAATACCGCCACTTAAAAAGAAGGGCTTTTCAATTTTGTATTTCTTTATCAGCTTCCAGTCAAACTGGATGCCAGTGCCGCCTGCTGCGCCTGCCTTACCTTTGGAATCAAACAAATAATAATCGCATACTGCATCGTACTCTTCTACCAGTTTATCTATTGAACCGGTATTTGCATCAATACTAAATGCTTTTATCACTTCCACATTATCTGATAACTGTTCGCATAATTCCGGTTTTTCGTCACCATGTAATTGTACCACATCCAAACCATAGTCTTCTACAGTCTGCATAATTTCATCGTAACCTGCGTTTACAAATACTCCTGTTTTTTTAATGTCGAAATCTGTTGACTGCAATTCTTCCTTTGAAATTTTACCTACCACATAACGGGGAGATTCCTTGTAAAAAATTAATCCTGCAAAATCAATATTCAGTCCATCTAACTGCTGCAATTGCTTTAGCTGCGTTATGCCACATACTTTAATGTTCATCTTTTATTTTTCGGTTTATAATTGTTTAATAAAATTTTTAATTTTTTCCATGTCTTTTACACCGGGTACTACTTCAAATTTGCTGTTTATATCTATTGCGAAAAGCGCCTTTGCTTCGGGTCTTGTAGAAAATTCTTTTAAGCTTTCCACATCGGATGGGTCAATGCCGCCGCTTAAAAAATACGGTTTGCCAACTACCACATCATGCAATTTTGCCCAGTCAAATTTTTTGCCCGTGCCCCCATAACCAGCACCTTCTGTATCGAACATAAACATATCACACACTTCCATATAATCTTTAATCCGCCACGCAATATTGTCTGTTTCACTTATCCTGAATGCCTTTACTACAGAAATATAATCCGCTATTTTTTCGCAATACTTTGGCGTTTCGTCGCCATGCAGCTGCACCATGTGCAGGCGGCACTCATCTACCATCTGCAATACTTCTTCTACAGAAGCATTTACAAAAACACCTACTTTATTTACATTAGTCTCCTTTTTTATCTGGCTGGTTGTCATTTGCCTCAACACATACCGGGGTGATTTTGGATAAAAAATCAACCCTGCAAATGTTGCACCGGTTTCTGGTAATTTTATTAATTGTTCTTCCAGTGTAATACCGCAAACTTTTACTCTCATTTTTCTTTTGCTTTTAGCTTTTGAACAAATTCAGCAAAAGCAATCGTTGGGTCAGGTTGTTTCATAAACTGTTCTCCAATTAAAAAACCTTTATAGCCTGCCTTTTTGAAGATACTGATTGTTTCAATATCATTGATGCCACTTTCTGCAATTTTTATTTTACTATGACTAATTTTTTTGCTTAGTTCTATAGAACGGTTAATATCTACAGTAAAAGTTTTCAGGTCGCGGTTATTTACACCTACTATTTCCGTGGCAGGGCAAATATGCTGTAACTCTTCCTCATTGTGTATTTCAAGCAATACTTCCAGCTGTAATGAATTTGCAAACTCTGCCAATAGCTGTACCCTTTCAGGTGAAAGGCATGCTGCAATTAATAAAATAACATCAGCGCCAATAGACTTTGCTTCCACAATCTGGTACTCATCAATTATAAAATCTTTTCGTAATATCGGAATATTATTTATCCTTGCTTTTTGTAAATCATCATTGCTTCCGCCAAAAAAATGATTGTCTGTCAATACAGATAAACAGCTGGCGCCATTTTCGGTATATGCTTTTGTAACTGCTGTTACATCTGCAAGGTTATTAATAATGCCTTTTGAAGGTGATTGCCTTTTAAACTCAGCGATGATGCCGGATTTATTTTCATCCAGCAAAAATTGTTTTAGCGAAAAAGTTTTTCTGTTATAATACTCACTTTGCATCAGTGCTTCTACAGGTGTCTGCTCTTTTGCTTTGGCAACTTCTGTTTTTTTATGCGCTATTATTTTTTCTAAAATATTAAGCCCCCTTGCCCCCCGGATGGGGGGTTCTGGAGCATTAAAATTTGGGCTGTTTTCCATTTTTTGTTATTGGTGATTTTATGATACTGGTACGATTAATTTAGCCAAATATTTATTAACGTTTACACACATACTTTCTTCAACATTTCCAGCGCCTTCCTGCTTTCCAAACTTTCTACTGCCAGTTGATAACATTCTTCGTAATTGCTATACCTGCCAGTGCATAGCAGCGCCATTGCTGAATTTGCCAGCACCACCGCATTTTGGGACCATGTACCTTCACCCTTTAAAATAGTCATGAATATTTTAGCTGCTTCTTCTACCGTATTACCGCCCGAAATATCTGCCGCATTTACAGTGCGTTTACCCAAAGTTTCTGCACTCATTATTTTTTCGCCTGTATTAGTTATCACCTTTGTATCACCGGTTAAAGAAATTTCATCATAACCATCCAGGCCATGAATGATGGTAAAATTGCTGGTTGTTTGCTGTAATAAATAATTATAAATCCTTGCCATTTCCAGGTTATAAACACCCACTAGCTGATATTTAGGAAAAGCAGGATTTACCATTGGTCCCAGCATATTAAAAAATGTTCTAACGCCTAAATTTTTTCGGATAGGCCCCACTACTTTTAATGCGGGGTGAAATAAAGGTGCATGTAAAAAACAAATATTGGCGTTGTCTATTTCCCTGTTTAACGCATCATTGTTATTTTTAAATGTATAGCCCAGTTGCTCCATTACATTAGATGAACCGCTGATGGTAGAAGCGCCATAGTTACCATGCTTGGCCACTTTGTTTCCTGTACCAGCTACTATAAAACAGCTGAGCGTTGAAATATTAAATGTATTTTTTCCATCACCACCTGTACCCACAATATCCATCACATCCTGACCATTTAAATTTACTGGCACACATAATTCAAGCAATGCATCCCTGAATCCCTGTAGCTCTGCAATGGTAATGCTGCGCATTAAATACACCGTAATAAAAGAAGCAATCTCACTCTCATTGTACACAGCTTTGGAAATATTGAGCAATACTTCCTTAGCCTGTTCGGTAGAAAGCGTTTTGTGTTCAAATAAATAATTTAATATCTTTTTCATAGCTTGATTTAAAATGATTATTCTTATGCTTCTGATTGGTCTTGACTTAAAATATCTGTACTTACACTTGTCATAATTAATTTTCAGGTTTAAACTTGTTATTGTAAATTCTTTTCCACTCCAAACTATTAGCTCCGAAATTTATTAAAAGACCAATCTCCAGATTAAATGCCTCCAGGTAGTTTTTTGCCTGGTTTAAATGAATATTTTCTAATTGCCCAGTAGCCTTTATTTCAACACAAATTTTTTCTTCAACCAAAAAATCAACTCTCCTTAGTCCAACTTGTATTCCTTTATACAATACTGGCATATTCACTTCCCTGCCAAATGGGATATTTAGTAACCCGAATTCAACTATTAATGACCTTTGGTAAATCAATTCCCGGAAACCATTTCTTAAAACAGTATGAACATTCATTGCTGCCCTCAAAATTTTTTCTGTTATATCACTGTATTTATATTCCATATAAAAATCAGTTTACTAAGCTTAATCAGACTAAATCATGGTCTGGACAGGGTTAGCCAATTACTGAGCATCTTCTCTCCATTAGGTGTCAACACACTTTCCGGGTGAAACTGTACTCCCTGCACATCAAATGTTTTATGTTGAAGGGCCATGATGTAGCCATTATCATCCACTGCAGTAATTTCAAGTTCTGCCGGAAAATTTTCTTTATCAACAATCCAGCTATGGTAACGCCCCACTTCAACTTCGTTGCCAAGATTTTTTAAAATTGGTGCTCCTTGGTTGAGGATATTTATTTTGGTAGCAACACCATGATATACTTTATCGAGGTTTTTTAAAGTGCCGCCAAATGCCTGGCCAATTGCCTGGTGTCCCAAACATACACCCAGTATAGATTTGGTAGAAGCATATGCTGTTATTAATGGTAACAGCAAACCTGCTTCTTCGGGTATTCCCGGGCCTGGAGATAAAATAATTTTATCATAGCCTTTTACATCTTCCAATGCTATCTGGTCGTTGCGGTACACATCTACTTTTTGATGCAGTATTTTTTCTACCAGGTGAACAAGGTTATAAGTGAACGAATCATAATTATCAAATACCAATATTTTCATCTTAAATATTTTGCGCCAACACAATGGCCTGTTTTAATGCATTTAATTTATTATTTACTTCCTGCAACTCACTCTCGGGGTTACCTGCTGCAACAATGCCGCCACCAGCCTGGCAGATAAGCGTATTATTTTTACTTAAAAAAGTACGTATCATAATGGCATGGTTACAACTGCCGTCAAACCCAATGCTGCCAATGGCACCACCGTAAAAACTTCTAACAGTAGGTTCATACTTATCAATTAACTGCATTGCTTTAAATTTTGGTGCCCCACTCAAAGTGCCCGCCGGAAAACTTACTGCCAATAATTTAAAAGGGTTTTTTTCTGCACCCACCGTACCTCTTACTTCACTAACCATATGGATTACATGAGAGTAATAATTTATTTTTTTGTATTGTGTAACTTCTACTTCATTACACATTCGGCTGAGGTCGTTTCTTGCAAGGTCAACCAGCATAACATGTTCTGAATTTTCCTTTTCGTCGTTTTGCAATCTTATGGCAAGTGTTTTATCTGTGTCATCATTGCCAGTTCGTTTAACTGTGCCCGCAATAGGATGTATAATTGCTTTGCCATTTTGAATAATGAGCTGGCTCTCCGGCGATGAACCAATTAATTTATAATCACCATAATCAAAATAAAATAGGTACGGGCTTGGGTTAATGCTTCGTAAGGCACGGTACACATTAAATTCATCTCCGGTAAAGGATTGCTCAAACCGCCTGCTCAACACAATCTGAAAAACATCCCCTCTCAGGCAACTGGCAATTCCTTTTTTCACCATGTTAAAATAAGCCTCGTCAGTAAGATTGGAACTTTCCTGGCCTTTTGTTTTAAAAGGAAAAACAGGAACGTCTTTACTTTTTATTAAACTTTCTACAAGTGCTGTTTCGCTCACCATACCATCAATAGCATTTTCACAAATAAACAATTCGTCTTTAAAATGATTGATGGCAATTACATATTGATACAGGCGGTAACGCATTAAGGGAATTTCTGCAGCACCTGTTTTACTGCTATCCGCAGAAGCAGATTTTGATTCATTTATTTTAATAGTATCAAAAAACTGTACCGCATCATAAGTGCTGTAGCCAAATAATCCCTGTGCAACACTGATAGGTTTGGGTGCAGGTTCCTTTATTTCAAAACGCTGCATAAAATCCCACAATAATTGTGGCACCTCAGTAGGGTTAGTAATGGCAATTTTTTCTTGCGGCAAACCGGGCATCTTAAATTCAAGTACGGAGGTATTGCTGATTTCAATACCTGCAATGGCATTGATGCCGATAAAGGTGTAACTGTTTTCACCCGCATGAAAATCACTGCTCTCCAGCAAAATAGTATCCCTGAACCGGTCACGCAGCCGTAAGTAAATACCAACCGGCGTAAATACATCTGCAAGCAGCTTTTTACTGGTAGTGTTTATAGAAATTCGTTTCATTTTTTTTATTTACAGGCAAAAGTTATTATATCAAAAATTAAAAAGCCCCAACACAGTGTGTCGGGGCTCTAATATAATTTATACATACATAGCAAAGCGACACATCAAATTACTGACTGCCACCACCAAATTTTGCTATATGTATTTTTTATTTTCATTTCGTAGTGCAAATATGTGGCAGAATTTATTAATAAAAAAAAATTTTTGTAAATTCAGCAAAATTTAAAAATCGAGATCAAGCACCAGCAAACCGGAACAAAGGGATCATTTTATGTAGAAGGGCCTGCAAAAACACTGGCAGAGTTGGAGTATTCCATGGTAAATGAAACCCTGATGATTATTAACCATACTGAAGTAGATGATTCATTAAAAGGTAAAAATGTTGGTTACCAGCTGGTGAATGCTGCAGCAGGTTTTGCCCGGTTAAATCATTTGAAAAATTTTCCATTATGTCCTTTTGCCAATGCTGTTATGAAAAAAAAGAAAGCCGAATATGCAGATGTGTTAAGGGATAGCTGATTCGTTTTTCGTTTGACCTCACCCAAACCCTCTCCCAGGGAAAGGGCTTTTATAGCAAATCGCCTTGAAATTTTTCATTGCAATAAATAAAACTATATCCAGTAACCATCAGATTTAGAATACAACATATTATGAACTAATTAATTTGCTTTTTTATAGATTACCTTCAACAAAATTTAAACAATGAACCTGATTATTTTTGGCGCGACGGGTGTAGTAGGTAAACAATTGGTGAAACAGGCATTATACTTGGGCCATCATGTTAGGGCTTACGGAAGAAATGTTTTTACAGAAAACCTGCCTGAAAATGACAACCTTGAATTGATACAAGGTGCATTGTTTGATGAAAAACAAGTGTTCAATGCAATAAAGGGATGCAATGCTGTCCTATCCGCGTTAGGGGGCAATGCAGATGGTAGAGATGTAACGAGATCGCTTGGCATGAAAAACATAGTAGCCCAAATGCAGAAAGCAAAACTGCAAAGAATAATTGGTATTGGCAATATGGGTATTTTAAATGCAGAAGAAGGGAAACTAATAATGGACACTCCTGATTTTCCTCCTGAGTATATTCCGGTTTGCCTTGAACATTTTAAGGCCTATAATTTTTTAAAAAATTCAACATTAACCTGGACATTTGTTTGCCCGTCGGATATTATTGATGCTGCGGCTACAGGAATTTATACCACCAACGCCAATTATCCTCCGGTAAAAAATAAATACCAGATTAATTCGGGGGACCTTGCTCTTTTTATGCTGAATGAATTGACAAAGAATGAATACGTACAGCAAAGGGTGGGCATTTCAAACTAAACTGGTTTTATGCTAGCTATATTGGTAATAATATTATTATCAGGTCATTACCTGCAAATACTTTCTTAAAATATTTACAATTTCTTTAACCTGGTCTGGCACAATATTTACATCTTTACAGTAAAAAAAATTGAAGCAATTTTTACTTTTATTTTTTACACTCAGTTTCAGCATTGTCAAAGCCCAGCAAATTGACAGTATTTATGTACACCTGTATACTGATAGCCTGAAAAAAGGCACTTACAATTATATAAATATTGATGGCCGATTAACCAATGGAAACTATTTACCACTAGATACCAGCCAGCTGACTTTTACTGCTTCTTCCGGAGAATTTAAAGGTAATAGTTTGTGGATTGACAAAGATTTTAAATACGATAAAGTGCATTTTAAAGTAGTACTTAAAACCAACCCATCACAGTACAAAGAATTTGACATGTACATTAAACAAAAACCTGATAATGAAAAATTAAAAACTGTTGAGGGAATTTTGAATGAAAATAAACAGTCAACGAAAAATAAGAAATAGTAGGCCTTAAATAGGTGAATTGCAAAAAAATTAAAAAACCTTAGTAGTAACCAAATACCAAAACCCTTAAGTACTCAAAAAAATTGCGAATGGTAATAGTTATCTTTTAAGTTACCTTTGTAATATGATAACAGAACGGTTAATCATATTTCATCGGCAATACTTTCAAGATTTCTACATTGAGCAATCCGATAAAGTTCGTGAGAAAATTGGTTATGTCTTTCGGATTATAAAAACGGTTGACAAAATCCCTGAGAAATTTTTAAAGCACCTGGAAGGAACCGATTGGCTTTATGAAATCAGGGTTGAAATGGGTAGCGACATCTTACGGATCTTCTGCTGTTTTGATAAAGGAAATCTTGTTGTGCTGTTTAATGTATTTCAAAAGAAATCACAAAAGACACCAAAGCAGGAAATTGAACTTGCAGAAAAATTAAAAAAAGAATATTTCAGCTTAAAAAAGAAAACAAAATGAACTCACAAAGTAAATCAATAGTCCGATTAAAAAATAAAAATACCATGAGTAAAAAGAACGAAGCACTTAAAAATGCAAAATCTTTTGACGAATTATTAGACATCCAATACGGTAAAATCGGAACCCACAAACGTGATGAGTTTGAAACTAAGGCACAATATTTTGTAATTAGCGAAACTCTTAAAAATGCAAGACGTGTAGCTAACATGACACAGGAGCAGCTTGCAGACAAAGTTGGCACAAAAAAAAGTTATATCTCACGCCTTGAAAACGGAAAGTGCGACATTCAGCTTTCAACACTCTATAGAATTTTTGAAGATGGGCTTGGTTTGCGTATAAGTTTACTTATTGCCTGATTTTACAATGAACGATACACCAGCAGCTAATACATACATGCTTTCTATTCCCTAAAATAATACAGGAAGGCTAACAAAAAAGTCCCGGTTAATTTTTACAATTTTACCGGGACCTTTTTATTGATTTTATATATGAATGATCTTATGCGAATTTTTTGGCATCTTCTAAAAACTTAGCCAGACCAATGTCCGTTAGCGGATGTTTTAATAACCCAAGAATAGAATCAAGCGGACAGGTACAAACATCTGCACCCGCTTCTGCACATTTAATAATATGTAACGGATTGCGTATAGACGCAGCAAGTATTTCTGATTTGTATCCCTGCAAAGTAAATATCTGGCGCATCTGATGAATCAGTTCAAGGCCATCCCAGCCGCTGTCGTCAATACGGCCAATAAATGGTGAGATATAAACTGCACCAGCCTTTGCTGCCAATATAGCCTGGCCGGCTGAAAAAATCAACGTACAATTGGTTTTAATACCGTTATCAGTAAACCATTTAATTGCCTTAACCCCGTCCTTTATCATCGGCACTTTTACTATAATATTTGGGTGAATGGCATGCAGTTTTTTTCCTTCTGCAACAATGCCATCAAAATCGGTTGAAACCACCTCTGCACTAATATCACCATCAACCATTTCGCAAATGGTTTTGTAATGATCCATAACGGCTTCCTGCCCTTTAATACCTTCCTTGGCCATTAATGAAGGGTTTGTGGTAACCCCATCTAATATTCCTAAATCATTTGCTTCTTTAATCTGGGCCAGGTTGGCTGTATCTATAAAAAATTTCATATATCTATCCCCAAAAGGAGGATTAGCTTTTTAATGGTGATAAATTTTTGTGCATTGCAAAAGTAAAATAATTGACACATTAAATTATAAAATTTATGCTATAATATTAAATGAGAAGGTTTGAGAAAATAAAGGGCATAAAAATGGCAAGTTACTTACATCGCACCGCTCAACCATTTACCCTTGCTACCTTCCGGTCCTGGGGGAGTTCAACAGGAGCTGGCCGTATAAGACTTGCCGGTGCAAATATAGGGCAGAAAAAGTAATTGAATAAAAATAAGAATTGTATGTTTCTGTCAATCACTGATACATATACAAAATAAACGTTCAATGGCTCTCCTGATAAAACTAAAAAGCAAACATAAAATCATAATAAAAACATGCTTACATTTATAGCCCTGTAAATGCTGATAAAACACCAGTATTTATACAAATTAATTATTCACTATAAAATTTTGTTTAATGAAACGATTGCTGTTACTGTATTTTTTTGGGTTACTTTCATCGGGTATTACTGCCCAAAGTTTTAAACCCCTTTTTAATGGTAAAGATTTAACCGGCTGGACCAACAATGGTACCGAAAAATGGTATGTCGACAATAAAGAGCTTGTTTGCGAAAGTGGCCCCGATAAACAGTATGGCTATCTTTCTACCACAAAAAATTATAAAAATTTTGAACTTACACTGGAGTTTAAGCAAGAAGCCAATGGAAACAGCGGTGTATTTATCCGCTCCTCCATTGAAGGCACAAAAATAAGTGGCTGGCAGGTAGAAGTTGCCCCGGAAAATTTACACACCGGCGGCATTTATGAATCTTACGGACGGGGCTGGTTAATACAGCCAAAACCAGAAGATGAAAAATGGTTAAAGATGGGAAGCTGGAATACTATGAAGATTTTGGTAAACGGCGATGAAATTACCAACTGGTTAAACGGGCATCAAATGGTTTATCTTAAAGATGAAACAATTGGAAAAGGCACAGGCTTTATTGCACTGCAAATTCATGATGGTGGCGGAATAAAAGTAAGGTGGAAAAATATAAAAATTAAAGAACTGTAGCGGTTTAGGTTATTTACAGTTTAACATCAAAACAATAGTTCATTTCATAATTACTTCACCAATAATAATTTTTGTTTTATGACAAATATTTCTGATTCATCCCGTAGAAATTTTATTAAAAAAATAGCTGCCGCTTCTGCTGCTGTTGCCGTTGGCAATGCTGCATTTGCTGCAGAAAGTAAAAACGCCTATTTTGAAAAATTACATCGTACCCCCTTTAGTGCAAATGATAAAATAAATTTTGCGTTGATTGGTGCAGGTGGCATGGGCACACAGGATACCATTACCGCGTTGAAAACACCTAATGTAAAAATCGTTGCTGTATGCGACCTTTATGATGGCCGTTTAAAGGATGCTAAAACAAAATGGGGTGCCGACCTGTTTACAACCCGGCATTATAAAGAAATATTAAACCGTAAAGATGTTGATGCTGTTATTATAGCCGTACCGGATTTTTGGCATCAGCAAATATCCATTGATGCAATGCTTGCCGGTAAACATGTGTACTGCGAAAAGCCAATGGTACATGCTATTACAGAAGGAGCCGCCGTTATAAAAACACAAAATGAAACCGGCAAAGTTTACCAGGTAGGCAGCCAGGGTGTTTCATCTTTAGGCAACGAAAAAGCGAAACAGCTATTAAAAGATGGCGCTATCGGGGAACTAAATTATGCAGAAGGTTTTTGGGCACGCCATTCGCCTACAGGCGCATGGCAATATCCTATACCGGCAGATGCGTCACCGGAAACGGTTGATTGGGATATTTATCTCAGCAATACAAAAAAACGTCCTTTTGATGCCATGCGTTTTTTTAGGTGGAGAAATTACCAGGATTATGGAACCGGTATGGCAGGTGACCTTTTTGTACATCTTTTTAGCAGCCTGCATTTTATTACCAATTCAAACGGGCCAAACAAAATATACGCAGCAGGCGGTTTACGTTACTGGAAAGATGGCCGTGAAGTACCCGATGTTTTGTTAGGTACTTTTGATTATCCTCAGAGTGCGGCCCACGCCCCCTTTAACCTTTCTTTACGCTGCAATTTTGTAGATGGTACCAGCGGCACCACTTATTTAAAATTGGTAGGCAGCGAGGGTTCAATGGATGTAACATGGGATAGTGTTACCTTAAAAAGAAACAAAACAACTGAATCCGACGATCCTTTTTATATTGAACAAATGAAAAAAGCAGGTACACCGGTAAGTGACCGAAAAAGAATTTTACCACCAGAGGAATATACTTTTGCTGCAGAAAAAGATTATTTAGGCGGGCCATACGATCATTTTGTAAACTTTTTTACGGCCATCAGAAATGGTGGAAAAGTAAAGGAAGATGCCTTATTTGCATTTAGGGCTGCGGCCCCTGCGCTATTATGCAATGATAGTTACAACCAGGATACAGCTATGTTGTGGAATCCTGAAACTATGCAATTGATAAAAAAATAAATTGATTAAAATGAAAAAATATTTTTTAAAGTCCGCAGGTATTTTGCTGCTGGTAATTGCCTCTGTTTCTTTTATTACCAGTGATAAAACAAAAACAGATAGGGGAAAATGGATACCTCTTTTTGATGGTAAAAGTTTTAAGGGCTGGCATGGATATAATAAAACCGGCGCTATTGAAAACTGGGCTATTGAAGATGGTGCCATGGTTTGTCTTGGTGCAGCCCCCGATGCACATGGCGGCGATATTGTTACTGATATTGCCTATGGAAACTTTGAAATAAAGTGGGAATGGAAAATAACCAAAGAAGGCAACAGCGGCCTGATGTACCATGTAGTGGAAGGAGAAAAATACCATGCGCCTTACGAAACCGGGCCGGAATACCAGATGATTGACGATATTGGTTTTCCACAAAAACTGGAAGAATGGCAAAAAACCGGAGCAGATTATGCAATGACTGTGCCTAATGATAAGAAAAAATTAAAACTGGTGGGCGAATGGAACACCAGTAAAATTGTTTTCAATAAAGGCCATGTAGAGCATTGGTTAAATGGAGAAAAAATTGTAGAATTCCAGGCATGGGATGCAAAATGGTTAAAGGAAAAACAAGAAGGGAAATGGAAAGATTACCATGATTATGGCATGGCAAAAAAGGGGTTGGTTGCTTTACAAGATCATGGCCATAAAGCGTATTTTAAAAATATGATGATTAAAATATTGTAATTGCAGGAGGGCTAAAACTTAATAAAGGTTGCAGGAAAAATACCTGCAGCCTTTTATTTTTATATATTTTTTATAATTTTTAAAAAAACAGCAAGTATACAACTTGTAAAAATTAACTTTGCAAAAATAGTTGGTACAGTTTATCGTACATACCCCTATTGATCACTGGCTGATAATTTCGACTGAAATTATTACAATTTAAAATTAACCGAATTGACACAGATATATATTTACGCAGGAGCAGCTTTTATTATTGGTTTTATTACAGCATTCATAATCCTTTCTTTTGGGTTGGAGAAAGTAAAAAAAAAGCTGAAGAGTACGCAAGGCTATCTTGAAAGTGAAACGCTGAAGAAAGTAATATTGCAAAAAGAAATAACCCAGGTACACCAGATGAAAGAGGTTGGAGAGATGGATTACCGGCAAAAGCTGGAAGAAGCCCTTCTGCAAAATAAAATACTGGACAGCGATATATTGTTACTGCAAAAAAGCAATGAAGAAACAGAAGCTTTATTAAAAAAAAGTCAGCCTGCATTGCATAATCTTAAACTGCAGTTATTAGAGGCGCAAAATACCATCGCAAGGTATAAAGCACAGCAACAGGAACAAGCTGGCTAATTGAATATTAAATGTTTTAAAAGTATCAGCTTAAAAGCATATGGGCAACAGAATACATGCTTGCCAATAACACCACACATTTCCAACAATAAGTCTTATTCATTATTTATATTTTAGGAAGTAAAATTAAACAACCTTTAGTTTTATAATTGTTAATAGTTATAATGGCTTGCCATACACATTTTATTCATATTTTAAATTGCTGCAAATGCCCAAAAAACTGGTTATACTGTGTTTACTGTTTTGTTTTTTTATCAATGCTATAGCACAAAGCAATGCAACATTTAAAGTGATTGCTTTTTTTACCGGTAAAAACGACCAGGCGCATATTAGTTATGTTGAGGAGGCAAATAAGTGGTTCCCAGCCATGGCTGCCAAATATAATTTTAGCTACGATACTACCACTAACTGGAATAACATGAATGATGAGTTTCTTAAACAGTACCAGGTAGTAATTTTTTTGGATACTCGTCCTGATGAGCCTGCACAAAGAGCTGCCTTTGAAAAATATATGGAACATGGCGGTGGATGGATGGGGTTTCATTTTGCCGCGTTTGCGTTAACACCTTCGGATTTTCCGCAGGATTGGGGCTGGTACCATAATCATTTTTTAGGGGCTGGCAGTTATGTAAGTAATACCTGGAGGCCAACATCTGCTATTTTAAGGGTAGAAGATAATACTCATCCGGCAACAAAAAATTTACCAGAAACTTTTGCATCTTCCGCAAGCGAATGGTACCGCTGGGAGAATGACCTGAGAAAAAATCCTGATATAAAAATACTATTATCGATAGATTCTACGAGCTTTCCTTTGGGTACTGGTCCTAAATTAGATGAGATATGGCATAGCGGCTACTATCCTGTTGTGTGGACCAATAAAAAGTATAAAATGATGTATTTTAATATGGGGCATAATGATATTGATTATGAACATCATACCAATAAAACATTATCCTATACATTTAATAATAAAATCCAGGACAAGCTTATTCTTGATTGCTTATTATGGCTAGGCAACAATGATAAAAAAACTGCTGTACAAAAATAAAAATGTAACTATAAAATTGCCCTTGTTTATTTAATTACAAGAATTACTTTTAATAATTTGTTTTTGCAGAAGGCACGCCATTTGTAACATATACTATACACTAAAAAATAGTTTATGAAAATCAAATGGATGATTACAACAGTTTTTATACTCAGCTTAGCAGCATCAGCAACTGCACAGCCGGTAACAAAAGATTCTATTGCTACGCTCAACCAACAAAAAGAGGCGCTAAAACTAAGTAAAGATATAAACGAAAATAATTTAGAATTAGCCAAACTGGAAAATATTGTAGAAAAGAAAACCCAGAATCAGCAAAATACTGCCCAGGATGCACAGGAAGCTGCTGACAAAAATGGAGATGCGGCAAATAAATTAACTGGTGATGCTCAGGATAAAAAATTAGCCAATAAAGCAAGCAAAACTGCAAAAACTGCAAAAACCGATGCAAAGAAAGCCAGGAAGGCTTCCGAGGAAGTTGATAAATTGCATAAGGAGATTGAATCTCTTAAAGAAAAAATAGCAGAAGATAAAGTGAAATTATCTGCATTACCGCCAATTCCTACAGGGGGCAATTAGGTAGATTGATTTTTAAATAAACTACATATACCTTCCTAAGCTATTATATTTTGCTTTAAAAAAATTATTTAAGAAAATTTGCTATCTTAAAGTAATATATATTTTATGAAAGCAGTTGTACTAATAAAAAATGGCTCCGCTTTTAAAGCATTTGAAATAAGAGAGATTCCAAAACCCTCAGTTATGCAAGGAGAGGTGCTTATAAAAGTAGCCGCTTTTGGATTAAACTTTGCAGATGGAATGGCCCGTAACGGCATGTATAAAGAAGCTCCGCCACTACCGGCTGTACTTGGTTATGATGTAGCCGGAACAATAGAAGAAATTGGTGATGGTGTACAAAATTTAAAAAAGGGAGACAGGGTTACAGCAATGACACGGTTTGGAGGTTACGCAGCATATGCAGTTACCAATGCAAGTGCGGTAGCCATTATTCCAGATCAATTAGATGCAGCAACTGCAACAGCATTAACAACACAATATTGCACCGCATTTTATGCCGCATCAGAAATGGTGAATTTACACAATGGTAATAAGGTATTGATTCAGTCTGGAGCTGGTGGCGTAGGTACTGCATTGATACAATTTGCAAAATATAAGCAATGCGAAATATTTGCTACCGCCGGCAGTGGGGACAAAATAAATTATTTAAAACAATTGGGTGCCCATCATCCCATTAATTACAATACTGAAAATTTTGAAACAGTCATTAAAAAAATTACAGGGCAAAAAGGTGTTAATGTAATTTTTGAT
This sequence comes from Ferruginibacter sp., assembly GCA_025362235.1. Taxonomy (GTDB): domain Bacteria; phylum Bacteroidota; class Bacteroidia; order Chitinophagales; family Chitinophagaceae; genus Ferruginibacter. The sequence continues at coordinate 32,779 of JANYGZ010000054.1, read as the reverse complement.
GCCGTTGGTGGAAAGAGCGTAAAAAAAGGTATGCGCTTATTGGCTCCCGGTGGGCGGTTGGTCTGTTATGGCGCTGCTGCATTGAGCAACAAAAATATATTCGGCAAAATAAAAACAGCGCTGCAATTCGGGTTCTATCATCCCGCTATGTTGATGATGCCTTCTAAATCTATCATTGGCATTAATATGCTGGCCATTGCAGATAGCCAGCCGGCAGTTATTGAACGTTGCCTTAGTGCAGTAATGAAGCTGTATGAGGCCGGCATATTTGCACCGGAAATTGCAAAAGTATTTAACGCAAATGAAATTGCTGAAGCGCATGATTTTCTTGAAAAAAGGAAAAGTATAGGGAAGGTAGTTGTGCAATGGTAATGGATATTTGCAAAAAATAATTTGTTGTTTATTTATTTATAAACTCTCCTCCAAATGTGCAACTTGCGCCATGATATGAATCGCATTCTTTTTCTTCAACCTTAATTGTATTATTACTAAATGTAAATATAAGAGTACAATCCCCCTGAACATTTGAGGTTTTAAGGCTTTTAGCTAACCCGTTTTTTTCAAGTTGTGCAATGCCAAATACTTGGCCATCACAATTATAATTTGCTATTGAAAATTCGTAATAGAGGAAATTTTTGTCAATATAATATATTGAACAATACTTACTGTATTTGCCGCTATTGCCCTTATTTTCATAATCGCCATTTTTTATCAAATGGTTTTTACTACTATCTGTTGCCTCAATTTGTGTAAGGGAAAAGTTTAATTCTTTTTTCTTAGAAATATCTTTCCATTGCCCATTTATGTTCATTTCTGAAATAACTCCTTGGAAAAAGATTGAAGTATCAATTAAATCGCTCTCGACAAGTTTAATTTTTGTACCTTTTATTTCGCCAAACAAAGCAATCGGAAGATGTTTTGTCTTATAAAAGTAGTACCCATAGATAGTTTTGTTTGTAAAGTTTAGATGCATTTCTATATCGTACTTCCTATTAATTGTCCCTTCATAAACTTTGGTTTGAGAAAAAACGGGGAGAGAAAATAAGACTAAAATTATAATTATAAAAATATTGCTTTTGGTTAAATGTAGTTTCATTTGAAATGCAATGGTTCTAATTTATTATTAATTACCATTTCTGAAAAATATTGCTTTTAAAACAAATATACACAATATGGAAATGTAAAATATTGTATGATTTTTATTAATCTATAAGTATGCAATTTACAATAAGCATTAACCTGAAATTTTAAAAATAGGCACTACTGGTGTTATTTATCAAACCCATAAATAGCCCCATCATTAAATTGTTTCAACAGCTTCATTTGTTTTACATTAACTATGAAGTCCACTCCTGCCAGGTCAGGGTTATCCCCATCATTAAACAGTACCACATAGCAATGATGGTTCTTAATAAAATCCTGCACTTCCAGATCAATTTCTTTATGAGGCAAAAATTTCCCGACTCTCCCGGTAAAAAAATAAACTGCGTCAATTGCATTGGAATAGATAGTATACCCTTTTTGAAAAGGCAAGGAATCTTTTTGAATGAACTGCACCGTTTCCGAATATTTCCATGTATCTTCTGCATAACCCGGCACCCCAGCGTCTTTAACGCCATCCCATGTTTCATAATCTGCAGCAAGCTGGCCATACAAAAAACAAAAAAATATAATTGCACCCAATAGTGCTGCGCATTTTTTTTTCATTTTGCTGGTTTTTTTATGCAGTAAAACTACCTGGTTGCTGCAGATCCATACCAATGGAATAAAAGCCGGGGCAAGCAGCCTGCTGTTCAAAGTTTCAAATCTTGATATGCTGGCCATTGTTACAATAAACAATATATATATCAGTAAAAATGCTGCTGCAATACTTTCATAAGTTGCCAAACGGCGGTTTCGGATATAAGTTGCAACGCAAATCCACGTAATGCCTGTCAATACAAAAACAGCCAGTAATCCTGCTCCGGAATTATGGCTATGTAAGACCGGAAACCAATCATGAAATACAGAGCCGCTATCATGCAGGTTTTTACTTAATGGAGTAATTGATTTTTCACGATTACCCGTTAATGTACCGCTGACAGTATTGTTCCTGGCAAGGTTGATAATCAATAACGATACACTTAGAAAGGAATACAAAAGTAAGTCGGTAATTTTTTTACGCACTGGTAATTGAATATCCAGTAACAGTAATAAGCCGCCAGTTGCTATGATGGTAATACCCGCATAACGTGCTATTGAAGCCAATGCTGCAATCGATGCCGCTACAATTAAAACCTTTTTTGAGTGTGACTTAAAATAATTGTAAAGGGCAATCATAAAAAAAAGCAACAGCAGTATAAAAACTGTTTCTGACCACAACATAGAATACACTTCCAGCAGGCATGGGCTTAATACAATACAAATAAGCACAGCAATTTTGTACCATTTCGACCTGAATGAAAAACACTCCATTATGTATCCTGATAGATATATAACAAGAGCAAAAAGGAACGCATTTGTTATAGGCGCAAACAGTATTGGTTTCAAACCTGTAAACAACATAATGCTGGTGAGAAAAAAGGGATAAAATACAGGAAAATCCACGACAGGCCTGTGGATGAAGTCTGTAAATGTACCAAGGTTATGCAGGTTTTCGGCAGCAGTAAAATAAACTATGCTGTCAGGTTCAATACCAATACCCCCATGCCTCGTAAACAAAAAAATAATATAGAAACCTGCGGTAGCAGCCAATAAACTATCTATATTTTTTTTAAATTGTGAAAATGGAAGCATTGCATTTGGCGTAATTGCAAACAATTACACTGCAAAATAAACTAAGCATCCGAAAACAATTCACATTGTAAAAATTTTCAAAGAAATTTAGGAAATAAGAAGTTGTTTGGGTTAAATAAAATGTTTCCCTATTGCATAAGTAAAGCTCAAAAAAGGTTTGCAGTACAAGTGAGGACACAACGATGATGCTACAGGTTGCAACTGCTGGTATCAAAAATAATTAACTCAAACAGCTTCTAAATTTATTTTTTTGATATCAGTATTTTATGAAAACGTTCAATTTCGGCGGTCTCTGTTACAAAAAGGGGTTCGTTATTATCATATTTTGTTTTCAGGAATAAAACCATTTTATGTTGAGGGTATTTGACAAGAATATCATTTATCAATTGCCCCGTTCTTTCGTTTTTTGTGAATACAGGAGCAGCCACTGGCATGGGAGATTTATACCTTGTAGGTTTTTTTAATATCACCGCTTCAAGGGTAGCCAATTTACCCACGGGGATTGTATTTACTTTTAGAGCTTTAGCATAAAGATCCTGCAATTGCTTTTTACTAAGGCCCCCCCTTTCGTGATATTGAAATAATAAGCTTCTTATAAAATTAGATTCAGGATAAGCCTCTAATGTTAATTTAAGCACATCATTAATCACATCTACATTGGGGTTTTTCCGTATCATACCATTCATTTTTTCAACTAAAGTAAGGAATTAATAAATGGTTTTATTGCATACATTTTATAAGTAAAAAGTAGCGGCTGAAACTGGGGCAAATTATAAAGGCCTTCCTATAAAAAATGGAGTACTTTTTAAGTACTCCATTAAATAATCATTGCCTTTCCCAGGTTTCTTTATATCTTTTTGGGAGCATGCTTCGCCAGTTTTACTGAGAAGTAAACTAGTGCAGCTACAGAAACGATGAGGGTGAGGTTTAACAGCATTGAAGCGTTAGATGAATAATTGCTCATTGGGTAATGATTTAGGGTTTCAGATGAGTATTTAACAGATAAATGAATAATTTATTGTGATTCAGCTTGTTTATTTTCCTTCTTTTTTTGAGAATTTTTTGCAAAAAACAGCCAATTTCATATATAAAACTGGCATTTTGGCAATAAAATGACAGAAGATTAATTACGAAAAAAGATAACCCGTATAAGTTTTGTACATTTACAAAAAAATAACCTGATGAAAATTTTTGTTGCTGGGCTCCCATACGACCTTGATGATGATGAATTAGTGGAAATTTTTGAAAAATTTGGTACTATTATTTCGGCAAAAGTTGCCATGGATAAAGAAACAGGTAAAAGCAAAGGCTTTGGTTTTATAGAAATGCAAAACGATGAAGAAGCATTAGATGCCATTGAAAGCCTGAATGATATATCATTGGGTAAAAAACCACTTGTTGTAAAAAAAGCCGAAGAAAATCCCTCAAGGCAGGGCGGCGGTGCTAATTCGCCACGTGGCGGTGGTAATAGCAGCGGCGGGTTTAACAGGGATAGAAACAGGTATTAAAAATTTCCCTTCTTAGCTTTTTTGCAGAGAAAAAAATATTAATACAATCCTATTTTTTATCATCATCGCTTTCTCCTTTTATACCTTTTTTAGGTTCAGGCAATTTACCACGTTTATATATAATAAGTCCATTTAAAAAATTACGTAAAATCTGGTCACCTGCTTCAATATAGCCGGGGTGATCTTCATTTCTAAAAAGATCCCCCAATGCCCCTTTTGAAATTTCAAAATCTACAAGACTAAGTATTTCAATAATATCATCATTCCGCAGGGACAGTGCTACTCTTAATTTTTTAAGTATATCGTTATTTGTAATCATACAGTTAATGTTATTTTAAAAAAATTATCAAATTTACAAAACAGTAAACTAACCAATATTACTTTCAAAAATTGATTTATCTACATTGTCTTGATTCTCTTTTTCCTTACTTAAATCTTTCAATTTTTTTCCATAAGACAATTTAGTAATCAGCACAAATAAAACAGGCACCACAAATATGGCCAATGTGGTTGCTGATAACATACCGCCAAACACGGTCCAGCCAATGGTCTTACGGGATTCTGCTGCTGCCCCGCTAGCAAATGCCAGGGGCAAAACGCCTAAAATAAATGCCAATGACGTCATAACAATTGGGCGTAGACGAAGATGTACCGCCTGCAGGGTAGCATGTGTAATATCTATGCCCTTGTCTACCCTTTCTTTGGCAAATTCCACAATCAAAATAGCATTTTTTGCAGCGAGGCCTATTAATGTTATCAGTCCGATTTGTGCATACACATTATTAGAAAGACTTGGAATAAAGGTTAAGGTAAGTATTGAACCAAATGCGCCAATGGGTACTGCAAATAAAACAGAAAAAGGCACCGACCAGCTTTCGTACAATGCTGCGAGAAAGAGAAATACAAAAACAATAGAGATGGCAAAAATGGTTCCGGTGCTTCCACCCGCTTTAATTTCTTCACGACTAAGCCCGCTAAATTCGTACCCATAGCCTTCAGGTAATGTTTTAGCCGCTTCTATTAATGCGTCAATTGCCTGCCCACTGCTGAACCCGGGCTTGGCAGTACCATTTACTTCAATAGAACGATAAATATTATAATGAGAAATCAATGAGGGGCTTTCAATTACGGTGGTAGTAATAAGGGAAGCAAGTGGTACCATACCACCCTGGCTATTGCGCACATAGTATTTACCCAATTCACTTACCGACGAACGATAGCTACTGTCGGCCTGCGCTACTACCCTGAAATTTCGGCCATACAAATTAAAATCATTCACATAACTGCTGCCTAAGAGGGTAGACATGGTGCTAAAAACCTCGGCCACATTTACGCCCAGCGTTTTTGCCTTTTCTTTATCTACATCTATCTGGAAACTTGGTGTTCGTGTTGTAAAAAAAGTATAAGCCCTTCCTATTGCTGGTTGTTTATTTACCACTTCTATAAACTTTTGTGCAACTACCTCAAATTGCTTAATATCGTCAGTACTTGTGGTCTGCTGCAATTCAAAAGTAAATCCCGAGGTTGCACCTAAGCCCGGAATAGCCGGGGGCGCTATCGCCAGTACCCGTGCTTCTTTTATATCAGCGGTTTGTTTTTGAATTTCGTCCATTATGCTTTGCAACTGGAGTTCTTTGCTTTTTCTGTCTTCCCATGGCTTAAGCAATACAAATAAGGTTCCCGCATTTGATTTAAAAGAAAAACTTATAATATTCAATCCTGCTAATCCCCCCACTGTTCTCACCCCCGGAATTACCTTGACTTTTTTCAATATATTTAATAACATTTCCTTACTCCGGTCCGTGGACGTTCCTTCAGGCATTTCATATGTTACAAACACACGGCCTTCATCTTCAGAAGGCACAAAACCGGTTGGCTTGTTTTTAAACAAAAAAAACAGGCCGACAAAAAGACAAACAAGCATGATCAACACCATTGGAGTAGCTTTTATCCACTTACCCACTCCCGAGGTATAGCCATTATTCATTTTTCCAAAACCTTTATTAAACCAGGAAAAGAATTTTTCCAGCAAATTCTTTCTTGCTGCAGCATCTTTCGAGGGCTTAAGCATCAGGGAACACAAGGCCGGTGTAAGTGACAATGCCACAAATGCAGATATCATAACAGATACAGCGATTGTGATAGCAAACTGCTGATACAAACGGCCTACAATGCCGGGTATAAAACCAACCGGCACAAACACAGCTGCCAATATTAATGCAATGGCAATAACCGGCCCCGAAATATCATTCATGGCTTTTCGTGTTGCTTCTTTTGCCGATATTTTTTCGTGGTCTATATAATGTTGCACAGCCTCTACTACAATGATGGCATCATCAACCACTATACCAATTGCCAGCACGAAAGCAAAAAGCGTGAGGGTATTTATAGTAAAGCCAAAGGGTATAAAAAAAATAAATGTACCAATCAAAGAAACCGGGATTGCCAAAACCGGAATTAAGGTTGCCCGCCAGCTTTGTAGAAAAAGGAACACTACTAAAGTCACCAACAGCAGTGCTTCCACCAATGTGTGTACCACTTCGTTGATAGAAACTTTTACAACTGACACTGTTTCTAATGGAATAGAATAATCGATGTCTTTAGGAAAGGTTTTTTTTATTCTCACAAGGGCTTGAGTTATCCCTTCATAAGTTTCAAGTGCGTTTGCGCCTGGTGCCTGGTATATTAATACAAACGCAGCCGGCTTTCCATCTACATAGGCATTGCTGCCATAATCAAATTTTCCTAACTCCACCCTCGCTACATCTTTTAGATAAACAATTGTACCTGTCGACGGTATTGTGCGGACTACAATACTTTCAAACTGCTCTTTTCGATTGATACGGCTGTTAGTTAAAACACTGTATTCAAAACTCTGCACACTTGGTTGGGGATTGCCCCCAATTGTACCTGCGGCAACCTGTAGATTTTGTTCTGACAATGATGCGATGATATCTGACGGAGTCATACCAAGACTGGCTAATTTCTCTGGATTTAGCCAAATACGCATACCGAAATCATCTGCACGGGATACAATATCGCCCACTCCCTTTACACGCTGCAATGCCTCTTTCAAATAAATGTTGGCATAGTTGCCAATAAACGTAGCATCATGTGTGCCGTTGGGCGAATACAATGCCAGCGCCACCATGATACTGGGAACACGTTTACGTACGGTAATGCCTAAACGCTTTACAGCATCAGGCAAAGATGGTTGAGCAACACTTACCCTGTTCTGTACGTCCAATGCGGCGATGTCAATGTTGGTGCCAATATCAAAATTCACACTAACACCACTGGAACCGCTGCTGCTGCTGGTACTTGATAGATAAGTCATACCCGGCGTTCCGTTAATCTGTGTTTCGATGGGTGTAGTAGTTGTCTGTTCAACCGTTTGGGCATCGGCCCCAATAAAATTAGCCGACACAGATACAGATGGAGGGGTGATATCCGGATACTGGGCAATAGGCAGGATAGACATTGCTATGATGCCTACCAAAACAATTACGATAGATATGACGATGGCTGTTACAGGCCGTTTAATAAAAGTTTCTGCTATCATTATTATGCTATTTTAACCGTTCGGTACGGTAATACTTTCTATATTTTTTTGGAAGCGTTGCTTACTACGAATTTGCAAACCTATTTTAATATCAATACAGTAATTCTAACCGCTTGCACCCCGCCGGTTCTTGATTATTTGGTGGCGTCAATCGTGGCGCCTTCTCTTAAATTTTGCACACCTTGTACCGCTATCATTTCATTATCCTTCAAGCCGTCTTTTACTATTACGTCTTTACCAATTTGCTTTCCTAATACCACTCTGCGTTGTGACACTTTGTTACTATCGCTGGCTACATACACAAAAAATTCGCCCAGTTGCTCCGTTACAGCTTTAAATGGAATAAGAATAGACTTGGTAGCGGTACTGACCTTTACCCTTATCGTGCCATTCATACCAGCTACCAGTAAATTTTTATTGTTGGGAAATATTAGTCTTGCTTTAATAGTACCTGTTTGTGGATTAACAGCCCTGTCCAGTAAAGAAATTTTGCCCGGAAATGGATATACATCTTTACCAAATGCAAGTATAAAAGTAGAGTCTGTAGTTTTTTGTTTTTCATTCATCAATGTTGTAAAACGATATATTTCCTTTTGATCAACATTGAAATCAACGGCTATTTCTTTAACAGAAGATATAGTATTTAATAAGGTTTGGCCGGCAGTAACAGCAGCCCCGGTTTTAACCAAAGAAATGCCAATAACACCATCAAATGGGGCATGTACTTTTGTATACCTTAAATTGGTTTGCACTGCTTCTATATTAGCTTTTGATGCATCTACCTGTTTGCGTGCAACTTCCAGGGCAGCATCAGCATTATCTACCAGTTGCTTTGCAACTGCATCATTTTTGTCCAACTCATGAAAACGATTAGCGTCTTTTTGAGCCTTGTTTAAATTAGCTTCCTGCACACTTAAATTGGCAACCGCCTGCTGATAATTAGCTGCGTACAATTGTGCATCTATTGAATAAAGCAACTGGCCATTCTTTACGCTTTCACCATCTTTAAAATATACACCGGCAATAAAACCACTTACCTGTGGCCTTAAATCTACCTGGTTTAATGGATTAACCGTAGCAGGGTATTCATCATAATAAACCGCATCAGCCAACTTTACAGGCTCAACAGTTACTTTAACAGGAGGTGCTGCAGGCGTAACAGGCGCTTTGTTACCTGTACATGACAGTACAAATAAAAGAGCCACAAAGCATGTATATTTTATAAGTTGTTTTAAGTACATACTATTAGTAATTTTAAATTGTGTATTTGAAGTAATTTTTGTCAGTAATTTATTTGCCCCAGTTGTTTTTGCACATCCACTTTACTGGCAAGCAACTGGTAAAGAGCAGTAAAATAACTAATTTCTGATGCCCGCAGATCTATTTCAGATGCTATAACCTCCAAGTATGTTTTAATGCCAGAACGATATTGCAGTTGAATAATATCATATACTTCCTTAGCTACATTAAGGTTTTCCTTTAAGGCATTATAATTCAGCAGGCTGCTTTTATATATGGCTAAAGCCTGCGCATAGCCTAAGTTTACGGTACTTTTAAAATTTGCAAAATCCAGCTCATTTCTTTGTATGTCCAGTTCAGCAGCCTGAACCTTCGCCATTCTTTTTCCACCCTGAAAAATTGGAATGCCTATATTGATGGCTGCAAAAGAACTGGGAAAACTACTGGCATATAATGAATTAAAACTATTGCTTTGAAAATTAAGATTATAGGCCCCGCTGGCAGTTACTGTTGGCAGGTAGCTCCATTTATTATATTTTAAATTATACTGCAATAAATTTTTTTGTGTTGAAAGTATTTTATATTCAATCCTTGCGCTATAGTCTACAACCTGCGATGTATCCAGAACAATGTCATTTTCCATTTGAAGGCTGTCATAAACAATATTTAAATTAGCCGATGCCGGGTATCCCATCAACGATTTTAAATATTCCAGTTTTGCTTTTAACAATTCTTCGCCGCTTCTTTTATTTGCTTTTGAATTATTAAGCGATATAGTAGCTCTTTTATAATCAATTTTATCTACAACACCAGCTTTATATTGATTGTACGCATCTTTCAAACTTTGTTCTACACGTAAAATATTGCTTTCGGATATTTTTATCAGTTGCAGGGTTGCAAGTATATCGTAATACGCTTTTGATACCCCTACAACAAGATCAATTTTATTATTGCTGGTAGCTTGCCTGGCCTGCAGGCGTATATCGTTTTTTGAGTTGCTTGCCAATAGTACATCTCTGTTAAAAATATTTTGCGTTGCAGTAAACTGGCCGGCAGTTGAATGATTTACACCCAGCTTTACAGCATTGCCACCGATAATGGTTGATTGCAAAAGAAAATTTTCCTGCTGAATGTAATTAAAATTAATTTGCGGATACCAGTCTGCTAACTTGGTTTTAATAGTAGTTTCCAATATCTGCTCATCAATTAGTGATTGCTGTATTTGTGGCTGGTGTATGATAGCATAATTGATAGCATTTTTTAATGTTACCTCAGCTAACAAGCTATCCTTTTCTACAGATTGCGATAACAGGGAAAAGGGGCAAAACAGGTACAGTGCAAATGTTAACAATTTTACCAGGGATCGTTTTTTTTCTTCATTTCCTGTAAAAGTAATAGCTACTATATCAATGAATGACTTTAAGAGAGTTGCAGTTATGCTTCTTTTCATTATAATGTTTATTGTTTGGCATTAATTTTTATAATTGAAATTAATGCCAGTTAATTAAGGTCCATTAACAATTCAATTTTATCATTGCATTTGGATGCCGGTTTTCAGCTATCATGTCTATTCGGGGAAGCTATCGTTAAACAATTATCAATTTATTTTGCAGCAAATGAAGCTATATCTTTTGCATATTCTTTAAGCAATGCTTTATTAAGAATATAACTGTGACTCCGGCCTTCCTTTTCCGGGTTGAGTAATCCAGCTTCTGTAAGGGTTTTGATATGGTGGCTCACAGAAGGCTGTGCCAGTTCTGTCAGGCTCGTAATTTGCGCACATTGAATAAAACCACCCTGGCCAGACATATATTCCAATATCTTTAACCGATTGATGTCACCCAAAGCTTTAGCTATTTTTTCAAGTTGCTTTAATTCCATTTACAACATATTGATATATGCAAATGTATCAATCATCAATGAATTTGAAAAAAATATTTGATTAGAAAAGTACTAAACAAACCAAGTCGCCTGCTAAATTGTTATAAATTGTGTAAAAATGCATCGCTAATAATTTACCATTTAACTTTGAAATAGTAATCTTTATTTAACCGTACAATTTTTATCTACACAATGGAATATAACAAATTAACTCCCGAGGAAGAATATGTGATAGTACACAAAGGCACTGAAAGGCCGTTTAGCGGGGAGTATAATAATAATAAATCAACAGGCACTTATTTTTGCAGGCGATGCAACAGCCCTTTGTACAATTCAAAAGATAAATTTGATTCGCACTGCGGATGGCCCAGTTTTGACGATGAAATACCCGGAGCAATAAAAAAAGTTAGAGATGCAGATGGAAGCAGAATAGAAATTGTCTGTGCTAACTGCGATGCCCACTTGGGGCATGTATTTGCTGGTGAACATTTAACTGCAAAAAATACCAGGCATTGTGTTAATTCACTTTCTTTAAAATTTGTGGCTGCAAAAGATTAATTGCAGGGCTTCTGTGATGGTATTTAAAACGAACGACCCTATTTAGAAATCTATTTTTTCTAACAATATTTGTTTCTTCTATGCAATATAAAATCATTCTTTTCTGCTCCTTACTATTTTGTACAACTGTGCATGCACAAAACAATACAAATACTGAACCTGTAAAGTATGATGTGATTGTATCTTTTGGAAGTATGTGTTGCGGAGCAGCTTCGGATGATTTTTTGAAAGGTTTTGTAAAAAGCTATAATCGGGAAAATAAAGATAGCATTAATGGCTGGCTGTTGGGTGGATGTGGCAGAGAGGGTGAATACAACATATTATTTTTGCTGGCCGCATTAAAAGACGAAAAAAAAATAAACTTTAAAGAGGAATTAAAAAAATTAATTGGTGAACAAAATAAGAAAAATAAAAGTGTTAATGCAAGTAGTGGATCAATAAGCCTTACATACGATTTGCCAATAACAAATTTTGGATACTGTCGCGGAGAATTAACAGAATGGAATAAGAAATTAAATAAATAAAAAGTTAAAAAACTGATAACCAATAAGGTTATGAAAGAATGAAAAACAGATTGTTAAAATTCATCAATTGTATATGAATAATGGGAAAAAATATTTATTTTTATACTGCGATTAAGATCTTTCTTTTAAGAATTTTTGTTAACTATTTTTAAGTAATTGAGTTATAATATTTTAAGCTAATTTTTTAATTTTAAATAATTTTTCTTGTGGGGTTTAGTCGATCGCTTCTCTTTAGTGATAGTGTAAAGTTTAACTGAGAACATATCCAATGCACCATACCAAATAACCGTAAGGTACAGGCAGAGAAGCTGAGGGATAAGAGTTCTGGTAATAAACCAAAACTCTTTTTTTATTGTACAATTTGGTACAGCATTCGGAACAATAATATATCTGTGATTGTATTTTTATTATCACTTTTGATTTCTTTCTCAATTCTATTATCGGGTATAAGCCAAATTAACGCTACCAGAATGTAAAGGTTGCAGGCTATATAAGAATGTACAAAAGCCAATGGAATGGCTATAAAATATATAATCACAGACAATATCCCTTTTTTATTACGACCAATAGCTTTGGCAAGCCGGTTATTATTAACGTCATTATTAACCAATATCCTCACTAAAATATAATATACTATACCAGCCATCATCAATACAACTCCATAAATGGCTACAGCCCAGGTAGAAAAGTGATTTTCACCCATCCAACCAGTTGCAAATGGAAATAATGATAACCAAAATAGCAAATGATTATTGGCTCAAAGCACTTTACCGTTTATTTGTTGCACAATATACAATAAGTGATGGTGGTTATTCCAATAGATACATATATAAATAAAACTAACGATATAGCACAAAAATACAGGCAGTAATGGTTTCAAAGCTGATATCTCATAACCATGTGGAATTTTCATTTCTAAAACCATTATAGCAAGTATGATGGCAAGTACCCCCATCACTAAATGCTTCCATCCTTGTTTTTCCCATTATGTTATTTTAAGAATAATCGTTTAAACACATTTCATTAGCATAACAAATTAATTTATTTTTTCTAAAAAACTATTTTTGGTATACCCTGACAACTTTTAACAAATAGATTATTAGTGCTGCAAGTTCAATCATTGTTATCTTTGCGTTTGGAAATAGATATATTATATTGTTTTTAGAATAGATTTTTTAGTTTTTTATTATTGGGTTTTTGATGCATTAAATATTGAGGAATTTTTGGCAGACAAATCTGACATTAATCCTTGTACTTGTAACAAGAAGGCAGCATTGTTTTTTTATGGTACAAAAGATTTTTAGCCCTCTAAAATCTGCTTAAACTTAAGCAACCATGTGTATAATAGCTACTGTGGCTTATTTTAATGAACACAAAAATTTATTCTATCACAAAAAGCTACTTCTATTTTCAACCCTTTTTTAAATTAACAATTTAAAATTTAGTACCCAGAGAATTTAGCATGTTTATTGCTTTTGTAAATTTTTTAATATTAACTTATGCAACTATCATTTATAAAAAACATACAGTTTACCAAATTAATCAAAGCCGATGGCCGGTTGAGGGAGTTTAATTTCAGAAGATATAATTCCGGTGCCCATCCTGGCATATTCTCTGTTAATGTAGTAGACAACCGTGATAACAGGATTCTTTTTGAAATGCAAAAAGAAGATGCTGAATGGAAAATTATTAAGCAACAATTACCTGCATGGATACTTGAAAATGAAGTTAATTTTCATGAAAGCATTGAGGAAGAATTAAAGGGCTAGCTATTATTTGCAAGGCCCATATTTTTATTATTTGCTTAAAAAATATAGTTTAAGCTTATGCAGTTTTTAATACTCCAGAGTAGATATATTTATGCAGTCACCTGTTACATTTGTGTACTTAAAATATTCAACTATAATTTATACATGGCCGACGAGCTACAGTCCTTTCTTCAACAGCTTACTGCAACAATTGAAAAGCAAACGCTTATTAAAATTACATTAGGCAATAGAAAAGTAAAAACTGCCGATCTTAAAAATGTTTTTATAAAACCTGTATTATTAAAAAAAGCAGTAAAATTATCTTTTGTTTACAGGTATCCAACAAACGACATCACCAAAAATTTTGATATAAAAGAAAGTATTGTACTGATAGAAAAAATGATGCATGATGAATTTAACAATGCGGATATTTTTACTACAGAAACAGATTTACATTTTTCAATTCAAAAAAATGGCACTGCAAAAATCGTTAACAAGCCTGCTTCTTTAACTACACCCGCACATTCAAATCAACATGATAAAGAAAAAATCCGCATAATAAAAACTGCCGGTAATATTTATTTGAAAGAACTTGGCATTACAACTGCTGATGGCCTTGTTAAAAAAGATATGCAGGATAAATACAAACAAATTAACCGGTACATAGAAATTATAGAGGGCATTATAAAAGACCAGAAATTTAACGGCAATGTAAACGTGATAGACATGGGCAGCGGCAAGGGTTACTTAACTTTTGCCTTATACGATTACCTTGTTAATAAATTAAATCTGTCTGCCTATGTTACTGGCATTGAATTAAGAAGGGAGCTTGTTACAAAGTGTAACCAGATAGCTGTGGATGCTGATTATACCAACCTGGTATTTAAATCAGGAACAATACAAAATGCTGTTGTTGTAAATACAGACTTATTGATAGCACTTCATGCCTGCGATACTGCAACAGATGAAGCCATTTACACTGGTATAAAAGCTGATGCAAAAGTTATCATTTGTGCGCCCTGTTGCCATAAACAAATAAGAAAGCAAATAGCACCTGATAATGAGTTAAAGAGTGTTACAAAACATGGGATATTATTGGAAAGACAGGCAGAAATAATAACAGATGCTATAAGAGCTTTGTTACTGGAAGCTTATGGTTATAAAACCAAAGTATTTGAATTTATTGCTACAGAGCATACCCCAAAGAATGTATTGATTGTGGCTACAAAATCTACTAAAGAAATTGAGAAGGAAACAAAACAAATATTCCAAAACAAAGTAGTTGCTTTAAAACATCTTTTTGGTATTAAGGTACATTACCTTGAAACATTACTTGAGTTATTATAATTTCTTTTCTTCTGTTGTAAATATTTTTCGCCAATAATTGTGCCTACAGGTTTTTCATACACTTTGCTCTCTACCCATGAAATGATGTCCAAATAAGCAAAGCTTCGGGTTTGAAAACGGTTTTTCTCAAGCCCTTTTATACTTCCTAAAAAGTTCTTTAATTCGGGCTTTAATTTTTGACGCGATAACTGAAATGAGTTACGTAAAAATTTAAACATGGCTTCTTCAACAATTGTCAAATTTTGCATTTTAGCCATGAAGCGGTACACTGATTTTATCAAAGATTCAATAATATCAAAATTACCTAACTCATAATGTGCCATCAGGTGCAACAGGCGGGCATAACACTGAAGGTCATTCCTGTTTTCAATATTGCCGTTTATTATTTTTTGAAGGTAATCGATTGAAATATCATATTTGCCGGCACCAAAATATAAATTAGCAATTTTATAATTAAAAACCAACAACCGGTGGTTGTCAATATAATGAGCATATTCCGCCAGTTTTTCTTCTATGCCCTTTACTAAGGGAAGCCCTTCTGTAAAATTTCCCGTCATAAAATGCTGGTTAAGTTTTGATGCACTTATGTAAACAAATGTTTGAATTCGGTGATTGTCGTGATGATTAGCCATTTCTGTTTTAGAGAAGGCTTCAAATTCTTTTAATGTATTTTCAAATCCCTGGTGGTTTCTAAGATCAAAATGGGCATTTAATAAATTATGCATGCCTTTGATATAGTATCCAGTTTCTACCTGTATCATTACTGGTTGCTCTTTAAAAATATCTATCCACTTTTGCGCATAACGGTAATACATCAAAAAATCTTGGCGTATAAATGCATACCAGCAATAACTTTGGTACAGGTATAAGCGTTCATAAAAACCAGTTTGATTATGCGCATTGCCTGGCAAATTATCTGCCAGGAATTTTTTCACGCTTTGTTCATCTTTTTCATTACGGGCATGCCCGTTTTTAATATACCAGCCATACAATTGTAATGCTAAATTAGACAGCCTTGCCACATTATCCACACGCACATTTACTTCTACTGCTTCCATTGATAACAGCTCTCCCCTGTTCTGTATACTTCGGGTAATATGTAATGTCTCAATCTTTTTTTCCCATGATATTACCTGGGTTAAAAAATTAAATTTATTATATAATCTGGCTGACTCTTTTAGTTTTTCTAAAATTTTAAGGCTCTGAACATAAAGTCCTTTGTTGTACAATATCCTTGCGTAGTCTAATTGCTCATTTAACTGCATATCTATGCTACCTGTACTTTTTAATAACCGGAGGCTTGCCAGTAATTGTTTGTAGAGATGGACTTTTATATTTGATAGCTGGGGCTTTTTTATGGAAGGTAATTTTTTCAGCAATATTGTTTCATCATATTCTTCCAGTTTATCTAAAGCATCAAACAATTCTATTATTTTTAAATCTTCGTTACCCGAACTTCTTTTAATATAGAGCTTAAAATTTCTTTTTTCTGCCTTTTCAAGTGAATGTATCAGTTGAAATAATGTATCTGTAAAACGGTTGGGCATCATAAATAATTTTTACTATAATCTAATACCAATAAGGCTTATGCCAAAAAAATGCTCCTTTAGCATAATTAAAATGCTCATAAGTTGATTATGAACGTAAAAAAACACACCTTACTTTCGTGTTAGGAAAGCGAAGATGTGTTGTAAGATATAGCAGGCAATCGTAAAATGGGCAACCAATCGTTAGTAAGTTGCAAAATAGAGACAAGTAACTGATTTATCAGTTTTAAAGATATTTATAAGAATTTCATATGGCAAGCAATCGTTAAAGTTCTTCCGTTTCTACGGAGGAACTATTTTTTTGTGGCGTAAAGTAAGCACATTTTATCTTAAAAATCAAATTATTATTATCTTTTCTAAAAAATTCTTTTTCAATTAGGGATTACAAAATCGGGCTTTAAAACGAATATCCCATTATAGTGAAACCGGATATTGGTGCCTATTTCTGCCCTAAAATGCTTCATCCCTGGTAAAATTATTGGAAAATAATACGCTCTTACTTCAAAAGTTCCAAAATTAAGGTTATCATTTCCTGTACGAATGCCTCCACCAAATGCACTGTACACGGTGCTTCTATAATACTGTTCTTTTATTGGGGTAAGCATTGTCATATCCGCAAAAAGGAAAGGTGCCAATCTAAATCCCCATATTTTTTGCATATTATAAAAAACAGTTTCGCCTTTCACTGTGCTTCTGGCTTCTGGATATCCAAGCATGCCGCGGAAATAAGGTAATCCAAAGAAACTATTAATTTGCAGAGGCTGATCTAAAACAGGCCGTAACTGATGAGAGAAGCCTGCACTAAAAAAATTACGGTTAAACCAATTATTATTTATTTTTTTTAATCTTGTAAAGTGTTCTACGTTAAATAGAATGTTTACGTCTTCCCATCGATTATTATATATATTGCCACCTGCCCGAAAAATATATGTAGTATAAAAGCCCTTGCTTGAAAAATGACTTCGAATGGCTTGCGTTCCCAAATAAGGGCGGCTCCTGTTTTCTTTTACTGACCAGCCGCCAATAATAGAGGCGCTATACCCTTCAATTACATCCTCACTTTTGCCAAAACTGTAAATAAAATTTGTTCTGTATGCGTCTTGTTTAAAAATATTATAGGCTCCAAGTATGCCGGTAATATTTGCAAAATGATAATCATAAAATACCCTGTTCTTATCGGGTAAGTCTGTAAACCGCTGGTAAAAGCCCCGTAGAGTTACCAGTTTATTTACCATTGAAACTGTATTTTTTATTAACAACTGCTTGCTGCCAAAATTATAACCAACCCATGCATCTGCAAAGCGATAATTATATTTATAATCGCTTTTATAAAGTGAGTCTTTTAAATAATTATTACTGGTTCTGTTTGATGCTAAATTTAAACCGCCTACCCATGGAATATACGGGGTTACAAGAGGCCTTTCAATAGAAGTATACATATAAGTCTCTTCCCTACGGCCGCTATTAAAAGCTCCATGGTATGTTTGAAAACCGGCACCCCAATTAATAAAAGAACCCAAAATGTTACGGTTTAGAAAATCAACACCATAGCCAAATTGTGGATTACGGGCTTTGTCATACAATGTACCGGCAATCAGCCGCGAACCACTACCAGCAACATTCTCACTACTGACCAGTAACCTCATGTTACCAGGATTACTAATAATTAATGCCGCACTCAAGGGGAAAATATCTTTGGTAATTATTACTACATCGACTGAATCCACACTTCCCGGAATACTATCAATTAATATTCTTGCATCCTGTATAAATACCTGATCTCTTAAATGACGCTCATTATCAGCCAATAAATAAGGCATTATTTTATCCCCTTTTTTAAAAAACAGATTTCGCTCTATTACCCTTTCAGTAGTACTTCGATGAATGCCATTTGCCATTATGATCCCAAAACTATTTTTTATTACAGTGGTATCATAAATATTACGCTCAAAGCCAAGTCGTACTAATCGAATACTACGTATTGATTTGCCTGCATAAATTAAAAATGGGTTTGCAATTTTAACCGGATTAGGTGCAGATGAATCTATAACAAAGCTTTTTCTTAATTCCTTTTGTTCCCCCTTGTTACCGGACAAATAAAACGTATCCCTATTTTCCTTTAGTTCCTGAGCAATTAGCCCCGATGAAAAAAAAGAAAAGAAGAATGACAGTAAAACATTTGGTAACCCAAATTTTAGCATCGCTTAGTTTTGAATTCAGTACTCATAAAGATACCGATTTATCCAAAATTAATAGCCATAGCTGACTATAATTTTCTTTTTACTACCAGCAAATTCAGTTGCAGCTATTACATGTAATAAAGTAGTATCAAAACAGCGTACCCAGGCTATCTTCCTGATTTATTAATAATGGAATTTCTGTACAGCCCAAAATAACAGCCCGCCCCTAAACCGCGATACTTATTGCAATTTAACAATAATTTTAAAGTTTAAACATCAAATTGCTTTGTAGGGAACTTACTATGCTGTATCTTTGCGCCGCAAAACAGAAAGTATTTTTGCTTACTGGTGCTCTAACAATTGCTTGCTAAGGAAAATCTCTACAACAGTGTTTAACGCTATAAAGAGATATTATTTAGTAAATTAAAATTAGAGATATGAAAAATGATACAATGGGTATAGGTACCCCTATCAAAAATGATGAATTGAAGGAATTATTAAAAGAAACTGTTGCAACAGACGAAAAGCAATTCGGTTTCAACCGCACATTTAGTGTAATTGATATGTGGAATAGTCAAAAAAAGCAACGTACTTCCCTGGAAATGAGAAGGAGGTTAAATTGATAACAATTAATATAGAACCAAATAATTCTGTTCAATTTTATTTAAGCATGGCAACAGCCATGCTTTTTTTATGCCTTTACATTATAGCATAATGAAAACTATTCTGTTTCTTTTCCCATTGCCGCCTGCTTCATTTTATGTGCCGTTTCATGTCCAAGATATTTTTCGATCCATCTTTCTACAAAGTAAATCAACGGTGTTAAAAGTACAGCCATCGCAAATTTATAGGTATAGTTTACAAGGCATATTGCCAACACCAATTGCCAGCTCCACCCCTTGCCTATTTTAAAAGCTATAAACAATACAATAAAGCTATCTACCAATTGAGATATTACTGTAGACCCTGTTGCCCTAAGCCACATATTTTTATCGCCTGTTATTTTTTTTATTTTATGAAATACCGTTACATCAACTATCTGACTTACCAAAAATGCTACCAGGCTGCCCAGAATAATCCACATACCCTGTCCAAAAATTCCGTTAAAAGCTTTATTCATATCAGGGATACCATCCTGTATACCTGAGCCATACCAAAAATTGGCCGGTGGCACACTCATGGCAAAATAAAACATTACAAAGGCATAAGTAATTAGTACAACTGCCGTATATGAAATTCGCCTTACAGCTTTAGGACCGTAATATTCATTTACTATATCTGTCATAACAAATTCAAGCGGCCATAATAATACACCACAGGTAAGGTTAAACGAAAGTGCTTTTTGACCAAAAAGTGTAAAACTGGAAGGTGCAAGCCCAAACAATTTTTCTAACGAAAAAATTTTACCACCAATACATTCTGCTATCAATGCGTTGGCAATAAAAAAGGCTGTGAAAATCACAAACAATTTGGTGGGCTTGTCTTTTAGAATGTTTTGTATCATTTAAAAATTGCTAAATAAAAAATAATATAGCTGTAAAATCAGCAAGAGAAAGTTAGTCCATATTAACCATTTAGTAACACGTTGGGCTGTTTTTGTTAGAAAAAAAAACAATACAAAAAAATTAAAAATAAGGTTAATAAAAATTGCTCCATATCCCAGCACTACTAACGTACTTTCAAGAGGCTGTATCTGTATTGCCCCATTAAAGTTGCCATTTTTTTTATGAGCATTTTCGTACATGCGTAAAATCACTGCTATTATAAAACAACAGTTACATATAAACACTACTCTCGAAAAAAATTTCATCCTCTTTCTTTATTGCTAAATATTATCCACGTTTACCAGCAAGCATGGGTACAAAAGAAAAATTTTCAAAGGCCTCTTCACTCGTGCTTCCATCTTCTTTTTTGGTAATGCGCAACATGCGCTGGTGCACTCCCTCATTTACCGGAATTACCATTTTCCCACCTGACTTTAACTGTTCAATCAGTTTTGGTGGCACTAAAGGCGCTGCCGCTGTAATAATTACTTTATCAAAAGGGGCAAAAGTTGGCAAACCTTCGAAACCGTCTCCAAAAAAAAATTTAAGGTTGGGGTATTTTGCCTTAAAAATATAATTCTTTGTCTTATCAAATAATACTTTTTGCCTTTCAATGGTAAACGCTTTTACCCCCATTTCAGCCAGTACTGTTGCCTGGTAAATACTGCCAGTACCAATTTCCAATATTTTATCAAAAGGCTTTACCTGTAATAACTGTGTTTGATAAGCCACAGTATAAGGTTGCGAAATGGTTTGCCCCTCGCTGATAGGGAAAGCCCTGTCTTCGTAAGCAATTTCATCAAAAGCGCTATCCAAAAAAAAGTGGCGGGGAATATTGGTCATTGCAGCCAGTACAGCTTCATCCGTAATGCCTTTAACACGTAAAGTGTCCATTAATTTTTTACGTAGTCCCTTGTGGCGGTATGTATCTTCGTATTTTCTCATAACAATATTGCAAGATAAAAAAATGTCAGGAGCAATTCCCTGACATTTACTAAAAGAAAAAAATATTAATCAAAAAGCAAAAATCTAACCAACGAGCGATTGCTGTTTGTTCAAATCAACATTATATTTTTTTAATAATTCTTTAAAACGGGATTGATCAATATATCTATTCATTATCCCTGGTAAATCATTTATTTCTTTATTAATATCAAGCCCTAATGATATTGCTTTTTCTATATTTTCATAAAATCCTTCATCATTTGCCATATCTGATAAAATTTGAGCTTTGGTAGCCCAATTATCCGGAGAGTTGCTTTCAATTAAAAGGCTATTTTCACTATCACTTAGTGCCATATCATAGTTTTTCATTTCTCTGTACACATAAGCTCTATTGTTGTAAGCAATAGCATAGTCGGGCTTTAATTCTATTGCTTTACTATAATCAACAATTGCCTCTTTATATTTTTTTATCTTGTCATTTACAATTCCACGATTGTTATAAGCAAACGAATAATTAGGCTTTAATTCTATTGCTTTGTTATAATCAACAAAAGCTTCCTCATATTTTTTTAGCTTGTCATTTACAATTCCACGATTGTAGTAAGCTAATGCATAGTCTTGCTTTAATGCTATTGCTTTACCATAATCAACAAGAGCTTTTTCATATTTTTTTAGGCTGTTATTTACTACCCCTCGATTGTTATAAGCATCCGCATAGTCGGGCTTTAATTCTATTGCTTTAGTATAATCAGCAAGGGCTTCTTCATTTTTGCCTAGTTGGTTTTTTACTAATCCTCTATTGTTATAAGCATCTGCATAGTCGGGCTTTAATTCTATTGCTTTAGTATAATCAGCAAGGGCTTCCTCGTTTTTGTCCAGTTCGTTTTTTACTAATCCTCTATTGTTATAAGCTTCTGCAAAGTTGGGTTTTAATTCTATTGCTTTATTGTAAAAACACAGGGCTTCTTCCTTCTTTCCTAAAGTGAGTTTTACTCCTCCAATGGCAGAATAGGCATCTGCTGCATTATTTTCCAATTCTATTACCTTAGTATAATCAATGATTGCTTCCTCATATTTTATTATTGCTTCATAGGATAATCCCCTATTAAAATAAGCATCGGTGTAATCCTGTTTTAAATTTATAGCATTTGTGTATTCCGCAATTGAATTTGTAAATTCTTTTTTATAAAACAAGTCGAGGCCCTTTCTAAAGTGGTCATTAGCCTGCCTTTCTTTTGCCAGTTCTTCTTCAACACTTATCACTTCCCAGGAAGGAATGTTTTTTTTAAGTACAGTTAAAAAGTTATTATAGTTGTAAGTAATAAAATTACTGCTTGCAGCGCTTTCGTATAAGGCAGGTATATTCTCGCCGTATGCATGTATGGCATAATATTGTATAAAGCTGCGGTCGAAGTAGGGGGATAACCTGCATTCATCCAGTTTGTATTTCTCTTTAAAAAGTATTTCAAATTTTCCTTTGTAGTTATCTATCCATTTTTGTAAGTAGGGGTTTGCAGAGTTTTCAATACGGGAAGGTAATGGGTATATATCCAGCCTGCGGTAGTCATTTGAATCAAAACGGTAATCGATGGCTTGCCCTGCTACATCCACCACGCCATTTATATTTTGATTATTTAATGCAAATACCAAAACCAATTTTTGAGGCATAAGCATAGTGCAAATGCCACTGGTATCTGCAAGGCCTGTACGGGCATCTACAAAAATATAATCATAATCCTTTTCTAAACAATAAGCAAATGTGCGGAAAAAAGCAGGTGCTTTTTTATAAATATCAAGCCAGTTTATAGCCCCTAATTTTTTTGAGTAATCACTATCAAACTTACCGGCCTTTATCAAATCCACGGATACTGCCGTATCAAAACCTGAATTGCTGTTGCTGATAGTATTTGGGCCATTATCATTAAAACTGGTTGTATTTGCAGCGATGGGGTTTACATTTTTTGAAATATATTTTTCTAGCTGCCCTGCCATAAAGCGGCAATAACCTTCTTCATTATTATTTTCTTCTTTATCTATCCAGTCATTGATATCTGAAATCAAATCCACAAAACCCTGGGTTTCTTCATTAGTCTGAAAAAACTGGTGCAATCCAGGAGCTTCCAGATCGCAGTCAATTAGTAACACTTTCTTTTGCTCTTTTGCAGCAAGGCAGGCTATATTTACCAGGGCCATACTTCGCCCCACACCACCTTTATATGAATAATAGGTTATTGTTTGCCCATTCCTATTTGCTGAATTTTTTGTATTATATTCCATTTTTTTTCAACACTGGCTCTTGTTGCGCTTCTTTTTGTTTACTAAAATTTTTTTGTTCTAATATCCATGCATTTACTTCAGCATCTGTTGGTTTAGGAATCTTTTTGAAGAGCTGTTGAAAATTACCAGCAATATTATACTTGTCTAAAATTTTATAACATTCAGTTAAAGTATCGCAAAGTTGCTGCTTCAAATTTATCAGTTCCTGTGATACATCATTTTTAATAATTAAATATTCGAATGGCTGCAATGCAAGGGCTTTTTTATTTGATAAACCTTTAGGCAGGTTATCAGGCTTGCCCCTGTATATAAAAGGAATTATATAAAAGAACTTTTCACGTTCCTCTTCTGGCAGCTTTTTTCGAATTATTTCTTCTACTTTCAGCGCATGCATTAACTCCCTGGCACACCAGTTATTTTCAATATGCAGATAGTTATAATGAAGGATTGGAATAAAAAAATAGGAGCCATTAACCCCTATGTAGATTTTATCATTCCATTCTTCACCATACTTGATGCTGTTTTCATCAAAAAATGAGTTGTTTTTATTAGTTGCAGTTAATGCCTCAGACTGGATAATGTTTCTGAGATTGGTATAAAAAATTTTTTCATTTTCATTATGCCTGTAACTGATAAAACAGGAATAGTCAAAAGCCATAGCACAAGGTATTTGTTCCTTAAATATACATATTTTTAAAAATATGTCAAACTCTTTTGCTACCAACTTTCAAAAACTACTTCAACCCCATCTCCTTCGCAATCCTGGTAACCTTATCATCTAATTGCTTTTCTGCAGTTTCAAATTCAGAAATACTACCAAGCTTACCATTTACGCTAAAATAAAATTTTATCTTAGGTTCTGTACCACTTGGCCTTGCAGAGATTTTGGTTCCGTCGTTCAACAAAAACTGCAGCACATTACTTTTTGGTAAATTTATCTGGTAGCTTTCACCGGTTTGCAAATTCTTACCAACCTGCAATTCATAATCCATTAAGTGTGCTACTGCAACGCCATCAATTGTTTTCGGCGGATTGCTTCTATACCCCTCCATCATGTCTGCAATTTCTTTTGCACCATTCATGCCCTTTTTTGTAATACTTACCAGGTTTTCTTTATACAAACCATACTGAACATATAAATCAAGTAACTTGGAGTATAAACTACGACCCTTGCTTTTTTCAAACGCCGCCATTTCGCAAAGCAAAGCAACTGCGCTAATAGCATCCTTATCCCTAACTTCATCGCCTACCATCAGGCCAAAACTTTCTTCGCCACCAATAATATATTTTTCTTTTCCCTCTTTTTCTTTAATCAAAGATGCTATCCATTTAAAGCCGGTAAGCACATTGTAACAGGCTACGTTATTTTTTGCAGCAATGTTATCAATCATGTCGGTAGTTACAATTGTTTTAACCACCATATCATTAGGCCGTGCAATACCTTTTGTTTTTCTTGCCTCAATCAAATAATTAAATGCCAGCACAGCAGTTTGATTGCCATTCATAAGTATCCATTCGCCCTTGGTATTCTTAACGCCGATACCTACACGATCGCTATCGGGATCCGTACCTAATAAAATATCAGCATCCAGCAGTTTTGCTTTTGCAAGCCCAATGCTCATGGCTTCTTTTTCTTCGGGGTTTGGATATACCACTGTTGGAAAATTACCATCAGGCACCATTTGCTCTTCCACTAGATGTACATTATCAAACCCAAATTTTGCTAATACCTGCGGTACCAATGTAATGCCTGTACCATGTATTGGTGTATAAACAATTTTAAGGTCGTGCTGTGCGCTGCACACATCGGGATAAACGCTTAAACCCTTTACCATCTTCAGGTACGCTTCATCCATA
This sequence comes from Ferruginibacter sp., assembly GCA_025362235.1. Taxonomy (GTDB): domain Bacteria; phylum Bacteroidota; class Bacteroidia; order Chitinophagales; family Chitinophagaceae; genus Ferruginibacter. The sequence continues at coordinate 7,287 of JANYGZ010000054.1, read as the reverse complement.
TCGTTACCCATCAACGTTATATTAGCTCCGCCCCCACTCCATTTTACATCATCAACGGAAGCAATTTTATCTACTTCAATAATCACATTTTCATCATGCGGCGTTACCATCTGTGCGCCATCATCCCAATAAGCCTTATAACCATTGTACTCTTTTGGATTATGCGATGCGGTGCAAACTACTCCACCCTTGCAACCAATAGTACGTATAGCGAAACTCAATTCCGGCGTAGGTCTTAATGCTTCAAATAAAAAAACTTTTATACCATTGGCTGCAAAAACATTGGCAGTTGTTTCTGCAAAAAAACGGCTATTGTTGCGACAGTCATGTGCTATCGCTACTTTAATTTCACCGCTAAAACATTTTTTTAAATAATTGGCATATCCCTGTGTAGCCATACCAACGGTGTATTTATTCATGCGGTTTGTACCTATGCCCATCAACCCTCTTAAGCCACCTGTTCCAAACTCCAAATTTTTATAAAAGGCATCTGCCAGTTCATCCGGGTTTTCTTTTTGTAATGCAGTAATAGCATCTTTTACGGTTTGATCGTAGTTGCCAGATAACCAGTTGTCGATTTTCTGTTGAATATTTGCATCCATAGTTTTTAAATTTACATCCTCAAAAATAAATGTTTCGTATCTCATTAACATCAGATACTGTTATTTTTGTTTTTTATGAGCCTAATCTTGCAATGTTTCCCTATTAAAATGGCAATATTTTCTGTTAAAAGAACGGAAAGAAGCTGCTTTTTTAAAAAATGGGCACTATGCTTTTTTCTTATATTCCTTACTTCAATACACCTGCTTGCCCAGGATACTACCGTAGCGGTATTACCTAAAGATACCCTCCCAGCCGAATCGGTTTCAATTATTGATACGAGTGTACAAAAACCTTTAACTCCACAAGAGGTAAAAAAAAGGGTTAAAATTGTTACAGCGGTAAATATAGTTGGGTATACTGCAATACTGGCATATTTAAACCAGGCCTGGTATGCAAATTATCCGAGAAGCCCGTTTCATTTTTTTAATGATAATGCCGAATGGCTGCAGGTTGATAAAGTAGGACATATGTATAGCGCATATATTGAAAGCCGTGCCAGTGCCGAATTATGGAGATGGGCAGGAGTAAGCCGTAATACACGTATCTGGCTGGGAGGTTTAAGTGGTGTTGCCTATCAATCTATTATTGAAATACTGGATGGCTTTAGTGCTGAATGGGGGTTTAGCTGGGGCGATTTTGCTGCGAATATTGTAGGCAGTGGCATCTTTATTGGGCAGGAATTTGCCTGGGATGATCAGCGGATTAAAATAAAATTTTCAACGCATAGAATTAATTATGTAAACCCCCAGCTCGAAAAACGGGCCGATGAACTATTTGGGAGTTCAACTGCCCAGCGCTATTTAAAAGATTATAATGCACAAACTTATTGGGCAAGTGTAAACTTAAAATCGTTTTTCCCTAAGTCAAAATTACCACCATGGCTGGCTGTTGCCTTTGGTTATGGAGCAGATGGCATGTTTGGTGCAACAGAAAATGTGGGCCATGATGCCGAGGGGAATATTAATTTTTACAGGCCCGATATTAAGCGTTACCGTCAATGGTATTTTGCACCAGACGTTGATTTTACTAAAATAAAAACCAATAGTAAAACAATTCGTTTTTTATTAACTGTGCTAAGTGCATTTAAATTTCCAACCCCGGCACTGGAATTTAGCAATGGAAAATTTAAAGTAGTGGCGATACATTTTTAAGGGTTCAATTTGCAGCATTTCATTAAACCTCATACTCCTTCTCTTTCTCCATAGGAGAAAGAGCGGTAAGTTATATCTTTAATAAACATTTGCTCTTCCAAATCAACATCTTCTTCCTTACTCAACAAAATCCCCAAAAGCTTTTTCCACACTAAATCTTGGGCAAATAGGGTAAAAGTTAATTTCGTACTTATGCAGTACAATAGGGGTCAATTAAGTTAATCAGGAGACGCTAAATAATTGTCGGCCCCGATGTATTCTCTGTACTGGCGAAGTGCTGTATCCAGGAGCCATTGTATTATAAATGAAGGTTACTGCTGATTTTTACTTTGACTATATTAAAGGTTTGCGCAATTATAAAAAGATACAAGTAGAAAAAATCCGAAATCCGATATCAGCAATCCGAAATCCTTAAACCGCTTCCATCCATGCACCCATTACATCTTCTTTTTCCACTTCAACAAAAATATGTTCATCTAACGTAGTAGAAATAGATAGCCCAACATAATCAACATCAACCGGAAATGATTTATGTGTTCTTTCCAGTAAGGCGAGTGTTTGTATTTTTTTGGGGTAGGTTTCTAATAAAGGTTTCAAAGCATATAGCATTGTTTTACCACTATTGGCCACATCGTCAATTAACAAAATAACCTTGTTATTAAAATCAATAACCGGTTCAACTGTAATAGTGCCAGGCATTTTTTTATCAAGGGTCAACGCTGCAACAATAATCTCTCCCTTAAAAACGCCTTGTAAATAATCACTTATTTTACGGGCAATCACGGTGCCGTTTTCTTTAATACCTAATAGTACTATTTGTGGCTCGCCATAATTGCGCTCAGCAACTTCCAATGCCATGCGGCGAAGTTTTTTTTCGGCTGTTTCTTTTGAAAGGATGTATTTTTTATCTGCCATGCTGATATTGGTTAGGTGTGTTTACACGAAATTATACCAATAATCAATAATTATACATAATTAGTCATTCTTGTCCAACTAAAAATTTCACAATCTTATAAAACATTTACTGGTATAGGCTCTAAGCCCCTCTCCTTTGGAGAGGGACTGGGGTGAGGTCAACGCCAGCAATGATTTAATGAGTTTAGCCTAATAACAATCATAATTAGTGTATCTGGTTTTTCATAATTATCTTAGCAATACAAATACAGCTTATGCATTTTGTTCCTCAAATCCTTTTCGTGGCCATATTATCAACAGCAATATGGCTGTTTACAAAAAACATTTTGCAAATATGCCGCAACATTTTTTTAGGAGTTGCAGAAGACCTAAGCGATAACAAACCATTGCGCTGTAAAAACCTGCTGCTACTAGCTTTGGGCCAAAAAAAGATGTTTAAAAACCCGTTGGTGGCAGTAATGCACCTGGTGATATATGCAGGCTTTATCATCATCAACCTGGAGGTATTGGAAATTGTTCTGGATGGTATTGCAGGTACCCACCGTTTGTTCTTTCCATTCCTTGGTAGCTTCTATAACTTGCTGATTAATTTTTTTGAGCTACTGGCCATTGGTGTAATTACAGTATGTGTAGTATTTCTTTGCCGCCGAAATCTTCTTAATTTAAAACGCTTTATCAGTAAAGACCTTAATGGCTGGCCACGCAGCGATGCCAATTATATCTTGATAGCCGAAATTATTTTAATGAGTTTGTTTCTTACCATGAATGCCACTGACAGGGCCTTACAATTAGAGGGTAGGACACATTATCATGATACAGGAAATTTTATTTTTTCAGGTTTGCTGGCACCAATTTTTGAAGGATTATCAACGGCAACATTAATGGGCATTGAAAGAACCTGCTGGTGGATACATATTATTGGCATACTGGCTTTTTTAAACTATCTGCCCTATAGCAAGCACCTGCACATCATACTGGCATTTCCTAATGCTTACTATGCAAGGCTTCCATTGTTGGGAAAAATGACCAATATGCCATCTGTACAAAATGAGGTGAAGTATATGATGCAACCAGAACTAGCATCTACCGGTGACGCACAACCGGTAAAATTTGGCGCCAAAGATGTGTTTGACCTTAGCTGGAAAAATTTACTGGATGCTTACAGTTGTACTGAATGTGGCCGCTGTAGCGCTGCCTGCCCGGCAAACCTTACCGGCAAATTATTAAGTCCACGAAAAATTATGATGGACACCCGCGACCGGTTGACAGAAGTGGGCAAAAACATTGCCGTCAACGGCAGTTTTAAAGATGATGGTAAAACTTTGGTGAAAAATTATATTACTGTTGATGAGTTGAGGGCCTGCACCACTTGCAATGCCTGTGTAGAAGAATGCCCCGTTAGTATTAGCCCCTTAGATATTATTATACAATTACGACGTTCGCTGGTAATGGAAGACAGCAATGCACCACAGGAATGGAGCACCATGTTCTGCAACATAGAAAATAATTTTGCCCCCTGGAAATTTAGCCCCGATGACAGGGATAAATGGGTAGAGGAATTAAAATAAAGTGATATTCTTTATCTTTTGAAATTATAAGCTAGTGTTATGTTAAGCATGAATTGACGGATAAAATTTTTTCAATTTTACCCTTGCTTCCTTGTTTGTGAACTGCCAATTTATTTTTTTATTTTTATTATTTCTGTTAGTTTGCCACGCATCAACTTCTTCATTAATTTTTTTTATCGTAGATATGTGCCTGTTTAAGCATTGGCCATTTAATACGTGTAATTCTATTTCAGCCATATTTAGCCAGCTGCCATGTTTAGGGGTAAAGACAAATTCAAATCGGTCCCAAAGCCTTTTTGCCTCTGCTGGTTCAAATGTTTCATAAAATGCTGATGCATCATGTGTCTTAAAATTATCCATTACTAATTTTATCTTCTTAGCTTTTGGATACCATTCATCAGCGATTCTTTTTACAAATTTAGCCCAGTCCCTTTTGGTTTTGAATTCCGTAACTTGTACATAACGCTTCCCAATCAATGGCTCATTGGCCATAAATATATTGACTACACCATGCCTGACATACTCATAATCCACTCTCGCATCCTGACCTGGTTTCATCGGAACAGATGGCTTTCCTTCTTCTATCAACTGCTTGGGCGATTCATCCATGCAAATGACTGGAAATGCAGCGTTGTAAGGTTTTTTGTATACATCCAATACTTTTTCCATGTTCGCTACAAACGCACTGTTCTTTTCGGGAGGGACCACCCAGCCTTTCACTTTCCAAGGCTTAAGTTCATTTTTTTTAAAACAGTTCTTACCGTTACATGCGAGATGCTCTCCACATAATTCAATTCAACCATCTTGTCTGCCAGCAAGCGCAGCGACCATTTAGAAAAACCTTTGGGTGGTTCACTGCAGCAAAGGGTTATTAACTTTGCCTCTATATCACCATCTGCTTTTATATCATAAACACGGGTAGTGGACCTGCGTTCCAGAACAGCTTCCATTCCTTCTTCTATAAACTGTTTCTTCATCCTGTCAATTGTTCGCATCCCCACTTTTAAAACTCTAATTATCTGTTCGTTAGTTATTTTATCTGAATATTCCCCTTCATCACAATTCAACAGTATATAAGCCGCACGAAATGTTTGCGAAGTATGTGACCCCTTGTTTATGATTATCTGTAGTTCTTCTACTTCAGATTTAGTTAGTTTAATTGTATAACGAATTACCATTTGAAAAAAGTTTTTCAAATGTACGGTTAATACGTCATATTACGTTTAACTTAATACTAATTTGTAATACTGATTCTTAGTAAGAAGTTTTTAAAAAAATCATGGCCAAAACGTGAAATGAATGCTGCTTTGAATTTAGAAGCTACTTTAGGGAAAAAAAAGTATTGCCAATTTTAGTAGGGACTGAGGCAGAAAGGAAAGAAATATTGGAAGAATTGATTTTGCAAAATGACAAACTATTTATGGTTTGGGATGGTACGACTAGTGAATTAATTTATCATTTAAAGCAAATGTTATAATTACTGCCACCAAAAAGGTTTGGCAAAATACGGGGGGCGTTTTTCAAATCCCATGCCTGCACAAAGCCCTGTTCGTTAGCAACAACCCGTTGACGATCGTGTAAACTTGAACCGACAGTTCGAAAAACTTACTTTGAAAGAGAAAAATAATGACAGACAAAAAAACATCCAATCAAAATTTCTTGCGGACAACAGCCCTAATAGTTGCTTTGGTCGGGGCAGTCTGCTCACTCTATTTTATGTTTAGTGCCACTAACATCCCATTGTAATCAAAAGAGATTCAATTGATTAGGATTTAGTTCTTTGAAAGATTGTAGATAATTGTTGTCAAACAGTTGATTGACGGGGGTTTTATTGAGTAGTGTAATGCTTAATATCTGTAATATTTCGTAGTTGGAATGCTTAATTTTCATTTCCTGTTTCATAATTGCAACTGTAACGTATGTTATTATGGCAGTGTAAATTTGGATTTTAACTGCATTTTCTGAGTAGCCCCAAAATGATTTTACTTTTAAATGTTGTTTTATCCATTTGAAGAATAATTCTATTTGCCAACGTTGTTTATAAAGCAGGGCTATTTGTAATGCAGGCAGATTAAAATTATTGGTTACAAAATCAAATGTTATGTTGGTTTCACTATCATAATATTTTACCCGTCTTAATTTTCCCGGATACTTTTTGTGCGCATAATAATTATTGAGCCTGATTGTTTGGTCGCAAAGCAAGCCTGTGGTTTTGTCTGTTTTTCTGGAATAAAGCCTTCGGTAATTGGTATTTGTTTTTAGCCTTGTTACAAAATAAGCCTTCTGGTAATGAATGTTATAAAGCCTTTCAAAATCAACATAGCCCCTGTCTAAAATATAAATACTATTTGCCTCTACTTCCATCAGGTCTAAATAATTCACATCGTGTACACTGCCATCGGTTATGTGAATAAAACTTGGAATGTTTGTTTTTAAATCCAGTTGGGTATGCAATTTTATAGCGCCTTTGTGCTTTTTAAATTTTGCCCACCAAAATACTTCCAGGCACAAATCAATGGTGGAGGCATCTACAGCATACACATTGCCTTCTATATCCAGATTGAAATCGACATTGTCAACACATATTTTACGGGCATGGGCAATTAAAATATAGGCATAGTCAGCAAAAATGCGCCAGTCTCTTTTTATGTTGGCATTGGATAAATTATTTTTAGATATCCCCACGCCTAAGCCTAAGTGATACCATTTGCTTTTTTGAGTATTAAGACAGGTAATTAAATCACTAAGGCTTTCTCTATTACAAAGTTGCCCAAACATTAAGCACATCAATTGATGCCAGCAGGTAAAATGTTGTACCCGATGGTTGCCGTTATATCTTTTTACGCATTTAATAAAATCATTGGCATCTATAAATGAAGCAACCTGGGCAAAAACATATTTTCCTGAATTCATCTAACAAGCTATGACAGCCTGGCATTTTTTAGAAGAATCATTTTTTGCTCAAATCGTTTGACCCATAAATATCAATAAAACCCTGATCTGACAATACTTTCAAAGAACTAAATTTTGCATCGTTGGGATGCTAGTGA
>JANYGZ010000051.1 GCA_025362235.1 Ferruginibacter sp. | reverse complement strand
TCTGTAACTTTTGCCATTCTATCACGTATTATGTAGTTTTTAGAGCAAGTGAAATTATAATATGACCAGGCTTACAGATTGAAAATTTTATATTGACTTGGTAATGGTTATGTTTGCCGCTGATATTTATTTATTATATTTTTTTTAAGAATTACAGTATTATATTTAGTTTTTGCAGTTAAGTCATATTGCTTTTATTGTAAATGACAGCATTGCAATTTTAAAATAAAAAAATCATGATATCCACTCATACACTTATTATTGGCGCAAGTGCAGCTGGTTTTGCATCAGCAGCCTGTTTACAAAAAGCAGGCATTGAGTTTTTGATTGTAGAAAAATACCCGCAACTGGCAACCAGCTGGAGAAATCATTACGATCGCCTGCACCTGCATACAAGTAAAAAAATGTCAGCATTGCCCTTTAAAGAGTTTAGTGAGTCACTGCCACAATATCCTGCACGCCGGGATGTGGTAGATTACCTGGATACTTATGCAAAGGAATTAAACATTAACCCTATTTTTAATACAGAAGTATTATCGGTAAAAAAAGAAGGAGAGAGCTGGTTTATTGAAACCACCCAAAATACTTATCAATCTAAGGCAGTTATAGTAGCAACAGGCCTTAACCATACCCCTAAAATGCCTGACTTTAAAGGAATGGATTCTTTTAAAGGAGAAATATTGCACAGTTCAACATTTAAAAATGGTGCTGCCTTTGCCGGCAAAAATGTTTTAGTTGTTGGCTTTGGTAATTCGGCTTGTGAACAGGCAATTTGTTTGCACGAGCATGGAGCCCATCCTTCACTCTCTGTCCGTTCTGCTGTTAATGTTTTGCCGAGGGATATTTTTGGTTTTCCTATTCTTGAAATAGGTAAACTTATGGCTAAATTTCCACCACGTATAGCAGACAAAATAAATGCTCCTCTTATAAGATTACTGGTAGGCAATATAACAAAACTGGGATTAAAAAAATCCAGCTACGGACCAATGGAGCAGATAGAAAAACAAAAGCGTATACCCTTGCTTGATATTGGCACTATTAAACTTATAAGAGAAGGGTTTATAAAAGTGTATGGTGATATTGTTAGAATAGATAACAATACTATTTACTTTGAAGATAACAAACAGGGAGATTTTGATGCCATTGTTTTAGGAACCGGCTACGATCATAAACTGGATAGTTTTTTAGATATATGCAGCAACCGTATTGATGATTTAAACAATCCAATAGCCAAACAAAACTATTTTGGAAAAGATGGATTGTACTTTTGTGGGTTTTATCTTTCGCCCAATGGCATGTTAAGAGAAATAGGTATTGAAGCCAATATTATTGCTAATGATATTGCTAAAAAACAGCCGTCTTTGAGTGTTAGTTCTTTGGCGTAAATCCCAAAGCCATTATATAGCCTTTGTTTTGGATACAATTTTTAAACTTGCAATTTTCAAGGTAACCATCCAGTGCCTTTTTTATTTCTGCAATATTTGCCGAACGGTTTTTTCGGATATCTGCAAAATTATATTTTGGGGTATTGGCATACGCAATTACAGAATCATAATAAGCAGGTTTGTTGAAGGTAACAATGCCCCTTGTATTGTCTAATTTTTTATAGGGCCAAAAATGCCAACCTATATTATTTGAATTAAGCATGGTCCTAAAACTATCTACCCAGGCGTCTTCATTTTCTCCTGTTTCACCACAGTAAATGGGCACTTTATATTTATTGCTGAAATCAATATAGTCCATAACAACATCACGGGTAGGCGCTGTCCAGTATTTATGAAAAGTGTATACCAACTTACTGTCAAAAGGAGGGCCGAAGGGTTCAAAATTTGAGTCCCATTGTGCACCACCTAAAAACAGGATATGATTTTTATCAACTTCCCTTATTGCTTTTGTTATTTGTTTGTAAAGCGGTTCGAGAAGAGGGTTTAGTATTGACTTGTCAAAATAATGTGCAATCGGTTCGTTCAATAAATCGTAGCCAATAATGATTGTTTCATTTTTGTAATGCGCAGCAATCATTTTCCATATATCCGCACATTGTTTACTGTTTTCTTTACTTTCAAAAAGAAACGGGTATCCTGCACCATCATCAATATTGTCACCTGTTTGCCCGCCTGGTGCACAATGCATATCTAATAATACATACAAATTTTCTTTCTTGCACCAGTTAATAACCCGGTCAAGATAAACAAAACCCCTGCTTGCATCATTGTCACCCATATAATTTTCATTGGTGAACAACCGGTAATTAAAAGGTATCCTGATGGAATTCATACCGGTTGATTTTAGGTAATGAATATCTTCAGCTGTGATATATACATCAAGAAATTTTTTCCAGAAATTTTTTGTTGCATCAGGCCCAATCAATTCAGAAAATGCCTGGTTAATAAGCCTTGGAGAACTGGCACCATCAAACTTAAACATATAACCTTCAGGCACCAGCCAGTTGCCAAGATTAGTGCCTTGAATTAAAAAAGGTTTTCCATTTGGGGCAATTATATCTTTTCCTTTTGTGGTAAAAAATGTTTGAGCATTTACATGCGTACAAAAAGCTACAACTAATAAGAGGGCAATTAATTTTTTGTTCATATTAATGAAGGATGCAAGCGTGTACAAATTGTTTATTTATACAAACATAAAACTTTTCCCCGCCTTTTTCTAAAACCCTTTTTATCACTAATCAACATACGGCAATTATAAAATACTACACCAATAAATATGGCTTTGACTGGTACACTTCCCAAAGTAGTTCTCCAAAAATTGTATTGGCCCATGCAAACCATTTGCGGGTATATTTTGTGGCATCATCTTTATGGAAAGACTCATGCATAAAACCAGTATCGCCATGGGTTTTTTGTAACAGTTGAATACATCTTTTTATTTCGGCATCATTGTTACTCGTTAATCCAATCATAATAATACTCAGTGGCCAAATCATATCCATGCCTGCATGCGGGCCACCGATTCCTTCTGCCGCTTTTCCTTTAAAGAAAAATGGATTGTTTTCGGAGAGCAGTAACTTGCGGGTATTGATATAAACAGGGTCGGTATTTTTTACCGCATTTAAATAAGGCAGGGATAAAAGGCTTGGCACATTGGCGTCGTCCATTAAATTATAACTACCAAAACCGTTTACTTCGTAAGCATATATTTTGCCGTATTGAGGATGGTTGATAACAGCATATTGCTGCAAAGCTTTGTTTACTTCGTTTGCCAAAGCTGTTAATTCAGCGGCCAGTGCATTATCTTTTGAAATTTGCTTTACCATCTCAGCTGCCTGGTGCAAACTTACTACTGCAAAAAAATTGGATGGAACCAGGAATGGAAAAACAGTAGCATCATCACTAGGGCGAAACATAGAGCAGATAAGGCCCACATGTTTTACCGGATAGCCATATCCTCCCAATGGAACACCATCTGTGGCCCATGCTGTTGTTCGTTGAAAAGAATAAGGGCCGTTGCCATCTTTTCGTTGCTGTTGCCTGAATGTTTGCAGTGTTGCTTTAATGGCATTTTTCCATTGGCTGTCAAACGGAGCAGTATCATTTGTTTGCTTCCAGTAATTATATGCCAACCTTATTGGATAACATAACGAGTCGATTTCCCACTTACGTTCATGGGTACCCGGTTGCATATTGGTTAAATCACTTTTCCATTCGCTTACCTTATTTTCATCTTTGTAAAATGCATTAGCATAGGGGTCTTTTAAAATGCATTTCGTTTGCCGGTTTATAACACCTGCAATCAGTTGCTGCAGTTCAGCATCTTTTTTTATCAATGGCAAATATGGCCATACCTGTGCCGTACTGTCCCTTAACCACATGGCATCAATATCACCCGTAATTACATAAGTGTCGGGCCTGTTATTGATGATGGTAAAATCAACTGTGGTATCAAGCGTATTGGGAAAACAGTTGTTGAACAACCACCCCAGTTCTTTATTTTTTACATGGGCCTGAAACTCAATGATGGATGCATCCACCGCTTTGCTATGAAATTTTCTTTTATCATAAGGTACACGAACCACAGGAAATTCTTCGGGGTATTGTGCAAGGGAAATATCTTTTAATAATAAACCGGCGCTTAATAAGCCGGCATTTTTAATAAACTCATTTCGGTTCATACTTTATATTTTATGCGCAAGCATTTTCCTTATTCAAATGTTATGATGTGCAATGTAAATAAAAAATCTATCAGTCGGTATGTCTCTTGCCTGGTTGGTTGTTAATACTTACTTTGAATTTCGGATTCGGTGAGTACAGCGATGTGAGCAAAAAAGAAAACTACAATCGTGGCACAAATCAAAAAATCAATCACTAAATTTGAATCGTAGCCCGATGTGTTAGTTTTGAAAATATCTTTTCTTTAACAACAGCCTCGGGCCTTAGTCGGCATATTATTATAACCCGGGTCAACCTAAAAATTATTATGAGAAAAGTTAGTTATGGATTTATCACCTTGTTCCTGTTAGTATCATCAACACTTTTTGCCCAAACGGGTAAAGTGTATGATGATCTTTCGCTTGCCAGTAAAATACTTAAAAGCGAACGCAAATATGCTGTTTACCTGCCGCCGGATTATGAAACCTCTAACAGAAGCTATCCTGTACTTTACCTGCTGCATGGCGGTGGCGACGACCAAACCGGCTGGGTGCAATTTGGCGAAGTATTGAATATTGCAGATAAAGCCATCAACAGTGGCCTTGCCACACCAATGATTATTATTATGCCCGACGCCTTTACCGGCCGCCGTGGTTTTAATAATGATATAAAGGGCGATTGGAATTACGAGGACTTCTTTTTTAATGAACTGGTTCCAATTGTAGAAAAAAAATACCGCATTAAAAGTGAAAAAAGGTTCCGTGCTGTTGCCGGCTTATCCATGGGTGGCGGCGGAAGCTTTATTTATGCCCTGCACCATCCCGAAATGTTTTCTTCATCATGTCCTATAAGTGGGGGTATTGGCCCTGTCACCATTGATGATGCCCGTAAGCAACAAAGCAGAGATAATCCCAATTTGCCCGATTCTGTCATTAGTAATTATTACAACCGGTATAGCGTACTGGCTTTGATAAATAACATGCCTGATACTTCTAAGAAAGCAGTGCGCTGGTATATTGATGATGGCGATGATGATGAATATAATTTAGCAGAGGGCAGTTGCCTGGTACATATAGCTATGCGCAAAAAAGAAATACCACACGAATTCCGTATCCGTGATGGTGGCCATAACTGGACTTACTGGCGAGCCTCACTACCAGCTGTGTTAGAATTTGTATCGCAGGCTTTTCATCAGTATTGATATTTTAAAAGAAAAATATTATTTGTCAGCCGGTATATTCCCGGCCGCTTTTTGTTCCAGGAGATGATTTTTATCACAAAGTTGACTAAATGGCATCATTAAGTACAGAAATTTAATAGGTAATTTAAACCATCGTTGAACACGAAGGCTTACAAAATGGGGCAGATATTTAGGCCGGCATGTTAAACCTGCAATTATAAAGCTGAACTAATAGACAATGGTTTTTAATTTATGGGCTTACTATAAGTGTACCTGACATAGAAATTCCATGAATGGTACAGTGGTATTCATAAGTGCCAGGCACAGTTGCAGTGTATACGAATGTACCCCCTCCCGTAATTGAACCACTGCTAAAACTGCTGGCATCATTTGAGGTTACTGTGTGTGCATAGCTATCTCCATTTCTCCATGTAACAACTGTGCCATTGGCAACTGTTTTTGATTTAGGAGAAAAAGCCATATGATACATGGTAATTTCAACACCGGAGCTGCCGGAAGGCGGTGGGGGGGCGGGATTGTTATACGAAGAACTGCCCTTATTGCAGGAAATTTGTATAGCCGAAGCGATCATGATAAGGGTGATTGCTAGAAAAAAATATTTCTTTTTCATTGAATTATATTTAGGTGATAACTAGTTATCCTGTTATAAATCGGGATAGAGAAGAAATAGGTTGCCTGGGGACTAATTTTTTTATACAAATAAAATATAATTGGAGAAGTTCTGCCATTGAGTAGTTTTTGCACTCACGGCTTTAATTTACTCTAACCACCTCAAAGTGTAGCACATTATCCAATAGCGTTTGTAGCATGATTAAGCATGTCGGAAAATAAATAAAGAAAATCATTTAATAATGGGAAAGGGTTACAATTTATTATGTAACGATGCAACTTTCCATGATTTGATTCGAAGCAGCCTGGCCAAAAGCGTGGCCAAATATTTTTGTTCACTTTACCCTTCATCTTAACAGTATAATATTTTATGGAATATTATACTGTTAGGAATAACCAAGTCAATTTTTGGAAAATTGCATTTTGGGCTTATGGTTTAATACCCTAAATATTTAAACCGTCCACTATCTATAAATGAATACCGAAACACCAGAAACAGCAGGAATAAGTACCATAAAAACATCAAAATATTTGCATAATTTTTTGCCATTACTTTTGTTAACAGATTGTACATGGTTTATCTTTTTAAAAACAATAATGTTTGCAATAAATTAAATGATTGGCTTAAGGAATTTTCACTGATCAATACAAAACTCAGCATAACAAAATTAAGTGTTACTATAACCCCTGTTACATTTTGAAATACAGGGTACTTGCTTAATTTTTTATGCAATGCTGTACTTTCATATCTATGCCATATGTTAATGGCCAGTGCGTGTAAAATGCCCCACAAAAGATAACGGATTGATATTTCATGCCAGATTCCTAAAACTATCATTGAAATAATAATACTGATTCTTGCATTGCGGGTGATACTTAAAAATGGAAAAAATACATACTCCCTGCACCATGAAGAAAGCGAAATATGCCATCGTTTCCAAAAGTCTGCAATGTTTTTGGCAAGAAACGGGAAGTTGAAATTTTCAATGATTTTAAACCCAAATAATATGGAAAGCCCCACTGCAACATCTGAATATCCGGCAAATTGAACATAAGCATTTGCTGTAAATTTAAACACCTGAAGATATGTAGTAAGCCATACCTGGCTTGCGGCATTTTCAGTACAAAACAAATTTAATTTATAGGTCAATAAATAATTGCCTATCACATTAATTTTTACCATACCATATAAAATCCGCTCTAATCCCTGGGAAAACAATACACTATTCCACCTGCGTTTACGAAGGTCTTTTACAAAAGGTTGAAAAAGATTTATAGGCCCGATTAATATGGTGGGTAGAAAAAAAAGATAACAATAATATTCTAAAATGGAGTGCGCAGGAAGCTTTCTTTTGTATGTTTCCATTGCATAATGAATTTGGCGAAATGAATAATAGGAAATTCCTAAGGGCAATATTTTATTTTTTGTTATGTTAAAATTTAATTCGCTTTGTAATTTAAATATCAATAAAATACTACTTACCAAAACAACAGCAACCATAGTAGCTGCAGTTTTTGAACCATGAGTGTTTAATATATAATAAGTTATCAACGATGAAGTAGTCAAAATTACCAGTGAGGCTGGCGATACAAAACCCAAAAAAACAGCAGTGGAAATTGCAATTGGAAACATTTGCCATTTTTCTGGCAACAGCCAGGCTAAAAAGAGTAATGGTATACAAACAATTAATACAATAATTAATAAACTCATTTTTTATTCTCAATTTCATTTATAATTTTTTCCAAAAGATATTTTGTAAAAAGATGCCTTCCTGCTTTATTTAAATGCCCACCATCATAAAAATCCTTGAAATACAAAGGCTCTTTTGTATATTTCCAATGTTCAATACCAAATTTCTGGTGGTACATATAAAAAAGTAAATCAAGTTCCTTGGAAAATGTTTTGGTATAAATTATTTTCTCAACCTGCAATGGTCTTGGAATATCTACTATTACTATTTTAATACCAGCCTTACTTAATTTATTTAATCCCTCAAATGCTGATTGGATTTCTTCATTTTTTTTTGAATATCTTTTTACAGGAATATAATTCAGGGTATCTGTAAGCACACCGGAATTAATATAATTATCTTTGCAATTGATGGATTCTGATTTTTTATTGAGAAAAAGGCCTTTAAAAAATGCTGCATTTTTCCTGGCTAAATTTTCAAGATAACTTTCAAGGTTAGTGTAAAAAAAAATTTCTGTTTCCTCGAACCGAATAGCTGCCAATTCGGTTTGTATACAAACTAAATCGGGTTTTATTAATAACAGTTCATTGATTAAGTTTTTATTACTAAAAAGGTATTGAAATTTGTCATGATTATACAGGATTTTTTTCAGCAAAATATTTCTTGTTTTGGAGTTTGCTAATGTTAATGTGCTTGCAATTTCATCCGGGCACTCCACACCATTGCCAACCAATGAGGTCCCTACTACTATTACATTGTAAGTAGTTTTATTTTTATTAATAAATTCATTTTTAATATCATTCAGTAGAGAGGAAATGGGGAGGTCATATGTATTACCATTTTTAGGGGGTTTGTAATACGCAATTACATAAAGCTGAATTAAGAAAAAAGAAATGCCAACCCAGGCCCATATCCTAAGAGACGGTACATTTATTTTCATATTTTTACCGCTTTTAACTTTTCATTTATAATTTGCTCCACTGAAGTCAGCGTATTCATATTCATCATTTCGGCAGTTGAAAACCTAACCTTAAGACGATCTTCTAAAATAGTGATAAAAACAAGGTGGGCCATGGAATCCCAGCCTTCTAAAGAATGTGAGTTATCGCTCATTTTAATTTGGTTTTTATCCATTCCAAAAGCTTCAGCAGCGGCTTCAATTATTATCATATTTGATATTGCAGTACCAGATTGAGTGCTAGTATTGTGTGTAGACTCAATAAGTTCTTTCACGGCATTAACCTTAATTTTTCCTGAAAGTCCTTTAGGTAAATTATCAAAAAAATAAAAATTCTTTGGCATTTGACTTTGCTCTAATAAAGGCCGTAAAAAATCAATTAAGTCATTTTTTTCTAACTGTTCATCGGGCCTTATCACTATTACGCTGACCAGCTTTTCCTGAAAATTTTCATCTGGTAATCCTAAGCAAATACTTTCTGCAATCTTTGGATGTGTGTTAATCATTTCAGTAACCTGCTCGGGATAGATATTAATGCCGCCGGTATTGATGGTGTTTTTTTCTCTACCAGTAATATAAAAAAAACCATCCTCATCCTTGATAGCAATATCGCCGGTATTTAACCATCCATTTACTAATACAGCTTCTGTGTCAATTTGATTATCTAAGTAACCTTTAAAAATGTGTGCCCCTTTTAACCATAATACACCAGTTTCATTTGCCAGTGCAATTTCGCCATTTTCTTTAATAATTTTTGCTTCACAATCTACCGGCACACCTACAGTTCCTACTTTTCGGGGAAGTGCGTTTATGCCACAAAATAATGAACCTGCAACAGTCTCCGTTAGTCCATATACATTTACTACCTGGGTTTGAAATTTCTGTTCAAAGTCTTGCCAAAGTTTTAATTCTAATTTAGAAGCTACTGAAATAATAAATTCAAAGTTTTCAGTTTGAAAGCTGTCCTCATATCCTTCATGAAATTTATTCATAAAAGAAAGAACGGTGGGAACAGTAATAAAATGGGTAATTCTGTATTTATAAATACTGTTGAAAAGATCTCCAATATTTGACAAATCAAAACGAAATGGACGTATCCATGTTGCCTGATTAAAGGCAGTTAATAATGGCCCCTGAATAATGCCATCTGCATGATAAAGCATAAGAATATTAAGTAAGTGGTCATTTTCATTTAGGGCATACACTTTTTTTAAAGTGTGCAAATGAGCGAAAAGATTGCTATGAGAAATCATCACGCCTCTTGGATCTGAAGTGGTTCCGGAAGTAAATAATATATAAGCTACATCCTCATCTTCAATTGTATCAATTGCATGGGAATCTGCAATAGTCGTACCCATAATTGCCGGAAAAACTAATTCATCAGCTGCTGGAGTTTCTTTTTTATTCTTCAATAACCGATCAAATAATTTCCCCTTTTTTTGAGTAGCTGCCTGTATTTTTAAATAAAAAGCTGTTGAATTTGCATCAATTAATCTTGTAACAAACAACTCCTCATCCATTACAAAAACATTGGCCCCGGTTTTTTCAATGATTGCGATAGAGCGTTTAGGAGGTACATTGGGATCAATAAAAACCGTAATAATTCCATATCGCAAAAATGCTAAGAAAAATAGGGTTGTATAATAATCATCATTGGTTGATAGTATTACTTTATCTCCTTTCCTTAATCCATTTTTTTGAAAAATGGACCAAAGTTTTTCCATTTCTTCCTGCAACTGTCCGTAGGTTATTTTTTTGTCATTAATGTGAGCAAATAACCGGTTGCGTATAGTTGTTTGCTGTAAAGCTTCAAAAAGAGTGTTTATGTTACTATAAGTCATTGATCAATTCATTGATTAATAATTTCCCACTACTGTTATAGGACAGTTCAGATAAAAATTTAATTTGGCTAGGGATTTTATTTTCACCAAGTTGTAGTAATATCTCATTTCGGATTGCTTGCTTTATTTGTAACTCATCTAATGACAGGCCGTTTTTTAAAACAATGAAAACTGCAATTTTTTCGGCATTTTCCTTTTGAAAGGAGCAAACAAAAGAATCTTCAACATAAAGAAGACCACTAATAAATTGCTGAATTTCTTTTAGGTAAACTATCTCTTCTGTTGAAGTTTTTACAATATCGCGTTTTCTGCCTATTAGTTGAATATTTCCATCGCTGGTATATTTAGCCAGATCAAGTGTATAAAACCAACCATCTCTTATTACTGAATCAGTTTGATTTTTATCTTTAAAATAACCTTGCATCAGGTTTTCGCTGAAAACCCTCAATTCACCTTCAGTACCAATTGGAACGATTTCTCCCTGTTCATTTACAATTTGTGCAATACAATCAATAGGCTTTCCAATAGTATCTGTATCTGATTCAATCCCCAAAACAGACTGAGAAATACAAATACCCGTTGTTTCTGTTAATCCATAATAGTTGAAAACGGATAAATTGTAGCAGCTCTTAAAACCTGCCCTCAATGACTCATTTAATTGGTTGCCGGTACAAATCAAGGCTTTGATTGATTTTAATTGACTTCCAATTTTATCCTTATGTTTTACAAATTGATGAAGCATAGCCGGGTTACAGCCTAATATTGTAATTCTGTTTTCAGCTATTGCCTCAGCAATATTAAATAAGTTATTTAAAGAAATTTCCTTAGGAATTACTACACTTGATCCTGCAAGAGCGGGGGCTATTGTAGCATTACGCAAACCACTCATGCTGTCTAAACCTCCAAAGGCAAAAAAACGATCCCCCATTTCCCAAAGAAACGTTTCTGTTATCAATCGGCCGCTTCTGAACAGGTTACCATGTGATAGCTCTACACCTTTAGGTATACCTGTTGAACCTGACGTAAATAAAATAACGGCTTCATCCTTATGAGATATATCTACATCTTCAAAGTTGCCGTCTGCTTCTGCAATTAACCAGTCGGCGAAATAAAGACTATCTGCTATTTCTTCTGATTCATCAAACAGGATTGTTTGAATATTTTTAAAACCGTATTTACTTTCTTTAAAGAAGCTTTGATTGGTAAAGCATAATGTGGCCCCGGTTTGTTCAAGAATATAAGAAAAAACAGCCATGGTTAAATGTGTTCCTATTGGTACTACCACAACGCCCGCCTGCATACAGGCCCAGAATAATAAGATGGCTTCTGTATGAATTATAGAAGATATAATTATTTTATCTCCCTTTTTTAAACCATTTTTTTGCAAGGTTATAAGGATGTTTTTAATGATGTCATCACAATCCTTATAAGTAAATTCGCTATCATCCATCAAGGAAACAAGTGCAATATTGTTGGGGAAAGTTTTTACTGAATTCTGCCATAATGCTTTTAAATTCTGCCTTGATTTTGGAATGATGTACTGCTGTGTCATTAAGTAATTCTGTAAACGAATTCCGTCAATTGAAACAGGTAGTACTTGCAATAATCCTAAACGCTCCAGTATTTCCAACTCTTTAATCAGCAAATTTATATCGACATTTAACATGCTGCAAACCTCTTTAATGGTATATCCCTTATTAGCCAGAAAAATGGTTTTTGCAGCTAATGCCGTGAGCTGGTACTGGTTTAAATTCTTGATCCTTTCTACATAAACAGGATGGCGTTTTAATAAAGATCCTGCTGCTCCATTTAAGTGATCGAAATCTATAAATACTTTTTGATGGTTCAGGTCGATACGCAATAATGTATTTATTACAATATATGCAGCTTCTATATTTGGTATATCTTTTAAACTAAAGGCCGCTAACATTTCATTTTCCCATGACGATGGCAATAGTGCAATTAATGCATTGTAATCGGTAATATTTGGATCAGATAGTATAGGAATAAAAGATGAATATTCTATGTCATTAGCCTTGAAAAGTTTGGGTTCAGAAAAAACAAACCCTTTCCAATTGGTGGTTTCATTTAAAAACCGAAAAGCTTGGTCATAGTCTTCTCCATGCATTTGTTTTCCACCTCTGTTAAAATAAGGCTCCGGCTCAGCATTACTTAAATGTACATGCGGAAAGATAATTGCACCGTCATCTTTCACAATCCTCATGAGTTCATTCAATAAAATATGTTGATTGAATCGATGAAAGGTATCCAGTCCAATGGAAAAGGCAATACTTTTATTCTGTAACGGTAATGGATGATTTAAATCGCAAAATAAAATACTTACATTTTTATTTTCTTTCATCCAAAAAGAAAAACCTTTGTATCCCAATAGGTCTTTATTGCCTTCCCAGGTACTAATAATCTGTTGTTTGGGAAATAACCCCGAAAGGATAGTAGTTAACCAACCAGATCTATCCCACAAATTTAAAATTACATCCCCTTCTGTAACCTGTTGCTGAAGCCTTTTTAAAAAAGGATACAATGCTTTTGTGGCCTCGTTAAAAGGTTGAAAGCAGGCATAGGCGTCATAATTTGGACGGCGAGCCTTCTCTTGCAAAAACAATTCATACCGTTGGGGTTCCTGTATAATTTTTCTGATAGCATTGGTTTTATTTTCCAAAATGATACCCGGAAAAATATCAATTTCATTATAAAAAAAAAGATTGTCTATTGCAGGCACCAATTGAAATTGTGATGCTTTGAATATTTTAGTTAAATCAACACTCATCTATGGTTCAAAAGTTTTACAGTATGAAAATATGCAATTCATTCAATAACTGTGGCATTGTAAAAAATATTTAAACGATTTGCGTTTGAGCTTACAATATGCCATAAAAATTTTGTAGCCTGCAACGCCAGTAAGATACCATTTCGGAAACGTCAAAATACATAATTTATTACTGTAGCATCTTTAAAGAAGGAAGTTGGAAATAGAAAAACTGATAAATTTAAACGATAACCGGTCATTCATTTGCTTGCAATATTTCTTTCAATTACTATGTGCAAAAACAAATGCACGATGTGATTTATTGAATCACGGAAAAAGATGTTCAGAAGAAAAAAGCGCAGGTTGTCGTACATCATGCACAGCCCGGATTACTTCACCTATTTGATTATGGCTTTTCCGAAATCATTATTGGTGCGCCAGAAACAGTGAATATGATTATCGTAGTTTTCATATTCTATTATCTGGCTTCCGTTTTCAAAACGGTAGTAATGCGGCTTTCCCTTTACGCGGCTGTCAACATAAAAGAAGCGGAGTTTTTTATTACAAAAAGCATCCACTGAAGGCACTTCGCCTGTATTGAAATTATTAAAATATTCTGTTACCAGTTGCTTTAACAGGCTTTGTTGATCTTTATTAAGCTCGCTAAAGTAGATACCTTCATCAGGTACAGTGATATTATTTTTATCCTGTTCGCTATAAACAATGGCTGTTTTTTTACGGCTATTATACCCTTTTTTTAATTGTTTGGTGGTTAATGAATTTACCAGTTGCCTGCCCATTTCTTCTTCCTTATATAAAATTACCAATCCTGCCCTGGCACTGTCTGTTATAGAATTTGAGGGATTGCTCGACATAAGGTAGGGGCTGTTTGAAATCATGCGATTACCCTGAAATGTAAAATTCAGCGAAAGGTGATGCCCTTCAAGCTTCCAGCTCCAAAAACCATCGGAAGACGGGTTGCCAAAAACTTCAACCCAATATTCATTGCGACCCAGGTTGGGTTCAAATTTTTGTTGTATGTCTTCATTAAACATTACGGCTGTAACAGTTAAATATCCCTGGGTACTAAGACAACTGCGTAATAATTCGTGAAGAGCAATTTTCTGTGCTTCCGTAAAATGGGATAATTTTAAACCAAGCCGTTGCCCAGGCAGCCTTTCCCAATGAGTGCGGAGACTGTCATTAAATGGCAAGTTTAATACTTGCAGTGTATCTTTTTGAAAAGTGGAAAGTAATTTATTTGCCCGTCCAGTATAAGTTGGAGCAGTTATAGTTTGGGCAAATATTGCCAATGAAAAAGAGAAAGTAAAAAAAACAAGTAATGAAATTTTTTTCATAATAGCAATTGTTTAAGGTTCTGTTGCACAATGATAAGTAAAAGCATAATTATTTAAGAAATAAAATTTGCCTGATAGTAAAGGACGGTATTGTGTATTTAG
This sequence comes from Ferruginibacter sp., assembly GCA_025362235.1. GTDB lineage: Bacteria > Bacteroidota > Bacteroidia > Chitinophagales > Chitinophagaceae > Ferruginibacter. The sequence goes on along the minus strand of JANYGZ010000051.1, from coordinate 27,391 downwards.
GAAATAATACAATAAAAAAAGTTTACACGGTTGGGCGCAAACTTTTTTTATTAGCTGTGTTTTATTGGCACGGTATGCTAGCAATCAGTTGTTAACTCAGTTACTTATAACAGACTTCAATGCAATATACTTATCAAGGCTTTTCATGTTATGCCCTTTCTGCCTCATGCTACTGATAAAGGCAGGTGTGGTGCTAGTTGCTTTTGCGCCAATAACATCATCAAGGCTTAAATCTTTAAATCCAAGGTCTTTGTATTGTTTTATTAAGGCAGGTGTTACACCCTGCGATTTTAAAGCTATCAGGTCATCAGCCTTGATATTGGTGTAACCCGCATTGCGGAAGGTTTTTATATATTCCGGTGTTACACCAAGAGATTTCATAGCAATAAGGTCGTTGTTTGATAGATCTGCATAACCAACTTCTTTAAAGGAATTTATAAACTCCTTATCAATGTTCATTGATTTAAAGGCAATGATATCATCTTCAGCTTTCTCATTGTCGCCGTACCTGTTGGAATTTTTATTACTGTTGCTCTCTTTATTTTTTTCACTGTTGTCATTAGCATCCTTGTTTTCATTGTCTTTATCCTCTTTACTTATATTGACAGAGCTGCGGTAGTCAGCTATATATTTTCCATCTATACCCTGTGCCTTAAATGTAATCACCTTATCAGGGGTTAGATTTTTATAACCTGCATTGCGTATCTCTTCTATATAAGCCTTATCAATATTGAGTGCCCTGAAAGGGACTAAATTATCCAGATCAATATTTGGAAAACCTGCCTGTTTAATAGAAGTTATATAGGTTTCATTTACATCCAGCGCAGCAAGCGGAATGATATTGTCTTTATTAAGTTTGGTATATCCTTGTTTTTTCAACATTTGAACATAAGATTGTTTTATGTTCACCAAAAAGAAAACCATCAGGTCCTTATCATCCCCCACATTGATGCCTTCTTTCTGCATATCGGTGCTGTAATTTTTATTGGCGATAAATTTGTATTGCCCCATGCCTTTGTCGCCTTCAAATTTTCCGGTAAATTCCATTGTACCTGCTTCACGGGTGAGCGTAAATGTGCCTTGTTTATCCCTTGGAAGATTACTAAATTCACTCAACAGGAAACTATTGCCGTTATAAGAATTGTCTTTTTCTTCATCCCTGAACTGGAAATTTATTTTATCAGCTTTAATAGTGGCAAACCAGTTGCCGGCTGTTTTCATTTCATTGTTATTCTCTACATATGGCTTCGTTTTTGGTTTGGCCGCAATATTTTGGGCATTGGCAATAGGTTCATTAAACAGGCATACAAACGATACCATTAATGGTAAAAGGAAAAAGTATTTCCAGATTGTATGTACATTAGATTTTTTTGCGTTCATCATGACTAATCGTTTTTTAAGAAGTGATTGATTATAATTGGTTGTAATACTCAGGGGGAAATGGGGCGCTGCTACTTTCAGCAGACCCATCTGGTAGCTTTCTTTTTCTACTGTATCATTTTGCAGCAGTTGGTTGTCTGTAAAAAATTCGAGATTGCTTTCTAATTCTTTACGCCACATCCATGCAAAAGGATTAAACCATAAAAAGATAAGTACAATCTCTGCAAGCACCAGGTCAAGCGTATGTTTTTGTTCAATATGTATTTTTTCGTGCAGTAATATCTGGTTATAAGTTTCCCAGTCATATTTTTCTGGATTAATAAAAATATTATTGCTAAAAGAGCAAGGTGCTTTGTCGCCGGTTATTTCTACAATCCTGAATAGGCCATCAATAATTACCGGCCGTGAATACGCTTTGTATAGCAATACTACTACCTGCATTAAAAAATTAAGCCCAAATATGGCTACACCAAACCAATACAGGTAAATGAGCCACTGCATCACCTGTTCAATATTGATGGCTTTATTTTGTTGCAATGGTTCAACCACTTTACTGTTAACCTTGTGTTCTATTGACTCGGTTATATCGTTCTTTGCTGTAACACCAGTGGATATAATGTTTACTGCTGACGGCGCTTTTCTAAAAGACATTTGTTGCGGCACACGAAGCACCGGCAAAATAAAAGCCATCAACATGCAGGAAAGCAGTATAAACCGGTTTAAACGAAAGAAGGTTTCTTTTTGCAGCAGCAGCTTATAAAAAATAATACAAGCAGCAAGTATAAGCGATGCATATAAAATATATAGTATCATTTCTTTTCTTTTTTAATGATGTTTACAATCTCTGTCAATTGTTTTTCGGTAAGCTTTTGCTCTTTTGCAAAAAAGGCCAGCATGCGTGGATAGGAATTATCGAAGTATTGGCTTACGACATCTTTTAATGCAAATTTTTGATAATTCTCCCTGCTGATTACAGTAAAATAACAGTGCATGTTGCCAGCAGTTTCGTGATTAAGAAACCCTTTTTCTTCAAGTATCTTTACCATTGTTGCTACGCTGTTGTAATGTGGTTTAGGGTCTGGCAGTAGTGGGATAATATCCCTGATAAATGCTTTGTTTAAATCCCAAAATACCTGCATTATCTGTTCTTCCCGCCTGGCTAATTTTACCATAAATAAATAATTTATTGCAATGTACTACTAATTGATTAGTAGATAAACTAATTTATTAGGAATGGCGCAAATATTATTTAAATGGTTTTTCAGGAGGAGTGCATAAAGAATAATTACATCAGGTATAAACTTATTACAACTGAGCCTGGTAGCGGCTCTTTGGATTTGATATTATGTTAGGGTGCATGGCAAACATCAACAAAAAAATTATTACCCTGAGATATTGGTAAATATTTTTGGTTTATGAGCTTGTTATTAATTTACACGGCACAGAAATATTATGAATGATTTTTATAAAAAGATATTTCTTTTCATTTAATTGTATGCAGGTTAAATAATAAAGTATTCTGCAATAAATTGATATAGTATATAAACTGGTAGCGGGGGTATATATGAAAAGGAATTGTAGAAGTTGAGATTGTGTATATTTTTACTCAGTTAATTTTATTTAATTATAATAGTAACACATGCCAATAACATTTTATTGACATGTGTTTTCTCTCTTCCCGTCTACTTTATTTGAGCACGCACAATACCTGCCGGATGATTGGTGGAATGTGCATTTACATAAATCGGATCGGTTTTTATTGATGTGTATAGCGCATCTGTTAAGGTAGCTACTTTAATTGTACCAAAATCGGCGGCGCCGGAATAAAAACCTAAAATAACTGCGCCATTTACACCAACAGCTGCCTGGTGAATATGAGAGGCTATTAATGCATCTCCTGGTTCCAGATTGGTGATGATTTCTTTGATATAAATCTTCTTTTCAGATGTTAGCCTTATTAAAGCAGTACCAGTTGCCGTAGTAGTTACGGGAGGTACTTCATTGGTGCCGGTTAGCGTTACATACTCAGCCATTTCAATATCTGTATTTACCTGCCCTCTTATCAAGCCACCTGGTACTTGTGTAGAATGAACATTAAAATATAGTTCATTCATGTCGTCTTTTAAACTATCAACAAAAGTAGACCTGATGTTGGTGATGGTTCCTTGTGCACTACTGCCAGTGAAGGCCGGAGCAAAACCTAAAATTACTGGTCCGTTGGAAATTGCGTCTCCTGTATGAATATGGGCTGCAGTTAACACATCTCCGGATGCAAGGCCAACAACTGTAATGGTGTACGTTATGGAATTGTCAGATAATAACTTTATAGATACAGTACCTGTTTCTGTTCGGCCAGCAGGTGGATTGTTTTCGTATTTTGCAGCTAAAGGAATGGTCCACTCTTTTACAACTGTTGGTGTTACAACTGGTGGGTCATTTTTTGTGCATGCTATAAATGTTATTGTTAAAAATGAAATGAATAAGGCGGAATAAAGGAGATTTTTTTTCATGGTAGTTATATTTTATTCACTATCGGATAAAATATGAAAAAGGTTGGTTGGGCAGGATAACTTTTATTTTCGTCAACGTTTTATCCAGATGCACTTAACATGCACGGCAACTTGTCACACTTAAACTTTGTCTAATCTCTATAGCTTAAGGCTGACAAAGAAGCCCGGAAGAGAAGTTAACTCAAAGAAATAGTTTTAATTTATGGATTTACGATAAGGGTACCTGACATAGCCATTCCATGAATGGTGCAATGATATTTAAATGTGCCCGCCCTGGTTGCTGTGTAAATGAATTGGCCAAGGCCATTAATTGTTCCGCTGTTAAAACTAAACCCGTCATTGGAAGTTACAGTGTGTGGATAGTTATCTCCGTTTTTCCAGGTAATTACAGTGCCATTGGCAACCGTTTTTGAATCTGGCAAAAACTGCATATTAAACATAGAAATTGTAACCTCTGTGTTAGATGGAGGTGGAGTGGGTGGGGCAGTGCTGTAAGACGGAGTTTTGGTGCAGGAAATTTGTATAATGGAATTGATTATAATTACTAAAAAAAAATATTTCTTTTTCATTAAATAATTTTTGAGTGTAAAAAATAAACTATTCCTCTACAAATCGAAATAAAGAAACGTTTGGTTGTCTGAATATACAAACAAAAAACAAGTACAGAGGTTCACACTGCGAAAAATGAAATGTTATCAGAAAAAAAAACTATACCTATGGACCGATAATGGGTAATTCAATTTACTTACTTAAATTTAGATAATGGGAAAAACCCCAGCAGCTTTTCTATGGAAAAGAACTTCGCACCACCCGTTATAAAGTTCCATATCGTTATCGGATCCTGCTTTTTCTTTTTTTTCTGAATTTTATTCTTTACGTTGACAGGGTTGCCGTGTCTCTGCTGGGTGTACGTATTAAAGCTGAATTTCATCTTTCTAACGAACAATTTGGCTGGGTACTGGGGGCATTTTCCCTTGCCTATGCACTTTTTGAAGTTCCGACCGGAGTACTGGGAGACCGCATCGGACAGCGCCTTGTGTTGATACGCATCGTTATCTGGTGGTCGCTTTTTACAGCACTTACAGGCCTTACGACCGGATTGATTTCTTTGATTGTTGTTCGCTTTTTATTCGGAATGGGAGAAGCAGGGGCCATGCCAACGGTTGCAGGAGTTGTTTCGAGGTGGTTCCCGCATAGGGAAACAGCCAGGAGTTTTTCTTATATTTTCACAGGGCAAAGCCTGGGCTCGGCAATAGCCCCGCTGATAATTGTTCCGCTGGCAGTTTCTTTTGGCTGGAGGGTACCTTTTTTTGTGATTGGAATAATGGGCATTGTTTGGGTATTGGTATGTATTAGCTGGTTTAAAAATCACCCGGCTGAAAACAAAGGTGTCTGCGAAGAAGAAAAAAATTTGATAGAAAAAACAAGACGCTTTGAAGAACATTCATCCCCCTTTCCATGGAAACTGGTACTTCGAAACCGAAGCCTGATGGCACTCGTATTGTCATTTTTTTGCGGGCAATGCACCAATTATTTTTACATCGCCTGGATGCCGGTATACCTGCAAAATGGAAAACATTTTTCGGAAAATGATATGAAATTGTTTTCATTTTATTTTTTTTCAGTGATGGTTGCAGGGATTTTATTAGGGGGTCTTTTCATCGACTGGCTGGTAAAAAAGAAAGGCCTTCGTTTTGGACGAAAATCGATGGGTTTCCTGGGCCTGCTTTCTCCGGCTATCGCATTCCTCATCACTGCTTCAACAACAAGCAACCAGGTGGCAGGTATCAGCCTGTTTGTCGGCGGCCTTATTTATTATGCACTGATAGGCGTTACTACTTTTAGTGCATGCGTAGATATTGGCGGAAGCCGGGCCGGCACGGTAACCGGTATCCTGAATTTTTTTGGGCAGGCAGGCGCATTTTTACTTGCCATGACTTTTGGTAAAATTGCAGATATGGCACATGATTTCAATACCTCCATGTACCTATTGGCAGCAGTTGTATTAACAGGAAGTTTGTTCTGGTTTTTTGTAGATGCTTCAAAGCCGCTGATTTTAGAAAAAACTTCTGAATCAAAAAGGTAGTCAGTTGCTAACAAGAATTATTTTATCAGCATTACTGTGCCTTTCACTGTTTTATTTCTGCCATCAATATCTGTTAAGGAAATAATCCACACATACGCATTAACAGGTTGCTTACTACCCTTGAAAGTACCATCCCATCCTTTAGACATATCTGCTGTTTCAAATATCTTTTGACCAAATCTGTTGTATACAACCATACTAAACTTGGTCACTACGAAAGGGTATTTTACTCTAAAAATATCATTTAGGTTATCATTGTTAGGACTAAATGCTGTAGGTATATATAACTGACAAACTCCCTGACTTATTATAACAGAACTGGTAGCAGTACCACATTCATTGGACACAGTTAAAATATATTTACCTGTATCAGTCACATCGTAAAAAGAAAAAGTATTTCCATCCTGCCAATGGTATTGAACGGCAGTATTTAATGTTGGCCTTAATACTATTGACATCCCTTTACAAATAAATGTATCCCTGCCCAGGGTAAAAAGGGGCTTAGGAATATAGGAAATATTAATTGTATCAGAAGCTTTGCAACTATTCATTGTAGCGTTAACATAATAAGTGCCTGCTTTATTTACAAGATAATCCGGATTCTTGCTTCCATCCTGCCAGAGATAAGTTGCGTTAGTTATTTTCGTTGTAAGTAGTTTAGTAGTGTTTTCACAAAGTGTTGTATCTTTTCCAAGATCAATAACTGGTGATGGTTTATATGTTATGGTTATACTGTCGCTTGAAACGCAAGTATTGACATCTGTAGCGTTTAACCAATAGATACCTGCTGCCTTAACTGTAATAGATTGGGTAATATCATTGGTATTCCAGTTATATTTTATAAAATCATTGCCAGCATTTATAGTTAAGGGTGTATTGCTACAAATGCTTGTATCATTTCCGAGGAATATTTTTTGAGGTTTAAATATTTGTATAGAAATTTTGTCTGTTATTATGCAAGTACTATTTAACAGGTATTTCAATTCAGCAGTACCTGTGGTCAAACATTGCAAATGCCCGGCAGTATCAACTGTTGCTACATCAATATTATTACTATACCAAAAGCCCCCATTTACAGGCTGGCTTAAAGAAAGTGTTGTTCCTGTACAAAGATTTTTAGAAGATGCATGTGCAGCATTTTCATTTCCGAAATTTATACTGACTGTATGATTTGCAGTAATGAATTCGCAACCACCCAATTTGATGGTGTAATGAATAATTGTTGTACCTGCCGTTAAACCTTTTACCAAGCCATTTGAATCAATATGAGCAACAGCGTCATTATCAGATGTCCATACTCCTCCCGGCTCTGTCGCAGATAATACAATTGAATCATTCAGACATATATTTTCTGATCCACTGATTAAATCACTTTGAATAACGGCAATTTTTCTGACAGTGCTGTTGTTTAATTCCGTAAAATAAATTTGCCCTGCTTTATCTAACACAATGCTCCAGGGCCAGTTTAGCAACGCATCTTTTGCAGGGCCACAATCACCTGCATAACCGGCAATACCTGTTCCGGCAATGGTTGAAATAATACCTGTTTGATTATCTACTTTTCTTACCCTGTTGTTTAAGCAATCCATAAGCAAAACATTGTCATCTTTATCTAGAATAACTGCAGTTGGGTGTATTGATAAGGGCGTTTACCGCCAATCCGCCATCCCCTGAATATCCCCAGGTAGATATTTTTCCTGCAACAATACTTGTAATGTTTGTAGTAGCATCCACTTTTCTTATAACATGATAACCTTGGTCCGCAATGTATAAATTCCCTTTACTATCAAAAGCAATTCCCTATGGTTGACCAAGAGAAGTTTCAGTAGCAAGATGTCCTTCACCACCATTATTACCACTATCGCCTGCAAATGTGGTAATAATACCTGTTGATATATCAATTTTTCTTATACAGTTATTACCCATATCCGCTACAAAAATATTTCCTTCAGCATCTATAGCAATGCCTGCAGTACCATCAAAATTTGCGTTAATTGCCGGGCCATTATCGCCAACATTCCCCCAAATGCCTCTTATACCTGCAATAGTTGTAATTGTTTGGGTAGCCATATCAACTTTTCTTATGCAGCTGCCTGCATCACTAATGTACATATTTCCTTGTTTGTCAAAAGCTATTCCGCGTGGATTACGTAAACCTGCCTGGCTTACCGGGCAATTGCCTCCATTGTTACCCAAACCAACAACCGTAGTTATTATATGGGTAATAGCATCAACTTTCCTTATCCTGTCATTAGAATTATCGGCTATATATAGATTATTATCGCTACCAAAAGCCACACTAAATGGGTTAGTAAATTCTGCCATTGTGGCTAATCCGCCATCCCCTAAATACCCTGCAACACCGTGGCCTGCATATGTTGTAATTATTTGTGCAAATGTTGAATTGTATAAAAAAATCACAATGAAAAGTATATTGTATTTAAATCTCATTACACTTTATGTATTTACATTCACCAAGTCAGTTTACCGGTTTTACAATAAGTTTTGAAAAAGCAGCATTAGTTGAATGATTAGAATTAAGGGTTTCAGCGAAATATTTAAGCAATTAAGATATGTAAGGTAATAAAATTATGCGATTATTCAATTAAGCAGGCAGGTAATATTTTGTCATGTTGCGGCATAGTAGTGGTGAACACGAACCATGCCGAAGCATATTGTTGTATATAAAACTTTAGCCTTTTTTGTGAGCCTGAGGATACCATACCCTAATAGAATTAAATAAAAAAATGATAGTCTTCTTGCATCTATAGTTTTGAAAGTATAATTTAGTGTGCAATTAAAAACATCTCTGCAATACTCCTTGTGTTGCAACTTGAGAAGATGCCTGTTGTATAAGCATAAAAATCCTTTTCTATAAAATTCCATCGCCGCGTTTATTTTTTATTTCTGCTGAACCTGCAAATTTTATTGGCCAATATTTTCTTGAAGGAAATGATTTAATAATTAATACGCCCTCCTGAAAATTTCATCAGTACCGGATTAGCATCAAAAAAGCTGATCTCTGCAAGCTGGCAAGAAGCAAGTTTTAACGTTAATCATTAAAACAAAAATGCTTCATTTATGAAGCGAGTCTAAACTAAATTATTAATCAATTAAAAAACGAGGAGGTTTATTATGAAGAAAAAAGTTTTTTGGCACATGGCAATAGTTATTGCAATTACAGTGTTTATAACATCCTGCAAAAAAATTACTACAGATGTTGTTGCAGCAAACGCAGATCAATTTCAGTTGCAGGAAAAAGATGAAACTGCTTTGTGGCTGAACAGTACAGTCATTGGGGAAAGAACAACCAGTGAATCTGTAAGAATTTTTGCCACGGGGTTAAACAATCCGCGTGGTTTGAAATTTAGTCATAACGGCAGATTGTATGTGGCAGAAGGGGGTACCGGCGAAGGTACTTACTCCTCTGTTGGTCAATGCGATCAGGTACCGTTCCCCGTTGGCCCTTACCTGGGTGGCACAACAGGAGGCCGCATTTCAAAAATTAATTGGAAGGGTGAACGCATCACGGTTACTGACCGCTTACCATCAAGCCATGCCAACGAAATAATTGGCGGCGATGTTGAAGGCGTGGCAGATGTTGCTTTTGTGGATAATACCCTTTATGCCCTTCTCGCTGGTGCCGGCTGTTCGCATGGAGTACCTTCTGTACCAAACGGAGTTATAAAGATAAGCTGTAACGGTCACTGGAAAATAATTGCCAATTTAAGCGACTGGTTAAAAGCAAACCCGGTAAAGAATCCTGAAGAGGGTGATTTTGAACCGGATGGTACACCGTACAGCATGGTGAATGTAAACGAGCACCTTTTTGTGGTGGAGCCTAACCATGGTGACTTTATAAAAGTTGACCCTGAAGGCTATAATAATATCCACAGGGTTGCTGATATCTCCGCCAGCCAGGGACATATTGTTCCTACTGCAGTTACACATTATCAGGGTAATTTTTATGTAGGAAACCTTCATCCTTTTCCGATCGTACCTGGAAGTTCGGATATTTACAAAATTACCCCTTCTGGAGATGTTTCCATTTGGGCCAAAGGATTTACCACAGTACTGGGTGTTACTTTTGATAAAAAAGGAAGGTTGTATGTTTTGGAAAATACAACAGTAAAAGGCATGGGGCCGACTCCCAATACCGGAAAAATAATCAGACTGGATCCTTCCGGTAAAAGAGAAGAAATTGCAGCAGGCCTTAATTTACCAACTGCTATGACGTTTGGACCGGATGGAAAATTATATGTGTCCAATGTAGGCTTTGGCCCTGGGTCTGTCGGCGGTGGCCAGATATTGCAGATTAATGTAAAAAAGAATGGCGACCATGATTGATCCGGCTGCATTTTTACTGTAAAAATATACAAATCAAACGGCTTAAATTAACGGTAAGCTGCCCCTACTACAAAACCCTGCATATGCAGGGTTTTGTAGTTGTATAATATGGTATTAGCAGTGATATGTTTATGGTAAACAAGCATATAAAAATTGCAAATCATTTAGCAATAGTTCCTATACTTCAAAACTTTTCACGTCAGTATGATTTAATAAAAACTGGTTAACAGCATCATAATTTCTGTCTTTTGAACTTATGCGGTATAAATACACGGCATCATTATCTTCTTTTATCAGTTTCATACAACGGAAAGTCATATCCTTCATTTTAAAAAATGTTTCCAGCTCATTTTTAAAATCGTTGCCCAGCTTAACAGTTTTAATCCGGTAATCTTTTACCCTGTGCAGCCTGTTTATAAACCGTTGTACAGGTTCTAAAACAAATAATGTAATTACAACAATTATTGATACTACTATCGCTATAGGATAATTATGATAACCAATTGCCATGCCCAATGCAGCAGTTACCCATATAAGCGCTGCAGTGGTAAGGCCGTTTACGCTGATACCTTCTTTAAAAATTACCCCTGCACCAATAAAGCCAATGCCCGTTACAATATTGCTTGCAATACGGTCTGTGGTTCCTGCTGGACTCTCTTTTGAAAGAATGGTGTATAAACAGGAGCCTACACAAATTAATATCATGGTTCTAAAGCCTGCAGGTTTGCTGCGAAACTCTCTTTCGATGCCAATGACAGCACCGATAATAAATGCGGCGGAAACTTGTGCCGCTTCTTCAAAATAAATGCTTAAGTCCATAAGAATAAATGTAAGCAATTGCTTTTAAAACTGTACAAATAAATTGCCACATGTAAAATAATTAAAAGGCCCTTTGCAGTGCAGCCTATCGGATATATTTTAAACCCAGCGGCTTTTGGTAAATCTTTTTTCGTTACTTTAAGGCCATGAGTGAATATAGAAGCCCTGCATACAAAACGCCGGTATTAAAGAAAGATCAGCCAGCCGATAATTATAAATTTCTACCCTTACCGGCACCAACTGGATCATACCCGTTTCACATGAATATTGATACAATTGTTGATGATATAGATCCGCAAAAAATGGTTTTTCACATGGCCGGCGATACCGGCAGCTTACGCAATCCATGCTTTACACTGCCGGTGGCTGCAGCTATGACGGAGCAGTACGATGTGACGGTGGCTATCGACAGGCCAAGGTTTTTGTATCATTTGGGCGATGTGGTGTACAATCATGGCGAGACTACTGAATATGACCGGCAGTTTTTTATACCTTACCAGCATTACCCGGGCCCAATTGTGGCTATTGCGGGTAACCATGACAGTGATGTTAATCCTGATGCTGTAGAACCATATGAAAGCCTGGCGCCATTTATCAAAGTTTTTTGTGCAGCAAAAGCCGCACCGGTTGATTTTAGCATGGCAAAAAACAGGCTGAGCATCATACAGCCAAATATTTACTGGGTGCTGCATACGCCGTTGGCTGTGTTTATTGGTTTGCATACCAATGTGCCAAAGTTTGGCATTGTAACGCCAGAACAGCGCAGTTGGTTTTTAGAACAATTGGTGGATCCAGCCAGTCTGCAAAACGAAAAGATGTTGATTGTTTGCATGCACCATGCGCCTTATTCTGCAGATATCAATCATGGCGCAAGCCTTGCTATGATTGATTTTTTGGAAGATGCATTTGATGAAACAGGCGTGCGGCCCGATATTGTTTTTAGCGGCCATGTACACAACTATCAGCGGTTTTTAAAAACGGGCGCTGATGGTACTACTGTTACATACGTGGTAGCCGGAGCAGGTGGTTATGACGAACTGCACCCGATAGCTAGCATCAATAATGCCGGATTTACAAATGATGATGAACGATTGAAAAACGTTGACCTTATAAAGTATTGTGATGATAAACATGGGTTTTTAAAAATAGCCATCGAAAAAAACAGCAGGGGGCTGCAATTAACAGGTGAGTATTTTTCTTTTGTAAACGAACGCATTATTGATGCAGCAACTGAAACGGAATTAACAGATCGGTTTGTGTTGGAACGCCAGCTCCATTAACCGCTGGTTGATTTTGCGTTGATAGGAATGTCTCCGGACTATTAGCGAAGCCTGGTGAGTTTTTCTACAAACACGTTTATTGCTGCCCATTGCTTTTGAAAATGTAAATACTTTTTTAATTGACTTTTTTAATATTTTTATGGATGTAGGTTATTAAAAGTTGCCTCAAACGCTAAATTTTGAATTAACAGGGGAAACAGGATTTTTTTGAAAACTATTACTTTCCACCTGTCTTTCTTTTCGTGTTTTTTTAATTCCGATTTTAAATCCCATACATCAAATGTTACTCCCGTAATTAAAAAACCTTTTTCAAGTGTATTCGATAAATGAAAAGCATCTGTTGTCCATACTAGAAATGTTTTACTTCCAAAATAAGCTTCGTTAAGGTTACCGGCCGCATAATCTTTATATTTTCTTTTATAACTTAAAGAAATATCAACATAAGGATTTCCAAGGCCATAACTATGGTGTTCAATAGCCTGGTTAAAACCATTTGATACACCTGCTAAAGCAAAACAGGAATATCCAATTATTTCTTTTTGGGTGGGTTTCCACCATTGTTGTGCCTGTGTTACAGTTACTAAAAGAAATGCGATACAGCTTAATAAAATCTTTTTCATGTGGTATGTTTACGGTAAGCTTTTATAAAAAAACCTATGTATTGTATTGCAGCTGGTATGCGCCAACTATTAAATACAAATAATTAAACCATTTATGGTGCAATTAAAAGAAAAGGATGTGGTAATAATTTCTTGTGGTTATTATGCAGGATGTGGGATTATTGTACTGATTACTTTTAAGGAAGTAATTGAGATAAGAATGTAAAAATATAAATTTTATTGAAAAAAAGAAATAAAACCAGAAAAATTTTAAAAAAGTTGCGGTAAGCAACAATTTAGAATGCTTGTTTTTGCGAATTGTAAAAAATCTATTTTTCATTTCTTGCCAAGTGTAAGTTATTTGTTTAAGCGAGGTTTTTGTTGATAGTGTTGTCAAAATCAAATGGGCAGGCGGTGAAAACCCAGGACGAAAAACTTGATATTCCAAAGGGGAACATCAAGTTGGGGTGTTACAAGAAAAATACCTGTGGGTATTACTGAGTAGGGGGTTGCTATTTGAGCATAGGAAACCCAATGCACTTCTGCTTAACTTCACTGCTGCGCCTGAGCGGAGTGGGATACCAACAAAGCCTAAAATGTATTTCACCCATCTTTAGTTAATCAATTATGCCGGTAACTTTAATAAATGCAAAAGCCTAAGCCCATTTTGCCCAAACGCCTTTTTTGGGATGTAGAATTTGAAAAAATTGATTACGACGAAAAAAAACGATTTGTAATAGAAAGGGTTTTTGACCGGGGCGATTTACCTGATATTACCCAGGCAAGAAGATACTACGGCGACGAAGCGATTATTGAAATATTAACAACTGCCAGGTTTTTGTTTGAAGAAACCACCAGGTTTTGTGCAAGTTATTTTGATGTACCAATAGAAAATTTTAGATGCTACAGAGAAAAACAGTTGAGGCACCCACATTCCTTGTATTGAAAGGATTAATGCAGTTGCCATGTTTGGCCAATTTTAATTTAGCGGGCGGCACAGCTTTGTCTTTACAGTTGGGACATAGAAAGTCGATTGATCTGGACCTGTTTACTGAAGATAAATTTGATATACCGGCGCTTAGGGATCAATTAAAAAATCATTTTAAAAACAGGATAAATATTATTTCTTCCGAAAAAAACCTATTGGGTATTTTTAGTTTTATTGATGATGTTAAGATTGACATTTGTATGCATCCCTTTAAATTAATACAACCGCCAATAATTGAGGAGGGTATAAGGATGTGGGGGTTGGAAGACATTGCAGCATCAAAGGTTTATGCCATATCTGCAAGGGCAACAAAAAAAGACTTTTGGGATATAGACATTCTTTTAGATAAATTTTCCATCTACCAGATAGCTGGGTTTTATACTGAGCGGTACCAGCAGTTTTTAGCCAATGCGGTTTCAAAAATGCTGCTGTATTTTGACGAAGTTGAAGAATCCCCAACCCCCATTTGCCTTTTAGGTAAAACCTGGGAGCAGGGTAAAAAAGGTATTTTTAAAAAAATAAATGAACAAACTAAATAAATCCTTCTCTGCTTAGGTTGGCACCCACCAACCTCTTCGCATAGATTTACGCTTTGATTATGGACGAGGGTTCGGACACTAATTATGATCTTATTATTATATCAACACTTTAAAATTTCCATTTATGAACCCGGTATCAAAAACTGCTTATTACTGTTGTGGTGTGAGGATGCAGGACGCTGAATCTTCCAATCCGCTTATAGGGGATGTATATGCAAAATTGTTGTTAGGGGAGGAAGGGCTCGCCTACTGGCAGCAATTTAAGCATTTCAAAGGGCCTAACGCCAGCAATGCGGCAAGGCATTATATCATTGACAATATGGTAAAAAAATTACTGTCAAAGCATCCCGGCTATACCGTAATCCTGATTGGGGCAGGGTTTGACAGCAGGGCTTTTCGTTTACCGTCAGGCAACTGGCTTGAGGCGGATGAGCCATCGGTAATTGACTATAAAAATGCGTTGTTGCCGGCAGATACCTGCCCGAATACACTGGAAAGGATCTCTGTTAATTTTGCAACACAAAAGCTTGCTGATAAACTTGCCCCTTATGCGGACAAAGAAAATGCGATCATTATAATTGAAGGGGTATTGATGTATTTAAGTGCTGAAGCCAAAGAGGAATTGCTGAAAACACTAACCACTTTATTTCCAAAACATGTTTTATTTTGCGACCTGATGAAGAAAAAATTTTTTGAAAAATTTGGGCAGGGGATACATAAAAAACTATTACAATCTGGCTCTTCCTTTACAGATATGCGGGAAGACCCGGCAAAAATGTTTTTGGATTATGGCTATAAAAATACAGAATCAGTTTCTACCATAAAAACGGCCATTGATCTCGGCCTTTTTCGTGTTCGCAAGATTATTGTAAACCTGTTTATTCGTAAACATTTTATGGGTTATGCGGTGTATTGTTTCAGCTATGGTTTCCAGGTATCTTAACCATGTTTTTTCATCAAAATTTTCGATCTCTCTTATTTGTTCCATTAATTTTCCAGGTGGCCTCCCATAGTGGCAGGAGTGGGCGTAGTCAAAGAACCGTGGCGGAGCAACAATTTACAAAGCTTGCCTTTGCGATTGTGTTAAGCTGATAGTTTTCTCCTCTTCGTTTTGTGTTTGTTCCATTTTTACTTCGATTGTAAATTGCTCTTTTCGTTTTGGGATTACTGGTGCAACTCCCATAATTACGCATACAGCTAACATAAAAGCAAAAAATAAGAGCATTAAAAACCTGTTTAGTTTTTTAAAAAATTTCATTCTATACATCAATTGGTTTTATCGTTGCAGGTTGGCAACAATAAAAATTAGAAAATTGAATACTGCGATATGGTTAACGACAGGCCAGGAGTTATCCTTTTATAGAAATGAAATTGTCTTCGTCTGAGCTTTTGGGAATTGTTTTTAGTTGAATAAAGTCCAGGTTATTTTTAAATTCAATATGCTGGTTTGAAATAGTAAGCAGCTTTACAAGTATGTTTCTGTTGTAATTTAATAATGAAGTTGTTTGGCAAATATAAAAATTATTAATTTTCTTGCTTTTGTCAACCTGTGTATTTACATTTTTGTAAGCAATAGTTTTAGCAAGAGAGTTTTTTGTGAACACATAAACTAATTCAGTTTGTGTGTTTTGTTGATGGTGTTTACAATTATCAATCGATGGCAGTAAAGCAAAAATGCTGCATAACACAGTTGCGGATAGCAACAATTTTACAAGCTTGTCTTTGCGGTATATAAAAAACCTATTTTTCATTTAAAATCAAATGTAAGTTATTCTCGTCCTTCTTGCGCCAATCCATATTTGCGGCAGTATTAAGTGTTGGTTTTTATAATTACTGCTCCAACACTTGCGGCAATTGCCACAAATACTACTAAATAAATTAAATAACTTAAAACTACTTTCAAAAAAATAGGCCATTTTTTTTTGGTACTGAAAAACTGGATAAATGTCCAAGCTGTTAAACCAAATCCGATGATATTTTCAAAATCGCTGATGTTTTTCAAATATGCTGTTCCATTATATAAATAAACAAGTGGGAACAATAGTATGTGAAATATCAATTTTTGTCCTGTAAGGAATGCATTGATTATAAGGTGCTCAATAAAATTATATTCATACTTTTTAAAAGCAATAAAAGTACCCAGGGCAAGTACCGGCAATTCTAATAAAGAAACTATTGCGTAGTGTGTGGAAATCCATTCAGTTATTTTCTCAAAACTGTTTTTAACTGATTCAATTTCTTTGCCTTTTCCTGTAATGGTGAAACTTCCTTCAAAAATATTGATATGAGAATAATGAAAAAGAATTCCGTAAATACCTGCCAATATCAGCACTAATGAAATAGGTTTAAAATGCTTTACCCGCTTTCCTTCTAAAAACTCCCTGATTGTATTTCCCGGGCGGGTAAATAACTCCTTTGCTGTAAATAATATTCCTTTGTCCAGATGCAAAAGTCCGTGCTGGATATCGTGCCACAAAAAATGAATGTTCATTTCGTGCGTTTCAGCAGACTGTCCACAATTGTTGCAAAAGTGTCCGCTAAATTTGTGATTACAGTTTTTGCAAATTATAGTCATGCCTTTCGGTTGCTTTTTTGTAAAGATTAGAGTCTGTTTTATTGCCACTAATTACAAGGCCCTTTCGTTGGTGGATACCGTGGCTGTGTCTGCCCATTAGGTAAGCCAGATAAAATTACTAAACTGAAGATAACAAAAAAAACCAAATAGTTATTCATGCGCCCGAGATTGGTTGATGGCGGGTTTTCTGCCTTTGATGGTAGCAATTTATCTTGTCCCCATTCTGGTGCAAGTAAATTTGTAACAAGTTTACACAGGTCGGAGCCTGACGGATTAATGAGCTACAAATTTTACAGGTTCTTCAAGTTGCAGGGTAGTGATAAATATATGCAGGTTGTATTTCAGCTTCTGATAGTATACCAATTCGGGGACTAGCAACATTGGGCAACAGGACAGAGTCATGTTTAATGGGATGAATGCTCACAAATTATTTTTTCGGGTAATTTTATCCCTTATTTCCCGCCAGGTTACCAGGTAAATATTATTTTCCTTTAAGAGTTTAGCGCACAAAGGGCTTGAAAAAAAATCATAATCTTTCTGGCGCCATGCCGCTCCCCATCCTTCGTGTTCAATTGTCACAGCTCTCATTTCGTCATCATCGTAAGCAGTGTGAAGAATAAGGTAAGTTATACCAGGTTTTAAATTCTTAAAACCCTTGCTATAAAAATCACTCATGCCTGCCTTATAGTTTTCAAACTCCGCCGTTAAAATCGTATCAACTATTACATCTCTGTTTGATACAACCGTATCAAGGCTTATGTGCAGGGAACTTTCTACCTGGCGATAAATGAATACGGGTATCTTAAACTCATGCCCGACTTTTAGATAAGATTTTAAAAAACCGAGATTATGATGAATTGAATACATGTGTGCATCAAGATGGGTCGGATTTATACCAAATTGTATAGCACGTTTTACCTGGTTGCGTATTTCTTCTTCGACTTCAGCGGATGAAGCATTTTGAATAACGCTATCTACAGAAGAATAAAAGAAACCATTTTTATTAACCAGTCCTGGTATTTTATGTGACGATGTTACCGGCCCCCATTTATAATATTTCCATTCACTCGTTAATGTAATATGCAGACCAAAATCCTTTTCTGGATGAAGTTGCGCATAAGCTGCCATTTCTGGGAACCATGGACACGGCACCATGATACTTGCCGAGTTAACGCAGCCTTTTTCCATTGCGCTGATAGAAGCCGCATTTTCTGAATGTGTTACACCTAAATCATCGGCATGTATTATCAGCAATTTGGCATCTTTAGGGTAGCCCAGCTGCTCCTGCGTTGATTTTCGCTGTGCTGAGACAACTATGGAAGAAACTGAAAACAGAAAAAAAATAAATGCTACTTTTACTGCATTTGATTTTTGCAAATTATACTTCATGGCTAATTGTTTTTGCGCATTACTGAAATACGATGTTTTACAGGTGATAAAATTATAAAAGTTTTTTTTAAAATCAGATTTTGCTTGATTGTCCTTATATTTTCATTGTCTGAGATTGTCTAAAAAAGCCAGTTGAATTGTTATAGAAATTTCATTGCCGAGCGTTGAAAAATAGTGGTCTTGAAGTTTAATATTTATGTACGCATTTACATTTTGGCATGATTTATTCCAATACCCTTAATAAATTTATGTATGAATAATTTATTTAGAACGCTTATAGCTGGATACGGTGCTAAAAAGCTCGGTGGTGGCTGTTTTACTACAGTACTGATTTTTATTCTTATCTATTGGGCATTGGGTACCTGTAATAGGAATACACAACCAGCACCCCGACGTGCAGAAAATAATACACACTCCATTCAGGCTGTCCGCCAACGGTCTTGACCTACGAACTTCTTCGCATCGGGTTATGCTTCGATTATGGAGGAGAGGTTCTGGGATCACAAACACTGGTGAAGTGGTAAAACAAAAATTACGTAAATGATAGGATTTTACCACTTAAATTATTAAATTTGATCACACTAAAAATATAAGTATGAAAAAGTATCTTTTGCTTTTTATTTTAGCTTTTTCCATTGCCCTCACTTATGCAGGTGATAAAGGAAAATGGACCGGTTACATCAGCGATTCTGATTGTGGTGCAAGTAAGGATCTGAAAACTCATGCCGCGTGTGCCAAAAAATGTATTGCTGCAGGTGCCAAACCGGTATTTGTTGTTGGTAAAAAAGTGTATACCATCAGCAATCCTGAAAAGGTAGCTGACTTTATCGGTGACAAGGTAACCATTAACGGTACCATTACCGGCGATGCACTAGAAATAGAAAAAGTTAGTAAGTAACTAAAACAAAAAAGATTCTTCAACAGGCTGGAAACAATTGCAATTGTTGCAGCCTGTTTTTTATGCAGTTAAATGTACTCCACTTTCGCCCTTGCTGGTGGCCACTCTTCAATCATAATAAACTACAGTTCCCGGAAGCCGATGTTGGTCTTGTGGACCAACATACGAAGTGTAAATAATTGTACATTTAGTAATGAGTAGGCATCTTAAATCTGATAGCTATCGGATCACCAGTGTCGGTACGATAAAATTTCATGTAAGGAAATAATATTTTTTGCTGGCTAAAATCTCAATCGATAAGTTCAGGATAATAAAACTATTTGTTGGTGGATGTAAGTATCCGGCTGGCTTACGCTTCGGCCGTTGGTCATACTTCCACAAGCTCAGTAGACACAGCTGCTCAATGGATTTGATGTTTTCTTTATGCTTTGATTATGGAGATAGGTTCGCAGGTTACACTAACCTGGTCGGAGATATTAATAAGTTTTGGCAACTGCTCCGGCTTGTCGGAACATTACTACCGGCGACATTTTTTTCTGCTGCTCATTGTTGAGGTCAACTACTACAGATTTGGTAGGGTACAAATCCAGCCATTGCATACGGCTGCATACTTCCTGCCAAAGATTTTGGTAATAGATGTTGGTTTTAAACTCTTTTATATGCTGAAAGATGGACTCTTTATTAAGCGTGATGGCTTCAATTTCAGCATAAAAGGGAATATAGTTTTTTAGGATGTGGTCGTTCTTCTGATCAGGGTCGCTTAAATAGAATTTGTGTGTGTTTTTATGGGCCTGTACCATATTGTAAAAGCATACAATTTTATTTTTGTCGCTCACTTTGGTTTGCAATTCGTTTATCAGCATATTGTTGCAGTAAACTGAAAGTGGTGCAGGAATATTAGGTATAAGTAAAAGGTCGATAGCTTTAAAAATATTGTCGTGCAACAAAAAGCGGCCAGGTGCGCAATCAATGAGGCATACATCATAATCTGCTTTCACTTCGTTTAAAACGGTTTTAAAAAGATCGTTGTTAGCGAAATTTAAAGCAGTCATTCTTGATGCCTGATTCATAAACTGATCGCTGAATTTGCTGTCGTTGCTAATAACATCTATGCGGTGGTTATGGGTGGAGCGGATGATGTCGTAAATGCTGAGGCGGTCATCAAAAAGGCGGGCATGGGTATTGTCGTTTGTATTTTCCAGATCAAAAAAGTAACTGCTGCCACCCTGTGGATCCAAATCCCACAGCAATACACTCAGCCCCTGCTTGGCAAGCATGCATGCTATATTCACTGTGTTGGTAGTTTTACCTACACCGCCCTTGATATTGTATAATGCGATAGTTTTCATGATGTGAAGGTAAACTCAAAACCAAGCTCATAGGGTAAAATTCGACGAAAGTCATTTTTATGGCGTTATTCTGCAAAATAATGCCGACAAACTTTTCGCCTCTGTTGGCGGGTCACCATATTAGATGTTTGTTTAGATTGGGGAATGGCACCAACAAGGGCAAAAAAAATTGAAGAGTTGCTTGCGCAAAATGGGGAGGTCTATTTCTCTACATCATTTTAATACGGATTCTTTTTTCGATTCATCCTCGTTTTACCCACCCTACACCCTTGCGCCAACAACAGTTTTTATAATTTGAAGAGTTGCTTGCGCTAAATGGGGGTTTTTATGGTGTCGCATTTTGCGATACCATAAAAATATATATTTGTACTTCTTTAAAGAATCAACATGGCAAATGGGGTAAAAAAACTCACTGTTGCAGATGAGATAATAGTGAATAAAATTTACTACATCCGTAAGCAAAAAATAATGCTGGACAGAGATTTGGCAGAATTATACGGAGTACAAGCTATAAGATTAAGAGAGCAGGTAAAAAGAAATTTAGACAGGTTCCCTTCAAATTTTATGTTCCAGTTAACAGCCGGGGAAGTAGAAGCGATGGTATCGCAAAATGCGATACCATCAAAGCAGCAGTTAGGGGGCTTTTTACCTTATGCTTTTACAGAACATGGGGTATTAATGTTAGCAAGTGTATTGAAAAGCAAACAGGCTTTGGATGTAAGTATCAGCGTAATAGAAATCTTTGTGAAGATGAGGGAAATGTTATCAACGAATAAAGATATTTTATTGCAGATGCAAAAAGTAGAAAAGAAATTAACTGCCCATGATGAAGATATACGATTGATATTTGATGCATTGAGACAATTTTTAAACTCACCACAGGAACCAAGAAAAAGAATAGGATTTAAACCAGACAATTAGCTAAAGAGTGGAATAGCGATAATAAGAAAAAATATTATGTTGCAGTTGTAAACATTTAAAAATTCGTTTTTGTGTCCTGGCAGTGTTTCACGGGTTGAAATCGTATTCGGTGGACACCGGCCATGGAAGTAAACTACAGTTTCGGAAGCCGATGTTGGTTTTGTCGACCAATATCTGAAGTGGCAATTTTTATGCACTTAGTAATAAGTGAGTATTCTAAAATTATCAATGTCGCTACTATAAAATTTCATGAAAGGAAATATTTAATTACCCTTTGCTCAAATTAAAGTTCACTTCCTCTATTTCCATCAAATTGGTAACCGAATAAATGCCCTGGACACTGGCCCAACACACTGGCTCTAGAGGAGACGTTGCTGGGAAGGAAATACCGCTGTTAGCGGTTCGTTGTTTCATTTTTCCAGTTTTCTCTTCTAATTGCATAAACTAATTCGTCTAGTAAAATACCATCTTTTATTAAGACTTTTTCAAACTTGCCTTCTATTGAAAAGTTGTTCTTTTCTAATATTTTTTGCGATGGAATATTTGTCCCAAATGGTCTTGCAAACACTCTGTCAATATCATATGTTGCAAAGGCAAAGTCTATTGTCTGTTTAACTGCACTACTAATTATACCTTGTCCCCAAAACGACTCTGCCAGCCAGTAGCCAAGTTCTGCATTTCTTCTATGTATGTCAGCCTGAGGATGAATACCAATTCCGCCCACTGCTTGTCCGTCAATGTCTATAGCAAAAATATGTATTGGGCTGTCTTTGGTCGCAAATTCGATAAATGATTTTCCATTATTTTCTGAATATGGAAATGGAAAGCCGTCTGTCATGTTCTTAGCAATCTGCCAATTGTTTGCATATTTGACCAAACTATCTAAATCCGAAATCTCCCAAGGTCTTAGTTTAAATTTCACTATTTCTTTTAATGTCTGTTAGTAATTCGCAAGTGTCGTTTTACAATGACCACTAAGTCATTTATTTACGCAAGTCTGTATGTTAAATATTTGTAAGAGAATATAAGTATTTGTTGTTTGTTAAACTATGTCTTTCTACCCAGCAACGCCTCTCAATCAGCCTTTAAGTATGGCCGGGGTCGTCGCGCCGGGTTGAATTACTCTTTGCTCAAATTAAAGTTCACTTCATCCATTTGCATAAAATTGGTAATTGGATAAATGCCCTGTATACCGATAAAATAAAATTTTGCCGAACTATGAATGTATTCATTTGCATCTTAAGCATGTTCGCTTTTTTTGAAACTAATTATCGCAAAGTAGTACGCAACGTCACTGGCTAACACACTGGGCTCTGGATGAGACGTTGCTGGGAAGGAGGCGATGTTATATAATCGAGGAGTGGAACATCATTGTCAAAAAAAGAGACCTTCGGTGAAGGTTGAACAGCGGCTGACGCAACTCCTTAACATATTAAACATGAACAATTATTTCTATCTTATTAATCTCAATCAGCGAATTTTCTTCTAAAAATAAGCATAGCTGTTCCAAATTGTTTTCAAAAAGCTGCAATAATTCAGAGTTATTAATATTTCCTGTTTTAACTACGACAAGTTTTTCAGGAGATCTGTTGAGTAAATATGATTCGAGAAAGTCGCTATCCTTTGAAATAACAATTCTATTTTCAACTCTTGATATAAGCAGAATTTCTGAGTCGCCCGTGCTGTTTGCGTTAGGTAATTCTAATGTATGAATTGAGTCATGACCTTTTGAAATCAAAAGATCGGATAGAGATTTAGGTAAATGTGCATCAATCAGGAATTTCACGAAGCTATTCTATAAATGCTTTTAACTTGGGTTAGTTTAGCTGCATATTCAATGCAAGCAAGAATATCTTCTTTTTCCAAGTCTGGATAGTCTGTCAAAATTTCTTGTGTGGTCATACCGGATGCCAGCAATTCAAGAATCGTATCGATAGGATATCTAAGCCCACGAATAGTAGGCTTTCCATGACAAATTTCTGGATTAATTGTAATTCTATCGATAAGATCTGCCATGATGTATTTTTTATAAAGATAATCAATTACGAGCTGCAAATAGCGTTTTCCGCTAACTCGTTATTTCCGCAACTCTGTACGTTAAATTGTTGTTAGTAAATCTATGCTTCAAATATTAAACTCAAACTTACAAACACACAAAATCCGCTTCAATAAAAGTCCGCAATGTTATAACTGTACAAGAGCAACCGTTAATTATCGTTCGGTAGTACGCAACGTCCCTGGCTAACACACTGGCTCGGGAGTAGAGGTTACTGGAAAGAAGTTGCCTGAAGTACTTTTTATTCAGATATGTCAGAAGCTTTAACTTTTTTTATGGCTCCGTTTTCAGACAAAACTAAAACGCCATCAGTTTGACGTTTGGATTTCAACAGCTTTTTGAAAGTTAAGTCTAATCCTTTCTTTATGCTTTCCCTTATTTCTGAATTATTTTGATTAGTCTTTTTCACTGTTTGCATTTTTTATTTTATCCCAGATTTCTTCGTTGTAAACATTAGTTACTAATTCTTCATTTCCTTCAGTAATAAATGTGTAAGGTCTACTTGAATTATCAATGACTAGCCAGTAGTCGCATAAATTTACAAAAACCTTAGTTAGATTTAAAATTCCTTTTTTATAGCGTCTGATAATGACTTCTTCCGGAATATTGTGTCCTCCTTCCATTACTCTGGTTTTCACTCTTTCAATCGCTAGATTTACATCATTTAACCAGAAGAATAGCAGGGTAATTGTATAACCTATTGTCTTTGCAAACTCGATTGTTTTTTGATACGAGAGAGTCGTGAGTGTTGTTTCAATAGCGAAGTCGATGTTCTGGTCTAACAATTCATTTATCCTTTCCAACATAATTCTGCCTGCAAGGAAAGAAACGGTTTCAGGTTGGAAAGGAGAAAGCCCTTTAGCAATTTCGTCAGCATTTACAAACTCTTTACAATTTAGCATTTCTGGTAAAATTGTATACGAGGCGGTTGTCTTTCCTGCTCCGTTGCAGCCCGATATTATATAGAGGTTTGGCATTTATTAAATCATTAAGGTATAAAAATACAGATATTAGTTTTGATTGCAGATTGCTCTAGTATTTCAGGCAACGGCAGTTTGTTAAAAAACTTCTATCTTTGTGTGCCGTTTATCTTTAATCGACCATTGGAATATAGTCGGTATCTGACCCTCAATTTACTGATCCTTATTAAATCACTCCTTCGCTTCAATAAAAGTTCCCCAATGTTATAACTGGACTTCTTCTGCAACGTTCTCTCAACGAGCCTTTAAGTATCACCAAGGACATTACGCCAGGCTAATGCGTTTTTTAATAAATCTTATTGATGCTGTTAAGGGAGCATCTTATACACAACCGTTAATTATCATTCGGTAGTACGCAACGTTCCTGGCTAACACACGGGCTCTGGAGGTGACGTTGCTGGGAAGGGATTTATTTTACAACTCTTTAGCCATATTGAAAACATCTGGACAAAAAATTTGTACCTTTAATTTAAGATAAATTTTATGGGTTTAGTATATGCTGATATTGAATTGATAAACGGCGGTGACATGGAAATGGCCCGTCGGAATATTATTGGTGAAGATGAAATAAAGAAAATGAATGTTAATATGTTGGTTGATACCGGCAGTATTTACATGTGTATTAATGAAAATATAAAGGAGCAATTACAATTGCCCATTATTGAAAAAAGAAAAGGGCAATTAGCTGATGGTAGCATTGTTGAATACAATGTTGTTGGCCCCATAGAGGTGCGGTTTAAGAATCGTCGCTGCCATGTAGATGCGATGGTATTGCCTGGAGAAAATGAACCACTGTTAGGCGCAATCCCTTTGGAAGATATGGATGTATTGATTCATCCGCAACGGCAGGAATTGATTGTCAATCCTGACCATCCTTATTTTGCCCAAATGAAATTGAAATAACTCTTCTTACTTTTTTGTTTCCAGAAACTAACCATCAAAGTATTGCCCATTTTACTTTTTGAAATTTTGATTTCTTTTTGTTGATAGCTTTTTATTAAGGTCTATCAGTCGGCTACTTCAGAAGAAGGGTGCCAGCGCACATTGCCCGACCGACCTTTTACGCTAATAATAGTTTTTTAATTCGAAGAGTTACTTCCGCCAAAGGGATGGTTACCGTACAAATATTTCCATAAAGGCACTTTCAACTTCTTCTTTAATATTGGGGTCAAGATTGGAAGTATCTTCCCAAATAAGCCTTGCTTGGCCAGCCGATTGATGGTACATGTAATGATTGTAAAGTTTATCTCCTTCGTCATCTGAATATTTTGGAGGTCTTTTACTAAAATAATCTTTGTGGGCAGTTTCAATTTCTTCAATACGTTTTTTAAACTGCCGTTCTACATCATTTATTTTTTTCCCACGAAGGAAGTCAAAGTCATTTATTTTTTCTGGATCCATATTTTTGTTATTTAATTGGAGTTATATATTTAAAAATATTCAGCGAATTCGATTAAAAATAAAAGTAAAAGAGTGTTGATAACGTACATGGCCTTCCTAACACCTGCGCCAATAAGCGGTTAGATGACTTTCCCTTCATTTTTAAATATCCCCAATAAAATTTCGTTCCTTAAAATGTTGATGTTATCATCATCACAATAAGCCATTTCAACCTTTTGACTTTTCTCACTTAATGGATAATAATGAATTTTGTTATAATGGTCACAGTCTTTAAATATATTTGGTTCAACCTTTTCGATAAGTAAAAGAACTTCATTTTTTGATTGAGGTAATATAGAATAAGTAATAAAATGAGATTGCTCATTAACTAGTAATTCAAATTTTTGAGGAAACATAGTCTTTTAATTTTATCTATTTTTAAAAGTTAGATACAAATTTAAAATCATAATTTGTAAAAGTGTACATTTATTATATTATAGAGAATAAATTTAATTTTAGGACTATTAAATTGATAAATTGCAAATGAAATTCATAACCGTTCTTTTATTATTATCAACTTTGTATTTAAAAAGTTTCCCCCAATTAAACTATCAAGAATTAGCTGATTTAAATACTTTGTGCAAAAAAGAGGATTTTGAAGCTGTCAAGACGTTTTTAAAAATTAACGGGTATGATATTTTTAAAGATAATGAAAGCTATGACCATGGTAGTTATTTTGTATTGGCGGAAATACAAGCACACAAAAAACTTGGGGAAAGAAATAGTGCTATCTTAAAACGTGCAGGTTTGAGTGATATATTTGATGAAATAAAAATAAATTTTGCTGAATATGACGACAACAAGGAATTAAGAATTAATCAAAGGTTAGGGGCAGATAATTTAATGTATATTTCGAATTCAAGTAAATTTGCTCCACTTTTGCAATGGCTATATGAAGAGTGGGATTATGTGAGGGATCATAATTTGTTCAAGGATAGCGTTTGGGAAAAAGAATCAAACGGAAAAATTAATGCAGAAGCCTACATTAAATATTTTTCAAGTGAAAAATTCAGAGGTAAAGAAATTTTTTCGGTATTTTTTAGAAAGGACGAACTAGAATTAGGCGAGAGAAAACTATACGAATTATTTTATGAATATCATGACTATTCTAAATCCATACCAAAAGAAATAACAACTTCTCCATTCACCGTATCTATCGATGTAAACCTCACCACAATAATATCCAAAGGGAAAAGCTTACTGCATACTAATAAAAATGTCTATACTTTTCCGCT
>JANYGZ010000043.1 GCA_025362235.1 Ferruginibacter sp. | reverse complement strand
CGCAATGCCGGCAGTGAGTTCTCCGAGGCTTGCCATTTTTTCTGATTGGATAAGTTGTGATTGGGTTGACTTTAAATGTTCGAGTGACTGGCTTAATGCTGCAGTACGTTCCTGTACCTGTTGTTCAAGCGTTTCATTTTGCAGGGCCAGTAGTTGTTGCTTTTCCTTTTCCTGTGCAATATTCTTTTGAGAAAGTTCATTTACCTCCAATAGTTTTTTCTGCAGGGTACGGTTGGCAAAAGCAAATTCAAATGCCAGGAAAACAGAACTTGCAGTGGGCAGGCTAATGTTTTGCATAACATATGTAAAAATCCTTAAAGGAGGTAAACTGAGCAGGAAAGAAGAGTTGGTAAAAGTACCCTGTGCTAAAAAAATGGCAAAAAATACCAACGTGCTCACTGCACCAACAGCAATGATCCATGCACCCCTTTGCTTTTTTATGGTAGAAAGTATAGCAATTCGGGCAATATTTATCTGTACCAATAACTCAAAAGTAGGCCCCCCCATCTGCCAACCAAAACCATAGGGCCAGGCGTTTAAAATAATAGCAATACCGGAAAAAATCATTACGAAATAAAAGAAAAAATCTCTTTTTCTTTCCAGGAAAAGATAGGCAGCCATCAACAGGAAAACGTATCCTACAATAAATAGGACGAAAGTTAAATTGCCCAGGTAAAATTTATTGGCTACACCATGGGGATATAACCAAAAAATAAGTTGGGTTATATTTGCCATTGCAAACATAACAGCGAATAATGCAAAATAGAGGTTAGCTTTTTGGGTTGGATAAAGGATGTAAAACGACAGGTGAAGGATAATAATCATGATGCTAATTCCAAACAGTGCAAATGAAAAGCCGGCAATTTTTGTAGCATTGTTGTGAAAATAATCTACCGCCTTATCAGAATCCATCAGCTTAATGGTAAGAGCAGGGTTTTCTGTTTCAAAAATTTTTGTATAATAGATGTTAGGTTGCAGCGCATACCTTACCGCTATAACCTGTTCCCCTGTACCATTGAATGTTATTGAAAGCGGTTTCCAAATAGGGTCATCAGCTTTTACTTTTTCGGGGTTTGAATTTACTGTACCATAACCTTGAATTTTGTTGCCGTTCAAATAAATTTCAGAAGCACCGGATTGTTGTATTACAAAAGCCAATTCACTCTTTAATAAACTGCTGTCAACAGAAAGATGTAAACGAAACCATACAATTCCGGATGATAAAATTTGCGGCAACGCAGTATGCACATCTAATGTAGGATTAATAGATTGCCATGCCTTATCATCAAAACCTGGCTTTGCCCATTCAGGGTTATTACCTGGCATATATTTCCAACCTTTATCCAGTAAAATTCCTTCGGGTGTAATTTTAGCAAGGTGAATGCTGTTGGCATTATCCTGCGAAAAGGCTTTGCCTGCGAAACAAATAATAAAAAGTAAAAAGACAGATAAAATCTTCATGCTAACATTTATTTAAAATTTTCTGTAACCGATAATTGAATTGTAAACTGAGTTCCTTCACCCTCTTTTTGTTTCGACCTTTATTTCAACCACCACGTGCTTTAATAATATTATAGCTCTCTCTGAAGCACGGATTTTTTGGATTTATAGATTTCGCTGATTTCTGTATGTTGCTAATCTGCGCAAACCTTTAATCGTTTTAATCCGTGATTCAGACAACTGATAACTGAATAATAAACAAACTTCCTTCCTTTTCTTTTGTTTCAACCTTTATCTCCTCGCCATGTGCTTTTATAATATCGTAGCTTGTCTGAATCACTGATTTAAATGGATTAATGGATTCCACTGATTTTATATTTTCATCTTTTGTAACAACCATCTGTGTAATCTTTTAATCTCATTAATCTGTGATTCAGACAACAGGTAATTGAATAATAAACACACTCCCTTCTCCTTCCCTCGTTTCCACTTTTAATTCTCCGCCATGTGCTTTTACAATATCATAGCTCAAACTCAATCCCAATCCCGTTCCCTGGCCGGTGGGCTTGGTAGTAAAGAATGGTTGAAATATTTTGTCAATTATCTTTTGTGGAATGCCATTGCCATTGTCGCTGACTCTTATTTCAATATTGCCACCATTATTTTTGCTGCTCACTGAAATCGTTGGTTCGTACTCTTTGCCTCCAGCTTTCAGCTTTAAGCCTTCAGCCTTCTGCTTTTCATTCACCGCATAAAAAGCATTATTATATAAATTTAATAACACCCTTCCAATATCCTGCGGAATGATATTAATGTTGCCAATGCTTTCGTCAAAATCTGTTAGTAATGTTGCATTAAATGATTTGTCTTTAGCCCTTAATCCGTGATAGGCTAACCGTAAATATTCATCAGCCAGTTTATTAATATTAGTTGGTTCTTTTACAGCACTGCTGCTGTGGCTGTGTTGCAACATGCCTTTTACAATTGCATCGGCTCGTTTACCGTGGTGATTTATTTTTTCTGAATTTGCTTTGATGTCGTCCAGCAACTCATTTACTTCCTTGTCTTCAATTTTTAATTTTTCATTTTTCATTTTTAATTCTTCAATGAGTTCCTTATTTACTTCACTAAAATTATTGACGAAGTTTAATGGGTTTTGAATTTCGTGAGCAATACCTGCGGTGAGTTCACCAAGCGACGCCATTTTTTCTGATTGTATTAGTTGGCCCTGTGTTGCTTTAAGATCGGTCAGGGTATTCTGCAGTACTTCTTTTTGTTGTGATAACTCCTTCGTTCTATCAGCAACCATGTCCTCTAATTTATCTTTTTGCCGGGTGAGTATTTCCTGCTTTTCCTTTTCCTGTTGTAATGTTTTTTTAGACAATTCATTTACCTGTACCAATTGTAAACGCAGATCTTTATTGGCTTTTCCAAATTCCCAGGCCAGGTGTAATGCGTAGGTTAACGGCATACCCAATTGCGGAAAAACCATTAATAATATGTCCTGTGCTTTTGACATAACAGGGAACAGATGAAATACGTCCACTACAAAAACAAAAAAACCTATATTTTGAATAAGCGAACCTGTTAATAATATCCAGAAGCCTGTTTTTTTCTTTATTATTCCTGATATCAATATTCTGTACACTTCAAACACTACCAATAAATTAATAATCAGCATAAAATAAAATGAAAAAGCGCCTGGGACTAAAGTAAAAAAGATATTCAATGCCATAGGGATTATTATGATCCAGGTGCGGCGGGGCATTTTTCCATCATAATATAAAGCATACAATACCAGTATCTGAAAGCAGGGTCCCCATGAAGCGGTGATTAGTACAATAGTAGGCCAATTGAATGATGACATTTCCTGATGCATTAACTGAAAATAATTACCAACTAATACGCAACAAAAATTTAGCAGCAGCAAAGCCGTTAGTAAACTGGCCAGGCGTTTTATATCGAAAAAATAAACTAATACAAAGAACACCACAAATGTCAATAAGATGCTGATAGAAATTTCCAATGTAGGCAGTTCTGATACCCCTCTTTGCGGAGTAACATCTGTGGGAGCAAATAACAACCTAAAGCCGGTAAATTTTAAAGGATTGTTAGGCGTGTTTGCATGTTGGTTAGAATAAAGAACAACAATTGTGTGCGAAAACTGGGAATCGAGTTGGATGATGACAGGATTAGCAGGTACATATACTTTTTCGTTTTCAATAGTATTGGCAACCAGGCCATATTGGATGATTAGTTTTCCATCAATAAAAATTTTAGATGCCCCAAAATGCCCCATCCTTAATGCCACAGGCTTACCCCTCCATTCATCCGGCACGTCAAACTTTTTTCTAAACCAGCCAATGCCTTTCCAATTTACTGGCTGGCCATTTGCATCGGGCAAAAATTCGGTGTTCACTGTTTGCCAGCCTTCATTATTGCTAAGTACTTTAACTATATCATTATCATTAGCTGCATTAAATTGCCAAAGCGAATCAAGCGGAAACTGGTTCCAGCGCAACAGCTCCCCACGGTATGCTTTTTCTGGTACGTCTTGCGACATGCAAAAAAAACTACAACAACAAAAACTTAAAAAAAGGAGTGCTACCTTAATTCGCTTTGTAATAAGTTTCATAAGCTTTTATTGTTGCTGGGTTATGGGTAAGGTAAAAACAAACTCTGTATATTTTCCTTCTTCTGTATGTATTGTAAATTCGCCCCCATGAGCCTTTACAATATCATAGCTTAATGATAAGCCAAGCCCCGTTCCCTCGCCGGTAGGTTTAGTTGTAAAAAAAGGTTGAAATATTTTATCTATTACTTTTTTCGGAATACCGTTGCCATTATCTTTAACGCTAACCCTCACCTCTGTAGCCCTGCCAGGTAATAAAGAATTACTTAACGTTTTTACAGTTACTGTTGGTTCATATCCATCGGGTTGTTCTTTCTTTTTTTCGCCCACAGCATAAAAAGCATTGGTAATAAGATTAAGGATTACACGGCCAATATCCTGCGGGATGATATTGATGGTTTTTATGCTTTCATCAAAATCTGTTTTTAATGTGGCATTAAAAGATTTATCTTTTGCCCTTAGGCCATGATAGCTAAGCCGCAGGTATTCATCTGCCAGTGCATTTATATCTGTAGGCTCTTTTATACCACCGCTGCTTCGGCTGTGATGAAGCATTCCTTTTACAATGGCATCGGCACGTTTGCCATGATGACTTATTTTTAATTCGTTTGCTTTAATGTCGTTTGCTATGGCTATTACTTCTTCCAGGTTACCTTTGTCAATTTCATGCTTCATTTCTTCAATTAATTCTGTATTTACTTCAGAAAAATTGTTTACAAAGTTTAAAGGGTTTTGTATTTCGTGGGCAATACCTGCGGTAAGTTCGCCCAGCGAGGCTAATTTTTCTGATTGTATTAACTGGGCCTGGGCCGATTTAAGATCGGCTAATGCATGTTCCAGCGCATCTTTCTGTATAGTAATTTCTGCAGTTCGTTCAGCAACCTGCACTTCCAGTTCGGTCTTTAAGGTTGCCATAATTTTATTCTGGCGTTCTTCTTCATGCGTTTTCAACCGTTCTTTCTCAAGCGCTTTTCGCTGCCTCCTGTTAATAAGCAGTTGCGTTCCCATCCAGATAAAAGCAAAAGCTTTAAGTGCACCAAATAAATTCTCCCAGCTGTTAAAAAAACCGGGACTAATTAATCCTAAAGTTTCTTCCGCAAAAGAAATTATAGTAACGGGCAAAATGGCTATAATTGTGGGCTTTGCTGTTTCAAAAATCTGTTCTACATATATAATACCCATTAAGCCTAAAACAATTAAAAACGATAATACAATGGTGATAGGAGCGAGACGGGGAAAAATACTTTCTATTACCTGCAATGCAATACAGGCATATAAAATACGTAAAAATATTTTATTCCAAACGGGATACTGTGTGGGTGTTTTATATGATTTGCGAAGGTAAATAATGGTAAAAAAAGCAATAAGCAGTTGTGTATTCATGATAGCATGGTTGTAAGTTTGAAAGAAAAATAAGTCACTGCAGTGAATCAGCAAATTATTTTATGTAATCGCCGCTTCTAAATTGCTAAATTTAAGACAAAATAACCAGCTTTTATTCCATATGATAAACCAGCCGATTTGAATTGACATATTAGTTTTGAAAATGACTGTATGCAAATGAAATTTTTTTATTTCAACACTGCATGATTTCAACCTATGGCCATAGTATATAAAAATAAATTTTTAATTTAAATGAAACGATAATGATATATTTATAGAGGTATTAAAATATCATTTACCTTAAATTGTACAAAATAGGGTACAGGTAAATAAGAAAGTATGTATATTGAGTTAGGTTCCTGACAATTAACAAACCCAGATATTTAGTAATGATGAATTACCACGAGCTATTAAAAAAGGTAGAGGACCATGTAAATTTATTTTACATGGAGCATGCTGATGCAAATTTATTTTATCACAACCGCGACCATATGCTGGAAGTGCTTGATAATACCAGGAAGTTAGCCGATCATTACCAGTTAGATGACAGGCAATTTTTTGTGGTTTGTGCAGCGGCCTGCTTTGACGATATATCACACTGTGTAAAGGGAGTTGAATTTCATGAGCTAAAAAGTGCAGAACTGGCATCCGGTTTTTTAAATAGCATTGAGGTAAATGAAGAAGATATTACTGCTGTAAAAAATTGCATTATGGCAACTAAAATGCCGCAAACGCCGGTAACTATCAATGAAAAAATTGTCTGTGATGCTGATTTGTATAATTTGGGAACGGATGATTTCAGGAAAAAAAACCGGCTTTTAAAAAATGAAGAAGAAGCTATTGCCAATAGCAAAATTGATGGAGTTGTATGGCGCACATCTGCCATCAGCCTGCTTGAAAACCATTTGTATCATACAGATTACTGTCAGTTGCTATTAAATAAAACCAAGGCTGAAAATCTGGAAAAATTAAAGAACAGGCAGGAAAAGAAATTGAATAAAGCAAAGGCAGTTGCATTGGCACAAAATACGGGCAATGAAAATGCTGCACCCATAATTGTTGAACCGCTTGATACAATAAAAATTATAAAACCTAAAAGAAAGGACAGGCCCGATAAGGGCATTGAAACAATGTTCCGCATATCATCTGCCAATAGCCTTAAAATGAGTGTAATGGCCGATAATAAAGCGCATATAATGATATCTGTAAACTCAATTATTATATCAGTTATTCTTGCCCTGGTTCTTAAAAGCTTGGATAAAAATGCCTACTTGCTAATACCCACTTTAATAATGCTGGCGGTTAATGTAGCAACCATTATTTATTCAGTATTGGCCACAAGGCCAAAGGTTGCACCAGGAGTTTTTACACAGGAACAGGTAAATAATAAATCAGTTAACCTGTTATTTTTTGGTAGTTTTTTTAATATGAGCTATAAGGAATATGAAGATGGAATGAATAAAATGATGGCCGACAGGGAATTTTTATACGGAAGCCTTACAAAAGATATTTACTGGCAGGGAAAGGTTTTGGGCCGCAAATATGGTTTACTAAGAACATCTTATACTATATTTCTGTATGGTATTATCGCCTCTGTAATAGCATTTGCCATAGCAGTAATTATTTACAAATAATTATAATTATTATTCATGGAAATTAATTTTTTCGACAGGGATACAAGCTGGCTTGCATTCAATCACCGGGTTTTACAGGAGGCAGTTGATGAAACAGTTCCTTTACTCGAAAAATTAAAATTCCTGTCTATCTATTCTTCCAATCTTGATGAGTTTTACCGGGTGCGCATGCCTACATTACTATCATTAAAAAATATTGAAAGGAGTTATGCATCCTCTTCTTACGCCACCATTTTAGCAAATATTGAGAAAATAATAGCCGGGCAAATGAAAGACCTGGGGGCCATATTGGAGCAAAATATTATACCCGGTTTAAAAACGCAAAAAAATCATTTATTATACAACGAACCAATACCAGGCTTTTTGCAAAAAAAAAGTACCGATTATTTTTATAACCATGTAGCTGGTTTTTTGCAACCGGTTTTTTTGAATGAAGGACTGTCTCCCCGGCTGATTGAAAATAACAAGTTGCAAATACTGGTTTTGCTGTCTGGTAAAGACAATGCAGAACAATTTGCCATAGTAAATATTCCTGTCGACTTTATAT
Organism: Ferruginibacter sp.; assembly: GCA_025362235.1. Taxonomy (GTDB): domain Bacteria; phylum Bacteroidota; class Bacteroidia; order Chitinophagales; family Chitinophagaceae; genus Ferruginibacter. The sequence goes on along the minus strand of JANYGZ010000043.1, from coordinate 30,979 downwards.
CAAGGTTTTATTTTGATGATGACGCTGCAACCGGTACAAGATTTATTATTTTTTTGGATGATATTATTAAAGCAAACCTGCATAAAATTTTTACGGGATATTCTGTAAAAGCCTGTTATTCTTTTAAAATAACAAGAGATGCTGCTTTGGATTTGCAGGATGAAATTGAGGGAGATATTGCCGACAAAATAGAAAAGCAAATAAAAAAGCGGGATAACGGATTAGCGACACGTTTTTTATACCAACCCGGCATTTCAATGCGCATACTGTATGCAGTTTTTAATAAATTAAATCTTAATAATGCCAATGCTGTGCCAGGGGGTAATTATCATAACCTTAAAGATTTATCGGCCATACCACTTAGTAATAAACAACAATTTTCGTATACACCATGGCCAACTGTTACCCAAGAAGATATTATTACAGATAATAGCATATTCAATACCATTGCCCTTAAAGATATTATTGTTCATACACCTTATCAGTCGTACAATCCTGTAATACGTTTTTTTAATGAAGCCTCCATTGATTGCTCTGTTGAAGAAATTTATATCACCATTTACAGGGTGGCAGCTGATTCAATCATTTTAAATTCATTGATCAGCGCTGCAAAAAATGGCAAAAAAGTAACTGTATTTGTAGAATTAAAGGCGAGGTTTGATGAAGAAAACAACCTGAAGTGGGCCGCAAAAATGAAAGCAGCTGGTATTAAAATCATATATAGTATTCCTGGCCTTAAAGTACATGCAAAAATTGCCCTGGTAAAAAGAAAGGAAAATGACAGGTTGAAATATTATGGCCTTTTCTCTACCGGAAATTTTAATGAAACCACCTCAACTGTATACACAGATCATGCATTGCTTACTGCGCATGCGGGCATGGTTCGTGAACTGGAGTTGTTATTTATTTTCTTCAGCTTTCGGGTAACACCCAAAAAATACCCTGCATTAAATTTTGACCATTTGCTGGTGGCTCAATTTAATCTTCAACTGCAATTTCTGCACCTGATAGAAAAGGAAATTGCATTGGCAAAACAGGGACTTAAAGCATCTATTACCATTAAGCTTAATAACCTTGAAGAAAAAGTGCTTATCAATAAATTATATGAGGCTTCCAATGCAGGGGTACAAATAAAATTGATTATCCGCAGTATCTGCTGCCTTGTTCCCGGTGTTAAAAATATGAGCGAAAATATTACTGTTACAAGAATTGTAGACAGGTATCTGGAACACGGGAGGATATTTATTTTTGGCAACAATGGCTCACCGCTGGTATTTATAGGTTCCGCCGATTGGATGAATAAAAGCATGTATTACCGTATAGAAGTATGCCTGCCTGTGTACGATGAAAATATAAAGGAAAAAATAATAGAGTTAATTAATATTCAGTTGGCAGATAATGTAAAGGCGGTTCAATTAAATGAGCAAATGCAAAACATTAAAATGACGGTTGATAAAGAAGTAAAAATGGTACAATCGCAGAGAAAAATCTATGAATTGCTTAACTGTTAATATTCGCTTAAACCCGGCAAACCAATGGTTTACAAGCTCTTTTACAACTATAAAATTTAAAATTATGACTGGTAATAAATACAATTCTCCCTGGCTGCTTGTATTGCTATTTATTTCTTTTAGTTGCCGTGATGCTGCACAATACAAAGGGCCTGTGGGGTATGATATTAATAACCCCCAAAAATTTGACATGCCAAAGGCTTTGCATGAAATTTCGGGAATTAGTTTTTTAAAAGAAGCAACAGATAGTATTTGTGCCATTGAAGATGAAGATGGAAAATTATTTTACTTTACCCTTGGCAGTACAGAAATCAAACACTCAAAATTTGCAAAAAAAGGCGATTTTGAAGATGTAACTATTTTAAATAACAATACGGCTGTGGTATTAAGAAGCGATGGTTCATTATTTGTTTTTGCCGTTGCAGAAATTGGCAAAGAAAAAATTGACAGTGTGCAAGAGTTTGACAATATTTTACCAGAAGGTGAATATGAAGGACTAACTGCCGAAGATGGGAAACTCTATGCTTTATGCAAAAAATGTATGATTGATGATGAGAAAAAAGAAATCTCCTTATATACCCTTGCAAAGGGTTTAAATAATGTTTTAGCGGTTACAGATTCATTAAAGATAGATTTATCTCCTATTAAAAAAGAAAATAAAGAAAATGGAAGGGGAAAATTCCACCCTTCGTGTATAGCAAAAAATCCGCTAACGCATGAGTGGTATATTATTTCATCAGTAAATAAATTATTGGTTGTGCTGGATGAGCAGTGGAAAATAACAGCATCTTTTCCGCTAAACCCTTCCATGTTTAAACAACCGGAAGGAATAACCTTTAATGCCAGGGGCGATTTATATATCAGTAACGAAGGCGCTGAGGGTATAGCTAATGTTTTAGTATTCAGGTATCACAAACAATAGAAATAATTTTATTTGCTATGAAAAAAATGGCTCTTATTTTTTGTTTTATTTCTTTGCATATGTTTATTGCCGCCCAGCAATACCAGGCTGACTGGTCATCATTAAATAAAAGAAAAATACCGGCATGGTTTCACCAGGATAAATTTGGAATATTTATTCATTGGGGCGTGTATGCAGTACCGTCATATGCACCTGTTATACAAAACAGTGGTTACAGTTATGCCGAATGGTATTGGTATCGTTTGCAGGAAAAGCAAAAAGATTTCCTGGCCTTTCATGATAAAAATTACGGCAGCAATTTTACTTATCAGCAATTTGAACCCATGTTTAAAGCAGAAATGTTTAACCCGGCCGAATGGGCGGATGTGTTTAAACGATCGGGGGCAAAATATGTGGTGCTTACATCAAAACATCATGAAGGCTATTGTTTGTGGAACAGTGCAGAAGCCGACCGGGACTGGGGCAAACCCTGGAATGCAGTAACCGGAACACCCAAAAGAGATTTGTTGGGCGATCTTACCAATGCAGTTCGTGACCAAGGTTTAAAGATGGGATACTATTATTCATTGTACGAATGGTTTAATCCCTTATGGCAAAAAGATAAAAAACAATTTGTTGCCGATCACCTGTTTCCCCAGTTTAAAGATCTGGTAACAAAATATAAACCTTCTATTATTTTTTCTGATGGTGAATGGGATCTTTCTGACACTGCCTGGCAAAGCCCCCAATTATTAGCATGGTTATTTAATGAATCGCCTGTAGCAAAAGATGTAGTTGTAAATGACCGCTGGGGAAGTAATACCCGTGGTAAAAATACCGGCAGTACTTATACTACTTCAGAATATGGAAGCGGTATGGATGCAAATGTTGTTTGGGAAGAAAGCCAGGGCATTGGTTTTTCGTATGGGTACAATCGCAACGAACAACTGGATGATTACAAAACAAGTCACGACCTTATATTGATGCTTTGCGATATTGTTTCAAGAGGTGGCAATTTGCTACTGGATATTGGCCCAACTGCAGACGGACGCATTCCTGTAATTATGCAGCAGCGTTTAATTGATATGGGAGACTGGCTAAAAATTAATGGAGAGGCCATTTATGAAACCGTGGCCTATAAACAATCTTATCAATGGGGCGATGGGATTAAGCCTGGTAAAGAAGATGCCAGCTTTATGGCCAATTACAGTATTGCAAAAATGGTAGCTGTAAAAAAGGATACAGCCAATATTGAATGTTTCTTTACACAAAAAAACAAAGACCTGTATTGCATTGTTCCTTCCTACAAATTACAGGTAACTTTGAAAGACATTAAACTCTCTGTTGCAGCCAATGCAATTGTATTAGGAACGACAAATAAATGCAGTTGGAAACAACAAGGCAATAATATAATAATAGATTTATCGGCTATAAAGCCGGGAGACATTTCTTCTTCCGGAATATTCGTTATTAAACTTTCAAATGCATTACAATAAAAGCTATAGATAGCGATATGAATACTTTATTATTATTTGTCAGTTTGCACTTTTAATCCACCAATAATCACATTACCGGTACCGTTTTTATCACAAGGGTATAAAAATTCTTTTTTCAGTTTAGCCGGGTTATTAATGGTAGCATAAAATTCATCCAGGAATTTTACAGTAGCTTTTTTATACTTCTCATCAATCAAAGTACAATCAGTATAAACAGCGTATATATCTTTTTTTATCTGGTTGTAAAAAGCTATAACAGGGTCAAATACTTTCATATCAGTTGTGCAATAACCCCGGTACCTTCTTTCACGGGTCGAACTCATATTTAACTCTTCGGCCGGAAGAGCATAAGGCGCATCTACCAATCCTGCATGATCAAAATCATAGGCAACTGCTGTGGGTATTACAGTGGAATCAGCCGCAAATAGTTTAATATTTTGCATGTATTGTACAGACCAATCTGTATTGCCGATCAGGTATTCAAAAACCGCCGTCATTAAAAAGGGCTGTTGTTCAGTTTGCTCGGGCTTTATTTTTTTTGTAACGTTAATAAGGCCATTCCTTTGTGCTGCCTGGCTTTCCTCTTCCAGCAATATGCCATAAAATGGCGAACCCGCCTTAGCGGTCTTGCTGTTTTTTAATATTATTTTTACCAACCTTGCCTTAAAACTTTTAGGTGTTACCAGGTTGTAGAGTTTATATACCAGCCATTCCCGTACTACATAATCATCGCCCCGGCAGGGCATTACCAGTTTTATTTTATCCTGTTTTTCAAAAACAGACTGGCTTAGTGTATCACTTTTTGTAAAGTGTATCAACAATGGGGGGTACTCACAATTTCCCCTCAACTTGCGGAAATGGCCCCTTGTTTTTGCCTCGGCATTAATGGATACCTCACTGTTGTTTTCTGCCATGTATGAAACGGTGATAGGGTGGTACTGCGACTCCTCGGCCCTGTCATCTATTAATTCTTTTATGTTGCCGCTTAAAGTAATTTCAATTGGCGTGTCATTTTCAAATAGCCCTTTTCCCGGTAAAGACTGGGTGTAACCGGTTATGGATAAAGCCAAACAGTTTATTGCAATAAATAAATATGCGCAAAATATTTTTTTCATGATTGTATATTTTAATGGCATGATATAATAGCTTATTTTTTGTTGTTTTCTATTTTAACCCGTTTCATTAAAATGATTTAGGCGAAGGGCAATATAATTGTAAAAGTTGATCCTTTACCTTCTTTTGTTTCTACTTTTATTTCCCCTCCATGTGCCTTTACAATATCATAGCTCAAACTCAACCCCAATCCAGTTCCTTGCCCTGTTGGTTTGGTGGTGAAGAATGGTTGAAAGATTTTTTCAACTATTTTTTGAGCAATACCGTTGCCATTATCAGCAACTCTTATTTCAATATTGCTGCCAATCCTTTTAGTGCTCACTGAAATCGTAGGTTCGTACGCTTCGCCCCCAGCTTTCAGCTTTAAGCTTTCAGCCTTTTGCTTTTCACCCACGGCATAAAACGCATTCGTAATTAAATTCAATAACACTCTTCCAATATCCTGCGGAATGATATTTATTTTTCCGATGTTTTCATCATAATCTGTTTTTAACGTGGCATTGAATGCTTTGTCTTTTCCCCTAAAGCCATGGTAACTTAACCGGAGATATTCATCTGCCAGTGCATTGATGTTTGTTTGTTCTTTTTGCCCGGTGCTTGACCGTGAATGTTGCAGCATGCCTTTCACAATCGCATCAGCACGTTTTCCATGATGATTTATTTTTTTTTCATTTTCTGCAATATCATTTAATAATTCACTTTCAAGTTGTTCGTCTCTTTCACTTTTCACTTTTAGTTTTTCACTTTTCAATTCCTCAATCAGTTCTGTATTTACTTCACTAAAATTATTTACAAAATTTAACGGGTTTTGTATTTCATGTGCAATGCCTGCGGTGAGTTCACCGAGTGAAGCCATTTTTTCTGAATGGATGAGCTGGGCCTGTGTGGATTTTAATTCTGATAATGTTGTTTCTACTTTATTTTTCTGCTGTTGAAGAAGCGTATTTGCTTTTTGTTTTTGCCTGTTATTACGATATTGTATAAATGCAATTATTATTAGTGCTGCCAGCCCTGTTAAAAGGGCAAACAATCTTAGCCTGGCACGATAGGCTATTTTTGTATTTTCCAGCTCTTTTTGCTTTGCTTCTTCTCTTGTTAAAAGATTTTGAATTGTCTGAATATTATTTACTCCGAATAATTTTTTCTCCGCATTGGCCGCAACTTTAAAATATTTTAGTGCTAGCGAAGGTTGAATTGAATCATACAACTCTGCAAGCAGATAACCATTTTGCATAACCCCTTTTTCAAATGATACTTCTTTGCTGTAGTTAAATCCCTTTAAAGCATAAAAAATAGCCGAATCCGTCAGGTTACGTTGTAGGTACATGTCTGAAAAATCTGCACATATTTGGGAAGAGGCTATTAAGTCGCTGCTCATTTGTGCCTCTTCAAACCCTTTCTGATAGCTTATGACAGCTTGCTCATAATTCCCTTTTTTTCGTTTAATATGCCCGTCTATTGGATATACATACTGCATTAAATCTTTAAGAAGGGCTTTATGTTTTAAGGCGAAGTTTACATGTAAAGTTGCAGAATCCAGGTTATTTATTTTCTCATATGCATCAGCTAAAGCATAGTGATCTATTGCAACTTTGTCAGGATAATGATTTGCTTCATCAATTTGTAGAGCCTTTAAAAGATACGCTATAGCATTTGGGTAGTTTTGAAGTTCTTCATATACACCGCTAATTCTGCGGTTGGCTCTTGCAATATCGTATGCAAGATTATTTTCCTCTGCAATTTTAAGCGACTTAAAAAGAAGCTCGAATGCTTCTGCATATTTGCCCTGGTATTCCATTAAGCCGCTAAGGCCTGCCATAACTCTTGCTTCGGCCCAGGGAAGGGACTTTTGCGTTGCCAGGTTGAGTGCCGCATTAAAGTACTTCAATGAAGAGTCTGCATTCTGGCGCTGGTAAAAAAATCCAATGCGATCCAGGGCAATGATTCTACTCGAGTCGTCTTTTGCCGAAAGAAATAATTTCTTAAACTTATTGATGTTCTTACTGCTGGTAGAGTCAGCAACTTTGCTGTACTGTGACAAACACAACAATGATAGGCCAATAAAAAAAATAGTATTTAAGCACTTTTTTATCATGTTATTTTATGCTACTAATTCAATAATAAACTCAGTTCCTTCACCTTCCGTTGTTTCTACTTTTATTTCGCCCCCGTGTGCTTTAATAATATCATAGTTTGTCAGAATCACGGATTTTTTGGATTAACAGATTCCACTGATTTCTGTATATAGCAGATCTGTGAAATCCTTTAATCGTTTTAATCTGTGATTCAGACAACAGGTAATTGAACCACAAACTCACTTCCTTCACCTTCCTTCGTTTCTACTTTTATTTCTCCACCATGAGCTTTTACAATATCATACGCCAATGATAATCCCAGCCCTGTTCCCTGGCCTGTGGGTTTTGTTGTAAAAAATGGTTGAAAGATTTTATCAACTATTTTTTGAGGAATGCCGTTGCCATTGTCATTTACACTAATGGAAATAGTATCACCGGTTTTCTTCGTGCTTACAGAAACCGCTGGATTATATTCATCGGGTTGTTGTTTCTTTTTTTCCGCAACAGCATAAAATGCATTGTTATATAAATTCTGCAACACTTTTCCAATGTCCTGAGGAATAATATTTATGTTGTCAATGCTTTTATCAAAATCAGTTTTAATGATTGCATTAAAGCTATTGTCTTTAGCCCTTAAACCGTGATACGTTAATCTAAAATATTCATCGCAAAGGTCATTGATATCTGTGGACTCTTTTATACCGCTGCTGCTTTGGCTGTGCTGCAGCATTCCTTTTACAATGGCATCGGCTCTTTTGCCGTGGTGGTTTATTTTTTCGAGATTCTGAATTAAATCGTCCGCAATTTCTTTTGCATTGGCAGTATTGCCATTGTCTAATTCTGTTTTCATTTCATCAAGCAACTCCTTACTTACTTCACTAAAATTATTTACAAAATTTAAAGGGTTCTTTATTTCGTGTGCAATACCAGCAGTTAACTCACCAAGGCTGGCCATTTTTTCGGATTGAATGAGCTGAGCCTGTGTAGACTTAATTGTTTCTATTGATTGCTGCAGCCGTTTTGTACGGTCATTTACTTTTTCTTCCAAAACAAGGTTCTCTTTGCGTAAGGCCCTTGACCGGTATTGAATAAATGCCCAGATACTTCCACCTATCAGCAAAGCATACACGCAATATGCCCACCAGGTAAACCACCATGGTGGTGAAATTGTAAAAGTAAAACTGGCCCCTGTCTCATTCCATAAACCATCGCTGTTGCTGGCCTTAACATGAAAGGTATAGGTTCCAGGCGAAAGGTTGGAGTAAAAGACCGGTCTTGGATTGGCTGCGCTTATCCATTCTTTATTGTACCCATCCATTTTATAAGCGTATTGATTTGCCGTAGCATTGGCATAATGCAGGGCAACAAATTTAAAACTAATCCTGTTTTCGTTGTACTTTAATTGCAGGTTATTTCTTTCGTCAACATTTAAAATGGTATCCCTGTTATTGGCAGCAGGGTACCTGACCGATTCTATAATTATGGCTGGCGGAGCAGTGCTTTCATGCATCTTTGCAGGATCAAACGAAATCAACCCATTCTTGGTACTAATATGCAATACGCCACTTGTTTCCCTGAAAAAGCCATTTAGCTGATAAGCATCAGTTCCAATGTCTATTGGATAGTTTGTAAACATTTTTGTTGCAGGGTTAAATCTTGATATGCCCCGCTGTGTCTTAACCCAGGCATTGCCTTCTATATCTTCTGTAATGCTAAATATGCCATTATGGATCAATCCATCTTTTTCTGTGTACCTGTTAAATGTCCCGTTTTTTTTATCTACTACAAATAAGCCCGATTGATATGTACCGGCCCATAACCGTTTATGATTGTCTTCGTATAAACTAACTACACCAAATAAACCGTTTTTATAATTAAGAAACGAGGTAAATTTTTCTGTCCTCGTGTCAAAGCGGTTAAGCCCACCTTTTTCTGTACCAATCCATAATATTCCATCAGAATCTAATAATAAGCAATGAACCCTATTATCGTCTAATGCATTTACGGGGGTTATGGTAAAATCATTTTTTATAAACGGGTAATGAGTAAAAGCCTCGCTTTGTTTGTCAAAACTGTACAGCCCATTCTCTGCTGTGCCTATCCATAATTTTCCTTCTTCGCCGATGGCTATAGCAGTCATATAATCACGCCTCTTTGAACTGCTGTCTTTTGGGTAATAATTTTTTATTTTTTTTGTAAGCGGGTTATAATTTTTAAGCCCATGGCCCAACATCCATATGGTTCCATTGTTGTCTTTTACAACAATTCCAATATCGCCATGCAATTTGTTTTCTTCAAAGGCTAGTTTCTTAAAATTATTTTGCTGGTAGTTCCAGGCAAAAAGATGCACATCATCTGATACAAAAAAAATGCTGTCTCCATCATTTCCCCTGATGCTGTATGGTTCTGAAGTTATTTTTTTGTCGGCTTTGATAGTGGGTGGAATAATTAGAACTGATGTAAACAAAGATTTTTGCCGGTCTAAATAAGCAATGCCGCTAAAAGGCATATTTACCCATAGGGTGCCCATCCTGTCAAAAAATAGTTTATTGATGTCAAAGTTATCAGGCAGGCTGCCCTCATCGTTAGTTACGTCTGAAAAATTGCTAACGCCTTTTGTAACATTTAAATAAATCAGCCCTTTAAAATTTCCACCAATCCATAAGTTACCCGTGGCATCTGATGTTATACAATTCACAAAAGGCCTATCACTATTTGCGGGCGGAATGTTTAAAGCAAAATTGGTAAACTGCCCGTTTCGCCCGTTATACATTGCTATAGTTTTTTCAGTAGCAAACCAAACCCGTTTTAATGAATCAGTAAAAATGCGCAGGTAACTATCTGCAGCTCTCGCACCTGGATTGACGCTGTCGGTAGTAACTATTTTATAGGCTTTTGTTTTGGTATTTAACCGTAAAAATTTACGTGTATAATGTCTTTCGTTTGGTATGTAGGTATTCAGCCATAGTATATCCGCATCAGCAGGGTCGGGTGTAATAACAGAAAAATAATATTTTTTTGCAAGGTCGGGGGGAAGCACAAAAAAGGGTTGAAATGATTTTGTCTTCCAGTCAAAATAACTCAGTAATGTATCTTCCATTATCCATATTTTTCCATTGGCATCCTGTGCAATGTCGGCACCCTTATCCATTGGTACAAAATTCCTCCCTTTACTATTTACACTAAAATCTTCAAATGTGTTGTGGCTGTCATCAAATAAATAAATATGGTTTTTATCTTCTGCTGAATTGACCGTAAAAAACCAATTCATATGGGGCTGTTGTTTATCTTCTATCCACTTTCTAAAAAAGTCCGCTTTTTTTAACCTCTCCATAAACTGTTTATCTAATGGAAGTTTAAAAAAAGCATCTTTCAAACCATCGTAGAAATAAATTCCCTGCTGGTAGCAAAAGGCCCACAATTTCCCCCTGCTGTCTTCGTATAAATAATTTACAGTACTGGGGCTTACCACAAGCCCTTCATCATTTAACAAAGGGTATGGCTTTAATTGATATCCATCATATCTTACCAAACCATTTTGGGTACCAAACCACATATAGCCTTTTTTATCCTGCAGCGACGATACTATGTTGGCTTCCGGCAAACCAGACATTACAGATAGGGTATAAAAAAATGGCTTTTTATACTGGGCCTGTACCGCAGAAAAGCAAAAAATAAAAATGATAAAAAATATTTTTTTCATATGCTGTGTATTAGATTATTATTGATGGGGTAATTTAATTATAAACTCACTTCCTTCCCCTTCTTTCGTCTCCACTTTTATCTCGCCGCCATGTGCTTTAATAATATCATAACTTAAACTTAAACCCAAACCTGTTCCCTGCCCTGTTGGTTTGGTGGTGAAGAATGGTTGAAATATCTTATCAACGATGTTTTGAGGAATGCCGTTGCCGTTGTCTTTTACCGAAATGAATATCTTATTGCCCATCTTTTTTGTACTTACTGAAACGGTTGGTTCGTATTCTTTGCTTTCTGCCTTTTGCTTTTGGCTTACTGCATAAAAAGCATTATTGTATAAATTCAACAACACCCTTCCAATATCCTGCGGAATGATATTTATTTTTTCAAGTGATGGATCAAAATCTGTTTTAAATGTTATATTGAAATCTTTGTCTTCTGCTCTTAAACCATGATAAGCTAATCTCAAATATTCATCACATAAAGCATTAATATCATTGGGCTCTTTTTGTCCTGTACTTTTTTGCGAATGCTGTAACATACCTTTTACAATGGCATCTGCACGTTTGCCGTGGTGGTTTATTTTTTCAAGGTTACTATCGAGGTCATTTAAAATTTCGTTTTGCAACTTTTCGTCTCTCTCCATTTTCAATTTTCCATTTTCAACTTTCAATTCATCAATTAACTCTCTGCTTACTTCACTAAAATTATTTACAAAGTTTAACGGGTTTTGTATTTCATGTGCGATGCCTGCGGTCAGTTCACCAAGGCTAGCCATTTTTTCTGATTGGATGAGTTGAGCCTGGGTGGATTTAAGTTCTGATAAAGTAATTTCTACTTTTTCCTTTTGTTGTTGAAGTAAAGTATTGGCTTTTTGCTTTTGCCTGTTATTGCGATAAAGGAAAAATGCAATAATGAAAACGATGGCTAAACCTGAAAGCATAGCATATGTCCTGATTTTATTTTGCATTTGTATCTTTTCCTGTTCAGCTTCCTGCTTTCGCATTTGTTCCTGGAAATTGATTGCCTGAACCTGCTTTACTTTTTGTGTATTAAAAAGTGAATCTTTTGTATTAATGGCAAGCCTGTAGTATTTAAATGCACTATCTGTTTTTCCGGTTTTTTCATACGAAGCGGATAAATATTGATAAGCTCGTTGCAACTGGTCTTTAAGTCCTCTTTTAGCTGACAGGTCGATAGCCAAACGGGCATAATATCTTGCACTGTCCTGCTGGTTTGTTTCCAGGAATATCTGCGCAAAGGCATTCATCGTCCAAGCATGAGACACCATATCTAAAATACTTGCGTAAACCATTGACTCTCTTGCATAAGAAAGGGCCAGGTCATATTTTTTTAGCTCTATATACGTTTCTGCCAAATTACAAAACGCACCAGCAAGTTTTACCGGGTCATTTATTTCTCTCGAATATTTAATGGCCTGCTGAACATAAAACAAGCCGGAGTCGGGCATTCCATTTAGCGAGTACGCTGAACCAAGATTACTGTAGCTGGCGGCCAGCACTCTTTTGTTTCCAATTAAAAATGCCCGGGAAATTGCTTTTTTCTGAAATGCAATGGACTTTTCTTTATCTCCTGAATAATAATAAGCAAGGCTAACCATAATGTTGGCAACTACTATTCCATATTCATCATTTCTGTTTTCAAACCGGGTTAAAATCGCAAGCGATTGATTTAAGGCAGTGGCAAAATCACCTATTGCTGACAAGTTACCGGATACGAGTAATTGAACATAATCAAAGGCTGCCTGGTCGTTGTTATTCTTAAAATAGTTGCTTAATCCTAAACATACCGTAAAAAAATTGCTGCCATCTTTTATTGACAGAAGATAAAGTGTGAGGACTTCTCCTTTTTCCGAACCTGTTTTTGCTTTATTGTACAAAACCTTTACACTATCCGGCAATGGCTGTGCAACAATACCAAAGCAAATACCAACACAAAAAGCAATGAGGATATATCGTTTCATATTAAGCATTGATAATCGGTAATTGAATAATAAACTCAGTTCCTGCCTGTCCTGCAGGCAGGCCTTCGCCTTCTTTGCTCTGTACCTTTATTTCGCCACCATGCGCTTTAACAATATCATAACTTAAACTCAACCCTAATCCGGTACCTTGCCCGGTTGGTTTTGTTGTAAAGAATGGCTGAAATATTTTATCAACAATATTTTTTGGAATACCATTCCCATTGTCTACTACTTTTATTTCAATTTTGCTATCTATTCTTTTTGTACTAACTGCAACTGTTGGTTCATAGCTTGCAACTTGTTGCTTTGCTTTCTCATTCACTGCATAAAAGGCATTATTGATCAAATTCAATAAGACTCTTCCAATATCCTGTGGAACTATATTTATTTTTTCAATTGATTGATCAAAATTTGTTTTCAATGTTGCATTGAAGGATTTGTCTTTTGCACGAAGACCATGATAAGCCAACCGCAGATATTCATCAGCCAAAGCATTAATATCTGCCGATTCTTTGTGACCTGTACTTTTTTGTGAATGTTGCAGCATACCTTTTACAATGGCATCTGCACGTTTACCATGATGATTTATTTTTTCTTCATTTGCTTTGATATCATTAATTAGGGCATCTTCATTTTTTACATTACGAATTTCTTTTTTGCGTCCTTCCAGCAATTCCTCAATCAATTCAGTGTTTATCTCACTAAAATTATTAACAAAGTTTAAAGGGTTTTGAATTTCATGTGCAATGCCTGCAGTCAATTCTCCCAGCGAAGCCATTTTTTCGGATTGTATCAATTGGGTTTGAGTGGCCTTCAGTGTCTCATGCGTTTGCTCCAATGTATGATAAGCTTTTTCAATTTCTTTAGCCTGCTCTAATTCCTTTGCCCTGCTGCGTTCCCGTTCTTTTTCAAGTAAGCGGCTTCGCAGGTAGCGGTTTACTGCAAATGATGCACCGATCAGTAAAAACAGGTATGCAATGTATGCCCAGGTTGTCTTCCACCATGGAGGCATTACAGTTATTTTTAATGCAGCGCCTTCCTCGTTCCATACACCATTGCTATTAGCTGCTTTTACATGAAATATGTATTCGCCGGGCGGAAGATTGGGGTAAAAAGCTACATGCTGATTGCCAACGTCCCGCCATTCGTTGTCATAATTTTCCAGTTTATACGCATAAGTATTTTTAGAGGAATTGGAATATTGTATGGCTAAAAATTCAAGCGATATATTATTCTGGTCGTAGGCCAGCACAATTTCTTTTGTTTCATCAACAGGTTTTTTTAAAATAGATTTTTCGCCGGGAATAACTGATCTGTTAAACAACTTTAATTCTGTTAAAAAAACTTTTGGAGGAGCTGAATTTTTGTTGATGTCATCCGGGTTAAAAATGGTTATACCATTTGAACCCCCAAAAATAAAAAGCCCGCCGGATGTTATTAAATTAGATCCATCTGCAAATAGCTGGCTCTGTATGCCATCAGCAATGGAGAAATTATTGAATTGTTTTGTTTTTAAATCAAACCTGCTAAGGCCGTCAAACGTACTAAGCCATAAGGTATTATTTTTTTTATCGGCAAGGATGGCCTGAATACTCATAGAAGGTAAACCATCATTGCGGGTATATGTTTTTATTTTTTTTGTTGCTATGTTATACATACTAAGACCACCCTGCCAGGTGCCCACCCATGCCATGCCTGTACTGTCTTCATAAAAAGAATTAATATCCTGTGTTATAAAAATATCCCCTGTTTTTTTATCAAACCCATGCCTTTCAATTTTATCGGTTGTATAGTTATATAAAAACAACCCATTATTAGTGGTCAGCCATAAACCATGTTTTTTGCTTTCAAAAGCACGGGTAATTTCATTACTACTGGCATTGCCATTTACACTACTTAAATCGTATCTTTTAAATATTTCTGTTCCTTTATCTTTTTTGTATAACCCGATAAATGTACATAGCCATAAATTTCCTTTGCTGTCTTTATAAAACTGGTTAATGCTCGTAGTAGGAGGCACACCATTCAGTGCTGTTTTTTGTAATACATTGGTTTTAGTTGACATTTGGTAGATACTCATATTGGGGCTTATTAGCAATTCGCCGGGAGCAGATTCCGTTAGTCCATTTACATTATAATACCCGTGTAAAATGGAACGAAATGGAATTGGGCGAATAGTATTTGTTTGCAGGTCCAGTTCATTTATACCTCCTGCATTTCCGCCTGATGTGGTGATCCATATTTTTCCATCCTGGGCTTCATAAATAATATTAGCCCATCCGGGAGTTAGGCTATTTTTATCATCTTTATTAAAACTGTACGATTTAAATATGGCCCGTTTCTCGTATTTAAGTAATCCTTTTTCTGCTGTACCTATCCATAAAGCCCCGAATGAATCAAATTGTACATTAAGTATGGCAGCTTTTTCCAGTTGTTTTGGTGATTCATTTTTAAAAATTTCAAATTGTCCCGTTGCCTTGTTAAAACTCAGTAAACCGTTTTGGGTACCCATCCAAATATCTCCGTTTTTGTCAAAGGTGATTTTACAATAATTGTAATTTTCTGCAAATACTCCTGTGGGAGTAAAAATTTTATACGAACTGTCTGCGGGATTAAAATCCAATAATTTAGATTTACCGGTTATCATCCATACATGCCCGTCTTTAGCACATTTAATATCATTGGCATAGTCGTTATTTTTTTTTGCCTCTTTATCAAGCGCATAAATTCTGCTAAGTTTTTGGTTGGCATCAATTTTAAAGAAACCACCATAACTTAAAAACCAGGTATTGCCATCTTTGTCTTTGGTAATACTCACTACATTTTGAATGATATCAGCACTGATAAATCTTTTTAGTTGGCCATCTTTTTCATCCAGGTACAAAAGGCCGTGTGAAATGGGTTCGCCGTAATTGCTTGAAACACCAAAGTATATTCTTCCCTTATCATCTTCGCTGATGGCTTTAACACCTATTTCAACATTTGCGGGGTGGTCAACCAGGCTTGTAAAATCAAGTTGCCTGAAAGATTTGCTGATGGGATTATACACATTCAAAAAGCTTGGGCCGCAACCTGCCCAAATTTGCCCTATATGGTCTTCAAACAACGACCATACAGGCAACCCTTTAATAGAGGTACTATCGTTTGGGTTACTAAAGTATCTTTTAAATTCGTAGCCATCATAACGGGCTAAACCGTTGATAGTGCCAATCCATATATAACCATGCCTGTCGGGTAATATTGCAGAAACTTGTGCGCCGGGAACCCCGTCAAGTTCCGTATACTGTGTTAAATACCTTGAATCAAGTTGAGCAAACGCAGTAGTATTGAGCAATGCCGTTAAATAAAGAGTTGCAGCGATGATGAGTTTGTTGGCTGGGTGGTAAGGTAATTTCATTCCTGAAGTTAAATATTAAAATTAAACATGCATCCAGCTTTTTTGACTTCTTTTATTTTTAAGGTAAGTGGGGGATTGTGGAGCGCCATTAGCTTTTATACAATTCTATTGCAGCCGGGCATCATCAATGAATGTGAATTGTACTTTTTTGGGGTTGTCAATCATGTCGTAAAAATTATCCAGGTAATACATCATCTCTTTTTTGTTCTGCTTATCCAGCGGTTCAAAATTTTTGATCATTGTATAGATATTTCCTTTTTGCTGTTGATATATTTTTAATACAGCCTGCAGTTCAGCCATCGTTCTGGGAAAGCCGCGGTAAAGCCTTTGCGTAACATTTTCTAAATTCAGCGCAGGTGCCGGTACAGCATAGTCTGTATTTACAAGGCCCGAATAGTCAAAATCGTAAGGAACAACAAAAGGCTTTGCACTGCTGTCTTCTTTATCAGCAAGCAGTTTGATATTATGGTTTTTTGGTACCGACCAGTCAGTATTACCAATCATATATTGAAATATGACCACCATGGTCATTTGTGCCCTGTTGGTGCTTTCTGTACCAACTTCTTTATTGTTTACTTCTTTGCAGGCATTTCTTTTTGCCAGGGCATCAATGTCTTCCAGCAGGAATGCATAACGGGTGAAAGATTTTTTGTTTGCCTTATTGTCGATACAGGTAAGTTTAAGCAGCCTTACATGAAAGCTTTTCTCTGTAAGTAAAATTGTACATTTTATATATCAGGTATTCTTTCAATAAAAACTGCTCATAGTTTGTATTGTCTTTGCAGGAACTTACTAATTTTAAACTATTAAGCGAATATTGTCCCGGTGAAGCCGGGTTATGAAAGAGCAACCATATAGGCGGCATATAACAAATACTGCGTCGTACATGCCCCCTTAACTTAAGGCGTATCTCTTTATTAAGAACAGAACTATCAGGCAGTTTGCATGAAAATATTGCATTCTGGTAATCGTCTTTTAGTTTTCCGTTTAGCAAATTGCCCAGGTCTGTTGTAAGATTTACTTCAATAGGATTGTCGCCGATAAAAAACTGTACACTATCAATGGCAGACTGGGCTTGTAGTGTTAGGCTTGCAGCAGCAAGGTATAAAAATAAGATAGTACAAATTGTTTTCATTACAACATGTTTGGGGGCCAACTGAACGGAATGAAAATTGCTCCACAAAAAGTACGGTTGTTTTTTGAAAAATCATAACTTTTCTGAATCACGGATTTTTTGGATTAACAGATTCCACTGATTTATCCTTTTTGATAATGATTCTTTGTTATATTTCCTTATGTTGCAAATCTGTGTACTCCTTTAATTTTTTCAATCCGTGATTCAGACAAAAGGTAATTGAATAATAAACTCACTTCCCTCACCCTCCTTCGTTTGCACTTTAATTTCCCCGCCATGTGCTTTTACAATATCATAGCTTAATGATAAACCAAGCCCGGTTCCCTGGCCTGTTGGTTTAGTGGTAAAGAATGGTTGAAAGATTTTATCAACTATTTTTTGAGGAATACCGTTGCCATTATCTATTACTGAAATTAAAAATTTGTCACCAGCTTTCTTTGTGCTCACCGAAACTATTGGTTCATAACTATCGCCAACCACTTTCTTTTTCTCTGCTACAGCATAAAATGCATTGTTGTATAAATTCAATAACACTCTTCCAATATCCTGCGGAATGATATTGATGTTTCCAATCGTTTCATCCAAATCCGTTTTCAATGTGGCATTAAATGATTTGTCTTTTGAACGAAACCCATGGTAGGAGAGGCGCAGGTATTCATCCGCCAATTTATTGATATCAACCAATTCTTTTTGCCCCGTACTTGATTGTGAATGTTGTAACATGCCTTTTACAATGGCATCGGCACGTTTGCCATGATGGTTTATCTTTTTTTCGTTTTCAGCAATATCATTTAATAACTCATTTTCTAACTGTTCATCTCTTTTATCTTTCACTTTTAGTTTTTCACTTTTTAATTCTTCAATCAATTCAGAATTTACTTCACTAAAATTATTTACAAAGTTTAAAGGGTTTTGAATTTCGTGTGCAATGCCTGCAGTGAGTTCACCCAATGAAGCCATTTTTTCTGATTGAATCAATTGGGCCTGCGTAGCTTTTAAGTCTTCTAAAGTAATTTGCAATTCTTCTTTCTGATGCACTACTTCAGCTGTTCGTGCAACCACTTCTTTTTCCAATAATTTTTTTTGCCTGAGTAAATTGCGTGACCGGTAATAAATAAAGGCCCATATACTGCCCACCACCAGCAGCCCGTAGAGTGTATAAGCCCACCAGCTTAGCCACCATGGCGGATGTATGATAATGGTTAACGTTGTATCTTGCTCATTCCATACGCCATCATTGTTTGAACCCTTTACCCGAAAAATATGTTTGCCGGGTGATACGTTTGTATAATGTGCTATTCGCCGGGTGCCGTTGTTTACCCAATCATTATCTACTCCTTCCAGTTTGTAAGCGTATTGATTTTTTTCGGAAGAGAGATAGCTTAATGCTGAAAACTCAAAGTCAAAAAAATTCTGGTTGTAATTGAGTGAAATTTCTTTACCGGCAATTGGATAATTTTTATCAAACACTTTAAATTGAGTAATAACTACAGGAGGTTGAAATTTATTTTCCTGCAATGAACCAGGATTAAATTTAATTAATCCATTGTGCCCGTTGTTGCTGCCAAAGTAAATATCGCCATCAGCGTTTTCTATGCTTAGGTATGTATTGTAATCATCAGACTCTACTCCCAAAGGAGAGGTTGCTAATCCATCTGCACTGCCAAACTGTTTTGTGTTTAATGTAGTGGTGTTGAAACGGGTAATGCCTTCATCTGCCATTATCCATAGATTCTCCTCTTTGTCTGCTGCAAGGCCCTGTACTGTATTTGATAGCAAACCATTTTCTTTGGTATATACTGTAATTTTTCCGGATGATGCATCAAGCCTGTTCAACCCTCCACCGTATGTACCTATCCAGAAAATGCCTTTCCTATCTTCGTAAAAACAGGTAACACTATTATTGCTCAGGCTGCCGGGTACACCAGATTGATGTGTGTAATGCTTGACTTCTCCCGTTTTTATGTTAATATGGTATAACCCATTTCCGCCTAACCCCAGGTGAAATGCCTTGATACCTACCCATAGATCCCCTTTGCGGTCTTCATAAATAAACCTGATACCCGTATTCGGTGGCAGCTCTTCATTTGCTGAAAGGTATCTATACCGAATAAATTTTTCTGTATCTGCATTATACCATTGCAAATAACCGCCTTCCATACCTATCCATAACTTGCCGCTTCGATCTTTGTAAAGTACATTTACCCAATTCTTAGCAAGGCTTCCTGTATCCAAAGAATCATTTTGCAGCAATGTTACTTTGTGTGTGTGTAAATTATATTGTATAATTCCGGCATGGTCTGTACCTAACCAAAAGATACCAGGCCTTTCTTCACAGGCTGTTGTTAAGACAAATTTTTCATTATTCTTCTTTATAGTTTTTAATTGCCACACTTCTTCAAATTCATCTTTAACCTTGTTAAACTTTAAAAGGTTTTGACTGGTTGCTACATACAACTGGCTATCGGCCGATTTAAAAATTGACTTTATCCTGTTGCTGCCAGGCCCAAATAACATACTCGCTTCATCGTTCAGGTAGCGCTTGAATTTTCTTTGCTGTGGTGAAAAATATATAACTCCTCTTCCCATTGTACCAATCCAAACTAAACCAGAACGATCTGTCTTAATGATATGGCCTTTTGTTTCTGTTTTTGGCAAATAACTTTTATTCTCGTAAAGGGTAAAAAATTTCGTTTGTGGATTAAAATTAAATAAACCTCCTTCTGTGGATACCCAGTAGTTACCAGTTAAGTCCTGCGTTATTGCAAACACAATATCACTGCCGATACTATTTGGATCATTTGGATCGTGATGATAGTGAGCTATGCATTTTTTTGTACCAGGATCTATCACAAACACACCATTATCAAATGAACTTAACCACAACAGGCCTTGTTTATCCTGGTAAATATGATGAACAACACTTTTATTGAGCAGCGAAGAATCTTTGAAATCACCGTCAGCCAGGTGGAAGATTTGCTGTTTTGGGTCAAAAAAATTTACACCTTTATTTGTTCCTATCCAAAGTATCCCTGCTTTATCTACTACTATTGAATAAACCCGGTTATTATTTAAACTATATTTATCGGCAGGATTATTTTCAAACACAGTAAATCGGTTTGTTGTTGGATTGTAACGGGTAAGGCCATTCGTACTTCCAAACCAGAGTATACCGCTGCGATCTTCTGCAATTCCTTCTATAGAACCCTTAGCCATACTATTGGCATTTTTGGGGTCGTGTGGGTATCGTTTCCACTTCGTTGTTTGCGGGTCAAATGAGTTAACGCCTCCACCGCCAGCCGTACCAACCCATACCAGGCCGGTATGATCCTGAAATACCGACATAACAATATTATCACCCAAGCTATTGGTATCTTGTGGATTGTTCTGATAACGTGTTAGCGTGTAGCCGTCATATTTAATCAAAGCATCCAGGGTAGCAAACCACATAAAACCATTTTTGTCCTGCGTCATACCAAAAGCTATATTATTGGACAACCCATTTTCAATAGCCAACCGTTCAAACCTTATTTCGTTATTTAAATAAAAATTATTTTGTGCTAATTGTCCCCTAACAAACATTACCTGCAGCATCAATAAAAAGAGAAAAAACAGCTTATTCCTTATTCTTAGCTGAGAAATTTTAATAATAATAATGTATTGCATACAAAAAATTATAAGTATTCAAAACGGGCATTCAAATGCCCCATGTTGCAAATCCGTGAAATCCTTTAATCTTTATAATCAGTGATTCAGACAACAGGCAACAAAATAATAAACTCACTGCCTTCACTTTTCTTTGTCTCCACCTTTATTTCCCCGCCATGTGCTTTTACAATATCATAACTTAAAGATAAACCCAACCCTGTTCCCTGGCCTGTTGGCTTGGTGGTAAAAAACGGTTGAAAAATTTTGTCTATAATTTTTTGCGGTATGCCTGGTCCATTATCACGTACACTGATCAAAATTTTATCAGCCAGTTTTTTTGTAGCTACAGTTACAGTAGGTTCATACACTGTTTGGCGGGCCGGAAGGTCTGCATCAATTTGTTTTTTCTTTTCTGCCACCGAATAAAATGCGTTGTTGAACAAATTCAATAACACCCTGCAAATATCCTGGGGAACAATATTTATTTCTCCGATTGTTTCATCAAAATCGGTTTTAAACATTGCATTAAAAGAATTGTCTTTCGCACGGAGGCCATGGTAGGAGAGACGCAGGTATTCATCAGCCAGTTTGTTTATATTGGTGGGTTCTTTTATACCGCTGTTGCTGCGGCTATGTTGCAGCATTCCTTTTACAATAGCGTCAGCTCGTTTGCCGTGGTGATTTATTTTTTGAAGATTTTGGGTAATGTCATTTAGTATTTCATCTTCTAAAAGTTCGTCCCTTTCACTTTTGGGTTTTAATTTTTCATTTTTTAGTTCTTCTATCAATTCATTACTTACTTCACTAAAATTATTTACAAAGTTCAAAGGGTTTTGTATTTCATGTGCAATGCCTGCTGTTAATTCACCAAGACTTGCCATTTTTTCGGACTGTATTAACTGGGCTTGTGTACCTTTTAATTCATGAAGAGTTTCTTCTATTTGTTTCTTCTGCACTTCCACTTTTTCTTTTTCTTCTCTTATTTCTATTGTAGCCGCTGCTACTTTATGCTCCAGTATTTTCTTTTGATAAATGATGCGCCTGTTGTTCCAGCGTACAAAAAATAAAATCAATACGGTAGCGAGTAAAATGTATCCCAAATACATCCACCAGGTTCGCCACCACGGAGGCAGTACTTTAAAAGAATAGGTGATAGGTTTACTCCAAACACCTTCGGGGCTTTGGGCTTTTACTTTAAAAGTATAATCACCTTCATACATATTACCGAAACTGGCAAAATTTTTATTACTTGCGGGGCTCCAGCCTTTATCATAACCTTCAAGAATATATTGATATTTTACCAAAAAATTTCTTCCTGTTTCAATAGCATTAAAATCAAAATTGATATCATTGTAACGATGTGGAAGCACCAGTTTTTCAGGAATTGGGTGCCATTTTATGATGCCGTCAAAAGAAATGGTTCCGAATTTCTCACGCATAGAATCCCTTTCAACACTGCTCAATTGCCTGCCGAAAGTGGTCACTTCTTCTGTAATGTTCAGGGCAGTGGCAGCGGCATTGCCATCTGCATGTTTACCATCCCGTTTTGTAATTAAATCATTCCAGCAAATATTTTCATTATTTATCTTTATACTTTCAAGAACAATTTCAGGCGGGGTAAGATTTTCATTAATAATTGCCCCGGGATCAAAACGCACTAATCCTGTTCTGTCTGACCCAGTGCCAATCCAGAAAACCCCTTTACCATCCTTAAACATGGCGCCTGGCCCTGCGTTTACATCTTTTACAGGGTAGCCTGTAAGGGAATTAAATATCTTACCCACCGCCCATTTTTTTCCTATACCGTCGTTAAGATTTTGATGGATCAGTTCACCTATTCCAAGGTTGGTTCCAATGTATAATTTTTGATCATTGACGGGTACAACCTGAGTGATAAAATTATCCGGAAGCCCATCTTTTGTTGTAAAGGTTTCAAAAAGTTTTCCAGTAAAAGTTTCCTTTGTAATGTCAACAATACTGTCCAGTGTTTTATTTCGTAACAGGTTTAGCCCTGCCTGGGTGCCGAACCAAAGGTTCCCAAGCTTATCTTCTGTTATCACCCAAACAGTATTGTTGGCAAGCCCCTGTGCAGTAGTATAATTGGTAAAGCTTTTTCCATCAAATTTACTTACACCACCACCTAAACTGCCAAACCATAAATTGCCTTTTTTGTCTTCAGTGATACTATAAATTGTATTACTGGCAAGCCCCTGTACAGTAGTATAATTAGTAAAGCTATTCCCGTCATATTTACTTACTCCACCTCCTGCACCGCCAAACCAGAGGTTACCCGCTTTATCTTCGGTAATGCAAAAAATATCATTATAGGCAAGCCCCTGGGCTGTAGTGTAATTGGTAAAACTTTTGCCATCATATTTACTGACACCTCCCTGCGAACTGCCCAGCCAAAGATTGCCCTTATTATCTTTTGCAATGCAATGAATTACATTATTGGGCAATCCCTGGACAGTAGTGTAATTGGTAAAACTTTTACCATCATATTTACTTGCTCCACCATTTGTACCAAACCAAAGGTTTCCGGTATTATCGTCGGCAACGGTCCAAATTATATTATTGGCCAGCCCCTGTACTATGGTGAAATTGGTAAAACTTTTACCAGCATATTTACTTATACCTCCCCCAAAAGTACCAAACCACAGATTGCCTTTTTCATCTTCGGTGATGCTCCTTACTACATTGTTAACAAGTCCCTGGGCTGTGTTGTAATTGGTAAAATAGTTATTATCATATTTGCTTACGCCACCATCGGTACCAATCCAGATATTGCCTGTTTTATCTTCAGCAATATCCCTAACAACATTATTGGCGAGCCCCTGTGCAGTGGTATAAGTAACAAAATTGATACCGTCATATTTGCTTAGCCCGCCTCCTTGTGTACCAAACCAATAATTGCCCTGCTTATCCTGTATCATACTCCTTACTGCATTATTAGACAGGCCCTCTGTTGTAGTATAATTTGTAAAAGCCTTACCATCGTATTTACTTATGCCATTTTCATCTGTGCCAAACCAAAGGTTACCCGCCTTGTCTTCCATAATACACCTTACAATATTTCCGGCAAGCCCCTGTGCCGTGGTATAATTGGTAAAGCTTTTACCATCGTATTTGCTTACTCCGCTTCCATCTGTGCCGAACCAAAGGTTGCCCAGCTTATCTTCTGCAATACTCCATATTACATTATTGGGTAAGCCCTGTGCTGTGGTATAATTGGTAAAACTTTCACCATCATACTTGCTTACACCTCTTCCAATAGTGCCGAACCAAAGGTTACCCACTTTATCTTCAACAATACTCCAAACTACATTATCAGTGAGCCCCTGCGCAGTAGTATAATTAGTAAAACTTTTACCATCGTATTTGCTTACGCCGCCGCCATTGGTGCCGAACCAGAGATTACCTTTTCTATCCTTATAACTACAATAAACCTGGTCAAGGGCAAGTCCGTTATCTGTATTGTAAGTAGTGAAAAATCCCCTGCCTTGTGCATCTGCCGCAATAGGTAAATTAGTAATGGTGTCAAAGAAAGAATGTGTTACCGGGGTTGATAAATGATCTGTTTTGGAACCACTTGCTGAATGGGCAATATAATCAGTTTTGTATTTTACCGGAACAGTAATGGTGACTGGTTTAGGAGCATTAACCAGTAAAAGTTTAACAGGTTTATTGCTATCGGCAAGATTAGCGAGAAAGGTTATATGGGGAGTTACAAAAGTATCATTTACTATTTTTAAATTTGTTTTTTGGTTATTGTTTTGTGTGCATCCCAGGTAGAATATAACTACCCCAAAAAGCAACAATAATTTAATAAGGTGTGTTATTGAATTTGTTTTTTGGATGTCCTTGTTCATTCTGATAACATCAGCATTTTTAGCCGTCATGATAATTGGCAACCGGCAGGTTTGAGCTATTGATTTAATCATGGTAATGAAAGATAATTAACTTTTGTTGTTTTGCCATTTTTCATGCGATAAACTCTGCGGCATACACGTAGTTTTACAGACAAAGACAATTTGAAACACACCGGTATAATTCTGTAATAGCTTATGGAAAACTTTGAGGTTAACAAAAGCCAATTTTTTACCAAAAGAAAACTGAATATAGGGAGTACTGGAATAATTTAATTATATTGCTATAGGAAAGGCTGGTTATTTAAAATAGTTTTACGACTATTATATTAATGCCAGGTTTGTAAATATTAACTCAATAAAAAATAACATTATGGCAACTGTAAAAAAAGCAACCGCTAGCAAGAAAGCAGCTCCTAAAAAGGCTGCTTCAAAAGAAAAACCCCTTAAATTGGGAGGAGTTCCAAATAAAGGAAATCGTTAAAAAAACGCTACTTTTTTTAACTTACCTGGAGTTATTACCAGCGGGTTTAAGTACCCGCTTTTTTTTCTCTAAGGTTTCAATATCATTTCGCAAAATAGCTACGTCAACCCCAGTAGGTGTTTTATCATTTCTAATAAAAGCTTCACTGAATACAGCGTAAGATTCGTCGCTATAAGCTTCCCAAAAATCAATGGTCATTATCATTTCTTTGCCCCATGTAATAATGCGTAGCTCTTCATCCTTATACCCTGTAATTAAAATGGCATGTCCAAACCACGATCCCTTTTTTGCATCGCTTTTTTTTCCTCCTCTTGGTATGGTCCATTTTTTTGTTGTGTTATATTGGCGCTGTGCCGACTTAGGAAGATTGATGCCCACATAACAACCACCAAACAGGTAAATAGTTTGCATTAATTGCTCACGATTTTTTTCCTCAAGTTTTGCAAAAGCAATTATTTGATTGCCGGAAATTGGGTTTTTGCGCCAGTAGTTAAGAAATTTTATCGCTTCAACTCCTTCATCTTTTTCCGGCTTTTTAGGATCGTAACCAGAAGCGGCGCTATAGGCTTTTATTATAGCTTCATCAGTTGGCCTTTTTAAACGGCCGGTATTAACTGTCCACGCCATAATTAAATGACCCGCTGTTGCACTGGTACAATTATTTATTTTTAAGTTACCCATAGCTCCCCAGTTATCCTGTTTAATTTTTTTGCCCCAATTGAATTTTTTAGGGATGGGGGGTAAATTTTCTTTTTGTAAATAACCTGATAACCTGAAAGTACGGGGATCATTTAAAGGAGGCAGTTTTCCGAATTTCAATTTTGAAAAGTTGATCTTTGCAGCTTCTTTTTTCATACTTCTTGTACGGAGTTTATATTATTTTTTTGATAGGCTGGTTTTATAAAGCTTCTATAAATTAGGGTTATAATACCGGTAGTTGAATTGTAAACACACAACCTTCGCCTTCTTTTGTTTCAACTTTTATTTGGCCACCATGCGCTTTTACAATATCGTAAATTGTCTGAACCATAATTTATAGGATTAAATGATTTTCATGATTTTTTTGTTTGATGGTTTTATGCACAAGAATAATGTTTTAATCTAATCCTGCTAATCTTGAAAATTCTGATTTAGATAACAGGTAATTGAATAATAAACTCACTTCCTTCTCCTTCTTTCGTTTCTACTTTTATTTCACCGCCATGCGCTTTTACAATATCGTAAATTGTCTGAACCATGATTTATAGGATTAAATGATTTTCATGATTTTTTTGTTTGATGGTTTTATGCACAAGAATAATGTTTTAATCTAATCCTGCTAATCTTGAAAATTCTGATTTAGATAACAGGCAATTGAATTATAAACTCCGCACCCTCACCCTCCTTGCTCTCTACTTTTATTTCACCACTATGTGCCTTCACAATATCATAACTCAAACCTAACCCCAATCCCGTTCCCTGGCCGGTTGGCTTGGTAGTAAAGAATGGCTGGAAAATTTTATCAACTATTTTTTGTGGAATACCATTACCATTGTCGGTGACTCTTATTTCAATATTGCTACCAATCCTTTTAGTGCTTACTGAAATCGTTGGCTCGTACGCTTTGCTCTCAGCTTTCAGCTTTAAGCCTGCCTGTCCGGTAGGCAGGCTTTCAGCCTTTTGCTTTTCATTCACCGCATAAAACGCATTGTTAATTAAATTCAACAACACTCTTCCAATATCCTGTGGAACAATGTTGATGTTACCGATACCTGCCTCGTCGGCAGACAGGCTTTCATCAAAATCTGTTTGCATGGTTACATTGAAGGTTTTGTCTTTAGCACGAAGACCCTGCCCGCCGATGGCATTCAGGCGGGCATGATAGGCCAGACGTAAATATTCATCGCACAAAGCATTAATATCTGTTGGCTCTTTCTTTCCTGAACTTTTTTGCGAATGTTGCAGCATTCCTTTTACAATCGCATCCGCACGTTTGCCGTGGTGGTTTATTTTTTTCTCATTTTCTGCAATATCATTTAATAATTCACTTTCCAGTTGGTCATCTCTTTCATTTTTTACTTTTGACTTTTCCCTTTTTAATTCCTCAATTAATTCCGAATTTACTTCACTAAAATTATTTACAAAATTCAATGGGTTTTGTATTTCATGTGCAATGCCTGCAGTGAGTTCTCCAAGAGAAGCCATTTTTTCTGATTGAATGAGCTGGGCCTGGGTAGATTTTAAGTGGTCAAGAGATTGCTTTAAATCAGCAGTTCGTTCGGCCACTTGCTCTTCCAGTGCTGTTTTCTGGTTTTCTATAAGGGTCCTTTTCTCAATTTCTTTCTCTAACTCTTTTTGTACAATTTGCTTTTTTAAATCCCCGAAGCGCTGTAGCAGAATCCACGAAAATGCCATCACTAAGCAAATCAATAGTATGGTTTCAAAGCCGAACCAGTTTTCCACTAAGATTGGAAATATGTTGACATTGAACTGAGTTGAAATATTATTTACAGACCAACAAATACTCCAAACACTTTGGAGTGGCAAAACAATATAGGTTAACACTATATTGTTTTTGTAATACCTGAATGAAATTAAAAAAGTAACCGGAATGGTTAACGACAATAATACTTGCACACATGTTTCAACTAAATCTAAAGTTTTGTTGTAATGATTTATAGCGAAAACAAGAAAATATATCAAATAAGTAGCTGCGTACACTGTATTCACTGTTGCAAGGAACCGGTTCCACCTTGGAAACAACTCTTTTGTTTGCAGTAAATGCCTTATAAAAAGGATAAGAAAGAATACAGAAAAGAACCAAATCGCCTGATAAAGGTATTCATATACCACCGGATAGCTTTTGAAGAAAATAGAGTACATTTCACCGCGTTGGCGTACGTTGAACCTGCCAATACTAAGTGCAAAAAGATACAGCGCAAAATAGAGATATACTTTTTCGCGGATGATGATATAAAAGAAAAAGATGAACAGGCTGGCAAAGGCTAATACCCCTACAATGAACAGGTCCTGCATGGCATTCTCATAATTGGTTTGTGATGCGGCATACATTTGCTGCATCATGTTTTCGGTAGTGCAAAATCCAACTCGTATATTATTAAATTGGAAAGCATAGTGGGGATTTTCAACCCGCCAATAAACAACTATTTCCTCACCTGCTTTCAATTCTATTGGAACAACCCTGAATTCTTTAAACCCACTCAATTCACTCCAGCTATTTAAAAATCCATTAGCCTTATGCGTTATTTTGTTGTTGGCGTCGATCAAATAATAATCTGATCGTCCATGGTAATTTCCATAAGAAGTAGACAAACAGATTTTGGCGGAATGGTTCATTGTATTTTTTAAGAGATACCTTATCCAATAACAATGAACTGTTTTATCTGACAACCACTTGCTGTCTTTACTATAATAAAAATTGATAGCTACCAGATCTGTACGCACCTGCTCAAAAGTTAGCTTGCCATTTTTATCTTCCAGGCCTTGCCATTGGGTGTTAGGAATAGTGTAGCAAGCACCGCTATCCGTTGTAATTACATAAACAGGGGGTAAATCATTCCGGGCAAATGACTTAGTAAATAGAAGCAATGTTAAGAGCAATGAAGCAAGCAATTTTTTCATGATTGGTTGTTGATTGGTAAAACAATAATAAACTCCGAACCTTCTCCTTCCTTTGTTTCTACTTTTATTTCCCCACCATGTGCTTTTACAATATCGTAACTTAAACTCAAACCTAATCCTGTACCTGACCCTGTTGGTTTAGTAGTAAAGAATGGTTGAAATATTTTATCAACAATTTTTTGTGAGATGCCATTACCATTGTCAGCGACTATTATTTCAATATTGCCACCATTATTTTTGGTGCTCACTGAAATCGTTGGTTCGTACTCTTTGCCCCCAGCTTTCAGCTTTAAGCTTTCAGCCTTTTGCTTTTCATTTGCAGCATAAAATGCATTGTTGATTAAATTTAGAATCACCCTTCCCATATCCTGCGGAATGATATTTATCTTTCCAATACTTTCATCAAAATCGGTTTTTAGCGTGGCGTTAAAGGATTTATCTTTTGCTCTTAATCCATAATAGGCAAGTCTCAAATATTCATCACATAAAGCATTAATATCGGTGGATTCATTTTGTCCTGTACTTTTTTGTGAATGTTGCAGCATACCTTTTACAATAGCATCGGCTCTCTTGCCGTGGTGATTTATTTTTTCTAAATTTTGAATAACATCATTGGCAATATCCTTTGCATCGATCATGTTGCCATTGTCTAATTCTGTTTTCATTTCATCCAGCAACTCTTTACTTACTTCACTGAAATTATTGACGAAGTTTAGAGGGTTCTGTATTTCATGTGCAATGCCGGCAGTGAGTTCTCCCAATGAGGCCATTTTTTCGGATTGTATCAATTGCTTTTGTGTTACCTGCAGTTCGGTCAATGCTTCTTCGGCTCTTTGTTTTTCTGTTTTCAGTTGTTGTAAGTCAAACCGGGCCTGGGTTAGATCTTTAAAGCGGGAATAGGCCAACGAAAAAACGGAAGCTGTTCTTTGCAACAACTCCCAACTTTCTGCAGATATGTTGCCGGGCGTAGCAGCAGCAATGGCACCGTTGGAGAATTTGTATAAATGATAGGTACGGTCAGGAATTGTTTCACCATAAAATCCTCCCAATTTAGTTGACACTTTTGAACAGTATTCAATCCATTCCCTTCTGTTGGTACCCTGCATAGGAATGGAAATTTGTTTTTTATTTGAATTATAAAACGCAAGCATTTCCCGGCCCACACATGTTTCGGGCAAGGCTATGGTAATATGGTCTGCAATTAGTTTTTTCTTCGGCATACGGATATCTGTTATTGCATACCAGCATTCAGCTTTTTCGGAGTTTTCATCATGAATGTAAATGCTACTTGTCTCCAGTTCTTCTACACCCAGCAATCCCATTTCATGCCGTAGCACTTCCGCCACTTCAACCAGTTCTTCCGGTTGCTGCATGGCCAATGCCCTTGCACGCACCCGTTCAAGGGCAACTTCTATATTTGCTTTGTGTGTTTGTGCCTCCGCAATTTGCAAGTCATGAAAACGGGTATAAGTAAGATTGAATACGGCAGCGAACCGTTCAATTAATTGTATCGTCTCATTACCTTGTCCATCGGGTGAAGCCATACCAATAAACCCTTTGCTGAAATAAGCCACACTCTGCACCCTTCGCTTTTGAGTAAGGCCATCCTTGAAGGGAATATGCATTACATTATTCAGGTAGTGAAAATAATCTTCCAGTTCTTTTCCCTGCATATCCACTATCACCGATTTTTTTTTGGCTTTCCATCCATCATACAATTTCAGAACAGATGCATTCTCATTTTTATTGAACATGAATTTATGACCTACCTGCGTACCATCTTCATCGGTAGCCCACATTTCCATATCTCCCGTCTCTCCTTTTATGATGCCGATATACAAACGATTGGGGTCAATACCTAACGATATCAATTGCCTGAACACTTCAGCTGCAGTTTCAGCCAGTTCATCACTTTTTTGCATGGACATCGTCCTGCTTCGCACCCTTTCCAGACCTGCTTCAATCAACGCCTCTCTTGCCTGCATTTCGGCTTTTTGTAAATCAAGAAAGCGGGTATAGGTTTGTTCAAAAACAAGTGCAAACCGTTTG
>JANYGZ010000108.1 GCA_025362235.1 Ferruginibacter sp. | reverse complement strand
ATTTACCACCCTGTGCGTTGTACTTCTTAATTTATTATTGGTAAACCGTTGCAACATATCACCAACATTTACAACAATCTGCTCGGGTAAAGATGTAACCGCAACCCATTCATTTTTTTTTGTCAAAATCTGTAACCCATCGGCAGAAGCCCCTACCAGTAAAGTTATCAGGTTAATATCTTCATGCTGTTCTGCTCTAATGGCACTCTTTGGCTCTGTTGTAATTGGTGGATAATGTATAGCACGAAGAATAGAATTACCATTATGTATATAATCATCAAAGTAAAATTCATCTAAACCAAGATAGAGTGAAATAGCCTGCAATAAAGCCTTTCCTGATTTTTCAAATGCCCGGTAAGCTTTTTCGAAAGTCTGATTAAATCCTCGTAATTCTGATACAGAAATATTTGGAGGATATTCTTCTTCATTATAATTATCTTGCGGCACTTGTCCATATTGGTAAAATTCTTTTAGATCAGGTATATCACTACCTTTTGCATGTTCTTTACCAAAAGATGTATATCCTCTTTGCCCTGCAAGAACAGGATCTTTATAAGATATTTTTTTTGCGGAGGGTAAGGAAAAAAATAGCTGAACCTGTTTGTATAATTCATCAATTAATTCATCTGGCACTCCATGATTTTTTACTGCTACAAAACCTACATCCTCATAAGCATTTCCTAATTCCTTAACAAAGGTTGCTTTTCGTTTTGCGTCACCGCTTAAAAACTCAGCAAGATCTACTGAAGGAATAGCCATAAAATAAATTTATAAATAAAATTGTAAGAAGTAAATGTGTACCAACAATTATACAATTACCTATCTAACTAAAGATACTTGTTTTTTAAAAATATACGCAAACAAAACAAACAGTATAAAAATTAAATATCCTTTAAAATCACAAACCATATTGTTTGCTAATTGCCAGCATTCTTTCAATAGGCTTTTTAGCTAATATCAATAGGTTGTCATCCATCGTAATTTCCGGAGTTTCATATTCCATACACAGGTATAATTTTTCAAGTGTATTTAATTTCATATGCGGGCAATCGTTACATGCACAACTATTATTTGGAGGCGCAGGAATAAAAGTTTTATTAGGGCTGCTCTTTTGCATTTGATGTAGTATACCCGTTTCTGTTACCACAATAAATTCTTTTGCTTCATTCTCTATTGAGTATTTTAGTAAGCCGGTTGTACTGCCAATATAATCAGCTATACGCAAAACATGCTCTTCACACTCTGGATGTGCAATTACCTTTGCCTGTGTGTGACGGATTTTTAATTTAGTAATTTTTTCCAAACTAAATATTTCATGTACCATACAGGCTCCATTCCATAAAATCATATTTCTACCCGTCTTCTTATTTAAGTAAGCTCCCAAATTTTTATCAGGAGCAAATATTATTTCTTGTTCCTTGGGCAGGCTCTCAATTATTTTTTCGGCATTACTGCTGGTACAAATAATATCACTTAAAGCCTTCATTCCGGCAGAACAATTTATATAAGAAATAACTATATGATTTGGGTATTTGTCTTTAAACAATTTAAATAAGGCAGGAGGAGCACTATCACTTAAGGAACAGCCAGCTTTTAAATCTGGTAACAATACTTTTTTTTGTGGATTAAGTATCTTGGCTGTTTCTGCCATAAAATGCACACCCGCAAAAACAATAATATCAGCTTTTGTCTTTTCTGCCTGTTGTGCCAACCCCAGGCTATCCCCAATAAAATCAGCTACATCCTGTATATCTGGTTCCTGGTAATAATGTGCCAGTACAATGGCGTTTTTTTGCTTTTTTAAATTTTCAATTTCGGCAAACAGATCCAGAGCCGGGTCAAGATCAATATTTAAAAAACCGTTTGTTTTAATATTTGCTTTTGCAGTGTTAATATCTATCATAATATGTATTAGTATTTTTCTATTTTAAATAAACTTATTATTACTAGGGATGTTAATTTGTGGAAATTAAATTTTCTACATTTTTGTAAAATTAAATTAATCATTTTATACACCCTATTCAACAGGTAATTAACATTTAATTTAAAATTTATATTTTAGCCACCAATGATTATAAATAAGTAAATCGGTATTTGTACACAACAGTTAATAAAATTAAATGAGGATAATTTTAATTTAATATAGAAGTTTACCTATGTTAATCAACTACCTGATAAATAGTTGTAAGTTAACATAACCCCTATCTATCTTTTTTAATAAGGTAAGTTTTAACCTAAGTTTCCCCCTTTTTTGAATACTAAAACCATCCTTATCAACAGAAAACAGTCCTTATTAACAAGGGTATGTTAATACTAATAAAATAAATAATTATTTAAAATCAATATTGATTTAAATTACTAATTTACCAATCGCTTGCCCAATCTTCATTTTGAAGTGTTATCCACAGTTTGTTCATATACTTATTTACCCTATTTTTGCCGTCCATTTTAATTTAAGTAAACAATGCAGATTATTCAGAATATTCGTGAAAAAGGGTCGGCCATAGTAATTGGCGTAATTGCCCTTAGTTTAATTGGTTTTATAATGATGGATTCCAGGTCGGCTAATAATCGTAGCGGCACCAGTACATCCATTGGTAAAATTAATGGAGAGTCTATTGACAGCAAAATCTTAATAGATAAAGTTAAAAAAATAGAAGACCAAAGAGGCCGTGTTACGGGGTCAGAATTATACCAGGTTCGCCAAAGCGCCTGGGATCAACTGGTAGCAGAAATAATATTAAATAAAGAATTTGAAAAACTGGGTCTTGTTTTTTCTCCAAAAGAATTAAGCAGTATTATGTTTAGCGATGATGCGCCTCAAACATTAAAGCAAGCGTTTACTGATAAAGCAACCGGGCAATACGATATTGAAAAAGCGAGGCAATGGTGGATACAGGCAAAAAAAGCAAAGGGGGATCAAAGGGATGCTATTGACGCTCAAATTATAGAGCCATTAAAACTGCAAACATTAGCTAATAAATACACGTCATTATTAGCAGCAAGCGCTTATTACCCAACCTGGATGCAGCAACAGGATAAAGCAGACAATAAAACATTTTCCAACATTTCTTATGTAGCAGTGCCCTATAATACTATCAGCGATAGTACCGTAAAAGTAAGTGATGAGGAGTTGATTGATTATATGAGTAAGCATAAAAATATTTACAAACAAGATGGCGGAAGATATATTAGTTATGTAAGCTTTAGTGCAAACCCAAGCAGTGCAGATACCACTAAAACAATTGAACTGGTAGCTAACTTAAAACAAGCTTTTGTGGCAGACACCAGTGCAAAAGCTTTTGTAGCAAGAAATATGAGCGCAATAAAATTTGATGACAGCTACACAGCAAAATCAAAATTAACCATGGCGCAAAAAGATACAATTGCAGGCTTGGCAAATGGTGCTGTATATGGCCCTTATTTAGACGGAAAAAACATTGTATTGGCTAAAATGATTGGCAATAGGCAATTACCGGATAGTGTAAAATGCCGTCACATATTAATTGCAACAAGTAATCCACAAACGGGCGAACCAACACTTAATGACAGTATTGCAAAAGCCCGTATTGACAGTATTGAAACAGCAATAAGGGGCGGAGAGGATTTTAATAAAATGGTGTTGATGTATAGTGATGACCAGGGAAGTAAGGATAAAAAAGGCGAATATGATTTTCCATCTACCCAATTTACCACCCTTGCCAGGGAATTTGCAGAGGCTATTTTTTATGGTAATACAGGGGATAAAAAAATTGTTAAAACAAATTTTGGCTATCATTACTTAGAAGTATTAAGCCAAAAGAATTTTGAAACGGCATACAAAATAGCTTTTGTTGGAAAAGAAATACTACCAAGCGACGAAACAATTAACCTTGCCAACACTCAGGCAACAAAACTTTCAGGCGAAGCAAGAACCGCCAAAGCAATAGAAACCTATACCGCAAAAAACGGGCTTAGAAAAATAGATATACCAACTCTTGTAAAAGAAAACGATTACCAGTTAGGTTCTTTACAAGATGCAAGACAATTAATAAAATGGGCTTTTGAAGCAAAGCAGGGCGATGTAAGTGAAGCGTTTAACATAGAAGATCAGTTTATTGTGGCAGCAGTAGAAAAAATTCAACCGGAAGGTTTACCAGATGCAAAAACAGCCCGGCCAATGGCAGAATTGACTGTTCGTAATTTGAAAAAGGCCGAAGAGATTTCAAAAAAATTATTGCCGGCTTCAACACTTGATGCAGCAGCAGCAGTGTATAAAGTTCCGGTTGGTGTTGCAGGTGCCGATTCATCCATTACATTTATTGCACAAATAATCAATGGCATTGGCCAGGAGCCGAAGCTGATTGGTGCAGCATTTGATAAAACATATCAAACTAAAATATCTGCGCCAATTGCCGGCACAAATGGTGTATACGTTTTAAAAGTTAACAGTATTGGTAATAAAACAGCCGATACCGCTGAAGCTCTTGCAATGCAGGCTTCTGAAAAAACAAAAACCATGGTGCAAACAACCTATAGCTTTTTCGAATCTTTAAAAAAAGCAGCTAACGTTCAGGATAACAGAAGTAAAATTTATTAATTAAGATTTATAGTTATTGCAGTCGGGCAAAAGCCTGGCTTTTTTTATGTGATAAAGATTTTCGGCTATCGAAAACCGTAATAAACAAATACAAACCTATATGTGTTAATTTTGTATCAATGGAAGAAACATTTGTAAATAAGGTAAGCGAAAGCGGGATAATATCCCTAAACCTGGAGGATTATTACCCTCAGGAAGAAATTGCCCTGTTTGATATGAAGGATTATTTGTTTATGGGGTTAATACTAAAAGAAAAAGATTTTAGGGAAAATCTTAAAAACCTTGACCTTACAATTTATAACAATAAAATAGTAGCCGTAACCTGTAGTGCTGATGCAGTTATACCCATGTGGGCATACATGCTGGCAGTAAGTTATCTGCAACCAGTTGCCAAAGAGGTTTTTTTTGGTACCGAGGAAGAAGTAAAAAAAACATTGCTATTAAAAAATATTGCGCAATTGCCCGTGGCAGAATTTGCAGATAAAAAAGTAGTGATAAAAGGATGCGGCGAAGTGCCGGTTGGCGAAGCGGCTTATTTACAAGCCACCCAATTACTAAGGCCGGTTGCTAAAAGCATTATGTATGGAGAACCTTGTAGTACTGTACCTATTTATAAAAGAAAGTAATTAATTTCTCTCATCGGCTTTATTTTTTATCTTCACCTTCTATAGTCCATTTCATTTTTTTATTAATGATTGAAGCGATATTAAAAGGTTTTGCTGTTAGCCTGCTGTTGATATTTACGGTAGGGCCGGTAATATTTACCATCATAAAGCAAAGCATCAATAATGGTCGGGCCGGGGGGCTCAGTTTTGTAGCTGGTGTTTGGCTGAGCGATTTGGTGCTGGTTATATTGAGCAATGTATTTACAGAGGTGCTGACACATTTGTTGGATTTTAAAAAAACTATAGGCTTAACAGGCAGTTTTATTTTAATTGGCCTTGGTATATTTTACCTGCTTTTTAAAAAAACACATCTTAAAGAAGATGAAAACAAAATAGTTATTACAGCTGGAACACATGCAAGGCTGGTAGCTTCGGGATTTTTTATAAATGCGCTCAACCCCCTGTTAATGTTTTTTTGGCTAACCACCGCTACAGCGCTTGCGGCAACACACACCGTTAACCAGCGTATTATTATTTTTGCTACCTGTCTTATTTTGAACGGAGCTTCCGATATTTTAAAAGTTGTTTTAGCAGAAAAACTCAGAACCAAGCTCAACAATAAAAACGTTTCGCTCATCAATAAAATATTGGGATTAATATTGATAATATTTGGCGCAATATTAATTGTGGGCGTTTTTTATTCAAATGCAAAACATTAACTAATCAAATTCTTTTTTGTCGCCACTTGTATTTATTTTACAGTATGAAGCTAACCCTTTTGCTTATTTCCCTCCTTCTTGGTCAGCACCTTTTTAGCCAGTCGGCCGATTTTATTTTATTCAAAAAAAATCATAAAACTATTGCAACCTATTATGCAGGAAACAATATTAGTTTTACTAATGACCAGGGAAGCTATATAGAGGCATTAATTACAAAAATACAGCACGACACGTTGTATTTGCGCCAGTTTGTGGTGCAACAGGTTCCAACAACATTAGGTGTTTATATACTCGACACAGTTTCCAGCTATCATTATCAATATCATTACAATCAAATAAAAGCCATTGGCAAAACAGGCCGCAGGTTTAGTGCAACTACCAGCGGCGCAGTATTAATGGGGGGCGGCATTTTGCTTGCTGTAGCGAGCGGAGTAGTTTACCTGGTAGACAGGGAAAAATTTAGTCCGCCGTTACTAATTGCCTCTATTGCTTTGGCAGGCATTGGATACTTGATGTATAAACTGGGAGACAAAGGAATGGTGATTGGGAAAAAATATTCGCTGGTATACGTTGATGTTACTAATAATAAAAAAGGGTAAGCTGTATATTGCATAAAAATTAAGCGGTTATCCTATGCAGAAAGCCTGGCGTATTATTAAAAAAGTTTTTTTGTGGCTTTTTATTTTACAATTTGTTTATATCATTTTCTGTAAATGGGTAAACCCTCCTATCACCCTTACACAAACAGCCAGCCTTTTACAGGGTTATGGATTAAGCCGGGATTACATCAGCTTTGATGAAATGGGCCCCAATATAAAGCTGGCAGTAATGGCCAGTGAAGACCAGCTATTTCCCGATCATAATGGTTTTGATATAAAGGCCATAAAGATGGCCATGAAATACAATAAAAAACACACCAACAAGGTAAGGGGAGCCAGCACCATCAGCCAGCAGGTAGCAAAAAATGTTTTTTTATGGCAGGGTAGAAGCATGTTTAGAAAAGGCCTTGAAATATATTTTACTTTTATGATTGAAAAACTATGGAGTAAAAAAAGAATTTTAGAAATGTACCTGAATGTGGCAGAAATGGGCAAAGGGGTTTTTGGTGTTCAGGCAGCATCAAAAGTATATTTTAATAAAGATGCCAAAAATCTTAGCCGGGCAGAAGCGGCCATGATAGCAGCAACATTGCCCAACCCTAAAGTATACACTATAAAACCATTAAGCAATTATGTTGCCTATCGCGATAACTATATTTTGCGCCAGATGAATAACCTTGAAGGTGATGAAGATATAGATGAGTTGATAAAATAATTTCCCGCTTAAACCCCCATTGCACGAATTTTTAAACACGAATTATAAATTAGAAATGCTGCGGCAAAGTATAATCAATTCGGCAATAATTTTAGCTCTTTAAAATTTTCCTAACCTCACCAAAAATTCTTTGTAAAGATGTTGATGTTTTATTCGAAATTTGCAGCATGAATTTTAGAAACTTTAAAATGATTGGCTACGTTGTTTACGGGCGTGGCGCTTTCAACCAACTGGACGAAATACTGCAACCTAACCGCAAAGGCGAAGCGCCCATGATTTTTTTAGTGGATCATTTCTTTGAGGGTAAGCCACTTGCCGGCAGGGTACCTTTGCGTGGCAAAGACAAAATTATTTTTGTTGATGTTACCTACGAGCCCAAAACAACATATGTAGATAAACTGGCCAACCAGCTAAAAGAAGAATTTGGAACAGTTAGCGGCGTAATTGGCATTGGCGGTGGTTCCGCAATGGATTTGGCAAAAGCAGTTTCACTCATGATGAATAACCCCGGTAGCAGCGCCGATTACCAGGGATGGGATTTGGTAAAGCAGCCTGGTGTATATAAAGCGGGTATACCTACGCTTAGCGGTACTGGTGCAGAAGTAAGCCGTACCACTGTATTAACGGGGCCAACAAAAAAGCTTGGTATGAACTCAGATTTTACTCCATTTGACCAAATAGTATTGGACCCTGAATTAACAGCCAATGCACCCGCCAATCAACGTTTTTATACCGGCATGGATTGTTATATCCATTGTATAGAAAGCCTTACCGGTACCTACTTAAACGAATTCAGCAAAAGTTATGGTGAAAAGGCCTTACAGCTATGCAGGGAAGTGTATGTAAATAAAGACGGGTGGGATGCAGACTTTGATGATAAATTGATGATGGCTTCTTATGCCGGCGGAATGAGTATTGCTTACAGCCAGGTTGGGGTAGCCCATGCCGTTAGTTATGGTTTAAGTTATCTGCTGGGCACAAAACACGGCATTGGCAACTGTATTGTTTTTGATCATCTGCAGGACTATTATCCAGAAGGTGTAAAAGAATTTAAATACATGGTAGAAAAAAACCAGATAGACATACCAAAAAATATCTGCGCCAATTTAAGCAACGGCGAGTTTGATAAAATGATCGATGTATCGCTCGGCATGAAACCGCTTTGGGAAAATGCCCTCGGCAAAAATTGGGAGCAACAAATAACCCGTACAACACTTAGAAAATTATACGAAAAATTATAGTCAGCAAAAAAGGGGGTTAACAGCTCCTTTTTTATAGTATGGAAGGGATGGCCAGACGGCATCACTAAGCTTTATAGTTAGCAAGTATAAAAATCTAAATTGCTTCAGAATCGTAAAATACCTTTGCCCCTTATCAAAATTTTGGAAGTGAAAAAGAGTATTCTAATCGTTATCGTATTTTGTTCAATTTTTACTGGTTTTGCACAGGAAAAAGAAAAAAGAGCCAATTCAAAAATAGCAGGAAAAGTGATGGATTCCTTAACCAAACTTCCCCTTGAATATGCTACCATTAGTTTGTTTAAACCTGGCGAAAAAAAGCCCGTTAACGGATCAACTACAAAACAGGATGGAAGTTTTGCCGTAACAGATGTAGCTACGGGTGTATTTTCTGTAATAATAGAATCCATTGGCTACAACGCTTTTACCATCAATAATATCAGTGTGCAGCAGGATCATGCAGTGATTGACCTGAAAAATATTTTGCTGATTAAAAAAGCGAAGGACCTGCAAAATGTTACCGTTACCTCCGCTACAAAACTAATTGAAGACAAAATTGATAAACTTGTTTTTAATGCAGAAAAAGATATTACTTCTCAATCGGGTGTAGCAACAGATGTATTGAAAAAAGTGCCACAGGTTTCTGTAGATGTGGACGGAAATGTAGAGCTGGCAGGCAGTTCATCCATACGCTTTTTAATAAACGGTAAACCATCCACGGCTTTTGGCAGCAGTATCAACGATGTGCTGCAATCTATACCCGCCAGCCAGATAAAAAGTATTGAAGTGATTACTAACCCCGGTGCAAAATATGATGCACAGGGCTTGGGTGGCATCATTAATATTATACTAAAGAAAAGTACCGTACAAGGCATTAATGGAAATGTTTCATTAACTGCGGGAACAAGAAATGAAAATGGTTCTTTTAATTTTAATGCACGCAAGGGCAGTTTTGGGGTGAATGCATTTTTTAGCGGCAATGCACGACTTGCCGCAAATACACCAACTCAGTATCAGCGGCTTTCATCTGATACTGTAGCTAAAACATTGGTGTCGTTACAGCAGGATGGATCAAATGATTTTAAACGTCACGGTTTTCAATCCGGTGTAGGTTTTGACTATTCCTTTAAAGAAAAAAATAATTTTTCCGGATCTTTTGCTTTTAACAATTTTGGCAATAGCGGTTATGGGCTTGTTGACCAATCGTTATTGGTATTTGATTCAGTAAAGCCGCCGAATACGCTTTCATCAACCCATACTGTCAACAATAACAATAACTCATTTACCAACAATAACATAGACGCAGCTTTAAATTATAAAAGAACCTTTGCAAAAGAAGACCAGGAACTGGAAATTGGCGCAAACGCCAGCTTTGGAAATGTTAATAACGCAGCAGCAAATACGCAACTGTTGCAGCCGCAGGATTCATTGATTTATGGTACCAATAGTACAAACCCCGGCAAGGAAAAACAAATAGAAATAGCTGTTGACTATACCCAACCTGTAGCAAAAGATATTAAGCTGGGCTTTGGCGGTAAATTAAATTTTTATGATGTAAACAGTTCTTCGGATGTGTTAGGTTACCAACCTGCGTATAATAAATATGTATTTGATTCTGCCTTATCAAACCATCTTGAGTATAACCAAAAAGTATATGCGTTGTACGCAGAGCTTAGTTTTCCGGTGGCTAAACTTTTTGATGCCAAAATCGGTAGCCGTTATGAGCGTACGGAGATCAATTCATTTTTTTCAAATGCGCAAGCGCAGGAAAGCACGCCCGGTTATAATACTTTTGTTCCATCCCTATTTTTTTTAAAAAAGCTGAACGATAAAGAAACACTAAAACTGAGCTATTCAAAAAGAATAGAAAGGCCCGAGTACCGCGACCTTAATCCGTATATAAATGTTAGCGATCCCAATAATATTACTACGGGAAACCCTTACTTAAGGCCAGAGATCGGTAACCGTTTAGAACTAAGCTATAGTCGAAACCTGGGCAAGGAAGGATCGTTTTCAGCAACATTATTTTACAGGGCAAATCATGATGATATACAACCTTTTGTTGTTTATTATCCTTCATTACCAATAGGAGATTCAACCTATACAAATGTTTCTGTAACCACAAGGGAGAATATAGGGATAGAAAAAAATATGGGCACTAATCTTTTTGCAGACCTTCATTTCAACACTAAATTAGATGTGCGCAGTAATGTGAGCTTTTTTTACAGGCATACCATCAATGCAATTGATGCGGGCTACAACTCTAATAGCTTTAATTACCGGTTTAATATAAATGCCAGTTATCAATTTAGCAATACATTGGTGGCAGAATTTTTTGGCAACTTTAATTCTGCACGGCATGAAGCACAGGGAACCTATCCGTCATTTATTTCTTACAGTACCGCTATACGCAAACAGTTCTGGAACAAAAAAGGGAGCATTGCACTCAGTGGAATTAATGCTTTCAGTAAATATGTAACACAGCAAACAACATTATCAGGCCCTAATTTTATTGTAAACAGTACCCGCAAAATTCCTTTCAGATCTATTGCACTTAATTTTACCTGGAAGTTTGGTAAACTAACATTTAAAAAGGAGAAAGAAGACAATAACAGTAATTTAAATGCACCGGCAGAAAATTAATTATTGCGATATAAAGATGAAACACGCATTTGTATTTTACAAATTTTTACTCTTACAAATGTTACACTTACTATGCCCGGCGCCGCAATAAAAACGCCTTTAAATTTTAATAAAAATTCTT
Organism: Ferruginibacter sp.; assembly: GCA_025362235.1. Lineage (GTDB taxonomy): Bacteria > Bacteroidota > Bacteroidia > Chitinophagales > Chitinophagaceae > Ferruginibacter. The sequence continues at coordinate 20,037 of JANYGZ010000108.1, read as the reverse complement.
TTTTTATACAACCAGTATAAAATTAGCCACACAAATAACAGGACCAAGCCACCACTTACTAATGTTGCATATGGGGCGCCAAACAAATGATCGTATTGTTTACCAAGGTGGATGTACAAACTTTTTTTGATAAACGACAGAATGCCCCCATCTGCTATACAATAAGCAGCAATAGAATTGGCACCAATCACCGCCATGAAAAATGACCAGCGCTTGTAACCTTTTACATCTATTACCAGGTAAAAAAACATGAGCAATAAGAAGCAGATGCCACCGCTAAAGATAGTCCATGCGGGTGTCCATATCCGTTTTACAATGGGATTAATACCGGTAATGTGCAGTAAAAAACCAAGGGCCAATAAACTCACTCCGGCAATAAAAAAATATTGTATTTTTTTGTTGGCCGTTTTATCAGCATGTAAAACATTACCCGCCATCAGCCCCAGAAGCATGGTGCCCAGTGTGGGTATAAAGCTTAGTGTAGCATAGCCGCCTTCGTTAAATTGAAAAACTTTTTCTCTGGGAAACAAGTTTAAAAACCATCGGTCAAAAGCCCATGCAAAGTTTGTATTTTTATTCCAATGTGCTGCAAAACCCTGTAAGCTGTTTGGCCACGCTGCAGTAACACCCGTTGTGCTGTAATCAAAATCAGCAGCAGGTAATGGGTACAGAGCAAAGGCCAGCCAATAACCCACCAGTAAAATAATTAATGCAGCTACCTGTATTCTTTGCGTACAAAACCCCAACAGCACCAAAAAAGTATAACCAAGCCCAATCTGTGTAAGTGTATCTTCAAAAGTAAAGTATGTTTGAGAAGAATAATTGGAACGCAAAAAAATGCCAATGCAGATAAGTATTAAGGAACGTTTAATGCTGTGCAGCAGAATGGCAGATATGGTGGCGCCTTTCATCTTTCTTCCGGCAATTGAAAAGGGCAATACAACCCCAACTAAAAATGTAAAGGAAGGTTGAATCATATCATGTAACGATAACCAAACCCATGGTACATGGCTTTGATTAAAAGATAATAGTTGCCAGAAAGAACTATTGGGCAAGGCATCTGCTACTTTTGAAAAAGAAAGCACTTCACCCATCATCAGCAACATAACAAAACCACGGTACACATCTACAGAAGCTACCCGCTGCGCTAACCCGGTACTATTTAATTCATTTGAAACATTGGAAGAAAATAAATTTTTCATATAGTTGTATTAGATACCTGAATATAAATCTTTCCGGAATATAACAAAAGATTTGACGTAATTATTTTATTTTGGTGATGAAATTATCAACAGATGCGGGCTAATAAATTTAATAAAGTACCCATAATTCTTTAAAGCCACACCAATAAAAAACGTCTTAACGCCTAAACGGCAAAACATTTTTAAAAAAGAAGGAGTAATTTTACAGTATGGATTTAGTAACTGTAAAAACATTCGACAGCTATTTTTTGGCCAATATTATTTTGGGTCGTCTGCAATCTGAAGGGATTGAATGTTATTTAAAGGATGAAGTAACCGTTACAATAGATCCCATTTTAACTAACGCAATCGGCGGAATAAAACTGGTGGTTAAAAAAGAAAATGCTGCCTGGGTGCGGACTATTTTAAGGGGCTATGAAGAAGAATATATAAATGCAGCAACCTGTCCACAATGTGGTGCACACCAGTTTAATTATATTGCCAAACCCGGTGTAACAAATTTTTTCACAGCCATACTAACAACACTATTTGGCAGCTATGCGGTAGCCCCTGAATACGTATACCAATGTGGTAATTGCGGGTACGAAACTGAACGCCTACCTGATTATAACAGCAATGAAACCGAAGCAGGAAAGGTATAAATTTTTACTGTTGCTGTTGCTGCATCATTTCAATATGTTTACGGTACGAATTATTGATGGTACCATCTTCGTTCATTTTAACTGTAATAACCTGCGGCATTAAAACGGCAGCTACCTGTTTGGCTACCAGGCCATCCTCAGATACGGAAACACCTACTTCAAGGGTTTGCTTAGCGGTTCCTTTATAAGTGCCTTTTACCGGAGAGCAGTCGCTGAAATTGCGACCGATAGCAAGCCGTACATGACGGTCGTTTACAATGCAGTTGTTGGTTGGGTCAAGGCCCAGCCAGCCATAAAAAGGGATATAGGCTTCTACCCAGGCATGTGTGGCGCCTTCACCACGAAGGTTATTATCTAGCGGACAAACATAGCCACTTACATATCTTGCAGGAACGCCCAGCAGGCGTAACATCACCATTAGTATATGTGCAAAATCCTGGCATACCCCGGCCCTTAATTTCCATATTTCATCCAGCGTGGTTTCTACACTGGTAATACCTTTGATGTATTGAAAATTTTGATACACATACTCATTTAACTGCTGTACTGCTACATACACGGATACGGATTTATAAAAACCGGCATCAGCAATTTTTTTTACTTCGCCCAGCGCCAAAAAACTTTCCTGTTTTAAAAAATCAATAAAGGACACTACATACCTTATCTGGTACAAATGGTCCCACTGTTCTTCGATGGCTGTATCATCTGGCGGAAAAATTCTTGATTTGGTAACGATGGCGATAGTTGAATCAATTCGCAATGAAGTATGGGGTGCAATGTTCATAAAAGACCCTGTTTCATTGCCGTAATAATCTTTATAAACTTCTACTATGGGTTCGCCTGTAATACTTAACTGCTGACTTTGCACTTCCTGGTTTTCGTCTTTAACTGGAAACAGCATTACCTGGTTGGCGCTGTCACGTACAGGTTCCGGGTAAGTATATTGGGTAACATGGTGTATAATAAATCGAGGCATAATTTTTTAATCTTTTAATAATCTGCTAATAAATATAATTTGGTTGGGCACTTATTATTGTACAATAATAAATGCTATATAAGTGCAAAATAGTTTTGATTTAAAGTATCAGCAATGGTATATAAACTGTTTTTTGTTTCATTTAAAAACAGGTGCAAACCGTCTTCGATAATTGAATCGGGGGTGGTAAATTTTATGCTACTTTTTAATTTACCTATCATAAAATCTATCTGGTTAAAATCTGGTGTATTGCGCTCATTTTTTACTCTTTCAAAATATCGGTGAAGCCTGTTGATAGAATAAATAACTGAACGCGGAAACTGGTCATTTAAAACAACCTGCTCCATAACATTCCTTGCTTCAAAACCACCACGGTAAGTTTTTAAATATAATTCGTACCCCGAGATCGACAGCAGTAAATACTTCCAGTAAGTGGTATCCTTGGTTTCTCCCAGGTCGTAATTAACATCACTGAATTTTACATCCAGTATATCGGCAGACTGTATGGCCCTTTCAAGATACTTACCAATATTTATAAAGGAGTTCCCTTCGCCCCTTGCCATTGTAATATCAGTGGTGCCAAAATATAAAACACCATACTTAATAAGCATATCTAAAATGGTAACGGGGTCTTCTTTTTGCAGCCAATCGGCCAAGGCCTCCTGCCGCACGCCATGGTAAAAATCATTTAAGCATTGCCACATTTCTTTGGTAATATGATCCTGTACACTTCGCCCGTTTTCCCTTGCAAGGGTTACTATATTTAAAACCGAGTTGGGGTTGTCTTTTCCAATAACCATGTATTGCAAAATGGCTCTTGTATCATGCGCCATGGCATTGGCCTCTTCCTCATTTAGAAAGGTAAAAATTTTCAGCACTGGTTTCCACGAAAAAGCCTGAACATCATCCTGCGAAGACGCATAATTAATTTTGAGCATCCGTAAAACACCATCCGTTCTTTCCATGTAACGGCTCATCCAGTATAAACTATTTGCAACTCTACTTAGCATAAGTAATGACCCAGCCCCCCTGCCCCCCAAGGGGGGTTCTACGAAAGCTCTTTTTATTTTGGTGATGTAATTAATTTAAGCAAATTTCTTCTTTTCAATTTAATAGAAAAGACCCTGTATTATTGAACTCCTAAATCCCCCTTTCGGGGGGTGGGGGGGCTAATACCCATGTATCCTTGCTTCCGCCACCCTGGGATGAATTTACAATCAGCGAACCCTCTCTTAATGCAACCCTTGTTAAACCGCCTGGCACAATTTCAATACCCCCCGGTCCGCATAAAGCGTAAGGCCTTAAATCAATTCTTCTGGGTTGTAATTTACCATCCAGGTAACAGGGCGCCGATGATAAACTAATGATGGGTTGTGCAATAAATTGTCTTGGGTCCTGCAACACTTCGGCTTTATAATTGGTTATCTCCTCTTCTGTTGCCGCACTTCCCATCAGCATTCCATAGCCACCACTTTCATTGGTTTTTTTAATTACCATTTTATGAATATTGTTAAATACGTGTTCCCGTTCTTCATCTTTACCCAACTGGTAGGTAGGTACATTTTTTAGTATCGGCTCCTCGTTAAGGTAATATCGTATCATTGCAGGCACAAAAGTATAAATTGCCTTATCGTCTGCAACGCCATTGCCTACTGCATTTACAATGGCCACATTGCCTTTTCGGTAAGCACTCATTATTCCGGCTACACCCAGCCTGCTGTCTGCATTAAAAATAAGAGGGTCTAAAAAATCATCATCCACCCTTCTGTAAATAACATCTACCAGCTGCAGGCCCGATGTTGTTTTCATAAATACTTTATGATTGTCTACAACCAGGTCGCTTCCTTCAACCAATTGAACACCCATTAATCTTGCAAGGGTGGTATGTTCAAAATAGGCAGAGTTATAAATACCCGGTGTAAGCAATACAATCGTAGGGTTCTTATTTTGCCTTGGTGAAAGAGATACCAGGTTCCTGTGCAGTATGGTTGGGTATTCTGTTACGCTGCGTACATTATTTTGCGGCAACAAATCAGGAAAAATGCGCTTGGTAATTTCCCTGTTCTCCAGCATGTAACTAACACCGCTGGGTGTACGCAGGTTATCTTCCAATATATAAAACGAACCGTCATTATTACGGATAAGGTCAATACCTGATATATGGATATAAATATCGTAAGGCACGGGGAAATTATGCATCTCCCGCAGGTAATGCGGGCAGCTATAAATCATCTCCGCAGGCATTACACCGTCTTTAATAATAAACTGGCTGCTATAAATATCTTTTAAAAACAAGTTGAGTGCCCGCAACCTTTGCTTGATACCTTTTTCAATAAAACCCCACTCTGCTGCGGTAATGATACGCGGAATAATATCAAAGGGAAATATCTTTTCAATGCCTTCGCCGCTGCTGTAAACAGTAAACGTTACACCCTGGCTCATAAAAAGCCTTTTGGCCAGTTCTTCTTTTTTATTGAGTTCTTCTACGGAGAGCTGCTGCATAAATTCTACAGCATTTTTATATTGTTCCCTAACGGCATGGTCGCCGTGCATTTCATCCCAGGTATTTGCATCTACTAAATAGGATTGCAGCAGTTCACTTGTTTGCATGATAAATGGTTTAAAGATTAGCTGGCATGCCCATCATCAAAACCGATTATACCCAAATATAATACATACTTGTTGTTTTTGATACGGTCTCAAAAATATTACCTGTAACTTTATTACCCTTAATTTTAATGCATGACAAAAATTGCAATGATACCGGCCCGTTATGCTGCCACCCGTTTTCCGGCTAAGCTGATGCAGTTGCTGGGCAGTAAAACAGTTATCAGGCACACTTACGATAATACAATTGCTACCGGTTTATTTGACGAGGTAATAGTGGTTACAGACAGTGATATTATTTATAGTGAAATTGTACAACACGGCGGAAAAGCCATGATGAGCATTAAACAACACGAAAGTGGCAGCGACCGTATAGCAGAGGCTGTGGCAACAATGGAGGTGGACATTGTAGTAAATGTACAGGGCGACGAACCCTTTGTACAAAAAGAGCCGTTAGAAAAATTATTAAAAGCTTTTGAAGGGGAGTCAGGAAAAACAATACAGGTTGCTTCATTGATGCAGGTATTAAAAGAGCAACAGCTTATTAATGACCCCAATTATGTAAAAGTTGCGGTGGATAAAAATATGAATGCCCTGCTTTTTAGCAGGAGTGTAATCCCTTATCACCGGGACCAGCAAATAACACCGGTTTATTATGAGCATATTGGGGTATATGCTTTTCGCAAACAGGCGTTGATGAACTTTACCGGCTGGAAAATGACACCATTGGAAGCAGCCGAAAAAATTGAATGCCTCCGTTATCTTGAAAATGGTGTAACAATAAAAATGGTGGTTACACAATACATGGGTGTAGAAATTGATACGCCCGAAGATTTAGTGAGGGCGGCGAAATTGTTGTAAAGCGTTAAATTGATTGTTTGATTTATAAACCCTTTATTGTCTTCCAAACCTGTTCAGCAACAGGGATACCCTTTTCTAAATTTTCTTTTCTGGTCATCAATACGCGTTCGCCGGGGTAGATTATTTTTTTACCCGGTTCAACAGGAATGGATTGATGGTAATCATCAATAATTTGTTGAAGTACCAGGTCAATTAATTTAAAATTACCCAATGCTTTTGTATCAATCGCAATAAAAATCTGCGAAAGACCAAACTCCGATTCCTGTTTGCTAATATCATTTACTGCGTTTCCTGCGGATAATAATGCTGCCAGCATATCTAATAAAAGTGATAAACCGGCACCTTTCCAGTAGCCCATTGGCAGGGCTTTTTTTGATTCCATTATTTCATTGGGGTCGGTAGTTATTTTTCCCTCTTTATTGTAGCCACCGGCAACAATTAGTTGTTCGTTTTTTAATGTTGCCATTTCTATTGCACCAAAAGAATATTGCGACATTGCCATATCCAGCACAATAGCTTCACCTGCATAAGGTATTGCCATCACCAGCGGGTTATTGCCAAGCCTGTTGTCTGTTGCATTCCATGCCGGCATGTTGGCAATGGTATTTGACCAGCCAATAAAAACAAAACCTTCCTTTGCAGCTTTCCATCCATATAAACCACCACGCATCCAATGATTGGTATTACCAAGTGCCACACATCCTATTCCGTTTTTTGCAGCAAGCGTCATTACCCTTTCCGTTGCATGTAATGCGTTTAGTGGCCCCGGCCCAAGGTTCCCGTTCCATTGTTCGATACCACCAAAGCGGGAAATCCTTTCCGGCACTGCATGCGGCAATACCAACTTATTTTTTATATACTCAATAAATTTAGGAAACCGGTTTACGCCATGCGAATAAATGCCCTCAATACTATTGGTTGTAAATACTTCTGCGCAGGCGGTTGCTTTTTCTTTAGCAAACCCATTAGCAATGAGGATGCGGAAAAATTCTGCAGTCATCTCACCTGGAGGTACTCTTATAAATACAGCAGCATTTTCATTCATAAAAAGTGGGTTTAACCGAAGCAAATATAAATAGGCCCAAAAATTTACTTCGTAGAAAGAACCAACAAAAATAACAGGGTTAAATTAACGGACAAGGTTTACATATTCTGAAGAAGCCTTGTTGTTTTTCAAAAACCTTTGCCAGTCTTCCAGCATCTTTCCATTAAGTACACGTGGAAATTTGTGTTGTCCACCCACCTTGCCTTTTGAGCGCATAAACTCCATAAAAATATTTTCAGAAAGGATGGTTACTATCACCTCTTTTAATGCATGTTTTCTTTCTACTTCATAATCGTCATTAAGGTCTTTTAATTTTTTGTCTATACGCAAACGTAATACATCTTTGTCAACGGCATCATCGGTAGCAATAAACCAGTGATGCGCAAAAAAGCTGCCATGTGGTACGCCCGCCACTGTAAACTCCGGGATAGAAATATTCAGCTCTTCACTTACCATTTCTATGGCTTTGTTCATATTATCTACACTTAAATGTTCTCCTGTCAAACTTAAAAAATGCCTGGTCCTGCCGGTTATAATAATTTCACTTCTTTCTTTATCAATTAATTTTATTGTATCGCCAATGGCATAGCGCCATGCACCGGCATTGGTACTTATCAATACAGCGTAATCTTTATTTTCTTCAATTTCATGTATCATATACACTTCAGGGTTTTCTGTCATATTCCCTTCGCTGTCAAAATTAGTATCATCAAAAGGCACAAACTCAAAAAAAATATTATTGTTTAACACAAGGTGCATGCCAGTTGCATCCTGCCGGTTTTGATAAGCCAAAAAACCTTCACTGGCCAGGTAGGTTTCAATATAAGTTATTGGCTTGCCTAATAGTTTTTCAAATCCTTTTTTATAGGGTTCCAGTGCTACACCACCATGTACATAGAAAGCAAGATTGGGCCATATTTCATGAATGTTATTTACTTTGTAACGTTCAATTATTTTTTCCATACACAATTGAAGCCAGGCAGGCACACCTACAATAAAACCAATATCCCAATTAGGGGCATTGTCAACAATCTCTTCTAATTTTTTTGCCCAGTCTTTTACCTTTGCAATTTTTTTACCGGGTTTATACAAGCCCAAACCCTGCACCAATAAAGGGATTTTCCTTTGCTGGATACCGCTTAAGTCTCCTGCATAATAAGTAGCCCCTTTTTGTAATTGAGTGCTGCCGCCAAGTAATAACCAACCTTTTCCTATGGCACTTTTTGGTACATCTTCATATTTTGCAAGGCTTAATAATTGTTTAAGGCTGGTAATATTATTGCTGCGTATCAGCTCCTTTGTAATGGGTATGTATTTGCTGGCGGCTTCGCTTGTTCCGCTGCTTAATGCAAAATATTTTACAATGCCCGGCCAGCATACATCAGGCGTTCCCTCTACTGACTTGTGCCACCATTCCTCGTAAATTTTGCTATAATTATAAGCTGGAACTAACTGCTGAAATTTTTTTCCAATATGACGGCTCATCAATATTTCATCAAACTTATATGCCTGTCCAAATTGTGTAAACCTTGCAAAACGCAGTAATTTTTTAAGCACTTTTAATTGCTGACGCCTGGGATTGCTGACAGGAAGGTTCAAAGCCTTTAAAATACTTTTAGGAAGTTTTAAATCAATAATTGCCATGCACCCTTGATTAACGTTAACAAATTTACTGCTTACAATTGGCTTATGGTTATTATTTTACAAACGGAAAATGGAGATATATTTTCCATTTTTCCATCGAAGTAATAACAGGATTTCGGGATGTTTAAATACACCCTTACAAAAACTACCAATATTATTTTTAATATGATTGGGGAACCATCAATTTGCAGTACGTTTGTACACACTAAATTTAAAAAAATGAAAAAACTTTTTGTTTCGTTTTTACTTTCCATTTGCCTGTTAAAAGCCAGTGCAGATGAAGGTATGTGGCTACCGATGTTACTGGGCCAGCAGGTATATAATGATATGGTTAAAAAGGGGTTAAAATTAACCAAGGATCAGTTGTATTCTGTCAATAAATCATCGCTTAAAGATGCTATTTTAATTTTTGGCGGTGGGTGTACCGGCGAAATTGTAAGTAGCGAAGGATTGATTTTTACCAATCACCATTGCGGCTACGAGGCCATTGCAGATGCAAGTACTGTCGAGCATAATTACCTGCAGGATGGGTTTTATGCATACGCAAAAGACCAGGAAATAAAAAGCCAGATAACCGTTCAGTTCTTAGACAGGATTGTTGATGTAACACAGGAAGTAGAAGCGGCCGTAAAAGGGCTGTCATGGGCAGACAGGGTGGCAAAAATGCCAGAGGTATATAAATCGATTACAGAAAAAGTAGCGGATAAAGAAAACGGATTGGCCGGCAGGATATACAGCATGTTTAAAGGGAACCAATACCTGATGTACGTGTATAAAACATACCGGGATATACGCCTGGTAGGGGCACCGGCAGAAAGCGTAGGTAAATTTGGAGGTGATACCGATAACTGGGAATGGCCACGCCACACAGGTGATTTTTCTATCTTTAGGGTGTATGCTACTAAGGATGGTAAACCGGCCGATTATAGTAAAGACAACCAGCCATTAAAACCAAAATACTTTTTGCCTGTAAGCATTAAAGGAATTAAAGATGGTGATTTTGCCATGATATATGGTTACCCCGGCGGTACTAACCGTTATGAAACCAGCTATGGGATTAAACTAAAAACTGAAATTGAAAACCCTTCTTTAGTTGCTTTAAGGGATGCCCGTTTAAAAATTATGCTCGAGCAAATGAAAAAAGACCCTGCGGTAAAATTGAAGTTATCGAGCAATTATGCCAACATAGCAAATTACTGGAAATTTTTTGATGGCGAAACAAAGCAGTTGTACAAGTACCAGGTTTATGAACAAAAACAGGCTTATGAAAAAAACTTTGCTGCATGGGCCGAAGGCAAACCCGAATATGAAAATATTTTTAAAGAATATGAAAAAAATTACATCGCCTGGACGCCTTACAGCAAACACCGGCAATACATCAATGAAGGTATAGCAGGGTCTTCACTGGCAGGCTTTGCGGCTGGTTTAATCGGGTTGGAAACAAACCTGGCAAAACCTGGCATTTCATCTGCAGATATAAAAAAAGCTGCTGATGCGGCTACAGCAAACAGGAAAACTTTTTTAGCAGAAGAAGATATACCTAGCGATGAAAAAATACTGGCGCTTACTGCTATGATGTTTTACAACGATATAGATAAAAGCCAGCACCCTGTTGGATTTTACGAAGGTATTAAAGCAACTTACGGCGATTTAAAAGAAGAGCAAACTTTTAAAAAATGGGCTAAAGATGTATTTGCCAATACCATGATTTTAGATGATGCAAAATGGGCTGCTTTTATTGCCAACCCCAGCGCTACTGTATTACAGGCCGACCCTGCTTTTGCATATGCGGCTGCATTTATAAAAAATTATAACCTTAAATACGCCCCCTTATATTCTGCCTTTGCAATTAAAAATGCAGAATTGGGCAGAAGCTATTTGAAAGGCGTTATGGAAATGAACCCAACAGCAGCAGCCAAAATGTACCCTGATGCAAACTTTAGTATGCGGGTAAGTTATGGTAATGTAAAAAGCTATAATCCACGGGATGCGGTGCATTATGATTATGTAACAACCGGAAAAGGGATTCTGGAAAAATATAAAAAAGGCGATTACGAATTTGATCTTCCTGTAAAACAAATTGACCTGTTTAAGAAAAAAGATTTCGGCCAGTATATTGATAAGGGAAGAAATGACCTGGTAATAAATTTTATTACAACCAATGATATTACCGGGGGTAATAGCGGCAGCCCTGTAATAGATGGCAATGGTAATTTAATAGGCCTTGCTTTTGACGGTAACTATGAAGCATTAAGCCATAAAATTGCGTTTGATAAAGACCTTAACCGCACTATTTGTGTAGATGTACGCTATGTTTTGTGGTGCATTGATAAATTGGGCGGGGCAAAAAATATCATCAACGAATTAAAGTTGGTTAAATAAAAAAGAATTTTCAAAAACCGTAGCCTTAAAAACTACGGTTTTATTTTGCTGTTTAAACAATCAGGCACGATAACTGTTTATACTTTATCAATTAAAAACTATAACAATGAAACACATTCATTTACTTTTAACTGCCTTTTTTATGAGCTCAATACTTTCTCTAACAGCGCAGAATATTGCTTCTATAAAAACAGAAGAAGTAACCTATACTTCGGGCGGTACAACACTGAAAAGTTATGTTGCTTATAACAGCAATCAAAAAGGAAAAAGGCCCGCAATTATTGTGGTACCAGAGTGGTGGGGCAATAATAATTATTCAAAAATGAGAGCCCGCAAATTGGCTGAGCTGGGCTATATTGCTATTGCAGTAGACATGTATGGTGATGATAAAATAGCCGCTAATCCAGCACAGGCACAGGAATATGCCACACCTTTTTACAAAGACCCACAATTGGGTAAGGCAAGAATTGAAGCAGCTGTAAATAAATTAAAAGAATACCAGCAAACTGATGCCGGTAAAATGGCTGCTATCGGTTATTGTTTTGGAGGTTCAATGGTGTTGAATGCTGCAAAAATGGGAATGGATTTTAAAGCTGTTGTAAGCTTTCACGGAGGGCTGGCTATAGTTCCTGCCACACCAGGGTCTACCAAAGCAAAAATTTTAGTTTGCCATGGAGGTGCAGATAAATTTATCAGCGAAGCAGATATAAAGAATTTTAAAGGCAATCTTGATTCTTTAAAAGTTACGTATACTTTTATTGTATATCCTGATGCAACCCATGCGTTTACTAATCCCGATGCTACGGCGAATGGTAAAAAATTCAACATGCCAATCGAATACAATGAGGCAGCAGATAAAAAATCATGGAATGATATGAAAGAATTTTTTGCAACAATATTTTAATGCCAACTCCCTTTCGTTTTAATATCTTTAAAAATGGCAGATGATTTACAGATAAGTATAGGAACCAAACAGGAAATGTACGAAACAATAATGCCGCAAATAAAGGCATTAACAGAAGGTGAGCCTGATTTGATTGCCAATCTTGCAAATATTACCGGGGCTTTAAAAGAACAGTTTGGCTGGTTTTGGGTAGGATTTTATTTGGTAAAAAATAATGAACTGGTATTAGGCCCTTTCCAGGGGCCGGTGGCATGTACCCGTATACAAAAAGGCCGGGGCGTTTGTGGCAGCAGCTGGCAACAGGCACAAACACTGATAGTGCCTGATGTAACAAAATTTCCCGGCCATATTGCCTGCAGCAGTTTATCCGTATCCGAAATTGTTGTACCTATTATACGCAATAATGAAGTAATAGCTGTTTTGGATGTGGATAGTGAAAAGCCTGCACTCTTTGATGAAACAGACAAAAAATACCTGGAAGAAATAATTGCCGGAATTTTATTTTAAACTTTGGGTTCATTGTCTTTCCACCCCCAAAGATAGCGGCAGGCATAGGTTCTGTACGGACTCCACCTGGCAGAAAGTAACAACATTTTTTCTTTTAAAACTTTTTTATCAGTACCATCCAGCTGGTATAATTTAGCAATGCTTTGTTGAATGCCAAGGTCATCCAGGGCAAATACATCTTCCCTGCCTAAAGTAAACATCAGTATCATTTCAACAGTCCATTGGCCCACACCTTTTATTTGCGACAGGTATTTGATCAATTCTTCATTACTCATTTTATGCAGCTTTGCATCTGTAATATTTTCTTCTATAAAAAAGCTGCAAACGTTTTGAACATAGCGGGTTTTTGTATTTGATAAACCAATGCCGCGTAATGTTTCAAAAGGAGTATCAACAACTTGCTGCAACGAAGGGTTTTTATTTTTGTATAAATTTAAAAAGCGGTTATAAATAACGGCAGCCACTTTTGTATTCAATTGCTGGCTCATGATAGAACTGCATAAATGCAGGTACACATTTTTACGGCTTACTAACAGGTAAGGGTCCTGTAAAGCAATTATTTTTTTTAGTTTTTTATCTTTGCTTAAATGTGCAATATGTTCCATTAGTAATAAAAATTCTACAGGGTTTGTAAAAATAAAAAAGCCACAAAAAGCTTTCACTGCAACAAAATGAAAAAGGACTTGTTAAACTTTTAAAATTCATTGAATGCCGCCTCTGAATCGCTTTTGGGTAAACTACTATTTTAGTCCTCACTAACTATAAAGTTGTTTTTTTAACTACTTCAAGCATTTTTGTTAATTGTTGTTTTCTTTTGTCACGGTAATTGTTGTCATAACGATTAATGAACAAAGGGAGCAATTGTCTTCTGATGGCAGTAATTGTCAAAGTTTTGATGTCGTTGTCAATGAATCCTTCTAATACAAATTGGGCAAAGCCTATTCCAATAATTGCATTGTCTTGGCCTAATAAATAAACACCGCCCATTCCTTTTGATGATGAAATTATTATATCCCTTAATTGGTTATCATCTAATTTAATCATAGAGGAGTCTGCCGAGTTTTTGTTTATTTCTTTAAGAGTTTTTATTTGCTGCAATATATCAGTTTCATCAAGTTCTTTTTTTTGATTAATGTACTCATTTATTTTTGTTGAGTCCATTTCATTATAGTCGAAAAAAGGATATTGCCACCTTGCGAGTAAATCGTTCAAATAGTTTACAGGACTTGAAGTTTTATTTGAAAGTCGCCATTGTTTAAAACCATAAGCAGCGTCAGAACCATCGTCGCTACCGAATGGTGATGTTTCCTCAATTGGGTTCCAATAAAATTCATCTGTCATTAAAGCTTGTGCTTTTGGGTGTGCAGATTTGAATGAGTATTGAAAATTATCCATAATATTTTTTTGCTGTGTCACTGCAGAAGGATTATTATTTTCTTGCCCCTTAGAGGAAGCAATGAATAATACACTTGTCAAAAATGTTGAGAATATTAAAAACTTCATAAAAATAGTAGCTTACTTGTTATTTGTTCCAGCTCATTCCCCCATCTTTTTCGTCCTTTAATTCAATACCCAAAGCGTTAAGCTGCTTTCTTATTTTATCAGAAGTGGCATAATCTTTTTTTGCCTTTGATTCCTTACGGATTTCAATCAGCAACTGCATCACGCCATCCAAGGTACCATCGTCTCCTGTTGAAATTCTGGTTAATCCGAAAACATCTTCCAGGTAAGCTTTAAATTTCTGTTGCAGCAAAATGAAAGTGGCAGATGAAAGGGCTGTTGTTTTTATCAACCCTTCTTTTATTGAATTAATAATGGGTACCAGTTCAAACATATTTGCCAAAACTTTTGCAGTATTAAAATCATCATTCATGCTTTCGTCAAAAGTGGCAATCAATGCCAATACTTTCGCATCTAATTCTGTATCGCCAGCCAACTGCTCATTGCCATCCCGATAGCTATCGGGAGTAAAGTTCTCCAGCAATTCATATGCTTCCCATAAACGTTTCAATCCTTTTTCCGATGCCTGTAAAGCTTCATTACTAAAATCCAATGTACTTCTGTAATGTGTCTGCAACATAAAAAACCTTACCACCATCGGGGAATAGGCTTTCTCCAGTAAAGGATGATTACCCGTAAATAATTCTTCGGGCAAAAATCCATTTCCCAAAGATTTACTCATACGGGTGCCGTTTACCGTAAGCATATTGGTATGTACCCAGTAGTTAGCCGGACTGGTATGATAGCAAGCCCTGCTTTGTGCAATTTCATTGGTATGATGTGTGGCAGCAAGATCCATTCCGCCGCCATGGATATCAAAATTTTTACCAAGGTATTTTTCACTCATGGCTGAGCACTCAATATGCCAGCCCGGAAAACCCATACCCCATGGGCTTGGCCATTGCATCAGGTGCTCCGGCTTTGCTCTTATCCATAAGGCAAAATCAAGCCGCCCACGCTTTTCATCCTGCCCGCCCAGTTCCCTTGTTCCTTCCAAAAGGTCTTCCAGTTTTCTATTGGTGAGTATACCATAAGGTTGCTCCTTATTATATTTTTCTACATCAAAATAAATAGTGTTATTTACTTCATAAGCATACCCATTAGCCATTATCTGTTTTGTCATTTCAATTTGTTCGGCAATATGCCCTGTAGCAGTTGGTTCGATGGAAGGCGGTAAATTATTCAGCAACTGCATTACATTTCTAAAACCCACTGTATATTTTTGTACAATCTCCATGGGCTCTACCTGCTGCAGCCTTGCTATTTTGCTGAACTTATCATCGCCTTCATCACGGTCACCTTCCAGGTGACCGGCATCGGTAATATTACGCACATACCTTACCTTATACCCTAAGTATTTTAAATAACGATAAATTATATCAAAAGAAATAAACGTACGGCAATTGCCCAGGTGTACATCACTGTATACGGTTGGTCCGCATACATACATACCTACATGGTTTGGCGTTATAGGTTTAAATTCAGATTTAGTTCTTGTAAGTGTATTGTATATTTTTAAAGACATTCTTTATTTTAGTTAATTGCTTTTTCCAAAATGGAGAAACAGCATATTTTAAATTTTTGTACCGGGTGGTTTTTAAATTAAATATCTTTTTATCAAATTTTACCAAACTAAAACCATTATAGAGTTTAGTTCGAGCATTAGCGAGGAGCGGAAACCTCTTTCGGTGTTTGGCCGACCAAAATGCTTTTAGATTGTGAAATGAAGATAGCAAATAAAATCATTTCTTGATTTAGAACAAACCTTATACAAAAGCTGAATATTAAATACCTAACTCCGCTGTAGTTTTGAAATGTTATGTTTCATTTTTATTCATATGTGTCCATATATCAAGTTGGTTCAATGTCAATAAATTGACTGTACAATAAATCCCAATTAGAATAACTCCAATGGAACTTGATATAATAAAGTCTCTTATTCCAAATTGTCGAGCCCAAAATATAAACCCCCAAAAGATGACCCCAATAACACAAGCCAAAGTAAAAAATTGTATTAGCGTCAGATTAATAATTTTTCTATTGTTTTTGAATATAGCCCAAATTGGTAGTGCCAAAAAAAATTGAATTATTAATGCAATAATTATCAATGGAAAACAAATAAAAGAGCACTATCTATATGAATATTTTCGTCAGGCCCAAATTGTTTAGTGTGAATAAAATCTTCAATTTTTAATATCCCCCAAATTGTTAAAATGCCAAGTATCGTCGGAATGAAAGTCTTTAATAATTTTGTCATATTTTGTCAATGTAAGTCACTTCAAAATCGTAAATAACATTTCGATAAAAATTTTTACAGTATTAGAAATAACTAAATGGATATGTAATTTAAACAAAGATATTATGCTATGCTGCAAACATAACAGTTGGTCTTAAATAAATATTTTTAATAAAAACCTGCATAGGCAACAAATATAATAAAAAAGATAAAAATGTAAGCGGCTACTTATTGCCGGTATAGATTATATCTGTAATAATAGGAAAATGATCACTTAATTTTTTTGAAATACATATAAACTGATTAACCTGGTATTGAGGGCCAACAAAAATATTATCAATACGCAATGTTGGGGCAATTCCACTGAATGTTCTTCCAAGGCCAACTCCTTTTTTCTCAAAAGCATTTTGCAAGCCAGCGCCAATTTTTTCATAGGCATAAGAGTTGGGAACATCATTAAAATCACCGCATACAATTACTGGATAAGGGCTCTTATCAATTTCTTCTTTTATTCTGTCGGCCTGTGTTTGCCTTCTTAAAAAGCCTCTTTTAAATTTACTGATTATATTTCTTGATTTTTCTATATCACTTTCAGATTTGATAGATGGGTTATCGATGTATTGCAAATTAACAGGGCTGAATTTTAAAGATTGTAAGTGGAGATTAAATATCCTTGCAGTATCGCCATTTTTTACAATATCTATATATTGAAAAATAGAATTATAATCGTTGGGATAGGTAGTAATGGTATGCCTGTCTATAATGGGGTATTTTGAAAAAATAATGATGCCAAAATGCTGACTGTTCAGGTAATTTTCTTTCCAGTTGTAGCTGTAATATTCATCTTTAAAATGAAGCGAATTTTCAAAATCTACAATGGAATAAAACGAAAATTTCCGGTAATAACTGTTGTTAAGGTCAACAACACTGTCTGCCATTACCATTTCCTGGAAACAGGCAATATCGGGCTGGTAATGATTGATAAGATCAATCATGTTATCATGTACAGAGGGATCTTTTTTGTAATTCAGTATATCAAACTGGGCAACATTCCAACTCATTATTCTTATTGTCCCCGTTTGCTTTTGAACTTCAAATTCAGCCGGTGTTCTCAAAGGGATAATTTTAATGATATGTTTCCATCCGGCAATTACTATAACAAAAAACAGCAGACTCCATTTTGATTTTACAAAGAGCCAGAAAACAAGAAACAGCAGCAGCACAATTAAAAAATAAAATGCCGATAAAGTTAAAAGGCCAACAAACCACAGCTGTTTTGTAAATATCCATTGTGCATAACAACCTAGTAAAAATAATACCGCCACACAGATATTGGCTATTATAAAAACCTTTTTGGTCAATATGCGTATCAGGGGTTTTGGCATTGCATAAAGATACTATTTGCCTTTTAAAATAATTATGAGGAGGGAAATAAGAAAATAATATAGTAAAATTTTTAATTGGCACTCCAATGGCCAGTGCCTCAGCGAATGCAGCCTTTAGCATACTCTCCCTAACGCAGCATATACAAAGTTTTCTGGAATGCATTAACTTAGAATAAAAAATGGACTTTGTTCATTTAAATCCAATGCCACCACATTGGCATTTATGCAATTATCCTGCGGAGTACAGATTTTCATCTGCTGTTTTTTTATGAACAACCAGAGGATGATCCGATAGCAATCGGATTTGGGATACTTACAAATTTTAGTGAAGTGTTCTAACTGGAGACGGTGTCCGGTAATTATATCGACCACGGAAACAGGCTGCTACATTGATAAATTAAACACTGTATGAATTATACTTATAAATTTAAAATTACTATTCTTCAGCAATTAATAATGTTGTTATATACAATTGTTATGACTGTTCTTTTCGTTGTTGTTTGGGTTTATTTATTTTAACTACGAATTATTTGCGATATCTTTTTTTGTTGGATTCGGTTTTTTATTTATAGTTGGAATATTACCAGTTATAGTGCTTCATATTCAGTATTTATTGATAAATTGGAATGCAACTTTTTTAATTGATACTGAAAAAGAAATGGCATCATATGAATCAGCAAAGAAAAATATAAGTTTTTCATTTAATGATATAGCTAGTGTTACAAATTATTCTTCTTATGGCCGTAATGCTGGCTGGTATTCATTTGCAGCTTATAGGTATTGTAAAATAACACTGGTTAATAACACTGAGATTATTATTACATGCCTGATGATTAATGATATTGAAAATACATTAGAGGCATTGTTTAAAATTAAGTGTAAGAAAGAGTTGCAGTTTATTTGCTTTATAAATGCTAAATATTAATAGACTGAGTTGGCGCTGGAATGAGGGACGGGAAAAGTGCGGCAGGTTTCCTGTGCCAGGAGGTTACTCATTTTGGGGCAGTGTATTATTTTAATGCTAGATACTTTTGATGTGCAAAGATTAGTAACAAATAGACACAGAACTGGAGTCCTGCCCCTCATAAATAAGAAAACGATATAATAAAATTTGTAATTACTACAGGTCTTCTTCGGCGGCTCTTTTTAAAATATTCTTTTCTTCGTCGGTTAATAAATGATAGCCTTTTTGATTGATTTTATCCAGGATCTCATCTACCCGCTGTGGCGTTATGTTGG
Source organism: Ferruginibacter sp. (assembly GCA_025362235.1). Classification (GTDB taxonomy): domain Bacteria; phylum Bacteroidota; class Bacteroidia; order Chitinophagales; family Chitinophagaceae; genus Ferruginibacter. The sequence continues at coordinate 908 of JANYGZ010000108.1, read as the reverse complement.
CCGTTTTTTTGTAAGGCTTTCTTCCGTCTGTATTATAAAAAATTTTTTCCTTAAGGTTAGCGGAATTATTCTTTTTATCAGGGTTAAAAAGATTCATAAACCAATTGTAAAAATTATTCATCCATATACTGCCATCAATATCTTTTCTTACTAAATAAATAAATATAAAACCAGCTGTAGCACCACCTAAGTGCGATAAACTATACGCCGCACCTGAAGAAACAACACCAGCAAAATTGATGAGTATATAAATTAAGGTAAGTACCCATATAGGTATGCCACCATTTAAATTCCTAAAAAAACGGAAGTCGGGTGCAAGTGTAGTAGTAGCTACTGCAACAGCCATCGTAGCAGCATTGCCACCCAGCAAAACAGCTCCGCTAACAGACGGCCTTAACTGTGGTATAAGGTAGTTTGCAATAATAAAAACAAGGCCACCCGCAAGGCCGCCATAAATATAAACGGGTATAAGTTTTTTATTTCCGGTAAGCTCCTGAAAAATAAATCCAAATGCCCATAGCCATAACATATTGCTTATAATTTGTATTATACCAATATGGGTAAACATATAAGTCAAAATGGTCCAGGGCCTTTCGCTTAGCTTTATAAGTTGTGCAGGCATTTCAAAATACTGCATTACTTCTGCAAAAAATACGGCTTCGTTTTTTTGAAAAAAGAAATAAACTACTTTAATAGTAAGCAGTACCAGGAAGAAAATAATATTGATGGTAACCAATCCCATCAGCGCATTACCATCATGGCCAAGGGTTAACCTTCTACGTGGCTGGCTGTAATCCGGATATCTATCTGATTCTCCCATCTTAAAAATTGTATTACAAATTTACAAACACCAATTGAAAAATGTTGTTAACTCTTAATAAAACGTTTTGCGATTGGTTTTGTTCCAA
>JANYGZ010000092.1 GCA_025362235.1 Ferruginibacter sp. | reverse complement strand
CCACACATGTATTGTTGTATTTAATAAATTGAAAATTTAAGCACTTTATTTGAAAATAATATAACCCTTTAATTAAAATAGCTAACTCAGCAGCTTGTGTTTGCCCTCAGTCGAAAATCTTATCAAGATAAATAATGAGGCTGCAAATATTGTAACAATAATAGCCGCTCCGGGTACTGGCAAAAGTCTTATCAGGATGACATTAAATAGCAGTTGTACCATCGCATAACCTGAAGCAACAATCAAATGAGGTATTTTCCGGTCATTTACGAGGTATTGAAAGTAATGACTCCGATGTGCCTTGAAGATGTTCTCTTTTTTTATCAACCGTGATATAATTGTTGTTACAGTATCCAATCCATATAACAGCAATAATAATATAAATACAACATTTCCTGTAGTGATAATCAATTGGCCAACAAGGAATATAATTATAAAAGCAATACTAACGCTACCCGTATCCCCTGCAAAGCATTTTGCTTTGATCCGGAAATTGAAAAAATTAAAAACCAGTAATGCCAGTCCGGTAATAAGCAACAGGTCTTTTTCGGTAAATGCAATTACATATTCATTGATATAGTATAAGGTAGCAATGGCAACAAGGCTGTAAGCGCCTGTTATGCCGTTAATGCCATCCATAAAATTATAAGCGTTAATGATACCAATAACAAAAACAGCCGCAATAACAATATAATACCAGGGCATCACGAATAATTTCCATTGGCAAAAAAGTAATGCCACTGCAATTAAATGAACGGTTATCCTCAGTTTATTATCTAAGGTTAATATATCATCTACAAAACTGATTATGGCAATTGCAACTAATCCAGTAATAAAAAAAGGGTATTTAAAATTTTCTATAATAAAGAAAATGAATGCCGAGAAACTGAAAATAATACCTCCTCCACGAATGGTGACTTCACTGTGAGAACTCCGGTGATTGGGTTTATCAATAATATTATAATAAGCTGCAATGCGGAAATACAACAGCATTATTATAAAAAAAAGAGGAAATAAAATTAAGTACAGCATATTAGTCTCAGTCAAAACTTTTAATGGTATCTATAAGGCCATCCCTTGATGAGGTTGGGAGTGTTGTTATCCCTAGAACATGCTTAATTTTCTCGTTAGATACCACATAGTTTTCAGTTAGTTTTTTTAATCTTTCAGAGTTCAATGGAAGATGCAGCAAATCACCTATACGTGCTATCGAGTTAATTATGAAAGGTTTTATTTTCCACAGCTTTGATTTATAACCACCTGCCACAGCAATGATATTTATTACCTCATTTGTTGATAAGGGAGTGTCATCCGCTAAATTATAGATTCCACCGGGTATTGCTGGATTTGAAATTAATCTTTCGATGATGTAGTTTACATTTGAAATAGACAAAAAGGAACGTGAATTATTAAAAGCGGCCAGGGGATAAGGAACGCCTTTCTTTACCAGTTTATATAACAAATTTAAATTGCCTTTATTACTGGGTCCATGTATCATGCAAGGCCGTAAAATAAATAAACGTTTACCTTCTGGTAAAACCTGGTTTAATAAATAAGTTTCAGCCTGCTGCTTAGATTGGCCATAGGGTGTTTTAGGGTTAGGTAATACATCTTCTTGTAAAATAACGGCTACGCTATCTGCAACTGCTTTTACACTACTGAAATAAATAAAATCACTTACTTCACTCCTTAGGAAAAGGTCAAATAATCTTGCTGTAAGGCCTGTATTGATATCAAAATATTCCTGCGGATTACTTGTACTTTTTATATCGTGCGCTTTACCAGCCAGGTGAATAATCGCCTTTGCCGTTAATAAAGTTTCAGGGACTGGCCTAAGCGTTAAGCTTTCAACCAGCAAATTTTTATGCCTTTTTAAAAAAATAGTAATATTTTTTCCAACAAAACCTGTGGCACCAGTAATGACTATTCTATCCATTCGCTAATAATCTATTGGCAAGGTTAACATATTGCTCCGTAACTGCATGATTAGTGTAATATGCAATTATTTCATCCAATCCCGCCTTTCCTTTTGTTCTAAGGGTTTCCTCAGATATTGATTTTAAAATGGCAACTATTTTTTTTACTTTTTCTTCTGTATTCATTTCTGCAATGAGATATGCGCAATCTAATTTATCAAGAAACCTGTATATCGGTGAATTTTTTCCTGAACAAACAATTAAAGTTTTTGCACAGGCCATAATGGTATAAACCTTTGAAGGAAAACCATGGCCTTCCATTTCTGGTGACATAAAAATAAATTGCAAATCCGCGTAAGCAATTAAAGACGGCATTTGCTCCCTCGGTTGATATTGAACTAAATGAACGTTTTGTAAATTATTATTTTTAATTTCATTTTGAATATAGTTCTTCATCACACCTTCTCCAATAATAAAAAACTCAAAAGGCAAATCCCTCACTTCGATTGCAGTTTTAATCAATGGCCCCCAATCCTGTGCATGACCGATATTGCCCGCATACATCAATTTAAAAGTAGAAGGATTAAGTGGAAATAACTGCCAATCTAAAGAAAGGTTGTCCCTGTCAATGGGTTTATACAACGATGTATCTACGAAGTTGGGAATAATGTGCAATTTAGTTTTGTCTTTAAACCGACCCACAATTGTATCATAAAAAACTGGGTCGATGGTGGTAACCGCATCGGATTTATTGTACACAAAGCGTTCTATCCATTTCAATAAAGAAATAATTGGTCTGGATGTAAGCCCTCCCTGTTCAATTAAAAAATCAGGATAAATTTCCTGAACATTATAAATAACTTTTGCTCTCTTAAGTTTGCCCAGTATAATATTGATGAACCCTAATGTTAATGGTGGAGATGGCGAAAGGATGATAGTAACTTTTTTCTCAAATAGTCCAATAAGAAATGATAAAATATGCCAGTAAACAAAGCCTAATATTCTAAATAAAGACTGCTTAAACTTTTTTTGGGGTACGTGCTTAACTTTTATTCCATGGTAATTACTCTCGTAATATATCCCTGCCCAGCGTTTTTTTAAGGGTTGTGTTTTAAGTAATTCCGGTAAAATATTATAATGGGGGGTGGTGGTAAGAATCGCGACTTCGTAACCACTCTCCTTAAATTTTAAAGCAATATCGTTATAAAGATAAGCAGTAGAAACTCCGTCAGGACTAAAGGCAATACTATGCAGCAGGATTTTTTTTGCCATTTTAATGATGTGGTGCTGACCAGACTACACTTCTTACATAGTCAACATAAGAAATAATGATTCTAACGACTTTTTCAGATACGTTAGGCATTGAATAATCGGACACTCTTCTTAAATTTCGTTCTGCACCTCTTTTCTGATATAATAATTGTTCCAATCCCTGCATAATCCTTTCGGGATTCATGCCTGTCATCATCACAGAAGCTTCTTCCATTGCCTCTGGCCGTTCATGTGCATCCCTGATATTTAGAGCAGGAAAATTCAGGATAGATGATTCTTCAGAAATTGTACCGCTGTCAGACAATACCGCATAAGACTTCATTTGCAAAGCATTGTAATCAGTAAACCCCAAAGGTTTTAAAAACTGTATTTCCGGTCTCATCTGAATATTTCTTGCTTCAATCATCTTCTTTGTTCTTGGGTGGGTACTTACAATAATGGGGTAGCCAAATTTTTCTGCAATAAGGTTTAAGCTATTCATTAATCCAAGAAAATTCTTTTCATTGTTGATGTTCTCTTCCCTGTGAGAAGAAACCACAAAATATTTATGTTCTTCCAGGTGTAGCCGGTTCAATACATCCGTTTTTTCTATAGCAGGCAAATAATGGTTTAAAACTTCAAACATTGGGGAACCGGTTTTGATTATCCGATCTGCAGAAAGCCCTTCTTTTAATAAATATTCTCTTGCAATATCACTGTAGGTCATATTAATATCTGAAATATGGTCAACGATTTTACGGTTTGTTTCCTCCGGAACTCTTTGATCAAAACAGCGGTTACCAGCCTCCATATGAAAGATGGGGATATGACGTTTTTTTGCGGGGATGGCACACAAACAACTGTTTGTATCCCCTAAAATTAAAAAGGCATCAGGCTTTTCAGTTTCCAATAATGGATCAATTTTTATAAGTATAAGCCCTACCGTTTCAGTAGCAGTTGCACCAGCAGCGTTCAAAAAAAAATCTGGTTTACGAATACCCAGGTCATCAAAAAAAATCTGGTTTAATTCATAGTCATAATTCTGACCAGTATGTACAATAATATGTTCAATCGCCGATGATGCATCCAAAGCCGCCATCACTCTCGACAGCCTGATTATTTCTGGCCTTGTACCTACCACCGTCATAACCTTTAATTGTTTCATCAATATTTTATTTAAACTGTTTCAAAAAAAGTATCCGGATCATTTGCATCATAAAATTCATTGATCCAGAATATTGTGTAGAGTTCTTCTGTACCTGTGTTTTTAATATTGTGTGTATACCATACTGGCATATCAACATAAGCAGGATTAGTTCCTTCAAGATAAAAATCCATGCACTCCTGTGTACCTATCTGTCGCAGTTGAATAAGGGCATTCCCTTTAATAACTGAAAAACGTTCAATCTTTCTTGTATGGAAATGATTGCCACGGGTTATCCCAGGTACCGTAGTTGAAAATGAAACCTGTCCACCCACATTCAACCTTATTACTTCTACAAATGCCCCCCGTTGGTCGGTATGTTGGGTATACTTTACCGGGTAATGATTTTTTATATCCATGTAACAACGAAAGGTATTGAACAAATTTACTTCAAACCGATTTTGCAAATGTGGAATTATTCCCTGCTCTGCATATTGTTTTTTATACCCTTCCAATAAAGCCAATATTTCACTTACTTTTATTTGATGTGTATGCTCTACCGGCAGCAACCCTATATTTATTTTGTTTTTTACGTTTGCCAATATCAGTTTAACCAACTCCCCGACATATATCAGTTTTAGCTCCCCGTCTACTTCAATCTTTGGAGTTTCGCCATGCGTTAACTGGTGACAAAAAGTTGCAATTACTGAGTTATAGTAAGGATTTCCAAATGGGCCAAAAACATTTGGTATTATCATACCTGTAAAAGATGCATTTGCATTTTTTGCCCATTCAGTAAAAAGTTCCCTTCCTTCCTTTTTAGACTTGCCGTATAAATTATTTTTTTCTTCCTGCGAAGAGGAAGACATAATTACCTGTGGCGTACTTTGAGTGCGTTCCAAAGAAGCGATTAAGGTTTTTACCAGGCCAACGTTTGTAGCATAAATTACATCCGGATCATTGTGACGATTCAAAGCTGCCAAATGCACAATCACATCACAATTCGAAACGAATTTATCTAATTCTATTTCGTTGTCAAAAAGACTCCTTCTAAAATCAATTATTTCAAAATCTGCCGGAAACAATCCAATAGTATTGTATAAATGTTTTCCTACAAATCCTTCCTGGCCGGTTATTCCGATTTTTATCATTGCTTTATTGGCTTATTTCTATTTTATTGATCCTATTTATTTATTAAAATAACCTGCATCAAAACGATATTCATCTTTTATTTCACCCAACATATAATTGGCCATTACCAATAATTTAGCATCGGTCGTTTTTGCCTGGATGCTACTTATATAACCTCCGGGAATATGCAATACATCCATCTTTTCAAAACTAAGTGCAAATGATAATGGCTGCAAAGTTTTTGAAGGACTGTCCCAGTTGTCAACTGCGATTAATTTAACTTCGAAATTTCCTGCTATGGCCGAAAACCAACGCTGCTCAATACGGTGCCCCTGCCAGGCCCTTATAAAAGCTGTGTTTTTGTTTTCTATTATATAAATACGTTTAACGCCAATGGCATTAAAGGAGTTATTGTACAATAATTTGCCCCTGCCATCAGTATAACAATTGCCTGCAATAATTGAAGGTAGTATCATTTATTGTAGATTTATTTTAAGCAGGATATTGAACCACATCTTCACCAAACACTTCTTTTTTTATTAACGCTAAATTCGATAATAATTTCTTCATTCCTTCCACACCGTGTTGTTGGGCATTATGCGAATGGTAATCTTCAATTTTGGAAACGTCCTGCTCGCCTTCAGAAAAATACTGTGCATAATTAAGATCCCTGTTATCAGCGGGAATGCGATAAAAATTACCCATATCTTCTGCCTTTACCATTTCCTCCCGTGTACAAAGTGTCTCATATAATTTTTCACCGTGGCGGGTGCCAATTATTTTGATTTCGTTATTTGCTTTGCATAATTCTTTTAAAGCATGCGCCAAATTACCAATGGTTCCGGCAGGTGCTTTATTTACAAAAAGATCGCCCTGGTTGCCATGTTCAAAGGCGAACAAAACCAATTCAACTGCTTCTTCGAGCGACATTAAAAACCTTGTCATATTTGGATCAGTAATTGTTATTGGTTCGCCACTTTTTATTTGTTTTAAAAATAAAGGAATTACTGAACCTCTTGAACCCATAACGTTGCCATAGCGGGTTAAACAAACAGTTGTATCAGTCAGATTTCTAGATGCTGCTATTGCTACTTTTTCCATCAGCGCTTTTGAAATTCCCATTGCATTAATAGGATAAGCAGCCTTATCAGTGCTTAGACAAATTACTTTTTTAACCATGCTCGCCGCAGCAGCATCAATTACATTTTGTGTACCAAATACATTGGTTTTAGTGGCTTCTATTGGGAAAAATTCACATGATGGCACTTGCTTTAAAGCTGCCGCATGAAAAACATAATCTACCCCCGTCATTGCACCTTCGATACTTTTGTAATCACGTACATCCCCAATGTAAAATTTTAGTTTTTCACTTTTTAATTGATTGCGCATATCATCCTGCTTTTTTTCATCACGGCTGAAAATGCGGATCTCTTTAAAATGATCGGTGTGGAGGAAACGCTTAAGTACCGCATTACCAAATGAGCCAGTACCCCCCGTAATTAATAATACTTTATTTTGGAACATATTTTATACTAATTTAAAGTTTTTTCTAATCAATTCATCTTTATCTGAAGGATTTGGGTAACTGATAAGTACTGCTTTATAAATCCCTTTGAATACGAAGAGGCTACCGGCTGATGCTCCTATTATCCCAAATTTATTAATCAATTTCCCAATATCCTGAACCGTACCTGCACCACCTAAAACTGTAAGGGGCAAGCTTGTCACTGAACGTATTTTTTCTACCAAAGCCATATCGTACCCTTTCATTACTCCATCCTGGTCAATGGAATTTACTACAATTTCACCTGCACCCAGCTCTTCAAGATGTTTGGCAAAGTCAAATGGATTTTTACCAGTTGCTTTTTTCCCATTGTTGATATACACTTCATACCCCCCAAGCAACTTGTGCTTAACATCTATTATCACCACAACACTTTGGCTTCCCACCCTTTCCGCTATTTTAGTAATTAATGAAGAATCATGTACAGCCGCCGAACTTATCCCTATTTTCTCAACGCCCAAACTAAAAATTCTTTGTGCCTGTTCAGGTGTCTTAATTCCCCCTCCATAACATAAAGGCATCCTGCACTCAGCTGCAAGATTTTCAATCATTCTATAATCGGGCTCCCTGTTTTGTACAGAAGCATCAATATCTAATACCGTCAATTCATCGACTTGCTTTTCATTAAATATTCTAACGGCATTAATTGGATCACCTACATACTTTGGGTTTTTAAAATTAACGGTTTTAACAAGGCCGTTGTCTTTTACTAATAAACAAGGAATAATTCTGGGTCGTAACATTATAAATTTGCGAAATTATGTAGAAGTTGAATTCCGTATTGATGACTTTTTTCGGGATGGAATTGAACACCATAAATATTATTTTTATTTACGGCGCAACTGAATTCAATTCCATATTCTGTTGTAGCAATTGTGTCCATTTGGTCATTACAATGAAAATAATAAGAATGCAAAAAATAAAATTTAGCTTCCTTCTCAAGACCCGTCAAAATGCCAGATTGTTTTACCAGCCTAACATCGTTCCAGCCCATATGCGGCAAATGAGTATTAAAATTAATTTTACTTACATCAAATTTTTTAACTGAGGCGTCCATCCATCCAAGGCCAGGGAGAATGCCTTCATCACTGGAGTGTGCCAACATTTGCATACCAACACAAATACCAATTACAGGTATTTTATTTTGGATAACCAATTCATCTAATCGTTGCCGCATACCTGATTGATTCAATTGTTCCATTGCATGATCAAAAGCTCCGACTCCAGGTAATATCAGTTTTGTTACATCATTTAAATCTTCAAAACTTTGCGCAATTTTAATAGGGATATTTAGCTTTTTATAAATATTAGTAAACGCTCTGATATTTCCAACACCATAATCGATAATTGCTATCATCTGAATAATCTATTTTCTAAACCAAGCACCCTCATCACCTTCGCGCCAAGTGAAATAATGAATTTTTTGTTTTTATAATCCTTGTATGTTTTATTTTCCCCTTCAAATATAGTCTGTAATTCATCTAAGGTGAGATCTAGTTTATTGGCTACATATTCAAATTCTTGCTTCAATATTTGTTCATCCAACTCTGGTCTTGATATCCTCTTCAGTGCTTCTTCCCTGGTAATTTGGCCTGTTAAAATTAAACTCGAAAAGTGTGCCCTGCGCTTATCATAGCCAAATTTCCTTGGCAACCAATAATCTTCATAAAACCTTGTGAAACGTGATTCATGATGTTTATGCTGAAATTTCTCCCATCCAAAACGTTTCTCCAATAATTCCTCCACATCTTTTTTTATATATGGTACCAGGTTTAAAGGTTTAAAAACCTGCATTCCTAACACATACTTGTAATAAATCTTATACACCAATACATCTATTATTGGAAAAGTTTTTAACGGCCTTTGTCCAAACCGTTTATGAATATCATTTACCAGGGTTTTATCGATACCCGCATATCCTCCCCATTCTTCAGGCTCCCTGCAGCATTCAGTAGAATAATTAGAACCCGTCATTATATATTTTATTTTATGCTTTTTGGCAAATTTATATAAAGCAGAAAAAAAAGCATAATCCTGTGGCAGATCCTGATCAGCTATTTGCGATTTTAAAAATGCTACCTGAAGGTCTTTCATTTCTTCCCAGTTAATTACTTCTGTGTAGAGATCAAGCTCAAGGCCATCCACTATTTTTTCTATGTTTCCTACTGCTTGTTGATTATTCCAGCCAGCATCAACATGAAAAACCAATGGCCGCAAGCCCATTTTTTCTTTTGCAATATAAGTGGCGTAAGAGCTATCTAATCCGCCACTCATACCTATGATGCAGTCAAAATCTTTTCCCTTCCCCTCCTTTTTTATTTTTTTAGCAATTCTCATCAACTCCTGTTCCCCTAGCTCATTTGTATGCCAATTGGGCAAAATTGTTTTTTGAAAATTATGATAATAATCACTGGCACCGTTATCATCAAAAACAATTGTTGGGTCGGAGGTGTCCATTATGCATTTAGTGCATATTTGATAAGATTTATTTTGATTCATTGATAAAATCATTTTTAATTTTAGCGGTAAAATTGTTCGCTTAAGATTTTCTTTTATGGTTCGCTAAACTGTAATTGTCCTTCAATAGTACATTGTCTTTCTTAACATGCAAATCTTTCATACAAAAAATTATTCTACAAATCGACCATTTTTAGAATAAGGTCAGGTGCGTGGTTTCCTTTAATAATCTTTGCTTTTTTATTAGCAACTGAACTTACAAAATTATATTATTTAATTTTTATAAATTAATGCAGATATTTTTTTATAGTCTAATACATTTTTTGCAACATTAAATGATTCTAATCTCTTTTTTTCTAAAAGAGATTTATCGTTTGAAACACTTTTTATGACAGCTACTAAATCATCCGTATTCTTGATATAAAACGCACTTTCGTTAAGGAGATATTTATGACTCTCATATGGGTATAATGCAACTGCGCATCCACAACAAAGCGCATTTTGCATAGTGGCCGACTGACCCCCTAACTGAATATATAAGTCTCCGGCACAAAGATATTCTTGTAATTGATTACCATTTAACCAACCCAAATAATGTATTCGTGAATCAGATTTTATAACTGGAATAGTAACGGCAGCTATATCTTCATTCATTGAACCGATAATTAAAAGACTCAAATTTTGACTTGTTACCTGCACAAATGCGTTTAATATTTCGTTGGTTCTTTTTAGAGCATCAAGCTTTCCTGAGTGAATTAACAGAATATGATCTTCATTGATTTTTAATTCTGACCTGATTTTATTTCTAATATCTGCTCTTTGTTCAAACTCTGGTATGATACCCCCAAGTGGGAAGAATTGTAGATTGGATTCAGGAATTCCATATACGTTTTCAAGAAAGGCACGGGTTTCATAAGTAATGTAAAATACCTTATCAATATAAGGCAGGCATTTTTGAATGATATGCTTATAAAATATTTTATGAAGAATTTGTTTTGAAAAATAATTTTTTCCTGAATTGTGATAATCTTCATGGCTATCAACATAAAATTTGACATGAGGATTCTTCCTTTTGTATTTTGCTACAGTAACCAAAGCATAGGCTGCAGCACCATGAAATAGTATTATATCTGGTGTATATTCAGAAATTGAATTGTATAAATTTTTATATGAACGAACCTTCTTTGAAATGTATTTATTAAAAATATGTTTATATGGAAGCCTTTTTACAGGTATATTATCTTCATTTATATAACTTCGGGGTAAGGTAAATCCAAGAATATTATTTTTTATGAATACTTCAGTTGATGCGATTATCTTAACTTCATTTCCATCTTTTTTATTTTGCCGCGGTATGGTATTTTCCTGATAATTTGCGTTGTCAATATAGAAACATGACAACATTAAATGTAAAATTCTCATTTATTGAATTTTTTAATAAACTCATCAATATTATTGAATGAATCAGCCATTAACTTAATTACAGTATCATCTTTATCCCACCATTTAATTTTAAGAAGTATTGTAATGGTGTCATCATCAAATCGCTTTTTTATCATTTTAGCTGGATTTCCAGCCCATATTTCATAAGGTGGAACATCCTTTGTTACCACACTACCCATACCTATTACAGCCCCCGTCCCTATGTTTAATCCTTGCTTAATTAATACACTATGCCCTATCCATACATCGTGACCGATAGTTATTTTCTTATCAGGTTCTCTTAAATGTGTTGAAAACTTTGCACTAACACTGTCTCTGCCGGCATAAAAAACTGGAGACATGGATACCCAGTTTATAGGATGCATCGCCCCTCCAATTATTACATTATTTGCAATCGAACAAAAAGCCCCTATACTGCAATTTATAATTTCACAATCGTAACCACAAAATGAATGTTTTCCAAGAATAACCTCAACAATATGCGAACCTGATTCAATTGTAGATGTTTTGTGGATTTTGCTCTTTATTATTGCCTTACCACGTATTTTTTTAAGGAATTTTGCATAATAATAAATTATACGTTGCATAAAATTTTTTTTTGGGTATTGAACCGTTCCTTTATTTTATTTGCTAATATTTTTACATAATTTCCAAAATTCAAATAATGCTTGGCTAAATAATTTCCTGATATCCATTATTTTCCTGAAATAAATCATTAAATCTTAACACCATATTATTGATTTATTTTTACTGAGAATGCTTATTTAATATCTTAGAATAGATTTGCACTATTTTTTCAGCCACTACGTCATGGCTGTATTTGGTTATGGCTATTGATCTGATATTTAATTTTGAAAATTCATTTTTGCAATCAATAAATTTACCCATTGCCCCAACGAGCATATTGACGTTTCCTGGATCGGTCATATAACCAACTCCTTCCTCAATAATGTCTTCAGGGCCACCGCATTTTGTTGTAATAAATGGGATCCCGCAAGACATGGCTTCAATTAGAACAACACCAAATGTTTCAAAGTAGCTTGTATGAACCAGGCAATCAGATACTTGTAGTTTTTTTAAAATTTCAATTTTATTTTGATGCCCTGATAGCATAACTTTATTTCCTAAATTTAGTTTTTTTATTTTTTTGCGTAAATAGCTTTTTTCGGGGCCTTCGCCACAAATATCTAATCTTACATTTTGATTAGAATTAGAAACCATTGAAAATGCTTCTATCAAAAGGTCATGCCCCTTATTTTTATTCAAATATCCAATTGATAAAAACCTGATAACTCCATTAACATTTGATTTTTGCACATCAGGTTTAAAAAAATCTGTATCTACAATATTTGGAATGATATTGATTTTAAAGTTTTGCCCAATTTGTTTTATTGAATTGCCTAAACGTTTACTGACTGCAATTATTCCAGAAGCTTCGGTGAAAACATCTACTGCTTTTCTTTGTATATTTTGTAACTCATTTTCAGAAATGAAAAGAGAACTGTGTTCTGTAATTATAAACGGGATTTTAAATTTTTTCTTTATATCAATTGCTGCTTCCCCAGCCCAAAAAGCGTTGTGAACATGTATTAAATCAGGTTTACCATTTTCTGATATATATTTCTTAACCAATTTTTTTGTGAGATATATCCATACTGATTTACCGATTCTTCCCGGAATATTCCAACCTTTAATCCTATATTCTTTCCAAAGAATTTCATCATTTAAAGTTGATTGAAAATGGGAATACTTCAGGGCCCTAAATGTAAACCTGCGTAAACTTTTATGCTCTACATATACTACATTTACCCGAATTCCATATTCTGCTAACATTTTAACCTGCTCTTTAAAGAAAGAACCAAGGTTAGTATCGGAATCATCTGGATAGAAGGAAGGAAGAACTAAAATATGCATCTGATTAATTGTATTTAATTATTTTTTCAAGAAATTCTTAATAAATAATTTGCTAATTAATTTTATATCGGCTAACTCTGGTTAAAAACCAAATTGGGAAAATAAATAGGAAAGAATAAAATACATACGAGAGATATGAATTATTTGCAAAAAGAAATAAGAGCATATTTCCAAAGATGATAAATACTATTTTAGAGAGAAAATCATTCCTTTTAATACTAAGATTCCAGCTTATACCGAAAAGGTATCCTATTAAAAATAATAAAAAAGGAACTCCAAAAAAGGAGACATCAGATGCAAACCATAAATAAGCAGAATGCCAATTAACTAGTGGGTCAACTCCTTTATTTTTAAGCCTATATACATATGTATCCTTCCAAATATTAATATTAAAAATTTTAGCAAATTCGATTGAGGCTGGGTTATTTCCTAGAAAGTAGGTAGGCTGAAAATCAAGATCAAAAGCAAGACATGTATGATAATAGCCTTGGGCAAGATAGAATACCATAAAAACATAACTCTGTTGAATAGATTTAGGTAAAAAAGAAAGTACAACAGAATTTTCATTGACTTTAGAATTAGCAAAATTAAAAGAATGAATATCTACTTCAGCATTTCCTGAACGATTGTGTAGGTTATATGTAAAAATAGTAATACTTCCGATTAACAGAATTATAATGAAGAAAAATATTGCTAAAATATTTTTTAATTTTACTCTAATTGATTTTAGTCTAAAAAAAAGTGAGAAACCCAATGTTGTAATCATAGCTATGACCCCAAAATTAGTACCCCTACCCATCCAATAAAAAATTTCAATAAATAAAAACAGGATAAAAATAATTTTCTTAAAACGATTTACATCTCTCCACAATATAAAACCAGAGATAAAAAAAACCTGATTAATTATTGACGTAAAGAAATATATGGACCAACTAACAGTATAAGGTCTTGAAGACTCAATGGCAAGATGATATCCGGCTTGTGGATCTGCAATACCGATTAAAAGAAATTTTACCATCCCTTTTATATCTAGTACATCAAATCTTAATAAATAAGCATATTTAATTAAAAAAGTGAGGAAATAAGCAATAAAAATAAAATTAATATTTTTAGTTGTTAGCTTAGTAATAATAGGGTTTAAGAAATTCTTTTTAAAATATTTATTATAACCTAGTATATAACCTAAAATAATCATTAATTGACAGATAAGTGAAAAACAAAAAAAAATGATTAAATTATTTGTTTTCCAGATAATTGGAGCTGACAAAAAAATGAGAAGCGTAAAAAGATTAAAAGCTATAACTATTGTTAAAGGAAAATATTTAGAGCCAAATAAGTTCATTAATAAATTGTTGTAAAACCCACTATTACCTCCAATATTTAATTGAAATAATATCAAATAAATTATTTAAAGTAGGGTTTATAAGGATATTTGCTTAACCCAATTAAAATAGTTGTCTTGTAAAAAAATACAAAAACAGATTTTCTAATATTGTTATTTTAATCAAATTCTTTAATGTAAGCAAGTCTTAAATATAAATAAGATCATTTCGGATAGAATTTTTAATTCTACATAAAATTGGTTGGAAATATGCTTTAAAATTAAAGAATTGCATAAATATAAAAATCGGCTATTGATTTCTCATTTTCATTATCATTGACTCCTCTATAAGGATATTTGTTAGGTACTTTTTTCACCAGTTTCCATGCAGTCCTGTTTTTATCAATCCATGTAGAAAATTTGCGTTGCTTCACATGAAAACTTGCTGGCCGATTTGTATTAGAAGAGTAAATAATTACATATTTTATGGAAGAATCAAAAAGACGTTCCATATATGCATGAAAAACGCTATCCTCAAGTAAATGGTAAATTACATCTAAAGATAAGGTTAAAGGTGCTGTTTCACTACTAAATTCACTTATTAACTTAAAAGATTTTGTTTTATCCATTGCAAAAAGTTTTTCGCATTGTAAAATAGCATCAGGGCTCACATCAAAACCAATATAACCGGGATATTCTGCTAATAACAATTGATTTCCATCACCACATCCAAATTCAATTACAGACTTGATTTCTTTCTCTTTTACAAAAGCATTAATCACCTCAGCTTTAAATTCAGCAAGATGGTAATAAGAGCCGGGGCCTGATGTACCACCGGACTTATACCTTTCTTTCCAGTAATCTTCGGATTTTGCAAACCGTTTGTAAGGCACAATATAAGTGTAGTAAAATTTTCTTGCGATAGTACTAATGAATGGTATTTTTTTAATCAGGTTTTTCATTTTATATTTTTATTTTGCTTTTAATGAAAGTTTTATTTTAATGAAAGTTTAGTAAAATTAAATACAAGTGTTGCATGTTAACTACCAATACAATTTCCTATTAATTTGGGTGGGTTACCTCCAATAATACTAAACGCTGGAAGATTTACAGAGAAAATTTAGAAATTAGAAAATTTACTTTTCTACTATTAATTGCATTAAAGAATTGTTCATATTTTCAATGATATTTTCAATTTGGAACAGTTTAATTAATGTACTTCGGTCATCAAAACTTATTTTACTTTTTAGATGAATAGATTTTTTCATTGCTTCACAGAGCTGTTCAGAATCATGATCGCATATTAGTATTGAATCAATACCCTTTAAAAGTTGACTTGCAGGGCTATTTTTACCCGTTTCCGAGATAATAATCCTGTTAACCATTAAATAACTTGTTATTTTACTTGATAAAAACACATCATTTTCAGTATCAGCATCAATATCTATTAATGCAGTTGCGCAATTGTAAAAGGGATCTAAATTTCTGGTTAAAGGTATAAATTCAATTTTTTGTAAGGCAGTTGAATTTAATGTCCCCAATGATTCTTGAGATAGTTGAGTACCAACAAATATTAATTTAGAGACAGGATAAACGTCTACTAGTTTTTCAAATGCTTTTAAAATATAAATTGACTTTCTTAGGCCATAAATTCCTCCTGTGTAAACAAAATTATTTATCCCGGTTTCAGGAATTGGAAATTCTTTTTCTCCTCCGTGGCCAGGATTATAAATAACAGTAGTAATTAAATTTACTTTTGGTGTAAATGTTTTGAGTTGGTATTCCAGCATTTGTGTATTTGTTGAAAAAAAAGCATCGACATTTTTGAGATACCTGGCCATAATTTTTTTTAACCCTTCGTAATAGCTGTCCATTTTTAACCAACCACCTGGTGCTGGTATAGCGTCCAAAGTGTGTACCGCAAACTTTGCTTTATTATTTTTAGCTATATAATTGCCGGCAATAAGGGCTGCATAATATTGAAAAGAAAGAAAACTTAATATTATGTCATACTCATTATTTTTGTTGGGTTTTAAATGCTTTTTTGATTTCCACGCCCATAAACAATCAAGAGGGTCTACGCCAAATGCTGAAATGAAAAATTTTTTAATCCGGGGGTGAGTATTAAACCCTTTTGATATAATTATGTTTGATACTTTGGATAAATCTACTGAAGGATTATAATCTGCTGTTAAAACATCTATATCATGTGAGTAAGATAAACCTTGAATAAGTCTTTCAAAAATGATCCCTACAGCATTTTCACCGATTTTCATGGTTATTATTAATATTCTCATTTGTTATTCAGTATTAAAAAAAGAACTTTTCAAAAACTAAAATCAATAAATACACCATAAATGGTTTCTTTAGTTGGCATCTATTATTTTATGAAAAGATTTATTGAAAAAGGCTTTTATATATGTTTTCTCTTCTCTATTAATGCCGAAAATCCAGATGAAACTGAGTGTTGATAGCAGTGAGCTGATAAAAGCCAGGATAAATCGATTTGACGAAACAGTTAATTGCGTAGATAGATAATATGGAATTACTGAGGCGGTTAGCAGCACTATTACCGCCGGTAACAGTACTGCTTTAATAAAGTCATTTACCGGAAAAGATGCTATTGTTTTTAAAACAATCAATCTTGCAAGAAGTGCAATAAAAGAAAAAATTATAGAAACAACAAATGTAACCTGAGGCGCATAACCAAATTTTAATAAAAAAAAAGAGAATGGTAAATTTAATAATAATATCCCACTTATAACAACTTGGTATATTTTCACTTTCCCTGTTGCCTGGGCCATGATTTGTAATGATCCGGAAAGAGAACAAATCAGTATATCTAATAAAACTAACCGGGTAAAAATAGCTGTGTAATTAGGAACATTTTTAAGCCAAATTCTTAATATAAATTCTGTTTCTATCAAAACAGGTAAACAAAGAATGAGCAACAAATAAAAGGAATATTTTGAAGTACTGAATATCAAAGAATACATATACTTTTTATCCCCGGTTGCTAAAGATTTTGTAATAGGTGGATTTACTGCTAGCTGAAAATTTGTAACAAACCCATTTACTGCTCCCTGAACCTGGAATGCAATCCCCCTGGCTGCGTTTACTACGGGGCCAAAAAAAATATTTAGAAGAATATTAACCCCTTGGCCATATGCAATTCCTGCAAATACGCCAAACAAATTCCAACTTGCAAAACTGCTCATTTCCTTGAATAATTTCTTATCCCAGACAAATCGATATTTACATTCTGGAAAATATTTTTTACAATAAACAGAATCGAAAACACGGATTATTGTGGTAACTAAAAAAATCAATATAGAATAAAAAATAAGTTTATCGAAATTAAACAAGAGTAGTATATAAACAATTAGCAATTTTAAAAATATCTCCATGATGTTTATAAAGGCATATATTTTCATCTTTTCATGCGCAATAATACTTGCATTGTATGGAACATTTAGAATAGATAAAATAAAGGACAGGACTGTAAATTGATAGACCCAGTTTGCAGCTTCCATTCTGCTTAGCGGAATATTTAGTTTACTATTTAACACCCATAGTCCTCCTGTCTCGGCCAAAACAAGAACAATTACGGCAATAATCAAGTGAATTGTAACGCTTACACTAAATATACGGTTTAACACCTCTAAATCACCTTTCCCCATTTCAAATGTAAGGAAACGTTGAGTTGCTGCTGTCATAGCGTGATTTAAAAATCCAAACATCACAACAATCCCTCCTACAACATTATAAATCCCGAAGTCCTCAACCCCAAGTGCATTTAAAATTAACCTTGAAGTATAAAGAGATACTGCCATTGAGAATAGCATTCGGATAAACAGCATGGCTGTGTTCTTTGCTATCCGTTTATTATTTTGAGCGTTAGGCATTCAGTAAGCAATTATGCCTTTTTCATTTTGTTTTTAAGGACCAAAAATTAAGTATTTAGTATTTTAATCAATTTTTAAATTAAATGATAAATACAACACCAATTTAATTTTTTATTGTATTTTATTATTAGTCCATTTTGTGGAATTAGTTTTAAGCATGCCTCTTTTGAATTGATTTCAATTATCTATAAAATTAAATATTAACAAATGATCTCTTACTAAATCGCATTTCTCGCCCAACTTACATATTGATCTATGCCTGCTTCAAGATCAACGGTTGGTGAATATTTTATATTTTCAAAAGCTAAAGTAAGATCGGCCAGGCTATGCCGAACATCACCGGCCCTTTCAGGGCCATGTTCTATTTTTATTTTATTGAGATCTCCCTTTGTAATCATCTCTACCAGGCGATTGATGGTTACACGTTTTCCACTCGCAATATTAAAGGCTCCATTTATCCCAATGGAATCTGCAGCCTTAATATTTGCCTGAACCACATCATCCACATGTACAAAATCACGAGTCTGTTCCCCATCTCCAAAAATTATAATAGGTTCATTCCTGATCATTTTAAATACAAAAATCGGTATAACATTTCCATAGGCATCAAAACGTTGGTTTGGTCCATATACATTAAAATATCTAAGACAAACAGCTTCTAAGGCATACAGCTTGGCATAGGACAGGCATAATTTTTCTTCACATAATTTTGTACAACCATATGGTGAGTCAGGTTCAATTGGGTGGTCTTCTTTTATAGGTATCGTTTTCAACTCGCCAAATATTCCTGCCGATGATGAAGTTACTATTTTGCGAACACCATTTTTTCGTGCAGCTTCAAGTACTTGCAAAGTGCCGATAACATTAATTTCTGCATCCAAAATAGGATGATCAATTGACCTTTTATTACCAACAGAAGCTGCGAGATGAAAGACAACTTCCGCACCATGCATTGCTTCTTCTACCGCATTTTTATCCCTTACATCTCCATCAACTATATGAACCTCAGGAAAAAAATCAAGATTGCTTCGATAGCCTGATATAAAATTGTCTAAGACGGTAACAGAATTATTGGTTGCTATTAAATGCTTAACAAGATTTGACCCGATAAATCCAGCCCCCCCAGTAACCAAAACCTTTTTATTTTCCATTAAAATATTTTTTTAATTATTATTTTTTGTTTCATAATTAAACGTGAATACGACTGCTCAATGGCCTTTAACCTTAACCAAATTATTCCAAACAGTGAAGTAAATAAATTACCCCCCTGAAAATTTTAGGTATTTTTTTAATTTTTTTACTGTGGCTTTCCTACTAACTATGTTTCTTATTTAAAATAGAAATTCTAATAATATCCTTTTCGTTTCTCGTTAGTTAAAGGCATAGCGTATAAGAATTATATAACATAAATCTGACAATAACCTTAGAGTTTCTAAAATATTATTTTTGAAGATAATATAAAAAATCAATTCTTATTTTGCCATCTTTTAAAAAATGATTTTTTTTCAGACCCACCTGTATAATATTCTTTTCCACCATACCCGTACCCACCATACCCATAACCCTTTCCGTAATTATATCCCAATATTTTTTTACTTTTAATCCCATTAAATATAATATTCATATTAGGTAGGATGTTTTTTTGATACACCTCGTTTACCATATTCAGAACTGAATTTTTGGTATAACTGTGTCTTACAATATAAAGTGTTAGATGGGCAATTCCAGCCAGGATTTTTGCATCAGTTACCGCTGCTACTGGCGGTGAGTCAATTATAATATAATCAAAATACTGTTTTAAATAATCAATCAATTCTATTAACCTGGGGCCACTGATTAATTCTGCGGGGTTAGGGGGTACCGGGCCAGAGGGGATAATACTAAAATTAGCAATTGTTGGATGAACTTTTATGATGTCATTTTCGGTAGCTGTATTGATCAAATAATTACTCAGCCCCGGCTCCCGGATAATGCCCAGTTCTTTACTTATTTTTGGTTTACGTAAATCGAACTCCAATAAAGCTACCTTTGCCCCGATTAAGCATAAGCTAACAGCCGTATTAATTGATATAAAACTCTTACCTTCTCCTGATACAGAAGAAGTGACTAAAATTACTTTACATTTTTCTTTTGTTATTGATGTAATATATTTAAGATTGGTCCTAAGTTCCCTAAACTGTTCTCCAATCAGGCTCCTGTTGCTTAGACCCACAACAACTGGGCTGCCAGTTTCGCTTGGTTGAAAAGAGATTTCGGCAATTATGGGAACTGCTAATTTCATTTCTATTTGAGCTTTGAAAATCAACAGATCACTAAAAAATTCTTTAAAATAAATAAAAATAACAACCAAGATAATTGTGATGAATATCCCAAAAAAGTAAACTCTAAATGATACAGGAGATACTTTTCCATCAAATTCTGGCTTTTCAATTACCCTGTAATTGGGTAAAATAGCCGCTGCAGCAATGGCCGATTCTTCACGTTTTTGTAAAAGAAAAGTATAAATAGCATTTTTAATACTCTGTTCCCGGCTGATATCTAATAGCAACCTTTCTTTTTGGGGTATTTTTCCAACAGTTACATTTACTTTGTCGTTCTCTGTTTGCAGTTGTTGCCGTTTTGTTGCTATACTAAGTTTTAAATTATTTATGCTTGTAACAATGCTGGGCTTTAACTTGGCAATTGCTTCTTCATAAACTTCAATTTGTGGGTTTTTATCTCCCGAAATTTTCTTTGTTTTTTCTAAATCAAATTCAGTCTGGTACAATTGATTGAGCAGGTTAAGCAATACCGGGTCAGTAGTTCCAATAGTTGCTGGTATTGTGCTATTCGTATTATTTCGCCTGTTTACATATTGCTCAATTTGTTTTAGCACATCCATCTGTACATCTAATTCTCCTATTTTTGTATCAGCGTCTTTCAACTGGCTTAAAAGCAAATTGCCTTCTGCGCCAAGATCAACGATACCTTGGGTTGTTTTAAAGTTTTGGAGATTTTTTTCTACCCCGTTAAGTTCTTTTTCGACAAAAGCTAACCTCCCGTCTAAAAAATGCATCGTGTTTTCCGATATCCTGCTTTTATAATCTACCGATGTGGTGCCATATAAAGTAATAAGGCTATTCAAAACACTTACTCCACGATCTGGCAATTCATCGACATATGACAATTCTAAAATAGAAGATTGCTTGGAAGTAGGTTCAATAGTAAGTGCATTTTGTACAAAACCAACAGCAGTGCTTACGGGTTGAATAGTAACCACCCAATTATTGATTGATAAAGAAGGCTTATTTTTAGGATTGATATGCCACTTTATATTTCCCAATTCACTCTTTACCAATGTATCAATAGGATACAACTTCCCCCCAAAGCGGATTGTATTATTTATTATTTCCACATCACTGGTAATAATTGATTTTATGGAATCCGGTGTTTCTAACTCGAGACTAAAAGGGATATTATTATATGCTTGTCCTGTCTTAACATACCCCTTTTCGCTATACTGTATATTTAAGTTTAATTTAGCTACCAGGATGCTCAGCAAATCCCTTGATCGAAGTATCTGCATTTCCCGTTCAGTTTCGGCAGATATATCTTTGTAATCAAATTGAAAAACGTCTAACAAATTAGCGCTTTTCTTTTGCGTATCGTCATTTACGATTACCCTGGCTTTTGTAGCATACATTTTTGTGGCATATCGCAGATATAATCTTGAACATATTAAACCTAATAGCAGCGCTCCAATTATTAAAGGTATATAGGGTATTATACGGAATATTAATTGCTTTAATTGGTGCTGCTGTTCCTGTGAGTTATCCCGTTCTACAAAATCTGTACTGTTGTTAGGCATTATGACAAATATAATTTTAGTGTTTACTAAGTAGTACGATAGTATACAACAATGAAATGCCAACCGCTACAATTGCAATCCATTGAGGTATACCGGTACGGGTGATAAATTTTGCTTGTACTGGTTCTACATATATAACATCATTAGTTTTAAGATAATAATAAGGGGAATTAAAAATATTTTTTGATAATATATCGATCCTTGCATAATTTCTTTTACCATTTACATCCCGAACTACCAGGATATTATTACGCATGCCAAATTCTGTAAGATCGCCTGCCATACCTAATGCATCAAAAATTGTAGTACGTTCATTTGACATGGTGAATCTTCCAGGTTTATTAACCTCCCCTAACACCGAAAAATTATAATTTAAAAATCTTACGTTTACAACAGGATTTTTTGTATACTCCTTAAATAATTTAGTTAGTGTGTCTTGTAGTTGTAAGCGGGTTAACCCTTCTACATAAACCCTGCCGGCATAGGGCATTTGAATTTTACCATCAGCTTCCACCAGATAACCAACTGCAGATTCGTTAATTGTAGTAGCAACTCCACCAGTTCCTATACTCATTCCGCTGGCAGAATTAAGGGCTATTAAATCCAATGGGTTACTACCTCCTACTGTAATCCAAAGCTGATCATTTTTTTGGATGGGGTTTTCAAAACTTGATTTCCCGTTAACTAATGCTCCTGTAGTACTATCCTTTAGATCGTATAGATATATCACTTTATAAGAAGGAGTGCAGGATATTATATTGAATATTATAACAGGCATTACAGCAAAGATCTGTCGGTATTTAAGTATCTTAAACATAAACAAAAATAAAGTTATTTTAATACTGGTTTAAAATTAAAAATAATTCTTCAACAATTTTTAATGTATGTTTTTATCAAAGCAGCTAATCAATATGGAAAAACAATACAAAAATTTATAATGCCGAAAGGTTATTTTTATATACGGCTTCGCCTCTCTCAGCCACAATTTATGACTGATTATATTGAACGGTTAGATGATTAAAAATTAAAAGGAAATATTGCCGATACGTAAGGCTATAACCCAATACAATATTTTAAAATTAGTTTGCAGGGTTACAGAATTGCATTTTAACTATTTATCCATAGCCTTCAATAACTCAATAAAGAATATTTTTGCGCAAAAATACTTGTTTCCACCCTATGTATAAAATATAATCCTTAATGAATAAGGCTGCATTCTTTTAGTATTCATCAGATGTGATATAAATAATTTTCAATTTGCAATTTTTGCGAATGCCGCTCCCTAAAGTTAAAATTGAGGGTGCGAAGAAAATGTATTAATAACTCACCTTACGCAAATAGTATAGTTAAAAAGTGCCTTATGCTGCTTTAGGTGTTGATAAGTTTTTAAGTTCTTTATAGGCCGCCTGTTGGGCAGCCAGATAAATTTTGTTCTTCATTGCAAAATGATTTGTTCCT
>JANYGZ010000091.1 GCA_025362235.1 Ferruginibacter sp. | reverse complement strand
TTTTACTTTTTTAGTAGAAATAATTGAATTAGTACTTTTTTAAAAGAATTAATATTTTTTAAAAAACTAATAATTTTTTAACAAATATTTTGCCAGTAACGCAGCAAATCGTTCCTTTAACCTGTCATCTTTAATTAAATGTTAAATATTACAATCGGCATTTTATTGAGAATTTCACTTTACTGATTTAAAATTCAAAACAAAAAATTAATTACACATGAGAAGACTATTAACAATGATGACAGTAGCAATGCTGTCATTTGGAGTTGTTACCGCTCAAACCCGTACTATTTCGGGTAAAGTAACAGACTCCAAGGGAGTGCCAGTACCTGGTGCTACTGTAAAGGTAAAGAACGGAGCTACTGTAGCTGCGGATAATAATGGAGATTTTCAAATTAAAGCCCAAACAGGCGACATATTGACAATTTCTTCTATTGATTTTGGGGCTTCTACTGTTAAAGTAGGCACAGGATCTTCAATAGCCGTTTCAATGATTTCTAAGGAAAACAAATTGTCGGAGGTTGTTGTAACAACTTTTGGTGTTCAAAGGCAATCAAAAGATCTTGGTTATTCTGCTACTACGGTTGCTGCTAAAGATTTGATAGTTGCAAAGCCAATCAGTGTTGCTAATGGATTAACCGGTAAAGTTGCCGGTTTACAAATTAATACCACTAATAATGGATTATTTGCTCCTACACGTATTACATTACGTGGTAACAGGTCGTTAAGCGGAAACAACCAGCCCTTATTGGTTGTGGACGGTGCTATTTTTTACAACGACATCAATACCATTAACCCGGATGATATCCAGACTGTAAACGTACTGAAAGGATCAAGCGCATCTGCTGTGTACGGTTCCGATGCATCAAATGGTGTGTTGGTTATTACTACTAAAAGAGGCACAAGGGGAAAAAGCAGCGTAACTGTTTCTTCAACAGTACAGGCTGAAACACTATCTTATTTGATGGCGCTGCAAACTCAGTTTGGCAGTAACGGTGGTGAGAAGTTTGTAAATGATTTTAATGATTTGTCTACTTATATACCTTACGAAAACCAGAATTTCGGGCCCCGTTTTAATGGAAAAGACGTTGCTATAGGCAGGCCGGTAGAAGATAATACTGTTTTAAGGGTTCCTTACGCTGCTATTAAAAACCAAAAACAAAATTTTTTCCAAACAGGAATGACCTATCAAAATAGTGTAACTTTTCAAAGTGGAGATGAAAATGGCAGGTTTTATTTAAGTGCTCAGGATCTTAAAACCACTGCTATTATGCCTGGTGATGAAGGACACCGCGATGTATTCCGTATTGGAGGGGCAAGAAACTATGGTATCTTCTCAGCAGATTACAGTGTGTCTTATGCCTACAAAAAACTGAGCACAACCAATACCGGTGAAGTATATCAAAATGTAATGAATACACCCGCACATGTACCGCTAACCAGCTTAAGCGATTGGCAAAATAATAAATTTGCCGATTTAAATGGTTATTATAATGATTATTTTGATAACCCTTACTGGAGTATTGCGAATACAAGAAATAATACGGTTGACAATAACTTAACCGGTAACCTGCAGTTAAGTTTACAGGCTACTAAATGGCTATCATTTAGTTACCGTGCTGCATTAACCAATTTATCCAGCAAATATACCTATACACTACAGCCAAAAAGTTACTCAGTATATGCCAGAACAGATACCAGGATTCCCTATTCAAATCCCGGTGGAACAGGTACTGATACAGCGAATGAATCCCCAAAATCAAATGCTTTTCAAGCTGGTGCAGCAGGTGTTCCTGCATCATACATAAACAATAATTATTCAAATATGTTAATTACTTCAGATTTCCTTGCAAGTATTAACAAACAGCTTTCAAATGATTTTAGTTTGAAAGCTACTTTAGGAGCAGCATATATTGATAATCAAATTACAGGTATCTATGTACGGGCCCCCTCATTAATTCTGCCTGTATTTAATATCAACAATATTTCGGGTACTACCGATTTAGGCGGAACAGGTAACAACTTTTACAGGGAAGCCAATAAGTTGGGTTATTTTGGTGAAGCAGCCCTTACATACAAGAGTTGGGCAACAGTACATGGTTCCTACAGAACAGATATTGATTCAAGGTTGTCTGAAGCAAACAAAAATATACCTTACTGGGATGTGGATGCTGCTTTTGTTATAAGCGAATTAATACCTTCCATTGCGTCAGGAAGAAGTAAAGTAATTAATTTTTTAAAAATAAGGGGTGCGCATTCAATTACTGGTAATATATCAGCATTGGGTGGCGGGTCTCCATACATAGCTGATGGTGCTTATATAATTAATAAAACCTTTACAGTAGGTTCTGGTTTTCCTTTTGGAAGCCTGGGTGGATACAACCAAAGCACACTGGTACCAAACCCAAATTTAAAACCAGAAACAGTTACAGAAAACGAAGTTGGTTTGGAAATGGGGCTGTTTAATAACAGGATATCGGTGGGTATTTCAGCCTACCAGTCAGATTTAACAGACGGTATTGTACAGGCTAATACAGCCACTTCTGCAGGCGCAGTTTCTGCATTGTTAAATGCTTCAAATGTTCAGAACAAGGGGTATGAAATTGAATTAAAATCTACCGTTGTAAGAAACAAAGATATTACCTGGAATTTAAACGCCAACTATACCTATAATCAAAATGATGTAAAAAGTATAAGTGGTGGAGTACAGCAACTTGCATTGGGAGGCGCTAATGGAAATGCGTATGCCTTGGTAGGCAAGCCTTTTCCTGCAATTCAAACACGTGATTGGGTAAGGGATGCAGACGGAAGGGTAATAGTAGATGCTGTTACCGGTAACCCAACCAGAAATTCTGCTTTAACCTATTTTGGTCAGGCGGTTCCCAAATATATTTTGGGTATCAATACCAATCTTACCTGGAAATTTATTACATTTAACGCTACCATTGATTACCGCGGCGGGGCAAAAATATTTAATGCAATTGGTCAATATACTGATTTTACCGGCATAAGTGCTGGAAGCGCCTTAACCAACCGTCAGCCATTTGTTTTCCCCAATTCTGTAATACAGGATGCTAATAAAAACTCTGTACCCAATACGAGTACAATTACAGATGATGGTAATTTTAACTTTTGGCCAGGTTTGTACCGTAATGTCGGTGGTAACTATATAACAAGTGCAGATGCATGGAAATTAAGGGAAGTAGCAATAGCTTTTCAATTACCCAACAGGTTATTAATTGCGTCTAAAGTAATAAAAGCAGCTTCTTTTATTATTGCGGGCAGAAACCTCGTAATGCTTCGTCCTAAATCCAATTTATGGACAGACCCTGAATTTAGTGAAGATACCTCAAATGCGGTTGGAAGAACAGGTACAAGCCAGGCACCTCCAACAAGGATTTTCAGTGCTACACTATCATTAACATTCTAATTAAGTTATATTATCTAAATTATAGTATTATGTTTAAAAAAATAAAATCAGTTCTTTCCATAGCAACAGCCCTGTTGGTTATTGGAACGGTTGGTTGTAAAAAAATTACAACAGAAACCAACATAAACCCAAATGTACCCTCGTCAGTAGATCCTAAATTTTTGTTATCATCGGGTTTAAAAACATCCGGTGTTTTAATAGCGGGTAACCCGGGTGGTGGCAGCCAAAGCGGAAATGACCCCTTGAATATTTACATGGGTTATTGGACGGTTAGTGGTGGGTATATTCCTAGTTCATCACTGTTAACCTATAATATTACAACAGATTTCGGGTCGTCTATTTGGGATGATACGTATATTAACCTGGCTAATTACCAGGCCATCATTAACGGGTACGGTGAAAATGCCAATACAAAGGGCGCTATTTATACCGGTATAGCAAGAATAATGAAAGCCGTACATTTTCAAAGACTGGTAGATACTTACAATAGTATTCCGTACACAGATGCTTTAAAAGCTGGTGTTAATAATACACCTGCTTATGATAATGCTGACGCTGTTTACCAGAGTTTAGTAAAGGAACTGGATACTGCTGTGGTAATTTTGAAAAATGCACCTGCATCTGCAGACAACCCATTGGCCTTCGATATTTTGTATGGTGGTAATACATCAAAATGGATTGTTTTTGCCAATACAACAAAACTGAAGCTTTTAATGAACCTTACACAAACTTCAGGTGGCCCTGCTTATATTCAATCCCATTTATCTGGATTAACCACTGCAGATTTTATTGGTACAAATGCCGACGCTACAATTAACCCCGGTTATACTAACAGTGCAGAAAATCAGCAACACCCTTTATGGTCTGATATCGGGTTTACACCAACCTATGGATTGCAAGGTAATGGGGATTATTTCAGGGCAAATAGTTACGGTGTAAATTTTTATAAAAACCTGTCAGACCCAAGGATAAACCTGTTTTATACCCCACTTAAAGATAACAACCTTGTTGTAGGGCGTGCTTTTGGAAGTACCGATGGAACCGAAACCAATGCAAAAATATCTGCAATTGGGGGTAATAAATTAGGAGTAGCCCAGGATTCCGGTACGCTTAAAAGCCCTACACAGGGTTCTGTAATATTATCTTCAAGCGAAAGTTTATTTTTGCAGTCAGAAGCCATACAACGTGGTTTTTTAACTGGTGATGCGGCTGGAGTATATCAGTCGGCGGTGGCTGAATCTTTCAGGGTGTTGGGCTTATCAGATTATGCTGCTAAAGCTACTGCCTATACGGCACAATCAAGCGATCTTGTTAACTTTACAGCATCGGCTGATAAAATTAAAACTATCATTACACAAAAATGGGCCGCTTTAAATACCTATGATCCTTTGGAATCATGGAACGATTGGAGAAGATTACGTATTCCTGCAGATTTACCTGTATCAATATATCCTGGTACCACTGCAACACATATACCTTACAGGTTATTATATCCAACCTCTGAGTATAGTTATAATGGAACCAATGTAAATGCTGTTGGAACAATTACCACAGCCTCCAAGATATTCTGGATGCCTTAAAATAAAAAAACTAAAAAAAGAATTATGAAAAAAATACTCAGTGCAATAATTATGTTATCCTTCTTTTTGACGGGTTGTCTTAAAGATACTACAATAAACAGCGACGGTGGTTTGCCAAGCACGCCCACTGCAATTCAGTTTACGTATAGTGGTTTAGAATATTTAGGCCAGGCTTCAATACTTACAGCAGGTGTAACAGATCCAATTACAAATAACATGATAGTGAATGTTGCCGGAAGAAGTGCTTTATCAAAAGACCTGACTATAACCGTTGGCGTTGATGATGCAAAAAGGGTTACCTATAATACAACAAGTGATATAAAATTTGACGCTATGCCCGATTCATGCTATAGCATACCGGTTAAAACCGGTACAATAAAAGCTGGAAAGTATTTAGATACCCTTAAGGTTACTTTTTATCCTGATAAAATTGACCCATCTAAAAATTATATGTTGCCAATTACCCTTAAAGATGCACAAGGCCAGATAATTGCCAGTAATTTTTCAACCTATTGGTATCATACCATTGGTAACCCCCTTGCAGGTAATTATAATTACGATTATTCCAGGTGGAATACTGCTGATGGAACAGGTCCACTTAATGGTTCTTCTTTCACAGGTCATGTAGCTACTTTGCTTCCTGTAGACCCTACAACAATTACGGTGCCGTCAAGTTATGTATCAAGTTATATTTTAAGTTTCGATAATTCAACAGGTGTGCCGAAAAATTTTACACTAACAATGGACGCGAAAGCTTTTTCAGACAATGGTATAACCTTAGTTGATGGGCCGCATCTTTTAATAGCTGATCCTGTAGCCGGTCATTTCAAATTTCAGTATTCCGTTCTTAATTCATCAGGAAATCCTAGGTATTTTATAGAAGATTTTTATAAATAATAAATTATATAAATTGTCATGTAAGCCTATTCTTATTAATTAAGAATAGGCTTACTTATTTTACAACTAACTTTAAATAAAAATAAAGATGAATAAGCTTTTATCATTACTGGGTTTTTTGTTAATAATGAATTGTAAAGCAGATGCACAAACTGCCCCTGGTATTGTAATAAAGGGAACAGTAAAAGACGAAAGCGGTAAGGCTGTTCCATTCGCTTCGGTAAATATAAAAAATGGAAATGCATTTGCAAGTACTGATAGCCTCGGCATATTTACAATTAATGCAAAACCTAATAATGTATTGGTTATTGGCAGCATTGGGTTTGAATCAATGGAAATTAATATGGGTGATAAAACTGATGTACTTGTTATTTTAAAAAGAAACCAGCTAGCACTTAATGAAGTTTCAGTAGCAGCAAAAAGCAACGTTACCAATACTAATAAAGACCTCAGTATCGAGGGGCGGCAGGCGGTTAGCAGTACACTGCAGAATTATACTGCAGGGTCAAATATGTCTTTTGGCCCTACTGTATTTTCCAGTCAGCAGATTGGAAGTGACGGGAAACCAAAAATCGTCACCAATTTTGCATATAATCCCGGTTCAGGCAAAGTTTACAACGGATCAGCCTTACCTGTATTTATGCCAAAAGATGAAACAAAAGGTACACAATATTTATTTGAGAAATGGGTACCGGGGATAGTGCTTAATGAAAAAGGAGAGCAGATAAAGAACGATTTGTATTTATATAATTATGATAAAATGGGCAAAGCATTATTATTTACCCAGGACCAGTTAAACATTATTGAACTGGACATGAAAACAGTTAATGGTTTTAGTTTATTATACAAGGATGAACCAAGAACGTATTTAAAAATGACTGTTTTGGATAAGGCCGACTATTATCAATTATTGAGTGCGTCTGCAACTAAATATGCATTATATAAAAGAACCACCACTAAATTTGTAAAAGCAAATTATGTAAGTACCGGATTAACTTCTTCGGGTAATAATTATGATGAGTTTTTAGACGACAACAGGTATTTTGTTTATACAACAAAAGATAAAAATTTTGTGGCTATTGACTTAAAAAAGAAATCTATCAAAGCAGTTTTGGAAAATGAAAAACCAAAACTAGACGAATGGTTTTCGCAAAACAGTAATGCTGACATTGATGAAAACTTTTTAAAAGGGTTAATTAATTTTTTAAATAAATAGTAGAAGTTAATTCCTCATTTTTGTAATAAGTGTTTCAAAATAGTAAAAAAAATTCCCCATTCTTCTTTTATTTGACAGCACCTTTTAATAAATTTGTCTGCTCTTTACGTTAACAAAATCTTACAAATTAACCTGCGTTATTATTAAAGCAAATAGCCTAACCTTAAACAGCAGTAAGATTACTTTCTTTTTCTCTTTCAAATTTTAAGTAAACATTTTATGAATAAAATTTTTATTCTGTTAAGTTTTTTATTGGTAATAAACTATACTGTAAATGCGCAGACCGGCAATAAAGTAATAAAAGGGACAGTAAAAGACGAAACAGGCAAAGTTGTTCCGTTTGCTTCAGTAAACATAAAAAATGAAAATGGCGGTACCAGTACGGATAGTCTTGGCCGGTTTACACTTACAGCAAAGTTAAACAGCTTATTGGTTATTGGTAGTGTTGGGTTTGAAACAGCAGAAGTTAGCATAGACAATAAATCTGTCATCATTGTGTTGTTAAAAAGAACCCGGCAATCGTTAAAGGAAGTCTCCGTTGAAGCAAAAAACCATAATAATCCAAATGCCCAGTCCCAGGCTGTTATACAACAGCAAACCATTTCAAATACGCTACAGGAGTATACAATGGGGTCAAATATAACCAGCTCACCAAGTGTTTTTTACAGTCTTCAAAATGGTAGTGACGGTATTCCAAAAATTGCCTCAACATTTGGTTATAATGCAGGCTCAGGAAGGGTGTATACAGGGTCTGGTTTAGTGGTATTTATGCCAAAGGATGAAACTAAGGGACGCCAGTATTTATTTGAGAAATGGGTGCCTGGGATAGTTATTAATGAAAAAGGAGAACAAATAAAAAACGATTTGTTTTTATTTAATTATGATAAGATGGGCAAGGTGTTATTATTTACTCAAAACCAGGAAAATATCATTGAACTAGACATGAAGAATGTTAATGCTTTTAGTTTATTAAATGCAAGTGAACCAACAATCTTTTTAAAAATTAATGTTTCAGGTAAGAGCGATTTTTATCAACTATTGACGAAACCCGAAAGTAAATATGAGTTATACAAAATAACCACTACTAAATTTGTAAAAGCAAATTATGTAAGTACGGGCTTAACTTCTTCGGGTAATAATTATGATGAGTTTTTAGATAACAGCAGGTATTTTTTATATTCAACACAAGCTAAAAGTTTTAAACCAGTCGACTTGAAAAAGAAATCTATAAACGCTGTTTTAGAAAATGAAAAACCAAAAGTAGACGAATGGTTTTCGCAAAACGGTAATGCTGATATGGATGAAGCCTTTTTAAAGGGCCTGATTACTTTTTTAAATAAAGAGTAGAAGTTAATTCGTGTAATTTATGTTTCAAAATTCATTTAATAAACAATCCAACAATTCGTGTAATAAATTCTTCTTCATTCGTGCAATCAATTCTTGCCCCGTAACATTCGCTTAACATAGGCGTAACCTTTCCGTAA
The DNA here is from genome assembly GCA_025362235.1 of Ferruginibacter sp. Lineage (GTDB taxonomy): Bacteria > Bacteroidota > Bacteroidia > Chitinophagales > Chitinophagaceae > Ferruginibacter. The sequence goes on along the minus strand of JANYGZ010000091.1, from coordinate 82,004 downwards.
CATTCCATTCACATTGGCGTAACATACAAGCTGTCTCTTTGCATAAAATTGAGAATTATGTATAAAGGATTATCAAAATGCTTAACAGTATTGCTTGTTTTTCTATCAATAAGCAGTTTTGCACAGGAAACAGTTTCATCTTTAAGTGGTGTTATAAAAGACGAAAAGGGCAGCCTTATTCAGGGAGCTACCATACAGTTATTACATGTGCCTACCGGGGCAACAACTAAAGCGCAAACGAATAAGAATGGTATATTTAATATTACCAATTTAAAACCCGGTGGCCCTTACACAGTATCTATCACTTTTGTAGGGTTTAAAGAAGAGAAAGCAGATGATGTTAACCTTAATTTAGGAAATAACCCTGATTTGAATGTAGTATTGAAGGTAAATACAGGAAGCTTGGAAGCAGTTACTGTAACAACAACCAAAAAAAATACCAACGGTGTAACCATAGGAAGGGCACAGATGAACACTTTACCTACACTTGGCAGAAGTATTACAGATTTTACAAGGCTGACCCCCCAATCAAATAACAACTCATTTGCAGGTACAAATTTTAGGTATAACAACCTTACTGTTGATGGTGCCGTAAACAATGATGCATTTGGTTTTAGTAATTCAGCGGGCGGTGTAAGCGGTGGTGGTCAGTCTGGCGCAGCAGGTTCTGGTACACGTACTAATCCTTACAGCATTGATGTTATACAAGAAGTGCAGGTACAACTTACACCTTATGATGTTAAGATTGGTAATTTTACCGGTGGCAGTATCAATGCAGTTACAAAAAGCGGAACCAACGATTTTCATGGTTCTGCATATGCATATGGCCGTAACCAGGCATTGGTTGGTAAAAGTGTAGACGGCAGTAATAAAAAAATTGGCTCCGATTTTCATGACTATCAATACGGGGCTACAATAAGTGGCCCAATTGTAAAAAACAAGGCATTCTTTATAGTAAACTATGAGCATACAGAAAGGCAGGAACCAACCTTCTATAATATTTATGAAGATGGTACAACAGATAAAGGAACACCAGTATTAAAGTCAGAGGCTGACCAGATAGCCAATAAACTTAAAAGCCTCGGGTACGACCCGGGAAGTTATTTAGGGGCTTTTAAAGTCTTTACAAAGAGCGATAAATTATTTGGCAGACTTGACTTTAAACTGAATAATAATAATTCGCTGATGTTAAGAGCCATCTATACTAATGGGTCAGGTAATAATCTTGAAAGATCAGCTACCAACTTTCAATTTGGATCGAATGATTTTACTCAGTATACAAAAAATATAAACCTGGTTGCTGAATTGAAAAGCAAGATTAGTATTAATCTTAATAACCAATTTAATGTAAGCTATATCCATGTAGATGAATACAGAACATTTCCGGGGGTTTTGGCTCCTTATATAGATATTGATAATGCCAGAATTACAGTTGGCACATGGCGTGAAGCATCCATTTATAACCTTAAACAAAAAACTGTTGAGATAAGCGATAACCTTACTTTTACGCAAGGTATTAATAAATTTACTTTTGGTACGCATAATGAATTTTATAAATTAAATTATGGGTTTATTAATTCATATAATGGAAGATGGGAATATAGCAGGGGACTCAATAGTTTTTTGAATGATAACCCCAGCCGCATAAGAGGTGCATTTACAACAGATCCAAAAGTACCTTCCACCAGAGACGAATTGTTTAACAATACACCTAACCCATTTGATATAGGCCTGACGAGTTTATATGCACAGGATGATATTACTGTAAATAGTAAATTTAAATTGTCTCCAGGTATAAGGTTTGATTATTCTTTTGCAGGTACACAACCTTATAAAGACAGCTCACTTAATTCAACCAATTCCGGCAATTATGTATCTTCCGATCCAACTTATACTAATACCCCTTTTAAAGAACTTACCGCTAAATTACCTTCAAGGGTTGCAACCTCTCCACGTTTAGGATTTAGTTATGATGTAAAAGGTAATCAGTCAATAGTCATTCGCGGTGGAACTGGTATTTTTACAGGTAGGGTGCCTTTTGCCTGGTATGGATATGCTTACACTTTAAATGGAGGCACTTATGGAAATATAGATTGGAATGGACCTAAAGGACCATCTGCAACTAGTCCTAACGGCCAATATGTACCTTTAGCTATAGACCCTGCCGGCTTAAAAGATACAGTAGCAAAATATTCTGCTTTGTATAATGCAGGCAATAAGGCAAATACCAGGGAGATTGATGTTTTCGATAATAACTTTAAGCTTCCAACTATCTGGCGCAGTAACATTGCCGTTGATTTAAAATTTGGAAATGGATTTAAGTTTACCACAGACTTCATGTACACTAAAACCATTCATGATGTGAAGTACCAACAGATAAATTTAAAAGATTCAGTGACTTATTTCAAAACTGGCGGGCCAACAGAAACCCCTGTTTATGTAGGAGGAAAGTATAATACCAATTATTCAAATGTTTATTTTTTAACCAATACCTCAGAAGGGTACAGATATAATATAACATTCCAGCTTTCGAAGTTTGCAAATAACATTAAACTTGGTAACCATAGATTGAATATGAATACCTCTGCTGCATATACATATGGTTTAAGTAAAGATATAACCAATGGAATTCGTAATTCATGGGAAAGTAGTTATAATGTAAATCCTTCTGTTACGCCAAGTAGTTCAGCTTTAGCATATTCCAATTTTGATCTACGTCATCGTATAGTAGCAACATGGTCGGGTAATTTTTTATGGAATAAAACGAATACCACTTCAGTAAGCTTTGTTTATGCCGGACAGTCTGGTAATCCTTATAGCGTAGTTTACCAATCGGCTCCCTTTGGTAACGGTACCAACGCTTCATTGCCTTATATACCTGTCAGCCAAAGTGATATTAAATTAGTGGATTATACTTTACACGGTATCGTTTACACAGCAGCACAGCAATGGGCAGATTTGGATGCATTTATAAATAGCGATAATTATTTAAAAACCCGCAGAGGTCAATATGCTGAAAGAAATGGATTACGTACTCCATGGGTTCACCAGGTTGATATGAAGATAATGCATGAATTTAAATTGAGTAAAACAAATAATGCTCATTCTTTACAGGTAAGTATGGACATATTTAATGTGCTAAATTTATTAAACAACAGATGGGGACACGTGAATTTTGTTACCAATATTAATAATTATACTGTTAACTTTTTGAAATTTGTAGGCACAAATCCAGGGCAGGCAGGTAATATTGCACCAGGTGCTCCTTCTACAGGCTACTCACCTACTTTCAATTTTATTAAACCAACAGGTAATGATAATCATTATTACACTTTGGATCCAATTAACAGCCGTTTTCAGGCACAGCTTGGAATTAAATATAATTTTTAAAGAACTTGCTATTCGATTTTAATATATTTAAATGCATAGCAAATAGTTATACAACTGCCACCCGATAATTTTATCGGGTGGTTTGTTTAGCAAAGTTTCAATTGACTTTTTATCAACAGACTCAATTGAGATTGGTAAATGGAATATTATTTTTGATAACAGTTACATAACCCTTCAATAATATTAAGGTAACAGTATATTTTAAACTTGCGATAACAAAAATTAAAATATACAATCTTCAATATAGCAATCGAAACAAGTTTCCTTAAGCAAATACAAATTCTCAAGCTTGTACCACCCGATATTCTTATTGGGTGGTTTGTTTTATTTAAAACAATTGAAAAGTTGATTTAATTATGTTAACAGTTTATTTTGGAAATGTAAGATTGACTGTGTGTATTCTCTCAGGGAATTTTAAATAATAGTTTGAGTTTAGTATTTAACTCGGTCATTTCAGATTGAGAGAATTTTCCTAAAAGGCCTTTAGCTAATACCCTGTCTAATGTGGCAATTTTGCTGGTGCTTAAAAGTGATTGTACCCTTAGTCCATTGCCGATACTTGGCGAGAGTAAAACATCAGTTGGTTCCTGCTACTTAGTTTGTGACGTGATAAAACAAACTGTCAGATCAAAGTTTGTTTCAGCCAAAAATAATGCAGCCTTAATTTGCTACCACTTAAATCTGTAAAAGGGAATGTGATTAATATAATATCGCCCTTAATCATTGTACACTTCTTTTAAGTGTGCAATAGAATAAAGTTCATCTTCACTTTTTAAAAAATTAAAAACTTCGCTATTAGAAGTTAATTTCTGGATGCCCTCAGTTAATAGGTGTTCTTCATAACGCTTTATAATAAACTCGGCAAAGTCAGAAATTTCTTCTGCTTTCTCAGCAGGAAGTTGATTAATAGCTTTAATAGTTCGTTCTATAATTAATTGTCTTGTCATTTGTATTAAACTTGATATTCAAACATAACTAATTATCTTCAATTTTGTAGGCTTTTGGGAACTGGAAGACAACAAATTGTATCGGCTCCATGCGGTTTATGATACAATTTACCAACCCGGAATAAAGATATATACCCCACAGTAATTGCATTTGGTATGTATTAATAAAAAGAAAAAAGAACTTTAAAAATTTTTGGTAAATGAAAAATGTGATAGTACTTAGCCTTTTTGTTATGTTGATTTCCTGTAAAAAATCTAATACAAAAATTAAAGAGCGTATAATAAATGCGGATAGTGTAGCGATTAATTTTTTTAAGGGCGATGGCTCAATGGATACGGTAGTTGCAGTGAGGATTGTAAGGGATAAAAAAACAATTGAACAATTAAGCAACTTAATTGGAACATCATCTACTGAGTTAAATATAAAATGTGGCTATGATGGCTCACTACATTTTTTTAAACAAAATATCGTACAGCAGGATATTGATTTCAGGATGAATGATAAGGACTGTATGTGTTTTTCGTTTAAACAAAACGGAAAACTTGCTGCTACCATTTTATCGCCGGAAGCAAAAGAATTACTCGAAGTGCTAAGAAAATAATTTTTTGTTATGCCCAGTAGGTTAACCGGTTGCCAGGAGAAGGTAGACTTTTGGGTGTTGTAATTATTTTTTCTTGCGTGGCCATGGCAAATACAAAGTCAATTATTTTTTCTGTTTCATCGGGGAAATTAATTTGCAAGGCCTCTTTTTTATTCAGCCATGCTTCTACTTTTTGTAAGTGTTTTTTCTTTAAGCTTTTAATAACCGGCACGCCTAATTGTTCTGCTGCAGCAGCATTGCAATGTTGTTCATATTGATGTTTCATAGGTATTACTAATAATTTTTTGCCCATTTGTAAAGCTTCTGAAGGGGTTTCAAACCCGGCACCACATATTATACCTTCGCAGGTGGTGAAGCTTTCTGTAAAATCAACGGTACTCACCGGCCTTATCCAGCAATTGGCCTCTTTATAAGTTTTTTTAGTATGCTTCGAAAAAATTTGCCATTGTATATTTTTAAAAACAGATAAAAATTTAATGAGTTTGTTATCATGATAAGAAGGAAGATAAACGGTGTAATGCCCCAGTTTTTTTAACCGGGCATTACGAATTTCACTTTTTATTACAGGTGTAAAAATATTATCACCATAACTTTTAAAATGAAAACCAACACCTGTTTTACAAGGGGCATAATATTTTAAAATTAATTGGGCAATAGGGTCCCCAATAGCCGGCTTGGGAGAATTTTTATGCGATACGGCCAGTTGATGGCTCATGGCAATACAGGGAACATTTTTTATTTTACATGCCCAGGCGCTTATTGGCTCAAAATCATTGATCACTAAATCATATCCTTCGACCGGAAGTTTTTTTATTTCCGATACAATTCTTTTTGATTGCATTTGCTGCAATGTTTTAATTAAATCAACACCACCTTTTTTACCAAAAATAAAACCACACCCTTTTCTTTTATATTTAACCCAGTAATTGATACCTACATCGGCCTGGGTACCACTTACAAGAATATCCAGCTTGCACTTATTTTTTAAAATGGGTATAATTTCATTGGCCCTGCTGACATGACCATTACCTGTTCCCTGTATAGCGTATAATACTTTCATTAAAATGTTTTAAGATGCATTTACAAAATCGTCCATCATTATTTTAAATAGTTCGGCAGTACGCAGGTAGGCTGCTTCATCTGCGTAAAAAGAATCGTTGAGTTCGTGCACCAATTCGTCCTGGTGGTAGTGATAAATATTCCATTCATTATCGTAGTATTCCAGGGATGTTAAATTTTCTATCCAGTCACCGGAGTTTAAATAAGTAACACTGCCATTGACATTTCTTATCTGGCGTTTACAAGGTTGGTGTATGTGCCCGCAAAGCACATAATCATATTCTTTTTCAATAGCAATATTAGCAGCGGTTTCTTCAAAATTACTAATATGAGTTACAGCACCCTTTACAGAATTTTTTATCTTTTTCGATAAAGATATTTTTTCTTTACCCAGTTTTTTACTGATAGAATTTATGAATGCATTGATGTAAATTAACATATCGTACCCAACAGCTCCCAGTTTTGCCAGCCATTTGCTATGCTTCATTATTACATCAAATACATCGCCATGAAATATCCAGCTTCTTTTACCATTGCTATGATGTATGACTAACTTATTTACAATATGAAAATCGCCCACTGAAAAATTTTCAAACCTTCGAAGCATTTCGTCGTGGTTACCTGTTACATAATATACTTTTACACCACGGCTAAGCATACTGGTAATTTGTTTTATAACCTGCATGTGCCCTGCGGGCCAGTACTTTTTACTAAACTGCCAAATGTCAATAATATCGCCGTTTAAGATAAGTATAGAAGGGTCTATGGTGGAAAGATAACGGGATAGCTCATTAGCACGGCAACCATAAGTGCCAAGGTGTACATCTGATACTACGGCTACATCAAGTTTTCTTTTTTGCAACGGATATAGTTTGCTGCAAAGTTCATTCTACAATGTGTAGTAATTGTAAACAAGGCGTTACGAAAACTTTACCAATTAGCTGAAGTGACAATATGTTGATTCGATAATAAAAAAGGTAATTTGTAAAATGAAGACCAAACTGTTTTCAATAATTGGTACATCAGTTAATCAGCAAATCAGTGTTAGCCCTGGTCCTTTTTAGATTCTAATGTAAAACCAAAAGTGCTTCCAACATCAATGGTGCTTCTTACATGGATGGTTTGTTGATGTGCTTCAATGATATGTTTGCAAATGGCAAGCCCTAAACCACTTCCCCCAATTTTTCTGCTGCGGTCAAGATCTGTTCTGTAAAAGCGTTCGAATACCCTGCCTAAATGCTCTTCAGCAATACCATTGCCATCATCACTTATTTCCATTAAAATCCTTTTGCCATCAATTTTGTAAGCGCTGGCTTCAATAGTGCCATTTTGTTTGCCGTACTTAATAGCGTTTTCTATTAAATTAATAAGTACCTGCCTGATTTTTTCTTTGTCGGCAAATACAGTTAAAGGCATTTCACATCCCTTTTTTATAACCATCCTTATTTGTTTTTCATCTGCTTTAATTAAAAGAGATTCATAAACATCCTTTACCAATTCCTGGATTACAAAATTCTCTTTATACAGTAATTGTTCACCATGTTCCAGCTTTGATATTTCGTCAAGGTCATTTAAAAGATTTACAAGCCTTTCTATATTCCTGGAAGTGCTGCCTAAAAATTTTCTATTTACTTCAGGGTTCTCTAAAGCCCCGTTTATTAAGGTATCAACATAACCTTGTATAGCGAATATGGGTGTTTTTAGTTCATGAGATAAATTTTGTAAAAATTCTTTTCGGTACACTTCGTTTTTTGTTAATATTTCTATTTCTGCTTTTCGCTGTTCGGCCCATTTTTCCACATCTTCCCTTACCTCATCAATACTTTTTTGAGGCAATATATTTTTATAATAAAACTCTTCTCTTTTGCTGGCTTTGGTTTGATAAATTAATTTATAAATCAGTTTTATTTTGCGGTAAACAAATTGCTGAACCATAAATAATATTAATCCATAGCTTCCAGTAAAAATTATCAGGAAAAATATTAGCGGGTACCACCAGGATGGTTTAAAAAAATAAATGCCAACACTTATAGGGATGGAGATAATTACCGCAGTGATACCTGAAAGCTGTTGTGGAGAAAGATTCTTTGTCGGAAACATTTTGCAAATTATTTTTTAATAAGTCTGGTTAGCAACAGGCGAATGGTAAAACTAATAGCTTTGGTATTTTCAAAATTTCAATAGCAGGTGACCGCCATATTTGATTGTACGTAAATAATGTGTAAGTTAAACAGTTTTAGCGAAGGGGCTAATTACATATTGGCTATGCAGTTAAATCAATGCCCTGCTGTTTATTAAAGGAGGAATTCTATAATTCAAATTTATAACCAACTCCTTTTACAGTAGTAATGCAATCGAGGTCCAACTTTTGGCGAATTTTACGGATGTGAACATCAATGGTGCGGTCACCCACTATTACTTCGGTACCCCATACCTGGTTTAGTATTTCGTTTCGTAAAAAAACCTTACCTGGCTTGGAAGCCAGTAATGCCAGTAATTCAAACTCCTTCCGGGCTAAAATAATATCATTGCCCTGGTAGTTAATAATATATTTTTCCCGGTCAATTTTAAGGTCACCGTGTTGCAAAATATTGTTACCTTCTTTATTCAACCTTCTGAAAAGTGCATTTACTTTGCTGATTAAGATCTTAGGGCGGATAGGTTTGGTAATATAATCATCTGCACCAGTTTCCAAGCCTCGTATCTCTGTTCCTTCATCACTTAAAGCAGATAAAAAAACAATCAATTTTTCCTTAAAAGCTGGCTGCATACGAAGAATGTTACAAACATCAATGCCATTTTTTCCTGGCATCATTATGTCAAGAATAATAAGGTCGGGTAGATGTCTTTTTGCCTGGTCTATCGCTTCATCACCGTTTTTGGCAGTAATAACTTCATAACCTTCTGCCTGTAAATTAAACTGAATAATTTCCAGTATATCTGGCTCATCATCAGCAATTAATATTTTTTTAACACTACTCATACTTTTTTCGATGCACAAAAGTAGTCTATCAGTTTAATAAAGCATCAGTTCAAAAGGGTTCCCATATTATCAAATTGTTAACCACATGCTGTAACTTTGGCAAAATATCAATCCTTGCAATAGTATGGTAAAAAACGCAAATCATTTTTTACCATCTTTACAGTTGAAAAATCTTTATGAAGAAATATTTTTTACCGGCATTATTAATAGTTATTTGCAGTAATGCTTTCGGCAGCGTAGATTCTGTTGTTATTCCCATACAAAGAAAATTAATTCACGAGCGCATAAATGAGGAACAGGCTAAATGCGATAAAGCAGATGGTAAGCTGGATGGCATGATTAAAGTTTCTGCAAATGAGGAAATTAACCTTCAGGTAACGGATGCCATTATCAGAAAAATAAATGAATTGCAAAATAATATTGAAAACGATGCTAAGGTGGCTTCCAATAATGAAAAAATACGACAGCTAAATTTTGTACTTCAGGTTGTAAAAGATTTTAGAACGGAATGGATTTCTAAAAGACTGAATCCTGCTTCAGCTCCAATGCTGATAGATAATTTTGAACAAATTTTGTTTGCCAATATCGACGGAAAAAGCATGGTGCAATATATTCACGAAGCTCCCTATGAAATTGGAAAAATTAATACTGAAATTTTTAAAAATAATATTGGATATGCAGAAAGTAAGAATATTTTATTTTTAAAATATTGTACCTTAAACCCCGATAAAATTCTTTCCTCTATTCGCCCCTATGTTAATGAACCTTTTGCAGATAGCCTTGTGGTATTAGCGAGTATCAATAATCCTAAGCAGTTATATGACTATGCTTCTGCAAGCAATTCCCCTGAAAGTAAATTGATACAAAAGAATAATAACAAGCTCGTAAAAGTAATAGCCAGTCTTAGCCATACGCCGAATGCTTTGGTCTATTATCCTTTTTTAGATGATATTTTAACCGGAAAATTGTTAGTTGATTCAATAAAGAAATACATTGGAGATGGAGAAGGTGATAGTGTTGGCTATTTTAAGTTATTGGTAAAAACCGAAATAAGTTACCAGTTGCGTTTAATAGCAAAAGATACACCGATAGCTATGTTTGGTACCAATGGGTTAAGAGAAATGTTGCAGAGAAAGGCAATCCAGCATTTCGTTAAACCAATCAACGAACTGCATGAACAAAACAATCTTGCCATAAGGATGAAGGCGCTTGATCCATTATCGGCCCAGGAAATTTATTATGTAATTGTAATGGGTGAAAATGAAATTTATACTTCCAGTTATAAACATAGTTATAACCGGTTGATACAAAAACTGGGCACTATACCAAGAGGTGATGAATTACTACTAAGTGTAAATATGGATTTTTTTAGAAAGTTTATTAAAATGGCTGCGAATTTTAACCAGCTGGATAATTTTTTAAAAACAATGCCACCCGATAAATCACCCGTATTAATGAAAGCATTTGTTGCTAACCTTGATAAATCTAATAACCTGGAAGATGCAGTTGATGTAGCGGATAGTTATAGTAGTATAACTGATAAAGCACTATTGCAAATAATTTTAAAAAATGTAATCAATAATGAAAAGCGGAATATTAAGCAAAATAATAACCGTGGCACAGTAATATATAGTTTATTAAAAACGATATTTTTATCATCTGATAGCAGTAATGTAGATCTTACAAGTGAGATTGGTATTCCTTCTATTTATTCAATAGACAATAAATATCTTACTGATGCAAGCGGCAGAATTATACAACAGGTGTTTTTTTACGGAGATGAAGATGGCAAAACTAACTATACGGGTTTTATTAACTCCTTTTCATCTAAAGAATGGAAAATAACGCCACAAAAAGAATGGGTAGAAATAAAATCTTTGCAAGGGAAAAAAGTATTGATTTATGCCAATCTTCCCTTGAATAGCGATAAAAATTTAGATGATACGGCCCAGGCGCATTTAAGCTATTATTTAAATAAAAATAATCTTAATCCATCTGTTGTAATTCATCGTGGGCACAGTTATTGGTTGCCGGGTACCATTAACAGAATGACCGGAAATGCCAAAATAATTGTATTGGGTTCATGCGGCGGTTATAAAAACCTTAGCCAGATATTGACTATTTGCCCTGATGCAAATATTATTTCAACTAAAGAAATAGGAAAAGGAGATATCAACAAACCAATTATCAACTACCTTAACCAGGCATTTATGTCAGGCAACACCATTGTTTGGAAAGATATGTGGGGAGCTTTGACAAAAATTTTTTATGCGGATCCCAACAAAGAAATCCGTGAAAGCTGGGATGATTATATACCTCCTTACAAAAACCTGGGTGCTATATTCATTAAAGCTTATAATTTAAAAATGGAGTCAAAATAATATTTACAACATCCTAAAGCTTGATTAAAATATATCCTATAATTAATTACTAAAGCACAAAAAGTAAATTACTAACTTTCCATTATGAGTGAGCATGCAAAGGTAAAAACGGTCTTTAATTTTTCATTGTTGCGAAGGGTATTTCAATTTGCTTCACCTTATAAAAAATTTTTTTTCTGGTCAATTTTTCTGGCCATTTTTCTAGCTGTTATTTCTCCCATACGTCCATGGCTGATCCAGATCACCATTACCAAAGGCTTACAAACAGGAACCCAATATTGGTTTTTGAAAGGAGCCGGGCCTGTAATTATTGGTATTACAATTGTTCAGCTTGCCTTACTTTTAATTGAAACAGTCTGTCGGTTTATTTTTACTTTTTTTACGGCTTCCATTGGGCAAAGCGTGGTAAAAGATATGCGGGTTGCCACTTATAACAAAGTCATCAGTCTTAATTTATCTCAATTTGATAAAACCCCTATCGGTACACTTACTACACGGACCATCAATGATATTGAATCTATCAATGATATTTTTAGTGACGGGCTAATTCCAATTATTGCAGACCTGTTATCAATTATTGCAGTGTTGGCATACATGTTTTATATAAACTGGCAATTAACGCTTGTTTGTTTAGCTCCTTTTCCCGCATTAATTATTGCCACATATTATTTTAAAGAAAGTGTAAACAGGTCTTTCATACGCGTACGCAATGCAGTAGCACAATTAAATGCATTTGTTCAGGAACATATTACCGGTATGGGAATTGTACAGGCTTTCGCCGCAGAACAAAGGGAGTTTCAGAAATTCAACAACATCAATAAAGAACACAGAAATGCCAATGTAAGATCAATTTTTGCTTATTCTGTTTTTTTTCCTGTGGTCGAATTAGTGTCTGCTTTATCGGTAGGTTTATTAGTTTGGTGGGCGGCTAAGCAATCGTTATTATTAACCGATATAAATAAGCCTGAAATTGTTGGTGTTATAACTTCTTTTATTTTATGTTTGAATTTATTGTTTCGCCCGCTTAGAGTTATTGCAGATAAATTCAATGTACTGCAAATGGGTATGATTGCCAGTGAAAGGGTTTTTAAGGTATTGGATAATAATGATGTTACCAATCAAGATGCTGAAGAAAATGACAAAGCTTTAAAACCAATTACAGGTAAAATAGAATTTAATAAAGTATGGTTTGCCTATAATCATGACAATTACGTTCTTAAAAATATTTCTTTCAACATCAATGCAGGAGAAACGCTGGCTATTGTTGGTAATACCGGCAGTGGGAAAACTTCCATTATCAGCCTTGTTAACCGGTTGTACCATATTCAAAAAGGCACAATAAAAATAGATGATGTTAACATCGAATCATACAATCTTTTTTACCTGCGCAGTAAAATTGCCGTTGTTTTACAGGATGTATTTTTATTCAGCAGTTCGGTATATGACAATGTTACCCTACGCAATAATAATATAAAAAAGGAACAGGTAATTGAAGCCTGCAAATTGATAGGCATACACGATTTTATACTACAATTACCAGGCGGGTATGATTATAATGTAATGGAACGTGGCGCAACATTATCCTTAGGGCAGCGCCAGCTATTGTCTTTTGCACGGGCATTATTATATGACCCTGCAATATTGATTTTAGATGAAGCCACTTCTTCAGTTGATACCGAAAGCGAGCAGTTAATTCAACATGCAATTGATACATTAATCACCGGTCGCACATCTATTATAATTGCTCACCGGCTATCTACCATTCGCAAAGCAAATAAAATTATTGTATTAGATAAAGGCGAAATAATGGAAATAGGTTCCCATGCCGAACTAATTGCAAAGCAAGGATTTTATTTTAAATTACATAAACTACAATTTGAAAAGCAGGGAACAATTAATTCCGCAGTTTGATTTTACCCAAATATTTTAGTAAATTGCAGAATGCATTCTTCAGATGAAAATAAAATATCTTTAAATGGTAAAATTTTAAATGAGCCAACTGCTGATTACGAAAAGGCAGAGATGAATTTATTAAGGGAAGCTTTAAATCGTTCCTATACCGAACGTTTTTTAATGGCCACAAGATTATATAAAATTCAAGCTACACTTAACAGGGCAAAAATTACCCACAAGCCTTACAACCAAAATAAATAGTTTTCGGTGATGGATATTTTTGATGAAGACATAATAAAATTTTGGGAATCTCTTCAGGATAATAATGTTAGGTAATAGTAGGAGGCTTTGCAACTAATATCCACGGGTATCAGCGATATACTGCCGATATGGATATTTGGATTGAAGATTCACTAATCAACAGAGCTAATTTAAGAAAGGCGTTTAGGGATGCAGATATGGGTGATTACTTTATGATGGAAAGTATGCAATTTATTGCGGGTTGGACAGATTTTAGACTAAATAATGGACTTCAACTAGATATTCTGGTTAATATGCAAGGTTTAGAAGGTTACACTTTTGATGAATGTTTTCAAATAGCAACCATTGCAGATATTGAAAATATTAAAATTCCTTTTTTACATATTAACCAATTAATTGCTAATAAAAAGGCAGTTAATCGAACTAAAGATCAAGTGGACGTTGTTGAACTTGAAAAAATAAAACTTCTTCGCAAAGAAATGGGACTTGACTAAAATTCAGGCTAAAAAATAGCTCTAAAAATTCTCTTTTCTTCCTTATAGATTTATCTTTTAAACCCTTATCTTTGCGCCAAATTTAAGGTACGATATGGCATTTAAAAGCATCAAAACTATACTGGTATTGATTTTTAGCACAATATTGCTGGCTTTATCCTATAATGTAGTAGGGCAGGAAAATGAACCAAAAGCAGCAGGAGAAAATGCAGTTGAACACCATGAAAAGTTTAATGCCAAAAAAGTAATATTTGGCCATATTATGGATGCTCATGAGTTTCACTTCTTAGAATATGAAGGAGCCGATGGCCAGAAACATCCTATTTCCATTCCTTTACCCGTTATATTATATTCTCCACAAAAAGGTTTTTCCTTTTTTATGTCGTCTGCTTTTGAACATGGTTTAAAAGAAGTGGATGGTTATAAATTAAACGAAGAGGGTAAAATTTTACCGGTTGACGCAGCTGTAAAAGTGTATAATTTTTCATTGACCCGTAATGTGGTACAAATGATGCTGGCACTAACGTTATTGACCTGGCTGATGGTAAGCGTGGCAAAAACATATGCTAAAGGGCTTGGCGTAACTACTGCACCAAAGGGCAAACAAAACCTGGTAGAAGTGTTGGTAATTTTTATAAGAGATGAAGTGGCCAGGCCAAACCTTGCACACAAGGCAAACAAATACCTGCCCTATCTGCTTACAGTTTTTTTCTTTATACTTATAAATAGTTTAATAGGGCTAATACCTGGTACAGCAAATGTGTCAGGAAATATTGCATTTACCATTATACTGGGCCTTATTTCCTTTGTTGTAATAATATTCAGTTCAAATAAGCATTATTGGGGTCATATTTTTAATCCTCCGGGTGTACCAGGTTTTGTGAAACCGATTTTGGTATTGGTAGATTTTTTAAGTGTTTTCATTAAACCATTTGCATTAATAATAAGGTTATTTGCTAACATGGTGGCGGGCCATATTATTATTATTTGTTTAATATCTTTAATTTTCATTTTTGCTGAATTAAATTCGGGTATTGGTTGGGGAGCTACTCCGGTATCAATTGCATTTACAATATTTATTTATTTTATTGAATTGTTGGTAGCTTTTTTACAGGCCTTTATTTTTACCGTTTTAACAGCCGTATTTGTCGGGGAGGCTTTTGCAGGGGAGCATCATGAACAGGGACATGTTACGGATGACGCTATTATTGTTTAGTTGTTTATTTTTTAATCATTATAAAATACAAGTATGAGTTTAATGACCGTTTTTTTAGCTACTACAGGTGATCTTGCTCACGCAGGTGGCGCTGTTGGTGCCGGATTGGCAGCAATGGGAGCAGGTATCGGTATTGGCCAGATAGGTAAAGGTGCTGTTGAAGCAATTGCCCGTCAGCCGGAAGCCACTAATGACATTCGTGCAAATATGATTCTTGCTGCAGCCCTTGTAGAGGGTGTTGCATTGTTTGCTGTAATTATTGGTTTTCTTGCAATGGTACTGTAACAAGTTTAAAAAATTTAGAGTATTCCTAGGTTCATGATGTCTTTGATATTTAAGCTAATGGGGTCTCGTAAATTTTAAAGCCATTACTGCATCCAATGTACAGGACGGAGGATGCAGTAATTTTTAGTTTTTCGAAAAAGTTTAATTTTCATGACAATTTTTAATCACTAGCCTGTTTTAGGAAATTGTGAATTATGGCATGAATTACAAATAGTATTATTAATTAAAATACTCCTTTAGGGAGATGGAGGGCAAAAAAATGCAATTATTAACACCAGATTTGGGATTACTTGTTTGGACACTTTTAGCTTTTTTAATCGTGTTCTTTATACTCAAAAAATTCGCATGGCCCGCCATCATTAAAGGGTTAAATGAAAGAGAAGGAAATATTGCTAATTCAATAGCAACTGCAGAGAAAGTTAAGCTTGAAATGGCGCAGCTAAAAAGCGACAATGAAGATTTTATGGCAAAGGCTCGGGAAGAAAGAGCCACGATGTTAAAAGAGGCCAAAGAAATAAAAGATAAAATTATAAACGACGCTAAGGAACAGGCCAAAGAGGCAGCTGCTAAAATTGTGGCAGAAGCTCAGGCAAGTATCAATCATCAGAAAATGTTGGTTATAACAGAGATAAAGAACCAGGTGGGCAATCTGGTAATAGAAGTGAGTGAAAAAGTTTTGCGTAGAGAGTTATCTAATAAAACAGAGCAGGAAACTTATATCAAACAGCTGGCTGAAGAAGCAAAATTAAATTAGATAATTGCAAATTTTCAACTAATATCATTTATAAACTACCAGGTTGAAGGTTCGCAAAACAATAAATTAACGTTCAGTAAATTACAATGAATAATCCACGTTTAGCAGGGAGGTACGCAAAAAGTTTAATAGATTTGGCGATAGAGTTAAATCAGCTTGATGTTATATGTGCTGATATGAAATTTGTACAAACTATCTGCAAAAGCAATCCTGATTTTGTATCTGTATTACGTAGCCCTATTATCAAACCTGATAAAAAGGAAAAAATTATTGAATCCATTACAACGGGTAGGGTAAGCACCACTACAGGCTCATTTATTAACTTGTTAGTTCGCAAAGAAAGGGAAAACAATTTACCCGAAATTGCTACTGCATTTATTGAACAGTTTAATAAATTAAAAGATATTCATCAATTAAAAATAACAACTGCAGTAGCTATCAATGAAGGCCTTAAAGCTGATATAATTGCTAAGGTAAAATCATCAACTTCATTTCAAAATATTGAGATTGAAACGCAGGTAAAAGAAGAATTAATTGGTGGATTTGTTTTAGAGATGGAAGGGACATCGGTAGATGCCAGTGTTTTAAGAGACTTAAAAGACATTAAAAAATATTTTTTGGATAATGATTACATCCATAAATTCAAATAAAACAACTTTTTTAAATTAAATAGTTATGGTACAAATTAAACCCGATGAGATTTCTGCGATACTTCGCCAGCAATTGAGCAACTTTAATGTAGGCGCAAGTTTGGAAGAAGTAGGAACTGTATTACAGATAGGTGATGGCATTGCACGTGTATATGGATTAAATAATGTGCGTAGCGGCGAGTTGGTAGAGTTTGAAAATGGGGTAAGGGCCATTGCATTAAACCTGGAGGAAGATAATGTAGGTGTGGTATTGATGGGAGACAGCAGCGAAATTAAAGAAGGCGATAAAGTGAAACGTACGAATAAAATTGCTTCAATTAATGTAGGTGAAGGAATGTGCGGCCGTGTTATTAATACTTTAGGCGAACCAATTGATGGTAAGGGGCCCTTGACTGGTGAATTGTATGAAATGCCTTTGGAACGTAAAGCGCCAGGCGTAATTTTTCGGGAACCTGTTAAAGAACCTTTGCAAACCGGCATCAAGGCAATTGATGCAATGATTCCGATTGGCCGTGGACAAAGGGAATTAGTAATTGGTGATCGCCAGACTGGCAAAACAGCCATTTGTATTGATACTATTATTAATCAAAAGGAGTTTTACGCTGCGGGTAACCCAGTTTATTGCATATATGTCGCCATTGGGCAAAAAGCTTCTACCATTGCAGGCATCACAAAGACTTTAGAAGAAAATGGCGCAATGGCCTATACAACCATTGTTGCAGCTTCCGCAGCAGATCCTGCGTCATTACAATACTATGCTCCATTTGCAGGTGCAGCCATTGGAGAATTTTTCAGGGATACCGGAAGGCCTGCATTGATCATTTATGATGATCTGTCCAAACAGGCGGTTGCTTATCGTGAGGTTTCTTTATTATTGCGTCGTCCGCCTGGCCGTGAAGCATACCCTGGGGATGTGTTTTATTTACATAGCCGTTTATTGGAAAGGGCAGCTAAAGTTATTGCCAGAGATGATATGGCTAAACAAATGAACGATTTACCTGAATCTATTAAACATTTGGTAAAAGGAGGGGGTTCTTTAACAGCCTTGCCTATTATTGAAACACAGGCTGGTGACGTATCTGCATACATTCCTACCAACGTTATTTCAATTACTGACGGCCAGATATTTTTAGAAGGAAATTTGTTTAATGCAGGTATTCGTCCTGCTATTAATGTGGGTATTTCGGTTAGCCGTGTGGGGGGTAACGCTCAAATTAAATCTATGAAAAAAGTAGCTGGTACTTTAAAACTAGACCAGGCATTATACCGGGAATTAGAAGCATTTTCTAAATTTGGTGGCGATCTTGATGCTGCTACTAAAAATGTAATTGATAAAGGAGCCCGTAATGTGGAAATATTAAAGCAATTGCAATATTCACCAATGAGTGTTGAAAAGCAAGTTGCAATGATTTATTTAGGCACACAGGGTTTATTAAAAGATGTAGCTGTTAAAAATGTAAAAGCTTTCGAAGAACTTTTTTTATTGGAAATGGAAAATAAGTATCCGGAAATATTGGCTGAATTTAAAAAAGGTAATTTGCCGCAAGACGCATTAAATAAAGTTACTGATTTGGCAAAAGGGTTAGCTGTTCAATATAAATAACCTTTATATAATTATATTTAAAACAAGGAGTTGCATTTGCAACTCCTTGTTAATTAATGAGATATTTACTCTAAAATATTATTTGTAGATCCCTTGGTTTTTATTTTTTTACTGATTTTATTTTTTATCTCAAAAAAAAATATATCTTTACATCCTGATATACTGTCTACGAGTAATACCTTCTGATCCCCATCCTACATAATTACCACAAGAAAATTACTATATCTTCCTTTTATTAAATTTTGGCAAAGCAGCTATTTTTGTTTACGCTTATAGTTGTTATGTACCTATAATATTAATCCATCTATCTTTTGTATTTCCGCTTACTAATCGAATTGGTTATTATCTCTAAATCACAAAAGAATGAAAAAATTTTACACCTTCATCTTAACTGTAATTAGCTTTTGCAGTTATCAATTTGCCGGCGCACAATGTACCGGTGTAAAGGGCCCAAATTTACTGGGTGCAAAGGGAACTTTTAGTACACCTTATATTACTATTAACAACAGTGCAGATAATTGTATCAAATCTGGTGCAAATAGTTATAGCCCAAACAATAATGTGGGTAATGCCATTTCAGGTTGTAGTTCACCCACAGGAAGTGCTATTCCATGTTCAGATTATGTTTATTCTAGTGCAAGTGATGGTTTAGGACCGGAATATAGGTATAGTATTTTGAAGATAATTGGAAACAGCAGCGGAGGGAATTGTATAAAAGCAGATTGGAGAGGTGCTGACCATACCGGCGATGGCGGTTATTTTATGGCAGTAAATGGGGCTCCCAATAATACTTTCAGCCCGGTTTTCTATCAAATAAAATCAATCCCAGTGTGTATTGGAGCTACTTATGAATTTTCTGCATGGGTATTGAATATATTACCAGCTTCAAGCGGTTCAGCTATTCCAGGGTCACAACCAAATATTTCCTTTAAAGTAAACGGCGTTGTAATCGCCAATTCTGGCCCCATCCCTTATTCAAATACACCTACCTGGATTAAAGTTGGAGGTTCTTTTACAGCAACTACAAGTATCGTTGATTTACAGGTAGTTAATGCAACTGCTGTAGCAAGTGGTAATGATTTAGGCCTGGATGATATTTCAATCAATGTTTGTCAATCTCAAGTAGCAGTTAATGGTCCAGGAGGTACTATAAACGGAACATCTTCTGTTTGTGACGGTAATGTGGCTACTGTAAATTATGTTGTAACAGACCCTACCCATACCAATATCTGGTATAAATGGCAAATTAGTACCAATGGGGGAACTACTTTTACTGATTTATCTACAGGGGCACAAGCTACTTATAGCGGTGATTCAATCACTTTGCCTTTAGAGATTGGAATTGCAAAATCATTAATGAATGGATATAAATACAGGCTTGTTGTTTCCACTACACAAGCTGGTCTTGCCGATCCCGCTTGCCTTTATTTTAATGATTTTACGTTAATTGTTACCGCATGTGGACCGCTTCCTGTTAAATTAAGTTCATTTACTGGGAGGTATTCAAATGGAATTGCAATTTTAGATTGGCAAACAAGCCAGGAATTGAATAGTGATTATTTTGAGTTATTTAGAAGCTATGATGCGATTGATTTTGTAAGTGTCGCAAAAATTGCGAGTGCCGGCTTTAGCAATACTATTAAAAATTATGGTTATAATGATCGTGTTGGAGGTGCCAATAATGTATACTATCGTTTAAAGCAAGTTGATATTAATGGAAAGGAAACTTTTTCATCAATAGTAAAACTTTCTTTAGGTACTAAAAGCGGCGTTGGAATTTTTCCAAACCCTTTCAATAATAATTTTACTGTTACATTATCTTCAAATAAATCAACAGTTGCAACACTAAAAATTCTTAATACTACAGGCCAATTCATTTATTCTAAAATCATTACTGTTAATAAAGGCAATAATTCTATAGTGATTAATAACCTGCCAACTTCTTTAACTGCAGGTATGTATTATGTTACTATTACAAATGATGAGATAAATTTTAATAGTAAACTTCAAAAACTATAAATTTAATTTTAAAAATAGTAAACAAAAGGCGGTTGTAAAAGGCTGCCTTTTGTGCATTTTTAAAAGCATGGTTTACCTTTTTTTTGTAACTCCCCTTTGTAAAATTTAGTATTATGACAATTGGAATTATTGGAATCTCTATGATTTTTATGTTAGTAGGTATTCTTGTACAATTTAGGCTAAAGAACAAATTTGCCGAATACAAAAAAGTTGAAACAAGTACGGGTTTAAGTGGAAAAGAAATAGCAGAAAAAATGTTAAGGGACAATGGTATTTATGATGTGGAGGTAATTTCGGTTCCCGGCTCTTTGTCTGATCATTATGACCCAACAAAAAAAACAGTTAACCTAAGTGCAGATGTATATGAAGGAAGGAATGTATCAGCAACTGCAGTAGCAGCACACGAATGCGGCCACGCAGTGCAACATGCTACAGCTTATTCCATGTTAATGCTAAGAAGCAGGCTGGTACCCATTACACAAATCAGTACCAATCTTTCACAATGGATAATATTGGCGGGGTTAGGTGTCATGGGTTTCGGTGGTGGTACTCAAACCATGCTGTTGATAGGGATTGTTTTATTTGCAGTTTCTACCCTATTTACTATTGTTACCCTGCCGGTAGAATTTGATGCCTCAGCAAGGGCGCTCAGTTGGCTTGAGAAGGCACATATAACCACATCTACAGAACTTTCAAAAGCAAAAGATGCCTTAAAATGGGCCGCATTAACGTATGTGGTTGCAGCACTTTCTTCTGTTGCCATGTTGGTTTATTACATTATGATTTATTCGGGCAGAAGCAGGAACTAAGAGAGGAGTATATAAAATTAAATGCCTGTAAAATAGGGATGAGCTGGTTGTAAATGTAAATTTTATAATTTAATTTCTTCATCACTATCATCAAAAAACCTAAACTCAGTTAAGTGATAAGTAGATTTAGAAACAACTTTAATTTTTTGTTTGTATTTCCAACTCCATTTTCTGCGTTTGGAAATAAAACCACAAGTGAGGAATGAATAAAGTATTGGATTAACCTCAATGGTTAGCCCTTTATGATTTTGCATGATCAAATAACTCAAATTCTTTTCTATCTCATCTTCCAAAATTATGGTAGAAGAAATTTTGCCACTTCCATTACAACTTGGGCAAATTTCTGAAGTGTTGATGTTCATTTCAGGCTTCATACGTTGCCTGGTAATTTGCATTAAACCGAATTTACTAATGGGTAATACAGCGTGTTTTGCACGGTCTGTTTTCATAAACTGCTCCATCGAATCGGCAAGGCGCTTTTTATTTTCCATCAATTTCATATCAATGAAATCAACTACAATAATGCCGCCCAAATCTCTTAAACGAAGCTGTCTTGCAATTTCTTCAGCCGCTTCCAGGTTGGTTTCCAGGGCATTTTGTTCCTGGTTATTGCTTACACTTTTATAACCACTATTTACATCTATTACATGTAAAGCTTCAGTATGTTCAATAATTAAATAAGCGCCGCTGGGGAGGTTAACTGTTTTTCCAAAAGCTGCTTTTACCTGTTTGGTAATTCCAAAACTGTCAAATATTGGCGAACCATTATTATAGTAGGTAACAATGTCAATTTTTTCAGGCGCAATACGTTGAATGTAATTTTTAGTATCTGCAAAAATGGTTTTATCATTTACCACAATGCGGTTAAAATCTTCATTCAGCAAATCTCTAAGCATACTATTGGCCTTACCCTGTTCGCTTAATATTTTTGAAGGCGGTATAGCTTCCTTAAGATTTGCCTGCATTGTTTGCCAGGTTTGTACTAATGATAGCAAATCTTCGTGTAGCTCAGCTGTGTTTTTTCCTTCTGCAGCAGTACGCACAATAACACCAAAATTCTTTGGTTTGATAGCTTCAATAATTTTCTGAAGCCTTTTTCTTTCTTCGCTTGAATGTATTTTACGGGATACGGCTATAACATCATTAAATGGGGTTATAACAACAAAACGACCGGGTAAAGATAATTCGCAACTAAGGCGTGGCCCTTTGGCGGCAATTGGCTCTTTTAAAATTTGTACAAGTACGTTTGGACGTCCACTTAAAACTTCGGCTATTTTACCCGTCTTTACAATTTCAGGTTCAACAACAAACTTGCTGAAATCCATCCCACCCTCTGTTTTATCGTTGATACCGGCATTTGTAAACTTAAGTATCGATTTAATGTAGGGGCTAAGATCTGTATAATGTAAAAAGGCATCTTTTTCAAAACCCACATCAATAAAAGCCGCATTTAAACCCGGTATTAGTTTTTTAACTTTTCCAAGGTATAGGTCTCCCACGGCGAAGTTGGCATCAGCTTTTTCATTGTGCAACTCAACCAGTTTTTTATCTTCCAGCAAGGCAATTTCAACCCCTTGAGGTGCAGCATTTATAATTAATTCTTTTGTCAAAAAAACACTTTTAATTAAAGACTAATACATCACACGGAAGGATAACATACATCTATGATTTACAAAATACCGATAACAGTAAATCATAAAAAATTCACAATATAAATGTGTGCCGGCGGGGATACCGGCACATACTATAAAAAGAAAGTCTATTTCTTTTTATGACGATTCTTTCTTAAACGTTTCTTACGCTTATGCGTTGCAATTTTATGTCTTTTTCTTTTTTTACCACAAGGCATAATTCTAGTCTTTTGTTGTTAATTAATAATTTTATGAATGCTCGAAATTAAATCCCGATATTTTTATAATAATCGAAATAAATTTCGATGTACCTGTTATTTTAGCATTTTAATACGGTCGTCCACTTCTTTTGAATAGGCAGGATTATTGATCATCCGCTTGCTTATTTCATACCACTTCAAAGCATTTGACTTATCTCCTTTTCCTGCATATGCATCTGCAAGCCAGGAAATTGCTTCTATATTGGAGGGCTCATTTTTTACAACTATTTGTAAGCGATCAACCGCTTTCTCGTATTGTGTTGAAATAACACCACCGATACCAAGTACTAATTGTGCCTGCATATTAAAAGAATCCCTTTTAACAACCTGCAATAACTGCTGGATGCCCTTCATTGTTTCCTGTGCATCACCCACCATTCCCTTTCCAAAAATGTAGCAACTTCCTAATCCAACTTTTAAACTATCATTGGAAGGATTAAGTTCTATAGACTTTTCAAATAACTCAATTGCCTGTTCTGCTTTCCAACCTCTTTTTGCAATATCCTCTTCATTCCGCAGGTCTTTTAAAATCAGTTGGGCGGCAAAGGTGAGGTTTTTTTCAGAATTTACCAACTTAGCAGCTTCGGCAATATAATAATTGTATAAATCATGCTCATGGGCAGAATCTTTCCAAAAAATACCTAACTGGTTATATGCCTTAATTTGCTGTTCTTTTACATCACCACGCTTTACACCGTTTTCCAGGTTGTCAAGATAAGTTTGCTGGGCAACGGGTAATTTTTGTTTTGCACTTTGCAAATAGGTGGTAAAATTAAACTTGGGGGAAAGCGGTTTTTCAACTCCTGATATAGGTGATTCTTCTTTTTTTGTAACAGTAGTTCCAAAAATTAATAATGAAGCTATTAATAATATACCAGCGCCGGTAAGTATAAATTGTTGTTTTTTCACAAAAAGCTTTTGAGGCGCAAAGGTAAGCTATACGGGGGTTTCAGCAGAAGGAAAGTTTTTATTTTTCACTTCCTGTACAAATTCTTTTGCAGGTTTAAAGGCTGGTACATAGTGCTCAGGTATTGCTACAGCTATATTTTTTTTAATATTACGCCCAATTTTAGCGGCTCTTTTTTTTGTTATAAAGCTCCCAAAACCACGTATATAAATATTTTCGCCTGCAATTAAAGATTGTTTTATTTCTTTAAACATGGTTTCCAATGTTACCATTACATCTACTTTTGGAATACCTGTTTTATCAGAAATTTCGGAAATAAGGTCTGCTTTTCTCATTTTGTAAATTTTATAAATGTCTATCTATCAGAAATATAGCACAATTATTTGAAAATAACAATACTATAAATCGATAATCGATAGGGATAAGTAATTTTTAAATTAAAAATAATCATAAATATAAGCACAATCAGTTGATTGTTAATATAATAGTAGATATTTTAAAATAAAATTATTGTCAGTAATCAATTTGACTGAAATTTGGCGTGAATGAAAAGCACTATGCAGCATCAGTTTTTTGTAAACCATCTATTAAAATGGAATTTACAGGATAATACAAGGCAAATGCCATGGAAAGGCGAAAAAAATCCATATAAAATTTGGCTCAGCGAAATTATTTTGCAGCAAACAAGGGTAGACCAGGGGCTGCAATATTATAATCGTTTTATTCAATCATTTCTCACCATTCACCAATTGGCAAATGCATCAGAAACAGAAGTCTTTAAATTGTGGGAGGGCCTTGGATATTATACCCGTTGCAAAAATCTTATTGCTACTGCCAAGTATATTTCAATAGAATTGAATGGAGAATTTCCAGATACGTATGAACAGATTTTACAATTAAAAGGAATAGGCCCATACACGGCAGCTGCCATTGCCTCTTTCGCATTTAATCTTCCTTATGCCGTAGTGGATGGAAATGTGTTTCGTGTCTTGTCCCGCTACTTTGGTATTACTACTGCGATTGACAGTACAGAAGGTAAGCAGCTGTTTAGAAATTTGGCCAATAAATTGCTGGATGTAAAGCAACCGGGTAATTATAACCAGGCACTGATGGATTTTGGTGCTGTTATTTGTAAACCCCAAATACCTTTGTGTACATCTTGTGTGCTTAATAGCAGGTGTATTGCATTTAAAGAATCATTGGTAAGCCAGCTTCCCTTGAAAGAAAAAAAAATAATCAAAAGAAACAGGTGGTTTTATTACCTGGTAATTGAGTATAATGGAAAACAATATGTACGCAAAAGGGGTGCAAAAGATATTTGGGAAAATTTATATGAATTTGTACTGTTAGAAAATGATACAATATTGCACATAGAAGAATTTAAAAAACAAGAAAAAGTAAAAGAGTTGTTTGGAAAAAACAAGTTTGAAGTAATACATATTTCCCCTGTATATAAACAGCTTTTGACCCACCAGAACATTCAAGGGCAATTTATAAAAATCAAGACCAGTAAACCATTGGCTGGAAAAGATTATGAAGCTTTTACACCAAAGCAAATTGAAAAGCTTCCATTCCCTAAATTTATCACCTCCTATTTGAAAGATAAAAATGTATCTTTAAATTTGTTTTAGGGTAAAAAATGCAATGATTCAATAGAATTAAAATTAGTATTATGAGAGGCGTAAACAGGGTAGTATTAATTGGTAACTTAGGCAAAGACCCGGATATGCAGTTTTTAGAAGGCAATATTGGCGTAGCTAAATTTTCTTTGGCTACCACCGAAACGTATAAAGACCGAAGTGGTAAACTCATTTCTCAAACAGAATGGCATACCGTTGTATTGTGGCGTGGACTGGCTGAACTGGCTCAAAAATATTTACACAAAGGAAGTTTAGTATACATAGAAGGGCGTTTAAAAACAAGAAGCTGGGAAGATAAGGATGGCAACAAAAAATTTGCTACAGAAATTGTTGGTGATAACCTTATTATGCTGGATAAACGAAATGATGGAAGCCAGGGTGGTGGCCACATTGATGGTATAGAAGGATTGGATGGCGACATTCCCATTCCCCCGATAGAGGATGGCCCGGAAAGGTTGCCCTTTTAAAATAATTTCAATACATCATTTATATTTTATAAAAATATTTTTCACTAAAACTGATAGTTTTGGATTACCATTCGGTCACTGCGTTTACCCGGTATTTGCATTTTCCCTTGCTAGCAATAACACCCGCAGCTTCTGCAGTACTTATATTTATAGCACTATTATTATTCGTAATATCTTTTTTGGTAGCAGGTGCAGAAGTAGCTTTTTTTGCGCTCACCTATAAAGATATCAATATGCTTAAAACAAAGCGCCAGCCTTCATTTAGGCGCATTGTTTCTTTACTTGAACAACCAAAAACTTTACTTGCTTCTATGCTTATTGCAAATAGTTTTGTAAACATTGGTATTATACTAATTTCCAATATTGTGCTGGATGGCTGGCTAGAAGCTTTTCAATTAAGTTTTTGGTTGGCTTTTTTGATAAAAGTTTTTACTGTTACTTTTTTAATAGTATTATTTGCAGAAGTATTGCCAAAAGTATGGGCCACACACCATAAAGTCTGGTTTGCTTCAACAGCTTCACTGATAGTAGAAATTTTCAGTCACCTGTTTTATGGTATCAGCAAAAGGATGGTTGGGTTTAGTGATGGTATAGAAAAAAAATTTACATTAAAACATTCTTCAACCTTAGATAATAGCCAGCTTGATTATGCCATAGATTTATTGCCCGAACATGAAGCCTCCATTGCCGAAAAACAAATCTTAAAAGGTATCCGTAAATTCGGCGATACTACTGTAAAACAAATAATGCGTACAAGGCTCGACGTTAGTGGCATTGAACATAGCAGCAGTTTTGAAAACGTGATAAAGAAAATTGAAGAACTTCATTATTCCCGTTTGCCTGTTTACAAAGCTAACCTTGATGAAATACTGGGTATTTTACATACAAAAGATGTATTGCCGCATGTTAATGCAAGTAAAGTTGATAATTACGACTGGCATATTTTAGTACGGCCTGCCTATTTTGTACATGAGCAAAAGCTGATAGAAGACCTTTTGCAGGAATTCAGGAACCGGCGCATACATTTTGCCATTGTGGTAGATGAATTTGGTGGCACTTCAGGCATTGTAACCCTTGAAGATATTATGGAAGAAATAATAGGTGAAATAAAAGATGAGTTTGATGACGAAGAAAGCGTAAACAAAAAAATTGATGACAACACTTATATATTTGAAGGCAAAACAATGATCAATGATGTATGTAAGGCACTGCACCTGCCTCCTGATACTTTTGATGCAACAAGGGGCGACAGTGATTCGCTGGCAGGATTAGTATTGGAAATTGCAGGCGAATTTCCACAGATAAATGCTGAGCTGCAAAGCGGAGATTTTATATTTATTCCGTTAGAGATCAATAAAAACAGAATTGACAAAGTAAAAATTGTTATTAAAAGTGCACTCTAACGTTTACACAAATGAAAATTTTCAAAGAGGTGAATATGCAAAAGAAATGGTTACTGTGCAATAAGCTGGCTTCTTATTGCTTTATACTGATTGCCTGTTGCCTATTTATTGCGGCCTGCAATTCGCCCTATGTTTCAAAAAAAAGAGGCTACTATAACATTGAACTTCCGCAACGGAGCTATCAAAAATTTGAGCAGCCTGGCTTTCCTTATAGTTTTGAATATCCGTTATATGCAAATATTGTACAGGATACAACTTACTTCGATAATAACCCCGAAAATTCTTATTGGCGAAATATTGATTTCCCGCAGTTTCATGCAAGGATATTTTTAAGTTACAAGCAGATTGGCGGCAACGCATTGTACAAAATTAAACAGGCCAATGGCCAGTATAAAGATTCGTTTGCCATAAATGTATTCGATAAAATGGTAGCAGATGCTTTTACGCTAACCAATAAAAATAATGTGGTATCCAGTAGTATCAATGATAGTTTAATACATACAGATAATGGCATTAGTGGTGTTTTTTTTAAAGTAGGTGGCAATGCTGCTACTGCCAAACAATTCTTTTTAAGTGATACCAATAGAAACTTTATTCGTGGTGCTTTGTATTTTGATGTAACCCCCAATGCTGATTCCTTAAAACCGGTACAGGATTTTTTGCAATCAGATATGGATCATATCATTAGCACCTTTAAATGGACAGGAAAGTAAAAATAGCCACCTCCATCTTTTTGTATTTCTTTTCATTAAATAGAATGAAAAATATAGAAACTCTTTGCTGTAAAGGGTTCTATAGCCCTCTCCTTTGGAGAGGGTTTGGGTGAGGTCGAACGAAATGCTATAATTTGATATTGCCTTAAAAATGATAAGGGCTTTGCCTTACTTTTGCATTTGATATGATAGCGATAGATAACATCCTAATAAGCGATGAAATTGTGCATGAACAATTTGTTTGCGACCTTAATAAATGCAAGGGGGGATGTTGTGTAGATGGTGACGCTGGGGCGCCCCTAAACAAAGAAGAATTGGAAAAAATAAATGAAGTATATGACGCTGTGCTGCCTTATCTCGATGAAGAAAATAAAAAAGAATTGGAACGGCAGGGAAAGTATGTTTATGATAAAGAATTTGGCTGGGTAACCCCCACTATTCAAAGCAAGGTTTGTGTATATGGCATTACAGATAAAATGGGGATTGTAAAATGCGGAATTGAACAGGCTTACAATGATGGTAAAGTGCAATGGAAAAAACCAATCAGCTGTCACCTGTTTCCTATTCGTATTAAACAAAGCAGGAACAAACAAACAGATTATGTAAACTACGAACCACGGGAAGACCTTTGCAGTGCAGCCTGCACCCTTGGTAAAAAATTAAAAGTTCCGGTGTATGTTTTTTTAAAAGATGCATTGACAAGAAAATATGGCGAAGCATTTTATGAAACACTTGAAGCAACTGCAAAACATTTAAACCAAAAACCATAATAAGGTTTAAAAAAAAACTATAATAGCAGCAAAAAAATACTTATCCCATAATGAAAAACGTTTTTCTATCTCTTTCAAAAATTGCCTGTTTTGTATTTTGTATGTTATTTGCATCCTGCTCGGTAAACAGGGCAAAAGTTGACGACAGCCTTAAAAAATATTTTGATGATAATAAAGTAGATGGATGTTTTACCATGCTCAGTAACAATGATGGTAAAGTAACAGTTTACAATCTTACGCTTGATACTACAAGGTTTTTACCAGCTTCTACTTTTAAAATCGCAAACTCTCTAATTGGTTTGGAAACAGGTATAATTACAGATGAAAAAATGGTAATTAAATGGGACGGTATTAAACGCAGCAATGAAGACTGGAATAAAGACATGACGATGGAGCAGGCATTTAAAGTAAGCTGTGTACCATATTACCAGGAAGTAGCCAGGCGTATAGGGAAAGATACAATGCAGCTTTGGTTAGATTCCCTGGGTTATGGCAATAAAAATATCGGCAATATAATTGATAGCTTTTGGCTCAATAATGACCTGAAGATTTCTGCTGATGAACAATTGGGCCTGGTTAAGCGCCTTTATTTTGACCAGTTACCTTTTCAAAAAAGAACACAGCAAATTGTTCGTGATGTAATGAAGCAGGAAGAAAATAATGCGTATGGCTTATATTATAAAACAGGCTGGGGTTTTGATGAAAAAAATAATAATATTGGCTGGGTGGTAGGCTGGATAGAAGAAAACCGGCATCCTTATTTTTTTGTAACGGTTGTAAAATCTGCCAATGCAGCTATTGATATGAAAACCGTAAGGTTAAATATCACCAAAGGAATATTAAAACAGCTGGGATTTTTTAATGGACGGATGTGAGTTGTTATAAAATATGCTGATAAGTAAATTGTGATTGTTTTCACAGCGAAGCACCGGTAAAGATGATATTTTTGAATGTAAATAAAATAAGTATCCTGTCCTGCTGATGGGTGCATTCCAAATTGTCGCTTCTGGTTTCGGCCGGTGGGGACACCTGCCGAGGCTAAGCCGTGGTTGCGCCCTACCAACCACTGGTTACTTCGACAATTTAGAATGTACTCCTACTGCACCTGGTTAAAAGATAAAAGAAGTATATGTTTCAATTTCAACATATTGAATATTTATGGGCATTGACGGCTATTCCGTTGATGATAGTATTGTATGCTTTTGTAATTCGGTATAAGAAAAAAACCATCAAAAAAATTGGAGACCCGGCTTTGGTGAACCAGTTAATCAAAGGGTATAGCCCCGGCAGGTTTTTTATAAAGTTTTGTTTGATTGTACTGGCATTTGCAATTGGTGTAATTGCATTGGCCAATCCACGCAAACCACAGGGCAATACCATGGTAAACAGAAATGGCATCGATGTAATGATTGCTTTAGATGTGAGCAAGAGTATGCTAGCAGAAGATATAAAACCAAACCGGCTGGAAAGGGCGAAGCAATTGATTGCAAAACTGATTGATAAATTACCAGATGACAGAATTGGCATCGTGGTTTTTGCAGGAAGGGCCTATTTGCAAATGCCTTTAACTACTGACCATTCAGCCGCTAAAATGTATTTATCATCTGCCACAACCGATGTGGTGCCAACGCAGGGAACAGTTATTGGCGATGCATTAAAAATGTGTGCTGCTGCTTTTAACACACCCGAAAAAAAGTATAAGGCAATAATATTGATAAGTGACGGCGAAGACCATGATGAAGCCGCTGTAAAAACAACCCAGGTATTGGCAGGCGAAGGTGTATCGGTCAACACCATTGGTATCGGGTCGCCTGAAGGCACTACTATTATTGACCCTGCTACCAATGAAACCAAAACAGATGCAGCAGGCATACCCGTAATAACAAAACTGAATGAAGAAGAACTAAAAAATATTGCAGCAAATGGCAATGGCATATACCAGCTTTTCACTAATACAGATGAAGTGGCAGACAAGATAGACAAGATAGATTCGCAATTAAAGGCCATGGGCCAACGTTCAATATCAGAAAATTCATTGGTGAATTACCGCAATTTTTTCCCCTGGTTTTTGGGTGTCGTGCTGGTATTATTACTGGCTGAATTTTTTATCCCCGAAGTAAAAGCAATTACAAAAAAAGCAAAAGCAACCAGCAAAAAACAGGCAGCATTGTTGCTATTATTTTTATTACCTGCTGTTTTATTTGCACAAAAAAATAATACACTTATTAAAAATGGCAACGATGCCTATAATAAAAAAGAATATAGTGTAGCTGCTGAAAATTATAAACAGGTTATAGATAATGACCCTGCCAACGAAAAGGCGCAATATAACCTGGGCAATGCCTTATATAAAAAAGGTGATACCGCGGAAGCACTGAAGGCTTATGATGCAGCAATAAAAAATACCAAATCAAAAAGCGAACAATCCGGCACATGGTACAACAAGGGTGTTGCATTGCAAAATAAAAAGCAACTACCTGAATGTATCGATGCATATAAAAAAGTATTGCGACTGGACCCTGCAGACGAAGACGCAAGGTTTAACCTGCAAAAAGCTTTGCAGCAGCAACAGGAACAACAGCAAAAGCAGAAACCCAAAGACGACCCTAAACAGAAAAATAAACAGCAAAAGCAGGAAGATAAACCGCAAGAGCCCAAACCACAGCCTTCTAAAATGACTCAAAAAGAAGCGGAAGAAAAATTAAAGGCGCTGTTACAACAGGAAAAAAACCTGCAGAATAAATTAAGAAAAGTAGATGTGGCATCGCCAAACAAACCAGAGAAGGATTGGTAAATAAGCTTAATGATGTTTAAATGCAGGCCATAAATATACTTACAGCACCGAACATAATGGCATACACCAAACCGATACTTTGAAAAGCTCGCCTGTAAAAACATCATCCGTTTGGATAGATAAAAAAAGTAAATTTGTAAAAACACAATAATTATGAGTGCCGCAAAATCATTAGATAAAGAAATAGAACAATACCTGCCTCGGTTAAATGTGAAGCAAAAAAAAACGGTATTGACTGTAGTAAAAACATTTATGGAAGAACAAACGGATTGGTGGGACGAGATTGGTGAGGAACAACAAAAGGCGATAGATAAATCGTTGACAGAAATGAAAGCAGGCAAGCTGACATCCCATGAAGAAGTAATGAAAAAATATAAGAAATGACAGCAGATGCCGTACAGGAAATACTCTGGACAGACAGTGCCAAAATATCTTTCCACAAAATTATAGCCTGGCTGCGGCAGCAATGGACAGAAAAAGAAGTGGATAAATTTATACAGCGCACAGAAGAAATGTTATATGTATTGAAACGTTATCCTGAAATGTGCCGCCCTTCTGTTAAAAGAAAAAATGTACGTATTGGCATACTGGATAAACATACGCAACTTATATATCACTACAAGCCACAAAAAAAGCAGATAGTGATATTGCTTTTTTGGGGAATGAAACAAAACCCGGCAAAGTTTAAATACTGATGAAATAATCAATAAGGCAAATTAAGGGTGGGCAAAGATGTTTGGTTTCCTGTACTTCGCAATTACTCCTGTGTTATTTTAATTTTGGAATGCTTGCAGATTAGAAATAACTGGCACAGGAATACCAACGCACTTAGCCACACTTCACTCCTGCGTCAGAGGGGTTGTTATCTTGCAAAGTTTAATTGCTTAATTTCAGTCATAGGATATATTATTGTTTTATTTAATTTTTCATCATAAAAAAATAAATAGTTCTTTGTTTTTCCAATAAAATAATGAAAACTATCAGAAATGATTTCAGCTTTAGTTGTTACAAAGCTTGTGTTAAGATACTTTTTATTATTTTTTACATTTCTAATTTCATCTATAGTTGTATTAATTAACATAAGAGTTATAATTATAAAATACAGAATTAAATTTGAAACTGATGGGCTTAATTTTTTGCCATAAAACAAAAAGTGCCTTCTTTTATATTCAAAAAGTAAGACTCCAATAATAATTTGAAAATCCAAAATAATTAGACTCTCTAAAGCATAACCATCATGAGATTTCTTTACAAATTTCATAATTAGGTAAATTATTAATAGAACTATATTTATTACAAGTATAATTGAGAATTTTTTAAATGCCATTTTCAATCTTCGCTTGAAGTTATTTTCTAAAATATAAGAATCTAAATAATTGTTACTTTCTTTAGTATCTGTAGTGCTGGTGGTTATAAAATCAAAAAATGATACTATAAAAATTAAAAATGATATATAGATTATGTCATTTAAGAAAGCAGTAATTATTTCGGAAAATTCTAAAAATGAATTTATTTGTATATTAAACGCATTATAATAAATAGTCAATTTTAAAACTCCCCAAAATATTAGTATTGCGCCACCAAATGGGAGTAAAGTCTTTAATTTGGCTGTTTCAATATTTAACATTTTAGAAGTTAGTTATTAGGATGAATGCCTCAAACGTTTGTATTATCGAATCTACGAACATTATTTTTTTTGAAATTAAAAGATTGTTCCCAGTATTTCAATCCATCATCGGAAAAACTGGCTATAATTTTTTTATCTTAATGTAAAAAATCAGCAACAGCAACTAGGGCCACAATTATTATCGGCGCTTTTTTTAACAGGGAGGCCATTTTCAATTTCGTCCTTAGTAGCCTCACGGATATTGTCGATGGTAACGTCAAAAATAAATTCGCCCTGCAGTTCTTCGTCACTTAGTGAAAATATTTTTTTATCTTTTATACCAAGCCCTGCAACAGCGGCTTCAAGTGAGGGCAGCAGGTTACCCACTCCATGTAAATACTCCAATACAGCAGCGTTGGTATTGTCTTCCATAATTTCACCGGCAGCATTTTTCAAAATATACCGCAGCGATACAACCGTATTTTTTTCAACATGCATATGTGTATTTTAAATTTTATTAAACAAAATGGTATTCCCTGGCAGTTTCACTTTTTCAATATCAATATTGCCGTACACCACATTCACTGAAGGTTTACCGGCTTTTAGTGTTACGGTACCAAAGCCCGTTTCTGTTGAAATAAAACTGGTGAAGTCCCCCACTTTTGAATCGATAAAAAGCGTCTTATCCACTGCATCATACCATACACCTGTGAGTGCCTGCAAGTAGCCATAACTTGACAAGGCCCGGGCATACCAATGCCCGCATTCATATTCATTAAACGGGTTTCTTATCCGTCCGTCATAACGGTTCCGCGAAACACGCAAAATTTCAAGCCCTTCATTTACATGGCCCATCAATATCAAATGCGATGCTACCTGGTGCTCGATACCCGTCCATACTTCATCGCTGTACACAAAGGGTAAAGAAAGCTTTCCACCTTTTGGCCAGGTACACAATAACAGGCCGCCTTCATTGCCCATTGCATACGAAGGCCTTTGCGGATTGGCATGCTCACTTAAATTTTCTTTGAGGTTATATTTATACACCGCTTTTAAATGGCTGGTGATTTTTGTAGTATCAATAGTATCTTCCAGTCCGCACATACGGCCAATCCATGCACCTAATATGCCATCCGATAAGCAGCCTTTTCCATATTGGTATTTAGGGCCTTCTTTTTCGAGCAGGTCTTTTGCTTCTTTGGAATATTCGCCGCCAAAGGATTTTTCCGTAGCTGGATTTTTTGCAGTAAGCCCATCTACTTTTATTTGCTGAATAAAATATTCTCCGTCATACAAAACTGTTTCTATCATTTTTTTTGCACGGGTATGCAACTGCTGGTAAGTAGATACATCCTTGCCCAAATATTTACCCATTGCAATGATGGCCTGTAAAGCACCAATATAAAAACTCGTATGCATTCCATCAGGCCCCCAAAATTCTATATCATATGTATTGTGATGCGGCTCTTCTATTACGCCCACATAACGGGGGTCCCAGGTAGCAATACAGTAATCCATACTTTTTTGTACCATCGGAAATATTTTTTTCAACCAGTTGCTGTCACCACTCACACGCCATTCACGATACACTTTTATAATGCCGCCTAACTGTCCGTCTGCGGCCGAATGAAAATCGTGGCTGGCAGGTTTTATAGGCAACACCGCCCTGAAATTCTGGTGCCCTTTTTCATCCTGGTTTTCACAAAACTCGGTGTTGCGCAAACTTCTTTCTAATGCTGGAAATAAATGCGGTACTGCCTGTGCATAATTCCACACATGTGTGCAGCTGCCATGGCAACAACCCCAGTCATCGCCACAGCCCTCAAAATTCCACAGGCGGCCATCATACTGACGCATCATGGTAGGCGATTTTAATATGGTAAGATTGGCGGCCACTACTTCAATTACTTCCGGTGGCAATGTGCTTGCATAAAAAGCATTGGTAAATAACAATGAATTTTTTCTCAACAGTACATATTGTTGTTTCCAGTAAGCAACCACTTCTTCAATGCTTTTAAACCGGCTGCTGTACCATGGTTTATAAAATTTGCCATCAAAATCTTTATCATATTTATCTAGCCCAATATCTGCGGGCGAATTGCAGCAGCCAGAAGCAGGGTCACAATTTTCTTTTCTTTTACCCATTTCTCCATGGGTTTGTTCAGAGTCGGGACAGTACCAGGCCATCATTACCCTTATAGTTTTTTCTTTACCGGCAGCAAAGGTAAACGGCACAAATAAAGAAGCTCCGGGAGCATCTTTATCAACAGGTGCAACAGCCTTTGCTTTTGCACTTTTTACGGTATTCCATGCCATTGTCAGGGGGTCCCACCAGCCACCCCTGAACCAGCAATAATCAACAATTGCAGCATCATCTGTAAACACTGCAAAGTTTGCCGGGTATGGCTTTTCGGTTGTTCCGGCTTCTGATAAAATAAAACCATTGTCCAGTGGTTGTATTGAATTTTTACCCTTCTCTATCTTTAAAAAATTTTTGGCATTAAAAGAAAATACAGCTTCAATAGACAATTTGCCCGTATTGGTAAAATGATATTCCATCGCACCAACGGGCAGGCCAGAATTATCATCTTCAGTTGGTATAAAAGGGCTCCATCCTGTAACTTTTACTGCAAGGGGTATATCATCATCGCTGATATCGAGGTAACCAAAAGGAAATTTTGGAGTAAACGATGCATGATGAAAATGTGGTAAGCCGGTGGTAGCGCCGCCAGAGCCATTGCCTGCATCCCGCTGGCCAAATTTTTTCCAGTCGGGTACGGGTCCTTCCAATAATTTAACACCGTTATTTATTCCTTTAACTGCAATGGCGGCAAACATGCCGGGCTCATTAAATATTTCAGGTTTATTTCTAACTGACACATGAGAAATAGCACCTGTACCTTCCATACAAAACATACCGGCGCCAAGCCCCCCAACAGGAAACGCAACACGGTTAAGGTTTTCGCCCTGGTAGGCAGTATTATACAACCTTTTATTTTTTTGTGAAGATTGTTTATGGACTGGCTCATTTTCACCAGGTGAACTGGCAGCAACAGCAAAACTTACCGGTAATATTGCAGTACCGATACTGCCGATACTTACATTTTTAATAAAAGACCGGCGGCCTGATTTTTCTTTCATATATAGAGAAGTTTCGTTTTTGAGTGTGGACAGGTAAAATATTTATGCGAATTAAACAGTGGCACCTGTTATCCAAATATACTCCGAAAAAACTGGTAAGTAAAGTATGGCCGTTAAGTCGTTGAGACGTTAAGATAGAAAGCGATAAAAACGCCTTAACGTCTTAACGGCAAAACTAAATAACCACTTGATGCTTCAACATCCGATAGCTATCGGATCTTAAATGCGGTAAGTAAAGAATGGCCGTTGAGTTGTTAAGACGTTGAGCTGGAAAGCAAATAAAACGCCTCAACGTTTTCTTAACGGCAAAACTAAGTACCTGCTTGATGCCGCAACATCCGATAGCTATCGGATCTGAAATGCGGTAAGTAAAGAATGGCCGTTGAGTCGTTAAGCTGGAAAGCAAATAAAAACGCCTTAACGCCTTAACGGCAAAACTAAATAACCTTCAAACAAGCATTGCTTTTTATTGTTATTGTGGTAATTTTAGCGACAAACTTGATGTACATAAACTATATAGCCGGATGAAGATGCTGTAAAAAAATTAATCTATAAAAATACATTGAAGTAATATAAATAATTATGCAGCTGTATTGTGAATCGATGACGGAATATAAACGTCTTAAAACAAGGGAAGTAAAAATTGGTAATTTGCTTTTAGGGAATGGCCACCCTATCCGTGTGCAAACCATGACTACAACTGATACGATGGATACCATTGCAACAGTAGAGCAAACCATACGTTGTATAGAAGCTGGCGCAGAACTGGTACGTATAACAGCACCTTCTAAAAAGGAAGCAGAAAATTTACAAAAGATAAAAGATGAATTACATAAGCGTGGATATTTTGTACCGCTTGTGGCGGATATTCACTTTACACCCAATGCTGCAGAAATTGCCGCAAGAATTGTAGAAAAGGTTAGGGTTAATCCAGGCAATTATGTGGACAAGAAAAAATTTGAGCAGATAGAATATACCGATGCTGAATATGCAGAAGAAATAGAAAGGATAAGGGAGCGGTTTACACCATTGGTATTGATTTGTAAAGAGCATGGAACAGCCATGCGGATTGGTACCAACCACGGCAGTTTAAGTGACCGTATAATGAGCCGTTACGGCGACACAGCCATGGGCATGGTTGAAAGTGCGATGGAGTTTTTACGGATTGCCCGTGCAGAGGATTACCACAATATTATCTTGAGTATGAAGAGCAGCAATCCTTTGGTAATGGTACAGGCTTACCGTTTGCTGATTAGTTATATGATGGAAGAATTTGGCGAATGTTATCCATTGCATTTGGGCGTAACCGAAGCAGGCGATGGTGAAGATGGAAGAATAAAATCTGCCATTGGTATTGGTACTTTACTGGAAGATGGTATTGGTGATACCATTCGTGTTAGCCTTACCGAAGACCCTGAATTTGAAATTCCGGTTTGTAAGGATTTAGTGAAAAGCCTTCCGCAGTCAAGCTCTGTAATAACCAACGCCAATAGTGATATTTTAAGTTTACGATATAATCCCTTTGATTATAAAAGGAGGGCAACAACAGCAGTTTCAAATATTGGCGGTAAGCAGGTTCCTGTGGTGATTGCCGATTTTATGTTGGCTGAAACTATTACTCCTGAAGACTTACAGGCAATTGGCTACAGTTACAATGTAGAAACAGATAAATGGGCGATCGGCGATGCGGCAGCAGATTATTTGTATTCCGCTAATAAAAAAATAGAGTTTGCATTACCAGGAACGTTGAGAATAATGTGCGATTATTCGACATGGTTATCTGTATCGGATGATGCAAAATATTTTCCGCTTTTTCAGGCCGATGAATTTTTAAAGGCAGAAAAAAAATCGACCGTCATTAATTTTGTTGCAGTAGATACAAAAAAAATTACTGTACCGCTATTACAAAAAATAAAAGAAGATTCTACGGTTGTTATATGCATTTATTCCACCGCTGTAAATGCGATGCAAAATATAAGGGCTTGTATTGTTGACCTGATGAAACAGCAAATTAATAACCCTGTAATATTAGCGGTTGAAAGCCATCACAGTTCTATTGATGAGCAACTGATTCATTTTAGTACACAGGCCGGGGCTTTATTTTTAGATGGCATGGGCGATGGCATCTGGCTAATGAACGACCCCTCCAAACTGATCAATCAAAAAGTGCATGGGCGAACCTATTTGGAAACAAAAAACAATCACCAGTTTATTAATAATACTTCCTTCTCTATTTTACAGGCAGTACGTACAAGAATTTCTAAAACAGAATATATCAGCTGCCCAAGTTGTGGCCGCACCTTGTTCGACCTGCAGGAAACTACCGGAAAAATCCGTGCGGTTACCAATCATTTAAAAGGGCTAAAAATTGCTATCATGGGATGCATTGTAAACGGCCCCGGTGAAATGGCTGATGCAGACTTTGGATACGTAGGCAGTGGCATTGGTAAAATAACTTTATATCGTGGAAAAGAAGTGGTGAAAAGAAATATTGAAAGTGCCATAGCAGTAGATGAACTGATAAATTTATTAAAGGAAAGCGATGTGTGGATAGAGCCTGCTATTTAAAATAAAAAACCTGTCAAAATAATACTACTGGAATTATAAAAGCATAAATGAATAAAACCAATTTAGTTAACCTCAATTTGGGAGAACATTCATTTTAATTGCCTATCAAACTGTATCTTTTTTAATACGGGTATTGCCATCATACCTGATGCATCCCTATAATCAATTAACCCAGTTTCACCCGTTTTTGAGAAGCGGTAGTTTTTACCCGTAATTTTTCCCGTTACAGTCAATGCTGTTTTACCAGTGTATTGAAAATAAATATCAGGCCACATTTTTTTCCCTTGTTGAGGAATACTTTGTGAATTATTGATTGCGATGTGTTGCCCGGATGAAAATTCGTTTCTTTTTTTTCCGCAGTTGCACATAATTCGAAGTCAATTTTTTGATTAAATTAATTTCCTTGTTTTCAATAAATATTTCAGTCTTCTTTATAATCCTGAAAGTCATCTTTATTTTCAGTTGTTTGCTCCAGTAAACAGGCTGCGCCTGATAAAGCCCACCAGTATAATAATTTTTCCCACCAGTTATTTCCCTGCCATAAACCAAAAGGTAAAGCTACCCAAACACTTATACAATAAAAGCAGTCGAGCAGGCTTCCGAAGAAACCTGCTCCTGCTTTTTTTCTAAGCAAATATATTATGTTGAAAGGGCCATCTTCTTTGGAAAATAAATGGGTGATTCTCCAGCAGGCCAAAGCCATTATCACAAATAAAAAAATGCTCATTATTCATTTGATTCATGTTAAAGAAAGAATTTATGGTTCTAATGCAAAAGCCGCCACCATACCCGAGTCTTTACCGCTAATACGGGAAGTACCATCAGTTGCCATTGCGATTACGGATAATGTTTCTGCAAAAGCAGCTTTACCAGTACCTGCATTATAGCAGTTATCCAATAATTGCAATGGTGTAAAATGTTTCTCGTAAATACCGCTACCTAATAAATATCCTGAAGCACTGTCGATCACCATCCCGCTTGCATCTGCAATCGGCACATCACCACAGGTGCCTTTATTAACACCAAAACTGAACACAGCAAAATTGTTGGGGTGAGTAGCTTTAAATGAAAGTTCAAGGTCTGCTTCAACACCGCCAGGCTTGTAACTTACAAATCCACAGCAGTCAATAGATGCAGGAAGGCCATTTACATTGACTGTGTAAATGTTTGAATCGCATGATGAATTATCAATTCTTACAAGCATCTTAAAAGCATCCGCTGTAGCGGCAGTAGCCCCGTCTAATAATTCATCCGGTGCATTGGTACTAAGGCCACCATCATTATATAATGGAACTTTAAAAGTAGCTTTAGGAATATTGGAAAGAAGGTTGCCAGCCTGGTTAAACAATTCCAGTTTAAATTCATACAATCCATCTTCGGCAGTATGACCAGGTATTAATTCATTCTTAAATTCAGTTGGAGAAAAAGTATTAACGCCAATTGTATGTGTATTATAGGTATTTTCTCCCCATGCAGGGCTCATTTCAGGAACAGAGAATGGTGCCATGCCTGGCTGAAAAGGTGGAATGATATACAAGTCATCATTACCTCCTACAGTAAATGGCCCAAGTTTTACATTATTGTATCCAACCTGTTGATCCCCGTTGCTATCGATATAAATAAAACTATATTGCTTATTTTCGACATTGTCCAAGTGTTTTGGTGTACCGCTAAATGATGAAAGATCTGCATGGGCAACTTGTCTGTAACTCCAACGATAATAGTAAATATTTGCATTAGGCAGGTCGCTGCCAAAGCCGATATAAAAATTAAAGCCTCCACCAAATGGGCGTTTATAATCGCCCACACTTGTACTAAAGAAACCATCACCGATAGCTGCGGCATCCGTTAGCCCAATGCGGTTATAGGGTACCGCCTGGCCGGGAGGAGGTTGTGATATGAGAACTGATTGATTTATGTGAGAGACGCTGGTACCACCAATAGACCTTATCCAAACCAATTCACCTGGTATCGGGCAATTGCAACAACAGTCTCCTGGTACCCTTGGGTCAGTTACATGTATATTTATGTTGGTGCCACAAGCATAATCCCAAAAAGTGTAGCAAGGGATAGGTGGGTTATATACTGTAGTCCATACTCCATTGATCATATATTCAACCCATATGTAAATATCCGGTTTATCACCAAAGCACCAATACGAAATGTTAGTATCAAAACGGCCATTGGCATCAGTGTAAACTATAGCACGATCTGTACAGCGGTAAAAATAAGGCCACCACCAGGACCATAAACAAAACCATGGATGAAAAAGTGCATAGTTGTTTAAGATAGTTTCCCTTACCAGGTTAATATTACCTGATGCAAGGTTTTGCCTTATATCCAGGCTTAACTCGGGCATCTTTGCGGCAAACTCCATTTGTTGTTGTTCTGAACTAACAGTTTTAAAAATGTTCTTATTTGACTGAACTGTTGTTACCTGAAGTTCATTCCTTACGAATGGAGGAGGATCTGGAATCGGAATGGGAAATTTAATAACTTCTTTTGGGTTTAAAATAATCTCCGGAATTTTAGCAATGATATTGTCCGGTATCCTGTAAATCCAATAACGGATAGGATCAATTTCGCAAATATGTACCCTTGCCCTGCATACAGCCCTGTCTTTCCAGGTATGGCCAATGTGAAACCATTTGGATACTTTACCTGTTACACGACAGTTACAAAAAGGCCAGAATTGTGCAATGATGACCGGGATGGGAAGGATACTGATTCCACCATTTGCATCTGTTGCAAGGATTGGTTCATAAGGTTTGTAACTTTCCAGTTGTTCTATGGTGCTAACTTTTTCAATTCTTTTATCAGCCACAGGTGCAATAAATAGCCTCAATTCGTTTGAGCCTATATTTTCTGGTATGGTTCCGGCTATATCAGATTTTTTAAAATCAAATTGAAGCATATTGTCCCGCACAAGCTGCTTTTGTAAAAGCAATCCATTGCAATAAAAAAGAAAGCCTGCTAATGCTATTTCCTTTTCAGGAGGTTGTTCAAAACTTACCTGAAGAGACAGTTGTTTTATTATTGCCATAATTTTTTTTTAAATTGTTTATAAAATTGGTTTGAGTTTATGATTGGCTAAATGCATACATAACAATACCTACCGAATATTATTCCGGTCTTTTATTGCTGGGAATAGAAAAGTAATTAAGGGTTTTTCGAAAGACTTTAGATAGGCTGTGCTAGGGGGTATATTAGGGAGCGATAAATCAACTATGGAGTAAACTTACCATTTATATTTACTATCTGCAATACCCTAAAGTGATAATTTTTATTAAATTAATATTCAAAAACTTATTAATGGTTTATCTGTTAATTTTAAGTTTCAGTTAACGATATATTTATGGAAACAGATTTTTTAGTAATTGGAAGCGGCATTGCAGGTTTAACCTATGCCTTGAAAGTAGCAGAAGCATGCCCCGATAAAAAAATAACCATACTTACCAAAACACAAAGCGATGAAACCAATACCAAATACGCACAAGGTGGTATAGCCGGTGTAATGGATTTTGATAAAGATAGTTTTGAGAAGCACATTGAAGATACGCTTATAGCCGGCGATGGTTTATGCGACAGGGCCGTGGTAGAAATTGTGGTAAAGGAAGGAGTGGAAAGAATCAAGGAATTGATTGATTGGGGTGCCAATTTTGATAAAGATAAAGATGGGGATTATTCACTTGGCAGAGAAGGTGGGCATAGTGAGTTTCGTATACTCCACCATAAAGATGTAACAGGTAAAGAAATGGAAAGGGCTTTATTGCAGGCTATTAAAAACAAACCCAATATTCAATTGATAAGTCATTGCTTTGTACTGGATATAATTACACAGCACCATCTTGGTTTTTTAGTTACAAAAGCTACGCCGGGTATTGAGTGTTATGGCGTATATGTATTGAATTTGACCACACATAAAATTGAAAAAATAGTTGCTAAAATTACTTTACTGGCAACAGGAGGCAATGGACAGGTTTACCGCACTACCACCAACCCGGCCATTGCTACAGGCGATGGTGTTGCCATGGTTTACAGGGCAAAAGGCCGCATAGAAAATATGGAATTTATACAGTTTCATCCAACTGCTTTATACGAACCGGGTGTACGCGGGCAAAATTTTTTAATTACAGAAGCCGTTCGTGGTGATGGTGGTATTTTGCGCAACCAGCATGGCGAGGCATTTATGGAGCGGTATGATGAAAGAAAAGACCTGGCTCCAAGAGATATTGTTGCAAGAGCCATTGACAATGAAATGAAAATAAACGGTACCGAGTATGTGTTTTTAGATTGCCGTCATTTTACAAAAGAAAAATTCACACAGCACTTTCCTAATATTTATGATAAATGTATCAGCATTGGCATTGATATTACAAAAGATATGATACCGGTTTCGCCTGCTGCACATTACAGTTGCGGAGGCGTGCAAACAGATGAGGCCGGCCATACATCTATCACCAACTTATATGCTGCGGGTGAATGTGCCTGCACAGGCCTTCATGGCGCCAACCGCTTAGCCAGCAACAGTTTGCTGGAGGCAATGGTTTTTGCCCATCGCAGCTATTTGGATGCTGTTAAAAAAATAGACTATGTTTTTTACCAGCAAGATGTTCCGGATTGGAAGGCAGATGGAACTAATGCACCAAAGGAAATGATCCTTATCACACAAAGTTTAAAAGAAATGAAATTGTTGATGAGTGATTATGTAGGTATTGTTCGCAACAATGAACGTTTACAAAGAGCCAACAGGCGGCTCGATTTGCTGCATGAAGAAACAGAAGCGCTCTACGAAAAAACAGCCGTATCGCCACAACTGTGTGAGTTGCGCAATATGATTACTGTTGCTTATTTAATTGTAAAAAGTGCAGAGTTCAGGCAGGAAAGCAGGGGGCTTCATTTTAATACAGATTATCCTTCAAAAAGCGATAAAGTACAGAATATTGTATTATAAATATTTATCAATTTAAAACACTTGCATCTTTCTCTGTTTTAATACGGGTCTCTTCTTTAATTTTTGCCCAGCCACCTGCTATATTTTTTATATTATGCAGACCCTGCTTTTTTAGTAAAGAGCAGGCAATTACACTTCTGTAACCGCCACCACAATGCAGGTACAAATTCTGGGTTTCTTCAAAGCCCGCAATCATGGCCATATCTGTCATATCAGCTAAAGGCATATTAATAGCAGCTTTTACATGGCC
Organism: Ferruginibacter sp.; assembly: GCA_025362235.1. Classification (GTDB taxonomy): domain Bacteria; phylum Bacteroidota; class Bacteroidia; order Chitinophagales; family Chitinophagaceae; genus Ferruginibacter. The sequence continues at coordinate 37,554 of JANYGZ010000091.1, read as the reverse complement.
ATCTGCATATTCAATTTCCTTTCTTACATCTACTACCTGTAAATTTGGGTCGTGGGGAATATCCATCGCCAATTCATCGGCTTCAATGGTAATGATCATATCAACTTTTTCTCCGGCCTTTTGCCAGGCATCAAAACTGCCTTTTAAAAAACCTTCAATAGTAGAAAAACCAACACGGGCCAAACGGATAACTGTTTCTTCTTCTTTGCCTTTTTCTGTTACCAATAATATTGATTTATCAAAAGACAATATGCTGCCAGCCCATTCTGCAAATCGTCCTTCAAGGCCTATAAAAATACTGCCTGGTATAAACCCTTCTGTAAAAATATCAGCATGCCTTGTATCTACTACAATAACATCTTCTTTCATTTTATTTTTAAATGCCTCTACAGTTAAGGGAGTAAGCCCTTTTGTTTTTATTTTATCAAGACTGTCATATCCTTCCTTATTTATTTGGGCATTAATAGAAAAATACTTTGGAGCATCTTCCAGCCCATCTGTTATAGCAGCAATAAATTCATCCTTAGATTGTGGTTGTAATGCATAGTTGTTTTGCTTTTCTTCACCAATGGTGCTAAAGGTATCTGGGCCTAAATTTTTGCCACAACTGCTTCCTGCTCCATGTGCTGGGTAAACCAATACATCATCTGCCAGGGGTAGTATTTTTTGCTGAATAGTATCATACATTATACCGGCAAGTTCTTCTTTGCTCATATTCCCACTGCTTAAATCCGGCCGGCCTACATCGCCTACAAACAAAGTATCACCTGTAAAAATCGCATGGTCTTTTCCGTTCTCGTCTTTTAATAAATAGCAACTGCTTTCAATGGTATGTCCCGGTGTATGCATTACCTTAAAAGAAATATTGCCTAAAGAAAATATTTCACCGTCTTTGGCAATGTGTACCGGAAAGCTGGTTTTTGTTTCAGGGCCATAAACAATTGGTGCCCCGGTTTTTTTACTAAGGTCTAAATGGCCGCTCACAAAATCAGCATGAAAATGTGTTTCAAAAATATATTTGATTACGGCATCTCTGCTTGCCGCCAGTTCAATATATTCTTCAATATCCCTTAACGGGTCTATCACTACAGCTTCACCATTGCTTTCGATATAATAAGCTGCTTCACTTATACAGCCAGTATACAATTGTTTGATATACATAAAAAATATGGATGATTTATTTTAATTGCAAAGATAAAAAAAACGGATGCTATTATAGCATCCGTTTTTTACAGGTAACTTTTATATCAGGCAACCAATTCATTAACAAAATTGCTTATTTCGTCAATTCTTTTATGGTTGATAATGTAATAAATAAACTTACCGTCGCGTTGGGTGCTTACAACACCTGCTTTGCGTAAAATAGCTAGGTGCTGTGATGCAACTGATTGTTCTAACCTTAAGCGAACATAGATTTCTGTAACGGTGATTTTCTTTTCTTCTTCAATCAACTTCAATAACTGCTGGCGCAATTTGTGATTAAGTGCCCTTAAAATCAGGGCTGCTTTCTTTACACTGTAGTAGTCAATTTTAATCGTACTCATGTTAGTAGCGTGTTGCAACTTAGATGCTTGCTCCACTGGAGCAACTGTGTCATTTGTCATAGATATTAAATTTTTAGTTTGTGCTTGAATATAACGCGGCAAAGATACAAAGCATTTTATATTTATTAAAATCCTTATTAGATAAACGGTATTATTTTATGGATGAATAAAGTAAAAGCCATTAAATAACTGGGTTGTAAAATTCTTTGATATACATCGGTTCAGCATAAGCGGTATCGGCAAAATCGTTGGCCATGTATTTTTTGAATGATAATTCATTCATATACAATGTTTTGCTTTTTAGCTCAAAAAACGCGGCATTTTTTTGCCGATTTATTTTCTGCCATTTTTCTGCCCCATTGCCAAAAAAAATAGTTTTATTATTTAACAGTAGATTAGCAAAAGAATTTTCATCAATAATCATGGCACAAGGGGATAAAACGGTGTTTAGCCCTTTATCAAACACAGCCGTAAATACTTCCATTCTTCTTGCATCAACCATTGGGCAATATAGGGTTGGTATATCTTCCGGGGCAATACCGGCCTCATTTATAGCCTGGTAGGTTAATAAATTTAATGTGCCAATAGTAATTAAAGGCTTACCAAGAGCATAGCATAAGCCTTTGGCACTGGCCATTCCTACTCTAAGACCCGTATAACTTCCGGGCCCGGCCACTACTGCTATTGCAGCTAGTTCACTTAAATGGATGCCTATATCTTTGGCAATTGACTGTATTGCGGGTTGTATAAATGTACCCTGGTCTTTTTGGTCAATATTAATAGCTTCCCCTAAAATATGGCCATCCTTTGCAATGCTTATGCTTGCTGTAGAAATAGCGGTGTCAATATTTAATAGTAAACTCATTTGCTTATTTTTTGCTGTAATAATGGGGCAGGTAAATATCTTTTATTATGTACACTTAATTTTTGCAGTAATTCAACAATGTTTTTTTCTCCTATCAGTTTACCCCATTCAAACGGGCCGTATGGATAATTTGTACCCAGCTTCATGGCTATATCAATTTCTGCTTTGGTGCTTATTTTTTCTTCTAATGTAAACCATGCTTCATTAATTATCATGGCCAGCACCCTTGCAGCAATAAAGCCAGGTTCATCTGGTACTTTTGTGTATTGCTTATTTAGTGCATTTATAATTGTAATAATATTTTCATTGATTATGCCTGCAATTTCCCAGTTTGGCCTTGATAAAAAACCATTCCATCCATTGATGCGTACTACGTTTTCAGGTGTATTTATTTCTTTTAAAGTACCGCAGACAGCATTTATAAAAACAGGTTTTGAAAGGGTGCTATAATCAATAACAGCACTTTCATCAATAATAAAAACCGCATCTATACTTGCCGGAATATTATTTAAAGAATTAAGCCGTATCCATTCAACATGGGTAATATCCTTTTTAATTTCATTCCATTGCCCGTCGTTGCCAAATACTGCAAGTATCATTTAGGAAATTTTTACAAAAATAGGTGGTTGATAAAAGATATATTTGTAATTATTACAAAAATCATGACCAAGCAAATTATACAAACCAGCAATGCCCCTGCGCCAATTGGCCCTTACAACCAGGCTATTAAAAGTGGTAACTTTTTATTTGTATCCGGCCAGGTAGCCTTAAAACCCGGTACCAACGACCTTGCCAATGCCGATATTATTGAAGAAACACACCAGGTATTACAAAATGTAAAAGCAATATTAGCAGAAGCCGGCATGGATTTTAGCAATATTGTAAAAACAACTATTTTTTTAAGCGATATGGAATTGTTTAGCCGGGTAAATGAAATTTATGCAAAATACTTTGACGGCTTTTTTCCGGCAAGAGAAACCGTAGCAGTAAAAGGCCTGCCTAAAAATGCCAATGTTGAAATAAGTGTAATTGCAGCCGAATAATTTATTATAAGCCTAAAATAATGTCATATAAATTTCCGTTTATACCTGTCTAATTATCAACTCTCAATTTTTTCTTTTAAAACTTGGCAACATATAAAAACTATTAGTTAGTTGCTACTTTGCAAGTTTATATATGTTTGAAAACTTTAATGATGACTCAAATTAAATCACGGATATTAATTACAGCTAAAGCGCACAATTTTTTGGCAACCACTTTACAACAAAAGGGGTATGAGGTAATTTATCTGCCAGAAATTACTTATGATGAATTAACCAGATTGATTAGTGATATAGAAGGCTTAATAGTAACTACCCGTTTAAAAATTGACCAGTTGATTTTAGACAGGGCAGTTAAATTAAAATGGATTGGCCGTTTGGGAAGTGGCATGGAATTGATTGATGTAAATTATGCAGAAAGCAAGGGTATTATATGTGTAAGCAGCCCTGAAGGAAACCGTAATGCAGTGGCAGAGCATGTATTGGGCCTGTTATTAAATTTAATGAATAATATTTCCAAAAGTTTTGAAGAAGTAAAAGAGGGGAAATGGTTAAGGGATCCCAATCGTGGGTTTGAGTTAAGTGGTAAAACAATTGGTATCATTGGTTTTGGTAATACCGGCAATGCTTTGGCAAAATTATTAGCCGCATTTGATGTTACTGTACTGGCATACGATAAATATAAATTTGGTTTTGGTGCAGGCTATATTAAGGAAGCAAGTATGGAACAAATTTGCCGTTATGCAGATGTTATCAGTTTGCATATACCGTTAACTGCTGAAACAAAACATTTGGCCGATGATGATTTTTTTAATGCACTTACAGAAAAACCTTATTTTATAAATGCCTGTCGTGGTGGCGTTACTGAAACCAATGCTTTAATAAGGGCATTACAACAAAATAAAATTGCCGGGGCTGCACTGGATGTTTTAGAAAATGAAAAATTACAAACATTTTCACCAGTACAACAGCAACAACTGGAGTATTTAACCAAGCAGCCTAATGTAATAGTAACGCCACATATTGCAGGCTATAGCCACGAGGCTTTTTATAAAATGAGTGCTGTTATATTGCAGAAGTTGGGGATTTAATTATCTTTGCATATTAAATACAACGCCTTGGACAATACCGGGGCGTTGTATTTTTTTCTGTTTACTCTAAAAAGAAGTGTTATGAGCGAAATGAACTATGTAAAACAAGAAACCTTCGAGCAAATGAAGCATGAGCTGCACCACATGAAAAGTGTAGAACGCCCTGCTGCCAGCAAGGCTATTGCCGAAGCCCGGGAAAAAGGCGATTTGAAAGAAAATGCAGAATATGATGCTGCAAAAGAAGCACAGGGAATGCTTGAAGCAAAAATAAAATACCTTGAAGGGATTATTGCTACTGCCCGTATTTTGGATGAAAATAATATTGATACAAGCAAAGTCTCCATATTGACCAAGGTAACCGTTACCAATTTGGGTACAAAAAAGAAAGTTACCTACCAGATTGTTTCTGAAAAAGAGGCCGATTTAAAACTTGGTAAAATTTCTGTAACATCTCCAATTGGTAAAGGCCTGTTAGGGAAAGCCATTGGCGAAGTTGCAGAGGTAACTGTGCCGGTTGGTTTATTAAAATTTAAAGTTGAGAATATCACTATTTAAATGCACCATTTAATTTTTTTAAACCCATTCAATTTTGAGTGGGTTTTTTGTTTGTATTTTTATGATAAATATCAGATTTTATGACCATTTTTTCGAAAATAATTGCCGGTGAAATCCCCTGCTATAAAATTGCGGAAGATGAAAATTTTTTTGCCTTCCTTGATATCTTTCCGTTGGTAAAAGGGCATGTACTGGTAATAGCAAAAATTGAAGTTGATAAGTTTTTTGATTTGCCCGATAATTATTTAAATGGTTTATTGCTGTTTGCCAGACCTATTGCAAAGGCTATTGAAAAATCTTTTGATTGTAACCGTTGTGGCATAAGTGTAGTTGGGCTGGAAGTACCACATGCGCATGTACATTTAATGCCTATTAATTCAGCCAACGATTTAAACTTTATGAATAATAAATTGAAATTATCTCCGGAAGAATTTAAAACTATCCAACAAAAAATTATCTCAAATCTTTAATATTATTTTTTTAACCTGTCAGGATTTTTTTGTAAAAAATCACCCCACCCATTTACTTTTTTCGATGTTGTAAGTGGTTGCCCTTTTTCCTGAAAATAGTGGCATACTGCAACAGCCAGTGCATCTGATGCATCAAAATACTTTGGGTCTTCGGTAAAATTCAGTAACCGTTGCAGCATTTTTAGTACCTGTTCTTTACTGGCATTACCATTTCCGGTAATGGATTGTTTTATTTTTTTAGGGGCATATTCTGTAACATCCAGGCCATGCCTCATTGCAGCTGCTATGGCTACTCCCTGGGCCCTGCCCAGCTTTAGCATGCTCTGAACATTCTTGCCAAAAAATGGGGCTTCAATAGCAAATACATCGGGTTTGTATTTAATAATAAGGCCACTAACGGTATTATAAATTAATTGTAGTTTTCTATAAGGGTCATCTACTTTGCCAGGTTTTAAAATATCCATTTCAACCAGTTTAATGGTGCTGCCGGTTATTTGTATCAATCCATAACCCATTACTACCGTACCAGGATCTATCCCTAAAATTATTGTCGATTTTTTTTGCAATTTTTAAAACTTATTTTTTGATTGATGGATTAACTGGAAATTCAACTATACTTGTATTGTAATAACTACGTTTAAAGTAGTATAAATAATGATGTTTAATTTTAATGCCTGGTGCCCATTATACAAAATATATAAAATGATATTGCGGCATCGTGATAATTTTAATAATTAATTGTCCGTAACAAAAGTAGTTAAACATATGCTTCGCTTTGCTGTCTTAAGTGGTGGAGAAAAAATAAAGAAAACCTTTTTGAATAAAAGTATAAAAATATTAATTAACTTTTTTTTTGGCCCACTGCTGTTTCTTATTTTGTCGTGGAGTCTGTATCACCAGGTAATTGATAAACCCAATCTTGGTATACAATGGAACAAGATAAAAAATAGCTGGACCAACTGGAAGTTGTGGCTGGTTGTTTTTTTAATGTTGACCAACTGGAGTATTGAAGCCACAAAATGGAGATTGCTGGTAAAACATATACAGACGTTTTCTTTTTTTAAGGCCTTCAAATCGGTTTTATCGGGCTGTAGTATTACCATACTTACACCTAATAGAATTGGTGAATATGGAGGCCGTATTTTATATATTGAAAATGGCAACCGCATTAAAGCTATTTCGCTGGCAATGGTGGGAAGCATAAGCCAGTTGCTGGTTACAATGATAATGGGCTGTTTAGGGCTATTTTTTTTAAGATACTTTTCACAATACGATAATACCATATTGCGGGTTATACCCGAATTTTGGGAGGCAGTTATTACATCGCTCTGTGTTGGCCTTACTGTTATATTGTTATTATTTTATTTGCGTTTGGGCTGGCTTGTTAGAATGATGGAAAAAGTGCCTGCCTTGCACAAGGCAGTAAAACACATCAACGTACTGGATGAATTTAACAATTTTCAACTGGTGCAGATATTATCTTTATCATTTGTGCGTTATTTGGTATTTGTTTTCCAATACCTGTTATTACTCCAGGTAATGGAGGTAAAAATTGCAGTTTGGTTATGTTTTTGGCTGGTGGCAATTTTTTATCTGGTGATGGCTGTTGCCCCAACGCTTGGTTTTATAGAATTACCGGTACGGGTAAGTGCGAGCTGGATAATTTTTCAATTGTATACTACAAATGAATTAGGGGTAGCCACAGCGGCGCTTGGTATATGGCTTATAAATCTTGTAGTACCGGCAATAATAGGGAGCCTGTTAATTTTTAGTATTAAAATCGTAAAGGATAAATGAAAGGAATTCTGAAAGTATTTTTTTTAATGGCCAGTCTTTCTGGGTATGCCCAGCAGGAGCAACCCTCAGATTTTTGCGGCACAAAGAATACTTCTTTTATTGCCGGTGAAGTGTTAACCATGAAAGTTTTTTACAATACACTCGGTTTATATGTTGGCGCCGGCGAAGCTACTTTTACTACTACGCTTGAACGGTTTAATGGCAAGCCAGCGTATCATTGTGTGGGTGAAGGAACAAACTATCCTTTTTTTGATAACTTTTTTAAAGTAAGGGACAGGTACGAATCGTACATTGATACCAATACCATGCTGCCAATGAAATTTATCAGGGATGTATACGAAGGCGGTTATAAAATTTATAACAATGTAACCTTTAACCAGGAAGCGGGTACAGCCGTTAGCAACAACGGTGTTTTTAAAACAACCAAATGTATACAGGATGTAGTAAGTTCTATGTATTATGCCAGGAATATTGATTACGAAAAATACAAACCGGGAGACAAGATTCCATTTGACATGTTTTTAGGTGATGAAGTGTTTCACTTATACCTGCGCTACATGGGTAAAGAAAAGGTTAAAACACAATATGGTAAATTCAATGCTATAAAAATTAAGCCATTATTGATAAAGGGTACAATGTTTAAAGGGGGCGAAAAAATGACCATCTGGGTAAGTGACGACCCTAATCATTTATTACTTAGGGTAGAAAGCCCGGTAACTGTAGGAAATATTAAAGTAGATATGTTTGGGTACAAAAATCTTCGATACCCATTGACTTCTTTGATAAGTGTCAGAGGAATGTAGTATCATACTATTTCATCCAATTTAAAAGTAGCTTTTGGCCTAATTCCTTTTTCAGTTTGTTGCAGGGTACAACATTCATTGATGGGGTCGTGTTCAAAAAACAATATGTAATTATTCTGCTCGGCTTCTAAAAGAAATATTTTCTTTTCAACCAACGTTGTTAGTGGAAACATATCGTATCCCATAATGTACGGCAGGGGCAAATGAGCTACAGATGGTAAAAGGTCTGCCATATATACAATAGTTTTTCCATTGTAATTAATTTTTGGCAGCATCATTGAACTGGTATGTCCTTCTGCATAAATAATGTCAATGTTTTTAGAAAAACTTGTAGCACCATTTAACTGGAGCTCTACAAATTTTAATTGTCCGCTTTTCTGAATAGGTAAAATATTTTCTTTTAAAAAACTGGCCTTCTCCCTGTCATTAGGTTGAGTGGCCCATTTCCAGTGAGTTTCATTACTCCAGTATACAGCATTTTTAAAAGCAGTAACCAATTGATCGCCTTCTCTGTCGATACAGCCACCGCAGTGGTCAAAATGAAGATGCGTTAAAAAAACATCAGTAATATCATCTTTTATAAAGCCATGTTTTGCCAAAGATTTATCCAGTGTATCATCACCATACAAATAGTAATGGTTAAAAAATTTTGCATCCTGTTTATTGCCCATGCCGGTATCAATCAACATTAACCTTCCTTCATCTTCAATCAATAAACAACGCAGTGCCCAGCTGCACATATTGTTTTCATCAGCCGGATTTAGTTTATTCCAGATACTTTTAGGCACTACGCCAAACATAGCGCCACCATCTAATTTAAAATAACCGGTATTTATAGTATATAATTTCATTTATTAAATAACTGCTGCATTTTTTCTCTGCGCAATAATGGTGCTTATTAAAAATAGCAATCCAAGTACAAAAAATATAACCATAGCCAAAATAGAGTTACGCATGTTATGGGTAATGCCTTCTATAAAGCCAAAACTAAAAAGCCCAATAACTATTGCCAGTTTTTCTGTTACATCATAAAAACTAAAAAAGGAAGTGGTGTCTTTTGTTTCGGGCATCAGCTTACCGTAGGTAGAGCGGCTAAGGGATTGTATACCCCCCATTACCAGGCCTACAAGAGATGCAATAATATAAAAGTGTAATTCTGTTTGCATAAAATAGGCTGCAATACAAACACCAATCCATAAAAGTACAGTAAAAATAAGCACTTTTATATTGCCATATATAGCAGATAACCGGCTCATAGAAATGGCGCCAACTATTGCCACCAATTGTATAACTACTATGGTAAGAATTAGCTTACTGTTTTCCAGTTTTAATACTTTGATTCCAAAATCACTTGCTACCAACATTACGGTTTGTACCCCCATGCTGTAAAAACAGAAAGCAGTTAGAAATCTTTTTAATTGTGGCATATGCCTTACCTGGTTCCAAACAATTCGCAGTTCTTGAAAACCATTTGTCAATGCATGCTTTTTTATTTTTCTCTCAGTTTTAGGAATCATCGGCATTCTTGTAAAAGTAATTTGTGCAAATGCAACCCACCAGATACCTACCAGTAAAAAAGTAATTTTTAATGGCAGCGGGTTATTAGGCATTGCAATCACTAATCCAAAGCCAATTAGTTGCATTATTACACTTCCAATATAGCCCATTGTGTAGCCACGGGCACTTATTCTGTCCATATCTTTTTCTGCAGCTATTTCGGGTAAATAGGAGTTATAAAAAACCTGGCTGCCATAAAACCCAATGCCTGCAAACATAAAGCACATCAACCCAAGTGTTACATGGTCTTTATCAAAGAAAAACATCAAAGAACAGCTGGCCGCACCCATCCAACAAAAAAAGCGCATAAAATTTTTCTTATTGCCTTTATAATCAGCAATAGAAGACAGAACGGGGGAAAGAATAGCAATGACAAGAAATCCAAATGATAAAACATAATCCTTTATTTCAGTGTTCACAAAATTTCTTCCTAAAAACCAAACACCATCTTTAAATTTTTCGTTTTGGATACCTGTTACCGCAGCATAATAAGCAGGAAAAAAAGTGGCGGTAATTACAAGGTTGTAAACAGAATTTGCCCAATCGTACATGGCCCATCCGTTAATAACTTTTTTGGAAGCGGTTTGCATTGGAGATAATTAAGCTTTTAAATTAATAATTATAATTCAAAGGCCGGATTTATGTTCGTTATATTATATTATTGTCCAACCCCTTTCCAGATAAGAAACAACATGACTAAGCCGATAATGATGCGATAAACACCCCAAATACGAAAGCCGTATTTTTTCAAAAAATCAATAAAAAATTTAATGGCTATTAAAGCTACAATAAAAGCTACTACAGATCCTATCAACAATTGGATAATATTATCTTTTGCAATTACTTCTGGGTTCTCTTTATAAGTATCCCAAAAACTTTTGGCAGATGCAGCCAGCATTGTGGGCACTGCCAAAAAAAATGAAAATTCTGCTGCAGCACTTCGAGTTAATTTTTGGCTCATACCGGTAATAATTGTAGCTGCGCTTCTGCTTAAGCCAGGAAATATAATGGATAATACCTGGCCGCAACCAATAATGAAGGCGGTCTTGTTACTTACTCTTTCTTCAGAATTTATTGTTGGCCTTTTAAATACATTATCGATGAACAATAATATAATGCCTCCTGCTATCATTACACAAGCTATAAAAGTTAGATTGCTTAGTGCAGCATCAATATGTTTTTTTAATAAAAAACCACCCACAAGAGCAGGAATAACAGCAATTATTAATTTTATATAAAAGTTAATACGCTTAAAATCGAAGAACTTTTTTCGATACAATACCACTACTGCAAGTATAGCGGCTAATTGAATTACTACTTCGTACATATCTACAAAAGGCGTGTCTTTTACCCCCAGTAAAGGATGTACAAATTTCATATGGGCTGTAGAAGATATAGGCAAAAACTCTGTGAGTCCTTCTATGATAGCAATTATGATGGCCTGGAGAGTATCCATTATTTTTAGTATGTTTTGTGGTTAAAGTAAAAGGTTTAAAAAGTATATAAGGTTTAAAAAGTAAATAAGGTAAATGATGTATTTAGAGTAAGTAATTTCTAAGTAGTTACTCTACTTTTGGAATAATAAAAATGCGATATTAAAACATCGCATTAAAATTATTTTGTAGCAACTAAAGTTAAACGCAGTTAATAAGTCTTATAAACTTTTTATGCCATTCCCTTCCTTAGGCTTTTTCATAATGGCAAATATTTCCACTACAAAACCTGCAATAATTAAAAAAGGTGCCAAAGTAATTCTTGTAAAACTATATATTTCATTGTCGTTAAACTTGGTTGGGTCGGCACTTTTACCGCCTGCCATTATAAAAAACCCGATGGCCATTATTACCAAACCAATTAACATCCAGATAAAATTTTCTTTACCAAATAATGGGTTTGGTGCAGTTTGTTTTTTGTTAGTGATCATTAAAAAATAATTTATAAATGCAAATAAAAGAATAAAATTTTAATTAAATGTTTTGGGTAAGTTAATACAGTTCGTCCAGCTTCATTTTAAGGTACTTTAATACTGCCAGGTAAGTGCTCGATAAAGTCATAATAACTCCCAGTACAATGATAATCAAAAATAAAATGATCAGGCTTTTGTTATCGTGAAGCAATTTAAAATTAGGTACCAGGCTTTCCATTAACATAATGGTTCCCCAAATAGCCAATATGGCCAATCCAGAAGCTATCAGCCCGTTAATAACAGCTCTTGCAGTAATTGGCCTTGCAATAAAACCTCTTGTTGCGCCCACCATCTGCATGGTTTTTATTAAAAAGCGGTTACTGTACATAGCCAGCCTGATGGTATTATCAATAGAAAAAATTACCAAAATGGTAAGAATAATGGCCCCTATCAAAAAAATCAAGGCACCCGTTTTTACAAACCCGCTTATTTTACTAACAGTTTCTGTAGGAAATTGAAATTCCTTAATAACCCCTGGAAATGTATTTTGCAGATTTTCAGATAGCATATTAAGGCTGTCTTTTTCTACATGATCGGCCTTTATATAGAAATCAATGCTTTCGGGCAAAGGATTGTAGTCGAGTAATTTTTTCCAGGTGCTGTCATTGTCTTTGTTCCATTCCTGCGCTGCCATTTCTTTTGTAATATGTTGAACGTTTCGTGCGTATGGAATAGCGGCTATGTAATTTTTAAGACTGTCAATTTTACTATTTCCTGCTTCAGGATATAAAAAAGCATGCACCTGTATATTTTCTTTAAAATAATCGCCTGATTTACGAAGGTTTAGAAAAAACCAGCCTACAATACCAAATAAGAACAATACAAGGGCTACACCAATAATAGCATAGGCATAAGTTGGCTGGCCACGTTTACTGCTTGCTTTTCCGAATTGAGCCATAATATTTTTATTGTTTGATGGTTAGTAGTTTATCAGCTGCTGTTGACAGGCGGGCAAAAATAAAGAATTTTACCTTCTTTACTGTATTTTTGCCCGATTCAAAACGATTACCCGGTAAATATATTTTTATTATTGAATAGCTTGTTGTTGAAAGAGGGATAAAATAACTTTTCTTTCACAAAACATTTAAGAAAGATTTTCTGATGCCTGGTTTTTTAAAATACTGTAAGCAGTAATCGAAAACCACCAACATACAATAGTTACCTGTGTATTTGATTAAGCAATATTGTACAGCATATAATTACCCCGTTTAAAAAGGATTACATAAATACGGTTCAATGGAATACAGATTTAACGAAATAGAAAAAAAGTGGCAGGATCAGTGGAAGGCCGATAAGGTATACAAAGTATCCAACGAATCAGATAAGCCAAAATATTATGTGCTGGATATGTTTCCCTATCCAAGCGGTGCAGGGCTGCATGTGGGGCATCCGCTGGGTTATATAACCAGTGATATTTACAGCCGTTATAAAAGATTAAAAGGGTTTAATGTTTTACACCCCATGGGGTTTGATAGTTTTGGTTTACCCGCCGAACAGTATGCATTGGAAACAGGCCAGCACCCCGCTGATACTACCGAAAAAAATATTGCTACATTTAAAACCCAACTGGATAAAATTGGTTTTTGTTACGATTGGGACAGGGAATTACGAACAAGCGATCCTCAATATTACAAATGGACTCAGTGGATATTTTTAGAATTATTTAATAGCTATTTCTGCAATACACAACAAAAGGCAAGGCCTATTGCAGACCTTGTAAAAAAATACGAAACAAAGGGAAATAAAAATTTTACCGCAGCACAGTGGAATGCTTTTTCTAAAAAGGAACAGGAAGATATTTTAATGAAACGCCGCCTGGCATTTTGTGCTTATGGTGAGGTAAACTGGTGCGAAGCATTGGGTACAGTATTGGCCAATGATGAAGTGGTAAATGGTGTAAGCGAGAGGGGAGGTTACCCGGTTGAAAAAAAGAAAATGCGTCAATGGTATTTAAGAATAACTGCTTATGCCGACAGGTTGCTGGAAGGTTTAGAAAAAGTAGAGTTCAGCGATAGCATGAAAGAAATGCAGCGCAACTGGATTGGTAAAAGTCAGGGTGCTGAAATGGACTTTACCATTAAAACCAGCAATGAAAAATTAAGAGTATATACTACGAGACCCGACACAATTTTTGGTGTAGATTTTATGGTGGTTGCTCCCGAGCATGAGCTGGTAAATAAATTAACTTCTGCTGATCAAAAAAAATCAATAGAAAAATATCTTGCTTATGTAAAAAGCCGCAGCGAACGGGAACGCTTAGCCGAAGTAAAACAAATAACAGGTTGCTTTACCGGGGCCTATGCCATCAATCCTTTTGACGGAAAAGAAATACCTATCTGGATAGCAGAATATGTTTTAGCGGGCTATGGCACAGGCGCAATCATGGCAGTACCATGCGGCGATCAGCGTGATTATAATTTTGCCAAACATTTTAATATTCCTATTACTAATATTATCGGCAATCATTATAATGGGGAAGAAGCCAATGCTACAAAAGATGCCGTATTGGAAAACTCAGGTTTTTTAAACGGGTTGTTGATGAAAGATGCCATTGATGTAGCGGTTAATAAAATTGAAGAACTGGGTATTGGTAAACGCAAAGTAAACTACAGGATGAGGGATGCAGGTTTTAGCCGCCAGCGTTATTGGGGCGAACCATTTCCCATTATCTGGACTGATGGGATTGCCATTCCGCTGGATGCTGAGGAATTGCCATTGATATTACCACCGGTAGATAAATACAGCCCCGGACCGGAAGGTGAGGGGCCATTGGCTAATATAACAGACTGGGTGTATCTGCGTGACCTCACCCCCAGCCCCTCTCCGAAAGAGAGGGGAGTTGGAGATCACAGTATCGGTGATTCTGCTATAGGTTTGGGGAGAGGTGACTCAAAAGAATCTCCTGGGTATTTTAATAGTACGGAACAGGAATGGAGAAATACTTTGCCTTTTGCAAAAGACAATCGTAAGGATTTAACAGAGGCAGAGAATATTGTCTGGCAGGAAGTAAGAGATAGAAAAATTGAAGGCTTTAAATTCAGGAGGCAGCATCCAATAGCCGGATACATTCCGGATTTTGTTTGCCTGGATAAAAAATTAATTATCGAAATTGATGGTGAATATCATAATGAACCAGAACAACAAAAGTTTGATGCAGCGAGACAAAACTGGCTGGCAGAAAATGGTTTTGAAATGATTCGTTTTACCAACGATGAAATAAAAAAGAGTTTAAAACAAGTAATAGAAACTATTTCCAAAAAACTAAAAGAAGAAGAAAGTCTGTCAACAAACGAAGCAAAGAAAGTAGAAGCAAACACTACAGAAGCAAATAATACTGAAAGCGAAAAGCTCCATAAAGCAGCAGGGTCAAGCTCCCCTCTCTTTTGGAGAGGGGCTGGGGGTGAGGTCAAACGTGAAACCTCTACAATGCCCGGCTATGCAGGTTCTTCCTGGTATTTTTTACGTTATATGGATCCGCATAATGCAGCAACTTTTTGTGATAGAAAAGCAAGTGATTACTGGAACCAGGTTGATTTGTACATTGGCGGTACAGAGCATGCAGTGGGCCATTTATTGTATAGCCGGTTATGGACAAAAGTTTTATTTGATTTGGGATATATTGGTTTTGAGGAGCCTTACAAAAAATTGGTGAATCAGGGAATGATAACGGGAGTTTCTCAACTTAACAACCGTGGCGATAAGGAAGAAATTTATAAAATTTTAGTAAGTAGTAATTTGACTGCGATTCACGATTTACAAGCTCGTAATTTTGGAAATCGGTTAATGAGTCATTATATTTCTTCTGACTTAATCACCGACGTAAACAAATTAGTTAGGATACATGTAAATGTAAAATATGTGGATTCTAACAAACTTGACATAGCCACTTACTATAATGAATCTTTACAAGATAAAGATTCTATTTTTTATACTAAAGAAGGGTATTTTGTTGACGGTAAATGGTATGATTATAAACATAATATTGTCGAAGAAAAAAAATTCTTCACAAGTAGTGAGATTGAAAAAATGTCAAAATCAAAACTTAATGCAGTTAATCCAGACGATTTAGTTTTGAAATACGGTGCCGATACTTTCCGTATGTATGAAATGTTTCTCGGCCCTGTAGAAATGAGCAAACCATGGGATACAAAGGGTATTGAAGGGGTACACCGTTTTTTGCGCAAACTTTGGCGCCTGTTTTATGATGACTTAAAAGGCAAGGTTTGGAATGAAGAAAAAGCAACCGATGCAGAATTAAAAATACTTCACCGTGCTATTAAAAAAATAGATGAAGATACAGAGCGTTTTAGTTTTAATACAGCCGTGAGTACTTTTATGATTTGTGTAAATGAGTTAGCAGATAGTAAATGCCACAAAAAAGAAGTGCTGGAAAAGTTGTTGATTTTATTAACACCTTATGCGCCGCATATTGCAGAAGAATTATGGAACCAATTGGGTAACCAGGGTTCTGTATTAGATGCCGCATATCCAACATTTAATCCTGCATTATTGGTAGAGAGCAGTAAAGAATATCCCATCTCCATCAATGGAAAAGTAAGGGCCAATATAAACCTCGCGTTAGATCTCGACCAGGCTGCTGTAGAAAAAATGGTATTGCAAAATGATATTGTGCAAAAATGGCTGGAAGGAAAAGATCCAAAAAAGATCATCTACGTAAAAAATAAAATGGTCAACGTGGTAGTGTAATAAAGCTACCTTCACTTTATGAATAGTAAGCTGGAAAATGTTTTACAAAAAGAGCAGGAAAATTTTCGTCGTGTTGTAGATTTTAACCCTGCAACAGACAAACTATTTCACTTTGATTTTACAGCAGCTAATAAAGACTTGACTGCCGAAATGATTGCGGATACTGGAGCATTTTCTACATATGTCAATAACAAACTATCAAGCGCAAATGCCAAATACGGCATAGGTGGTTATGCTGAAGACAGGATTCTTTATAAGCGAAGTGATCATTTTAAAACACCAGGTTCAGCATCTGCCAATGAAGAAGCTGCCCGTTCCATTCACCTTGGTATAGATATTTGGGGAGCAGTTGGCACAAAAGTTTTTGTACCTGTTGGCGGCACTGTACATAGCTTTGCTTTTAACGATAATTTTGGAGATTACGGCGCTACCATTATTTTGCAACACCAGTTAAACACTATTGTGTTTTATACATTATATGGTCATCTTAGCCTGGCAGATCTTGCAAATTTGCAGGAAGGAAAATATATCAGCCGTGGAGAATTACTGGGTCATTTTGGCGAGCCAAAAGAGAATGGCGACTGGCCGCCACACCTGCACTTTCAGATAATTAGCGATTTGCGCTTAAGCAGGGGCGATTATCCGGGTGTTTGTACAATTGCTGAAAGAGAAAAATATTTACGAAACTGCCCCAACCCCGATTTGATGTTGAATATGATGCAATATGCTCACTAGGGGGTTACATCATAAAATCTCGATTCATTCAAAACTTTTATTGCTTTTTTATCGTTCATTGTACATTAGCGACCTATTAAATAATGTATTATAACTTTTTACGTTATTATTTGTTTAAAAGCAATAAAAACAGCTAAAACCGTAACTTTACAGCGCAAAAATAAAAGCATGGAAATAAAAGCCAGCAAATTATTAAGTGATATAAATAACCCTGAAGACCTTAAAAAATTAAGCAGGGAGCAATTGCACCTTGTTTCTGACGAATTGCGTCAATATATCATTGATGTGGTAAGCGTGTATGGAGGGCATTTTGCTGCCAGTCTTGGTGTGGTGGAATTGAGTGTGGCATTACATTATGTTTTTGATACACCATACGATCAGTTGGTGTGGGATGTAGGTCACCAGGCCTACGGCCATAAAATATTAACCGGCAGAAGAGACCAGTTTCCTACTAATAGAAAATACCATGGCTTAAGTGGTTTCCCGAACAGGAATGAAAGTGAGTATGATACTTTTGGTGTCGGCCATTCTTCTACTTCTATCAGTGCAGCTTTAGGCATGGCAATGGCCAGTTATTACAAAGGAGAAAAAGACAGACAACATATTGCTGTTATCGGTGACGGCGCCATGACGGCAGGCCTGGCTTTTGAAGCCATGAACCATGCAGGTATTGCAAACAGTAACTTGCTTATTATTTTGAATGATAACTGCATGAGCATTGACCCCAATGTGGGAGCATTAAAAGAATACCTTACTGATATCACTACGTCTCATACATATAATAAAGTAAAAGATGATGTGTGGAATTTATTAGGTAAGTTACCAGTGGGTAAAACATTTTCCCGTTCCATGGCGCAAAAATTAACCGATGGTATAAAAGGTATGGTCAGCAGCAGCGCCAATTTATTTGAAGCACTCAACCTGCGGTATTTCGGACCTATTGACGGGCATAATATTACGAAGCTGGTTGATACATTGACCGATTTAAAAAATATTCCCGGCCCTAAAATTTTGCATATCAAAACGGTTAAAGGAAAAGGATATGTACTGGCAGAAAAAGATCAAACCAAATGGCATGCGCCAGGCTTATTTGATAAAGTAACAGGTGAAATACAAAAGAAAAAATTTGATATTCCGCAGCCACCAAAATACCAGGATGTATTTGGGCATACCATTATTGAACTGGCAGAAATGAATGAGAAAATAATGGGTATTACACCAGCAATGCCCAGTGGCTCGTCTTTAAAATATATGATGGAAAAAATGCCCAACAGGGCTTTTGATGTGGGCATTTGTGAACAACATGCAGTAACATTAAGTGCCGGTTTGGCAACACAGGGTATGCGGGTATTTTGCAATATATATTCTTCCTTTATGCAAAGGGCATACGATATGGTAGTGCATGATGTGGCGATACAAAAATTACCGGTGGTTTTTTGTTTAGACAGGGCAGGCCTTGTAGGCGAAGATGGCGCAACACATCATGGCTGTTACGATATTGCCTACATGCGCTGTATCCCCAACATGGTAGTTAGTGCACCAATGAATGAAAAAGAATTGCGTAACCTCATGTACACATCGCAGCTGGAAACCACAAAAAATCCATTTGTAATCCGCTATCCACGAGGAGAAGGGGTGATGCCCGAATGGAAGACAGCGTTTGAGGAAATACAGATTGGCAAGGGAAGAAAATTAAAAGATGGACAGGATATTGCGATACTTTCTTTTGGTCATCCGGGAAATTTTGCGGCTTCCGCTATCCGTGATGTAAAAGCCGAAGATATTAATCCGGCGCATTATGATATGCGTTTTGTAAAGCCCATCGACGAAGAGTTATTACATGAAGTGTTTAGCAAATACAATAAAATAATTACTATTGAAGATGGTACAGTAGTAGGTGGTTTTGGCTCAGCAGTACTGGAATTTAT
This sequence comes from Ferruginibacter sp., assembly GCA_025362235.1. Taxonomy (GTDB): domain Bacteria; phylum Bacteroidota; class Bacteroidia; order Chitinophagales; family Chitinophagaceae; genus Ferruginibacter. Next base: position 18,496 of record JANYGZ010000091.1, on the reverse strand, counting down.
GAATGCGCATGGCTACAAGGCAACTGTAAAAATTATGGGCATCCCAGACAGACTGGTAGAGCATGGAACACCCAAACAGTTGTACGAAGAAATTGGTTTAGATGCTAATGCTATTGCGGCAGTATTGCGGGAAATGATGAAAGAAAAAGTACAGGTAAACACCACGTTTCAATAACCTAGATTCAACATAAAATTTTTAAACCGGTCTTGTGCCGGTTTTTTTGTTGGCCCATGCAGCAATTTTTCATGGCAGCATCGTTGCCTCTTTTACTGCATGCCATTGTGTGGCTTTTATCGGTGGGTGATATTTTTATAGTTGCGTAAAGCTGCCTATCTTGGGTTGTATTAATTCAATAAGTTATTTTTTACATAAATCAATAAAAAAGTAGGCTGTAATAATAAAATTCTATTAATAAACTACAATGCTTATTTTTTAATTGGGGAATATCATCAACAAATTAACCATTTTTGCAACATAGTAAATGTCAAATCTAATTTGACATTTACTATGTTCTATTATAACTTAATAAGGTATTTATTCATAAAAATTGCGGCACCAACTATACGTATCCCCTGCTTGTTTATATAATCAACATCTGCAGAACAAACAATAAAATTATTTTTACTTTTTAAATCTTCAATGCATTGAAAAAAACCTTTTGTTACAACCGGAGCCTTGCTTAGTTTAATTTCAACACAGGCTTTTACCACATGGCCACGAACTAATACCAGGTCACATTCGGCACCAGCTTGTGTACGATAGTAATACATATCCACCCTGTTGTCTTTTGCATACAATACCTGGCTAACAATATACCCTTCCCAGGAAGCACCAACACCAGGATGATTCAATAATTCCTTTTCAGCATGCAGCCTTAACAGGTAATGCAAAATGCCGCTGTCGTTAATATAAATTTTGGGAGTTTTTATTAACCGCTTACCAATATTTATAAAATAGGGTTGTAGCCTGGTAATAATAAAAGCAGCTTCCAGGTAATCTAAGTATCGCTTTACAGTAGTGCCTGTAATGCCCAGCGAATTGCCAAGGTTTTCTGCGTTTAATATACTGCCCTGTAAATGGGCCAGCATGCTCCATAACTTGCGCATAGTTGAAGTGGAAAAGCGTATGTCAAATAAAAATGGCAAATCCCGCTCTATATAAGTAGTAATAAATGAATCCAGCCACCCTTGCAGTAATTGATTGTTTCGTATAGTGAGTGCTTGTGGAAATCCTCCCCTAAACCAGTGTTTATTCATAGGGATAGCAGCAGGCAGTTCATGCAATCCAATTGGGTGCAGATAAAAATAAGCTACTCTACCTGCTAAACTTTCAGAAGCGCCTTTTAATAATTCAGGTGATGCAGAACCAGTAATAATAAACCGGCCGGGCTTGCGTTTTTCATCGATAACTGCACGTAATAACGGAAAAAGTGAAGGCATGCGTTGAACTTCGTCAATCAGCACACATTCATCCAGATAAGAAAGTAAATATTCTTCTGCATCACGATTTAATTTATCAAAATCGCTGCTTTTTTCAAGGTCAAGATATATAGTTTTCTTTTTATTTTTTGCAGCCAGTAACTTAATCAATGTAGTTTTACCTACCTGCCTTGGCCCTAAAATAACAATCGCAGGAAAGGCTTTTAAAAACTTTTCAATAACAGGTTTGATGGCTCTTTCTATCATTTTATAAAGATACAATCATCCTAGTAAATATCAAATACAATTTGATATTTACTAGGATGAAAAATTGAAATTAAAGTCCGGTAAAACTATATAACTTTACACTTCACAACAATTTGCAGTATGACAACAGAAACAAAACGACAAAAGCAGGTAGCCGGGCTGATCAACGAGGAGCTGAATGATATTTTTCGTCGCATGGGGCTTACCATGATGGATGGTGGCATGATCTCCATTTCATCTGTAAAAATTACGCCTGACCTTTTTGAAGCAAGGGTTTACCTCAGCATGTTCCAGGTAAAAGATACACAGGCAACTTTATTAAAGTTTGAAGAAAAAAATAAAGAGATCAGGAAAGAACTAGGTACCCGTGTCCGTCACCAGTTACGCAGTATTCCCGAACTAAAGTTTTTTATTGATGATACACTCGACTATGTTTTTAAAATGGAAGAGCTGTTTGAAAAAATAAAAAAAGAAGAAGAAGGTCCTGATGCAACTAATACAAGTGAAACCAAATAAAATCATCATCATTTTTTAATCATTCAATACTCCGCTGCGGCGGAGATAGGTGTATGTATTTAACGTTTGCCTGGCGATATTTTAAAGCAAAAAAAAGTGCCAACGCCATCAACCTGATTGCATGGGTAACAGTGGGCGTTATTACATTTGCCATTGCATGCCAGATATTGGTATTGAGTGTTTTTAATGGTTTTGAAGGATTGGTAAAATCATTGTACAATTCATTTTATGCAGATATAAAAATTACACCTGCAAAAGGAAAAACTTTTATACTTACTCAGCAACAACTTGCGTTAATTAAACAGCAACCCGGCATAAATGCCGTTTCTTTAATTGCCGAAGAACATGCTTTATTGCAAAATGAAGGCATGAAAGCAATTATTTACCTGAAAGGTGTGGATAATAACTATAGTACTGTAACAGAAGTTGCTGCAAAAACTTACGAAGGCAAATTCAATACAGGAACAGCCGCAGAGCCGGGATTGATAGTGGGTGCAGGTATACAGAATGCAGCGGCTATTAATGTTGATGGTGCTTTTAAAGCCTCTGACCTCACACTGATTTTGCCAAAAAAAGGAAAAGTTTCTGTAAGTGACCCTTTACAATCTTTAAGCGAAGGCATTGTAAAAGCTACAGGTGTATTTGCTATACAACAGGATTTTGATAACAAGTATGCTATTACCAATATTGATTTTGTAAAACAGCAGATGGGGTTTGCTGCTGATGAATATAGTGCTACGGAAATTAAATTGAATGATAAAACAGATATGATAGCTGCGCAATTGCAGCTTGATAAAATTTTGGGGATTGCTTATACAGTCCAAACAAAGTTTGAACAAAATAATAATCTTTACAGTACTATGCGGATGGAGAAGTGGATTATTTATGCGGTGCTTACTTTAATATTATTTATTGCTGCTTTTAATATGGTTAGTGCGTTAACCATGCTGGTTTTAGAAAAACAAAAAGATATCAGTGTATTGCAAAGCATGGGTGCAGATAAAGGAATGATATTAAAAATATTTCTCAGCGAAGGATTATTGCTGGCAGGTATTGGAGCTGTAACCGGCATTTTGCTGGCACTGATAGTATGCTTTATTCAAATAAAATTAAAACTTATAAAATTGCAGGGCGGCTCATTTTTGATAGATTATTTTCCAATAAAACTACAGGCTTCCGATTTTTTACTGGTAGCTTCTACAGTTGTTGTAATCTCCTTCCTTGCTTCCTGGTTCCCTGCACGTAAAGCTGCAAACCAGCTTATTGAATTAAGATAATTTTTATTGTTTTAAAATAAAAAAGCTTCCATAATTGTGGAAGCTAAATATCATTAAAATAATACGCTTAATTTTTTTAATTACTAATAATCACCAAGGGTTTCAGGTAATTGGGCCAATGCTTTTTTCAACTGCTCATCACTGGGTGCAATACCATGCCATTCATGTTTTCCTTCCATAAAATCAACACCTTTGCCCATTACAGTTTTCATTATAATAACAATTGGTTTGCCTTTACTGGTTAGTGATTTAGCCTGGTTTAATGTTTTTACTATTTCATCCATATCATTGCCCTTCGACAGTTCAATAACTTCCCAGCCAAATGCCTCAAATTTATGACCAAGGTCGCCAAGGCTCATCACATTTGCCGTAGTGCCGTCAATTTGTTGACCATTTCTATCAATGGTAGAAATTAAGTTATCCACTTTTTTATGACCTGCAAACATAATTGCTTCCCAGTTTTGGCCTTCATCCATTTCGCCATCGCCATGTAAAGAATACACTATATTGGAATCATTATTTAATTTTTTGGCTAATGCAGCTCCTAAAGCAACGCTCATTCCTTGCCCTAATGAACCACTGGCAATACGTATACCGGGCAAATGTTCATGGGTGGTGGGGTGGCCCTGCACACGGCTGTTTATTTTTCTAAAGGTTGATAATTCGTTTAATGGAAAATAGCCACTTCTTGCCAAAACACTATAAAACACAGGCGAAATATGCCCATTACTCAAAAAAAACAGGTCTTCTCCTACACCATCCATGTTAAATGCCGGGTTATGTTTCATAACATTGAAATACAGCGCTGTAAAATAATCTGTGCATCCTAATGACCCGCCTGGATGGCCGCTTTGTACCGCATGTACCATACGTACAATATCCCTTCTTACCTGGGTGGCAATATCTTGTAAATTGTTCATTTTTTATTTATTTGTATGCAAACCTACTTTAAATACCCACATCACCAAAGTAAAAAAATATATGTATTGGGCCCCATAATAATAAGTTCAAAATTTATACGTTAATTTGCTATATTATTTAATAAGAAAGATATAGCTAAATAAATGCAACTGTTAATATGTAGAAACAGGGCTTAATTGAGATAAAGTTGTAATTTGTTAAATGAATAAGTATCTTTTTTATTAAAATATTTTTGCAATCATACCTTTTCTTTAATACCCTTTGCATGGATAAGATTTTGTTAAGTTACACTTTTGCTTTCCTGATTACTTTTTTTGCAATACCTATTATCATTGAGGTGGCAAGGCGAAAGAAATTATTTGACGAGCCGGATGAAAGGAAAGTACACAAAATGGTAATACCTACGCTTGGGGGGTTGGGAATTTTTGGAGGGTTTATTTTAGCAACATTAATTGGGTCACCTGTTGGAAGCAATGAACTTCAATATTTTGTTGCAGCCGCAATTGTAATTTTCTTCCTTGGTATTAAAGATGATATACTGGTACTTTCCGTAGCAAAAAAATTTATCGGGCAATTAATTGCTGCAGGCATTATAATTAAATTTGGCGGGGTTCAAATCACCAACATGCATGGGTTTTTAGGTATAACTACCATACCACATTTAGCAAGCATCGTTTTAACGCTATTTACAATAATTGTAATCATCAATTCTTTTAATTTAATTGACGGCGTTGATGGATTGGCAGGAAGCCTTGGCCTTTTAACTGCATTAATTTTTGGCGCTTATTTTTATTATACAGGTTATTTGTTATATGCTGTAATGGCATTCTCACTGGCGGGTAGCCTTGTTGGATTTTTAATTTACAATTTTTCTCCGGCAAAAATATTTATGGGCGATACGGGTTCTTTATTAATAGGCCTTGTCAATTCCATTATGGTGGTAAAGTTTATAAATATAGCCGATTCATCAGTAGTTAATTTCCCATTGCAATCTGCTCCTGCTATAGGATTTGCCATATTAATTGTTCCTCTATTTGATACATTGAGGGTATTTGCTTTTCGTATTGTAAACAGGCGTTCACCCTTTAGCCCTGATAGAAATCATGTTCACCACTTTTTATTGGAGTTGGGATATAGCCATCGGAAAATAACCCTGCTTTGTGTTGGTGCCAATGTCGGGTTAATATTACTGGCGTTTTTTCTTCGCGGTTTTGGAACCACTGCAGTAATTGGTATTTTGATGGCAATTTCATGTACATTATTGGCGCTTATCTATTATAGTCGTCCAAAAAATAAGGTAATTGAAATGACAGAAGTACAAACTAAGGAACAAATTATAAAATACCATAAAGTAGTTTCCTTAGCTCCCAAATCAGTAGAAGCCAGTTAATTTTTGTTGGCTGTTTATCCCCTCAATCATTTATTTATCTGCCTATTGTTCTTTTCTTTAGTTTTGCATCCACTTAATTTTCTATTTTATGTCAGAAGAATTAGAATTGATTAACCTGGATACAGTTTCTGCAATGAACAAAGCTATCAGTCATCTGGAAGCCGAGTTAATAAAAATCCGGGCCGGTAAAGCCAATCCAAATATGCTGGACGGAATTGTGGCAGATTATTATGGTGCCCCAACACCGATTGCGCAAATAGCCAATATATCTGTTTTGGATGCACGTACCATCTCTGTGCAACCATGGGAAAAAAAGATGTTGCAGCCAATTGAAAAAGCCATCATGGCCAGCAATATTGGCATTAACCCACAAAACGACGGTAATTTTATCCGTTTATTTTTACCTCCTTTAACAGAAGAAAGAAGACGGGAACTGGTAAAAAGATGTAATACTGAAGGTGAAAATGGAAAAGTATCTATCAGGAATATCCGCAGGGATGCTATTGAACAAATAAAAAAATTACAAAAAGACGGTCTTAGTGAAGATGCAGCCAAAGATGCGGAAGCAGCAGTGCAGGAACAGACTAACCGTTTCATTTCCCTTATAGAAAAACACCTTGAAGCAAAGGAAAAAGAGATAATGGTTGTTTAAGACTACCTTTAAATCACTACAATTCAGGAAGCACATTTATTTCTTCCAGCATATTATTTGTATTGCTGAAGGCATAACAATAACTACCATTGGTTATAACAAGGTAGGGTACCTGCAGATTTATGTTGTACCTGAGCGCCTGGTTTAGCACCGCATTGTTTAATACAACATTCATTTCTTTACACTCAATCAACATCCAGGGTTTTGTATTTTTATCATACACAACAATATCAAAACGCTTTTTTACATCGCCTAAAAAAATTTCTTTTTCTACTGCCATCAGGGAAGAAGGATATTTTTTTATAAGGATTAAATATTGTAAAAAATTCTGTCTCACCCATTCTTCTGGCGTAAGCAATATCCATTGCTTACGAACTTCATCAAAAATGAATTCTTTACCAATTTCTTTTTTTATTTTAGGTTGATATGGTGGGTATTCTATCTTTATCATGTGTTGAAAAAAATATTTGTACTTTTAGTAATGGCAAATAAACGAATAAACCAATAAACTAAATGAAGACAAAAGAAGATATAGTAGAAAACTGGCTGCCACGATATACGGGCGAGAAGCTGGAAAACTTTGGCGAATACATTTTACTCACTAATTTTTCTAACTATGTTTCCATGTTTGCCAAATGGAACAAGGTAAAGGTTGTTGGTGCAGAAAGGCCCATGCAATGTGCAACAGCAAATAATATTACCATCATTAATTTTGGAATGGGTAGCCCCGGAGCCGCTACTGTAATGGATTTACTGACTGCAATAAAACCTAAAGCAGTTTTATTTTTGGGCAAATGCGGCGGGTTAAAAAAGCGTAATAAAATAGGCGACCTTATTTTGCCCATTGCCGCATTACGCGGTGAAGGTACCAGTAACGATTACTTTCCGCCAGAAGTACCTGCATTGCCCTCTTTTATGTTACAGAAAGCTATTTCCACTACAATACGTGATTATGCCTGTGATTACTGGACAGGTACAGTATATACAACCAACAGGCGGGTATGGGAACACGACGATATGTTTAAAGAATATTTAAAACAGGTACGTGCCTATGCAGTTGATATGGAAACTGCAACCATTTTTACAGTGGGGTTTTTTAATAAAATATCAACCGGAGCATTATTATTAGTGAGCGATAGCCCGATGATACCGGATGGCGTAAAAACCGAAGCAAGTGATAAAAAAGTTACTTCAGAATTTGTAGAGCGTCATCTTAAAATCGGGATAGATTCTTTAAAGCAACTCATTAATAATGGACTAACGGTGAGGCACCTGCAGTTTTAAAAATATTGGTCCAGGCTTTTTTTCATTAATGAACATTGTTGCATCGCCCTCTTGTACTTTTTACAAATGGCATCTGTACACTTTTCTTAAATTACCATTACTTAATTAAAATCGATGGCTTTGTTATACTCCTATCAGCAACTTTTTTCTTTCTCAAAAAATATTTTTCTAAAAATTGGCTGTAGCGAAGCCAATGCTGAAACCGCTGCAACAGTTTTATTATCTGCAGATTTGCGGGGTGTAGATAGCCATGGCATTGCCCGCTTATCTGGTTATACAAGGTTGTGGGAAGTAAACAGGATTAACGCAAACCCAAATATTTTAATTGTTCATCAAACACCTTCAACAGCAACTGTCGATGGTGATAAAGGTTTGGGCCTTGTAGTTGCCCCGGCAGCCATGCAAATAGCAATCGATAAAGCAAAAAATGCAGGCACGGGTTGGGTGAGCGTAAAAAACAGCAACCACTTTGGTATTGCAGGTATTCATGCAATGATGGCATTGGAACATGATATGATTGGTATTGCTATGACCAATGCTTCACCACTGGTAGCGCCCACTTTTTCTGTTGAAAGATTATTAGGTACCAATCCCATTGCAGTGGCAATACCTGCCGGCAATGAACCCCCATTTGTTGCAGATTTTGCGACCACCACAGCCGCCAACGGAAAGCTGGAAATATTGCAACGAAAAAATATGGATACTCCCGTTGGCTGGGTACAAACTAAAACCGGTGAACCAAGTACCAATGCTGCAGAAGTAAAAAAAGGCGGCGCTTTATTGCCTTTAGGTGGCGATAAGGAACATGGTAGCCATAAGGGTTATATGTTAGGGAGTATTGTAGACATTTTTTCTGCCATATTAAGTGGTGCCAATTATGGCCCATGGGTACCTCCTTTTCCTGCCTATATACCGATGCCGGAAAATATGCCGGGAGAAGGTATTGGCCATTTTTTTGGTGCAATGCGTATTGATGCTTTTAGGCCTGCTGAAGATTTTAAAGAAAATATGGATAAATGGATACAACGTTTCAAATCGGCTAAAACTGTCGCCGGTCAAGAAAAAGTGATTATACCCGGTCAACCAGAAACCGCTATGGAAAAAGAAAGGATAAATAATGGGATACCGATAGAAGAGTCTGTAGTAAACGATCTTAAAGAATTGAATAATAAATTTAAAGTGCCTTTTTAAATAGCTAAAGATATTTTTCTTTCACCGAAGAGAAGAAGAAGGGGCAGAGTTTACGCAGAGAGATTTAAATCGCTGCGTAAACTCCATTAACTACTCTTCTTCTCTGCGCTGAAACTAAAAAATTATCCTTATAATTTTCCACTTATTATATTTGCAATCCAATTAAATAAATACTGTAATGAAAATAATGAAGTTTGGTGGTACCAGCGTTGGTAAACCCGAAAGGATGCATGAAGTGGCAAAATTGATCATTAAAGATGTGGAGCCTAAAATTGTAGTATTATCTGCCCTGAGCGGTACTACCAACTCGCTGGTAGAAATCAGTAACTCATTGGCTAATGCAGACAGAACTACTGCCAAACAACAAATAGAAGCATTAGAAGCGCACTATCAAAATTTCATAGGCCAATTAGTAAAAACGGATGCTGCATTAGCCAGCGTTAAAAATATTATAACCGAACATTTTGAATTTTTGCACATCATTTTAAAAATATCTTTTAGTGAAGCGCTTAATAAAGATATTTTGGCGCAAGGCGAATTATTGAGTACCAAATTGTTTTCTGTTTACCTCACTGAACAGGGTATTGACCATGTATTGATTCCTGCATTGGATTTTATGACCATTGATAATGATGATGAACCACAAATAGGCAGCATTAAAGTAAAACTAGCGCAGATATTACAAAAGAATAAAGACAAAACAATCTTCATTACACAGGGTTTCATTAGCCGTAACGCTAAAGGTGAAGTAGACAATTTAAAAAGAGGGGGAAGTGATTACAGCGCATCATTAATTGCTGCCGCTGTAAATGCATCTGTATGCGAAATATGGACGGATATTGATGGAATGCATAACAATGATCCGAGGGTAGTAAAGAAAACAGCAGCCATTGAGCAATTAAGTTTTGAAGAAGCAGCAGAGCTGGCTTATTTTGGGGCAAAAATTTTACATCCCGCCAGTATATGGCCGGCGCAGTTATATAAAGTGCCGGTTAAATTATTAAATACCATGCACCCGGAGGCAAGGGGAACTTTGATAACAGAGCTGGCAGGCAGCGTAGGTGTAAAAGCTGTTGCAGCAAAAGATGGCATTACTGCCATCAAAATAAAAAGCAGCCGCATGTTATTGGCTTATGGATTTTTAAGAAAAATATTTGAAGTATTTGAAAAACACCGCACTTCTATAGATATGATTACTACATCAGAAGTAGGGGTATCTATAACGATTGATAATGATACTAATCTTTCTGCAATTGTAAAGGAACTGGAATCGTTCGGTACTGTTGAAATTGATACTGACCAAACAATCGTTTCAATCGTGGGCAATCAAATAACGCAAACCAAAGATGTGATGCAGCAATTATTTAAGTCGCTTGGTGATATACCTGTCAGGATGGTAAGTTATGGGGGCAGCAGCCACAATATTTCTATACTTATCCCTAAAAATTTTAAACAGCAAACTTTGCAACTATTAAATGTGGGTTTATTTGGCCTGGAGTAATTATAATTTAATGCCAAGCCGCTGATAAATAAAACTCATCAGCCAGGCCGGCCCTATTAGTAAAAATTGCAGGTCTTTTAAAAAGGAAGGTTTTTTCCCTTCTATTTTATGACCGTAAAATTGCACTATCCATGCAACGGCAAATATTATAACAGAAAAAGCCCATAACGACATAAAAGATAAGAGTTCAATAAAATGACAAAGTAATAAACAAAGTGCAACAAATAAGAGCATCCCTACCGATAATCTTTTGCTTAGTATAAAATAGTACAGAATTATTACTACCATCCCCACCATTGCCAAATTGATATGGTGGCCATCAATAAAAAAGGGCAGCTTAATACTATATAACAGCCCAACGATAGAGAAGAAAATAGCCGGTACACAAATCCAGTGAATGGTTTTATTGGTTTGGTTTTGATGGCTTTCACCATATTCATACAGCCATTGATGAATGGTAGGCATAGCAAAAATCGTTTTGTATGTCTAAGTTAAATCAATCATTGTATATTCAGCGGTAAATTTTGTATTTAGTAAAGGCCAAGGTTACCTATAACAATTATTTAACCAATGCTATGCAGCAGTTTGTAAATATAAATTGTCTTTAATACGGTTTTTCATAGGATATTGGATTTTAAATCGGGGAGAGATTTTCATCTCACCCCCTATTTTTTACTTCATCTACAACTCTTTTACTTTATATTTCCTATAAAATAATATCAATAAAAAAGCCATGGATAATTCCATGGCTTTTTTATTATAACAATATCTTCTTAAATTATTAACAAAGCATCCCCATAACTGAAAAAACGGTATTTATCTTTAATTGCTTTTTTATAGGCTTCAATTACCACATCATATCCGGCAAAGGCACAAGTCATAATTAATAAACTTGTTTTTGGTAAATGAAAATTTGTAACCAAAGCATCTGCAATCGAAAAATTATAAGGGGGGTGAATAAACATGTTAGTCCATCCTTCAGAAGGTTTTAGCAATTTCTGTGCAGTAAAAGACGATTCCATTGCCCTCATGGTAGTAGTGCCAACCGAGCAAATTCTTTTGCCATCTGCTTTTGCTTTATTTACAATGCTACAGGCGGTTTCATCAACAGCATAATATTCCGCATCCATTTTATGTTTGCTTAAATCTTCTACTTCTATCGGGCGAAAAGTGCCCAATCCTGTATGTAATGTAATTTCGGCAAAGCGAAGCCCTTTAATCTCTAACCTTTTTATCAATTCTTTGCTAAAATGTAAACCAGCAGTTGGTGCAGCTACAGCACCTTCATGTTTTGCATATACTGTTTGGTAACGCTCTTTATCCTCTTCATCCGGTTTGCGTTTAATATATTTCGGTAATGGCGTTTCTCCCATAAAATCAAGCATTACCCTAAATTCTTCCTCAGTACCGTCCCACAAAAAACGAATTGTACGGCCACGGCTTGTTGTATTGTCAATTACTTCTGCTACCAATTCATCATTTTCACCAAAATATAATTTATTACCCACACGGATTTTTCGTGCCGGGTCAACAATTACATCCCATAAACGGTTGGGCTTATTTAATTCCCTTAGTAAAAACACTTCTATTTTGGCACCGGTTTTTTCCTTACGGCCATACATGCGTGCAGGAAACACTTTGGTGTTATTTACTACCATAACATCCTTGTCATCAAAATAATCAATAATGTCGCGGAAATTCCTGTTTTCTATTTCGCCGGTTTTACGGTGAATCACCATCATCCGGCTGTCTTCTCTTCTTTTGGTAGGGTTTTGAGCAATGAGGTTTAAAGGAAGGTCGAATCGGAACTGACTTAATTTCATGTGTATCAATAAATTTTGTAATGATAATCAGGCCTTGTACTGTAGTTACTAACAGAGATATGTAGCCATTTAAAGGCACTTATCATGTTACGGCATGATTTTTAAGATGGCAAAGGTAATGTATTGTAAGCAATTTTAATAACCAAATTAAAAATGTTGTCATTTCAAATTGTTGCAGCATATGCAGGTTACCTAGTTTTGCCGTTAAGGCGTTCAGACGTTTTTATTTCTTTGATAATTCAACGTCTTAACTCCTTAACGGCATTTTACTCATTCTTTAGCTCTTAAATAAAGAGCGACAATTTGAAATGCACTTTAAAAATGTTGTTGCATTCGTACTATTTTTTGCAACTCAAAAAAAGCTAGTCTAAAACAGCAATTGGTTAATGAAGAAATACCAATAATAGAAACCATTAAAATGCGTTAAATGTTTGCCTTATATTTTGTGATATGTTTACTTCTTTGCATCTTTATAAGGTATCGGCATTTAACAAATATTGTATGTGTAGAAAAAGCAGGAAGTTGGCCCTAATAATAGTGTTAACAGTATCATGTTTTGTAGCTAAAAGCCAAAAGAATGCTGCTAATAAATATCCGAGCCTTTTTTGGGAAATCTCAGGCAGTGGATTAAAAAAGCCCTCTTACCTTTTCGGTACAATGCATGTCAGCAATAAAATGGTATTTCATTTAAGCGATTCTTTTTATTATGCTATGAAAAATGTTGACGCTGTAGCACTGGAATTAAACCCGGATGTATGGCAGGGGCAAATGGTAAGGTTAGACAGGTTGAAACAGAATTATGCAAATTTTGTAAATACTACAGGCGACAATTTGCTTACCGAAAATTCTTTCAGGGTAAATAAATATGATGAAGAGTTAAAGACTGCCCTCAGCACTGAGCCTGCAGTGGTAAATAATCTGCTGTACCGTACTTTTAAAGCAAAAGAGGATTTTGAAGAAGATACATTTTTAGATATGTATATTTTTCAAACAGGAAAAAAAATGGGTAAACGGTCTGCAGGGGTAGAAGATTTTTATGAAACAGAGAAAATTGTACTGCAGGCTTATGCAGATATGGCTACAGAAAAAAAGAAAAAAAAAGTAGATACTGATGGAGAATCGATGAGGGAAATTACAAAAAAAATGCAGGAAGCTTATCGTCGTGGCGATTTGGACCTTATGGATTCTTTAGATTTTATGACAGAAAGATCAGCAGCTTTTAGAGAAAAATTTTTATACAAGCGGAATGAAATACAGGCTAATTCTATTGATACAATTATAAAAAACAGCAGCCTTTTTGTAGGTGTAGGTGCAGCCCATTTGCCTGGTGAAAGAGGTGTAATAGAATTGCTTCGGCAAAAGGGTTATAAGCTGCGCCCAATAAAAATGACAGACAGAAACGCTGTAAAAAAAGAAGAGACAGATAAATTAAAAGTACCGGTGGTATTTGCTGTAAGGCAGGCAGATGATGGATTTTATAGTGTTGATATGCCTGGGCCATTGTTTAAAATGACGGATGAGGGCCAGGGTTTAAACAGGAGACAATATGCTGATATGAGTAATGGCTGTTATTACCTGGTTACAAGGGTAAAGACTCATGCTGGATTTATTGGTCAAACTGAAGCAGCTGTAATGAGAAAAGTTGACAGTATGCTGTATGAAAATATCCCGGGCAAAATTTTAAAGAAAACGCTTATTGAAAAAAACGGCTACAAAGGGTACGACATACTTAACAGAACAAGGACAGGTAACCTGCAGCGCTACAATATTTTTATTACTCCTTTTGAAGTGATTTTATTTAAAATGAGTGGTAAAGAAAATTATGTACAAGGCGAAGAGGCGAACCGTTTTTTTTCTTCTATCCGTTTAAAAGAGATTAATAAAACTGCTGGTATTTTTACACCAGGGCAAGGCGGGTTTTATATTAAATTAGCACAGCTATTTACCCAAAGTATTGAAATAAATAATAGCGATGGTATTGACCGTTACGAGTATGAAGCAACAGATAAAGCATCAGGCGATGCTTATCTTATTCTGAAAAAAATGGTATATACTCTTAATTTTTTAGAAGAAGATACATTTGATTTGAAACTGATAGAAGAATCTTTTAGGTCGCCCGATTTTTTTGATCAGCAATTGAAGCGAAAATTATCTTTCTTTGATGGTTATCCCTGCCTTGATGTAAAAGAAAAGATGAAGGATGGGAGTTTTGTAACGGCCCGTTTTATAATTAAAGGGCCTCAGTATTATGTAATTGCCGCCCGTAGTAAAAATGCTGCAAAAGATTTTAGTGATTATTTTAATTCCTTTCGGTTTACACCCTATAATTATCCATCCAGTAAATTATATACAGATAGTTTTATGCATTTTACAGCAATTACTCCGGTAATGCCTGAGCTGGATGAAAATTATCGTACTTCGCTGGAGCAGGTATCAAAAGAAATAGCTGCCAGTAAAGCCTATTCGCAGTACAGAAGTTACTGGCCAAAAAGCCGTAATGCATTATTTAAAAGCGATTCAACTGGCGAATTGGTAAGTGTAAGTATACAGCAATACCCTCAATATTATTATGTAAAAGATTCAGCAAAATTATGGACAAATGAATTGAATGATTATGTGGAGAAAAACCAACTTTTTATTTACAGTAAGGACTCTATTCTTTTAAACGATACCATACAGGGATTTAAATTTATTTTAAGAGATTCAACTTCTTCCAGAACTATTCAACGCATGAGTGTTTTGAAAGATAATTACATGTTTAGTCTCGTTACAATGGGCGATACCATCAATAAGCTAAATAATTTTATTGATACTTTTTTTGCCAGCTTTAAACCTCAACAAAAAATACCAGGCAGAAATATTTTTAATAGTTGCCTGGATAGTTTTTTTGTTGATCTTTTTAGTAAGGATAGCATAACACATGCAAAAGCACAAAAATCTATCAGTGATGTTTATTATGGTGAAAATGGGGTACCAAAAATAATTACTGCATTACAAAAACTAACACCTGTAGACAAAGATTATTTTGATACTAAAGTAAAATTAATTGCAGAGCTAGGGTATATAAAAGATTCTGTAAAACAAACAGTAGTTCAAGAGCTTAAAAATATATATGAACAAACTGCTGATACAAGTATTTTTCAGAATGAGGTAATAAAGGCTTTGGCAAGACATAAAACTACCGCCTCCATACAATTATTTAAAGAATTGATTTTGCAGGATCCCCCGGTTTTTGAAAAAGAATATGATTATACCGCTGTGTTCAATAACCTACAGGATTCATTGTTATTAGCAGCTAAATTATACCCGGAATTATTGCAATTATCTTCTTTACAGGATTATAAGGAAGCAGTTATTTTATTATTGGTAAAGCTGGTAGATAGTGGCTATATTAAAGCAACCCAGTATAAATCTTATTTTAGTAAATTTTATTTGGATGCAAAAATAACCTTAAAAAAACAGCAGGCGAAAGAGGAAACCAGACTAACTAAAAATAAAAAATCTGACGATACAGATGATAATGATATAGCGGAAGTAAGAAACGCTATTGGTGAAACAGAAGTGGATAAGCTAACAGATTATGCTGTTTTATTATTGCCTTTTTATGATAGCAATATCAGTGTGCCCCAATTTTTTGATAAGTTATTGAAATCGAAAGCCGATAATATTTCTATGAATACAGCTTTGTTATTATTGCGCAATAACAAACCGGTAACTGATAGTATTTTATATGCGTTGGCGGCAGATGATGGTACAAGGGGAAGCCTGTTTACAAAGCTGGAGAAAATAAAAAGGCTGGATAAATTCCCCACTAAATACAGTACACAACTGGATCTTGCCAGGAGCTATTTATTGGCCGATAGGAATTATGCAACAGTAGATTCCATAGTTTTTATTTCAAAACAACCGGCACAATACAATAAAAAAAAGGGGACTGTTTATTTTTTTAAATACCGTATAAAAAAAGATGATGACTGGAAAATGGGCATTAGCGGACTACAGCCGGAAAATATAAACGAGGTTGGCAGTGATGATAAACTTTCTTTTATGACGGACAAAAAAATTAGAACAGATAAACCACAAAATGAGCAGTTTCAGGAGCAATTAAAAAAGATATTATTCAGCTTTCATAAAAGTGCCAAAGAGTTTTTTGAATTGGAAGGAAATGGCTATCGCTTTAAAAAAGTTGGTGAGTATGAAGAATAATTAAATGCAGCCAATATAATCAAAATAATAATGATTTCCCGGGTATAGCATCAATCAATTTTTTAGTGTATTCGTTTTTAGGAGAAAAATAAACCTCTTCTGCAGTGCCTTCTTCTACAATTGTTCCTTTGTTCATAACAAGAATACGGTCGCTGATATAACGTACTACTGCCAGGTCATGTGATATAAAAATTGAAGTAAAGCCAAATTCTTTTTTAAGGTCATTCAGTAAATTCAGTACTTGCGCCTGTACACTAACATCTAGTGCGCTTACACTCTCATCAAAAATTAAAAAAGAAGGATTTAATACCAATGCCCTTGCAATACAAATGCGCTGCCGCTGGCCCCCACTAAACTGGTGTGGGTAACGGGTAAAATGATCTGCGCTTAAATTTACTTTTTCTAAAAACTCTACCACTTTTTCTTTTCGCTTTTTTGTATTATTTAAAATACCATGAACTTTCATAGGTTCCATAATTGCATTACCAATCATCAGCCTTGGGTTAAGCGATCCGTATGGATCCTGGAAAACAATTTGCAGCTCTTTTCTAAGCGGGCGTATTTGTTTTTTAGGTAAGGCTGCTAAATTTATTCCATCTAAAATAATATCGCCTGATGTTGATGGTATCAACTGTAAAATGGCTCTGCCTAAAGTAGTTTTTCCACAACCACTTTCTCCAACCAGCCCAACTGTTTCGCCTCTGTTAACAGTAAAACTTACATCATCCACTGCTTTAAAAGGTTCTGGTGTATTTCTAAAAAGAAATTTTCTACCGGGGTAATACACTTTAAGATGATTAAGTTTTAATGCCAGTTGCTGTTGGTTGTTTTCGGGCAATTTTTCATCGAGTATTTGTAAAGAATCATCTTTTTTAAGAGGCACTTCTTTAAAAGAAAAATTACTCAAATTTGAACCCCCCGTTGTTGGAACTGCATTAAAAAAATCACTAACTACCGGTAGCCTTTCTCCATGTTTGCGCATAGTAGGCCTGCAGGCCAGCAATGCTTTGGTATAAGGCTGCTGGGGATTTTGCAAAACATCTTTTGTATTTCCCTGTTCAATAATTTCCCCTTTATGCATTACCAATACCTTATCGGCAATATCTGCAACCAGGCCAAGATCGTGTGTAATAAAAATTACGCCCATGCCTGTTTGTTGCTGTAGTTCTTTTATTAATTGCAGTATTGTTTTTTGTACTGTTACATCCAGTGCGGTTGTTGGTTCATCTGCAATTAATAAAGATGGGGTACAACTCATGGCCATTGCAATCATTACACGTTGTTTTTGCCCGCCGCTTAACTGGTGCGGGTAACGGTTTATCATTTCTGCAGGTTTCGGTAAGTTTACTTTTTCAAAAAGGGCGATTGCTTTTTTTTCAGCAGCTTTGGATGAAATATGCTGATGCAATTGAATAGCTTCTATAACCTGGTCGCCACAGGTAAATACGGGGTTTAACGATGTCATTGGTTCCTGAAATATCACGGCCATATCTTTTCCACGAATGGCATTTATTTCTTTAGCGGAAATACTAAGCAGATCAATTGGGGCATTTTCTTTATTTGCAAAAATTATTTGCCCTTTAATACTTGCCTGGGGAGTTAGTAATTGCATTAAGGATAATGCAGTAACAGATTTGCCAGAGCCAGATTCGCCTACAATTGCTAATATTTCCCCTGCTGCAATACTGAATGAAATATTTTTTACTGCATTGGTTGATTTACCTTCTGCAATAAAATCAATAGACAAATTTTGTACCTGTAAAAGCGGCTGAATCATGCAGGTTAAAATTAAGCAATTAAAGATGACGGATTGAAAATGGCTGATATTTTAAGAAGGTTGCAAAAGATTAAAAGGGTTAAGCCGGGGGACACAACAATCTTCAGGATACGGCATCTTAACTTGTATAATAATAACTCACCTTACGCAAATAGTATAGTTAAAAAGTGCCTTATGCTGCTTTAGGTGTTGATAAGTTTTTAAGTTCTTTATAGGCCGCCTGTTGGGCAGCCAGATAAATTTTGTTCTTCATTGCAAAATGATTTGTTCCT
>JANYGZ010000089.1 GCA_025362235.1 Ferruginibacter sp. | reverse complement strand
CTCTTTGTCCATAGCAATCTATTTAAAAATAAATTCATCAAAAGCCTGCAATGAATTTTTAGTATTGGCTCTGCGTAAACTCAGCTTCTCCTATTCTCTGTGGTTAAACCTTCTTCAAAGCTAGTATTGAAAAATCATTTTCATCCCTTACAATCGTATTACTCAATTTACCCAATCCATCAATTTCCATTTCTACAATGTCTCCTTCCTTTAACCATTGTTCCTGGTAATTGGGGTCATTTAATTTACCCGTTCCATTCAGTTCTAAAAAACAACCTGTGCCAACTGTACCGCTGCCAATGATATCGCCTGCAAATAATTGTACACCATAACTGCTTCTTTCAATTATTTCGGCAAATGTCCATGTCATATCGCTTACATTTCCTTCGCTAACAGGAATGCCATTTACGGAACATTTCATGCCAAGATTCCAGGCTTTGCCAGTATGATTTTCCTGGCAAGGCACTACATATTCTTCCAGCTCATCTGCAGTAACCAGCATCGGCCCAATAACCGTGGCAAAATCTTTTCCTTTAGCGGGCCCAAGATTTAGCAGCATTTCTTCCATTTGTAATGTTCTTGCACTCATATCGTTCATGATCATTAACCCGCCAATGTATTCATCTGCTTCTGATGCCTTAATGTTTTTACCAGGCCTGCATATTACAATGGCTGCTTCCAGTTCAAAATCTAATTTATTAAAATGGTCGGGCATACAAAGTATTTCGCCCGGACCTTGTATACTGTTGTGGTTGGTAAAATAAAAAATAGGGTACTGGTCAAATTCAGCAATCATATCTACTTTTCTGTTATGCCTTGCTGCGGCTACATGCTGCCGGAATGCATACGCATCCCTGCAACTGGTTGGGTAGGGTACCGGTGCCAACAGCACACTTTCATCCAAAGGGGTGGCATATAAATCTCCTTTTAAACCATCTTTAATTCTTTGTTCTGCAATTTTTGCAGCCGGAAAATAATCATCCCAATAATTTAAAAACATGGCCATGCTGGTGGGTAACTCAGGATGTATATCATTCATATCATGCAGCATACCGTTTATTACCATCGCCAATTGATCGTGTCCATCTTTTAAATAAGTAACTAACTTCATATTGTTTAAATTGATTACGAAAATAACTATTATACCGATTGGATATCTGTAATAGTCCAATTGAATTGGCCTAAACAGCTATCACATCGGCATTATACCAGATAATGCTCGATTAATTTATAAATCCATTTGGTATAAAATGGCAGGGTAACTACCATTTTTCTTCATCAGATAAAGGATTATTTTTTTTGCTAAATTCCTGACGGCTTTTTATTTTTTGTAACTGGCGTTCAATTATTAAAGCAGCAATTATTTTTCCTGCATCTTGATTGGGGTTGTTATTTAATACCTGTTTTAACTTTGTTTCATTAACATCTATACGGTAAAGTATTTGTACCAGTTGGTTAAAATCGTTTTTAATCAATTCATTTACTTGCACTGCTAAAAAAATTTCTGCCTGGGGCCTGCTGTCTACTTTATCAGGCAAACCAAATGTTTGTTGCAGGTAATATTGCAGTTGCTGGTTCATTTGATTATTTTTAAAGCACTATAATTAACAGCGGAAGGTTTATCACTTACACCCATACCAAACAAAGCAAAATCATATTTTACTGGATCGTTTTTATCCAGGGTTCGTAAATAAGCGGTTAACTCCAATGCTGCATTCCAATCGGTTTGGTTGCGGGTTAATAAATTAAATTGTTTTGAAACCCTTGCCACATGTACATCGATTGGGCAAATAAGTTGTGATGGCGATATGTTTTTCCAGATACCAAAATCAACCCCTTTATTATCATTGCGCACCATCCAGCGCAAAAACATATTTAATCGTTTACAGGAAGAATTTTTTTCTGGAGAAGCAATATGCTTTTTTGTCCGTTGCGGAACATCGGGCAATGAAAAGAAATAATCATAAAATCCTTTTAACCCATTTTCGATTGTTTTGTCTTTTTTATGCATCCCTTTTGTAAAAGCAATTTCCAATGAATCGTAGGTGGAATAATGAAATTTTAGAAATTCTACAAAATACAGCAGGTCAGTTGCCGTAAAAGTCCTATGCTTAAATTTTTCGAAGCTTTTTAATGCCTTGCTGTTATGCAGCAAACAAAAATCATGCGGGGCATTGTCCATCAGTTGCAGCAGCTCTTTGCTTTTATTAATAATTGTTGTACGGTTGCCCCAGGAAAATATTGCAGCAAAAAAACCGGCTATTTCAATATCCTGCTTTTTAGAAAATAAATGAGGAATTGAAATGGGATCATCTTTTATAAAACCAGGCTGGTTATAAAGCTTTACTTTTTTATCCAGTTCTTTTTTAAGGTTCTTTTCCACGTATGCTTTTAATTTAATGGAACCGGTTTATCTTTTTTAAGGATGGCAGCAATGGCAATTATCACCCAGATAATGTTTACAATCATAGATGGGTAAGCCTTATGAACAAAAGTATTAAGCGTAAAAAAAATACCACCGAGTAAATTGCTGATGATATATACAATGGAAGAACTTTTTAATTTTCCGTTGATATTAAAGAAATAGGCGCCTACAATTAATACAGCGCCAATCCATCCAATTATTTCAATAAAATTATTCATCGTATTATCCAATGGCATTTGATAAATCTTCAATAAGGTCACCTGCATCTTCGATGCCTACACTTAAACGGATAAGGCCATCACTAAGCCCGTTCTTTATTCTTTCTTCTTTGGGGATACTCGCATGCGTCATACTTGCGGGGTGATTGATCAGTGATTCAACACCACCTAAACTTTCTGCCAGTGAAAAAAGATGTGTGGATGATAAAACCCTTTTTACTTCATTGTCACTATCATCTTTCAATTCAAAACTTATCATTCCACCAAAATCACGCATTTGTTTTTTTGCAATAACATAGCCCGCACTGTCTTCAAAACCGGGCCAGTAAACTTTGGCAACTTTAGGATCCTTCACCAGCCAGCGTGCAATTTTTTCGCCATTAACGCAATGTTGTTTCATGCGTACATGAAGGGTCTTTATTCCTCTTAAAACTAAAAAGCAATCCATTGGGCCGGGTACTGCCCCACAGCTTTTCTGAATAAAATATAATTTTTCCCTAAGCGCTCCATCGTTCATCATTAGACAACCCTGTATTACATCGCTATGGCCACCCAGATATTTTGTGGCACTGTGCATTACAATATCAGCCCCCAAATCAATTGGGTTTTGCAGATAGGGTGATGCAAAAGTATTGTCAACACAAAGCAATGCATTGGCTTTTTTTGCAATGCTGGCAATAGCGTCAATATCTGTAATGTTCATCAAAGGATTGGTAGGCGTTTCAACCCAGATTAATTTTGTGTTAGCAGTTACTGCTGCTTTAACACTGGCGATATTGCTGGTATCAACATAAATAAATTTTATATTGTACCGCTCCCACACTTTTGTAAACAATCTATAACTACCACCGTACATATCGCTTGCTGCAATAACCTCATCGCCCGGGTTTAATAATTTTATTACACTGTCTGTTGCTGCAACACCGCTGCTAAAAGCCAACGCATATTTTGCATTTTCAATAATGGCATAAGCATCTTCCAATGCTTTACGTGTTGGGTTTTGGCTACGGGCATATTCGTAACCTTTATTTACACCGGGGGCTTCCTGTACATAAGTAGAGGTTTGATAAATAGGTGTCATGATGGCGCCTGTGGACGGGTCTGGCTCTGCGCCGGCATGTATTATTTTAGTAGCAAGTTTCATTGTATAACTGTTATTGATTTGTAATATTCACTGCAAAGTAACATCATTTTGATTCTTTCGAAAGTTTTACCGCAGCGAACAGGAGGTAGCCGAGTTAACGCAGAGATGCTGTTGCTATCACTTTAGGTTTAGTTAAAAATTTGTATCGGAAGATATTATTTGTGCAGCACACAAATACCGCCAGTCATAATTATTTTCTTCATGGGCTGCTTTTGGCACTATCTTTTTATTAAGTACTTTTTTTTGCAGTATGCCCTTATCAACAAGTTTTCTTTTTGCTTCCTGCATGTAATCCTGCAGGGTTTCATTTTGCATCCATTGTTTTTGCGGAGGTTCATAACCCACTTTATCTTTTCGCCACACTATTTCATCCGGTAATTTTTTATCCATCATTTTACGAAGTATCCATTTGGTCCAGCCATCGTGTATCTTATAACTGGCAGGTAAAGAAAAAATAAACTCTACTAATTTATGATTTAAAAATGGCAGCCTCACTTCTTTTCCATGTGCCATGCTGTTTCTGTCAGCAAAACGAAGCAGCTCTTCCAGGCCCTGTGTATGTGTATTGAAATATAAAATATCATTTAATTTTGTAATGATGGGTTTGCGTATGCCTTCCCATTCTCTTCCCTGTAAGGCTGCTACAAAATCTTTATTAATATCCGGATGCCTGATTGTTTTCATGTATTCATTCTGCTCTAACTGAATAACTGCATGTGCCGGAAGATAAGCGGCCAGATAATTTTTGATTCCCCATTTGAAGGGTATTTTATTTTTATGCAATAACTGTTTCTCTTTGTATGCAGTAACGAAGTTGCTTTTGGCTGCAAGTTGCTGCAGGTACCAATGAATGTATTTATTATAGCCAGCCAGTGTTTCATCTGCCCCTTGCCCATCCAGCAATACTTTTACCTGTTGTTGATTTGCTGATTCAAATACCTTGTATTGTGCATAAATGCTGCTGGAGGGGAATGGCTCTTCCTGGTAATAACATAGTTTTTCAAAATCTTTTATCAGCCCCAATGCAGAAGGTTCTACAAAGTACTTTTGTATTTGCCCTTTAAAAGATTTTTTTGCAGAAAAATAATCGGTAACGGCAGCAATGTGGTGTGATTCATCTTTTTCGAAACCTTCAAAAACAGCAGAGAATGTTTTAATTGAACCACCTGATTGATTAATTGTTGCAAGAATAGCTGAACTGTCTAATCCGCCGCTAAGGCTTGTGCCTACGGCAACATCACTCCGCAACCTGCGGTTGACCGATAAAGTAAAAAGCTCCCTGTATTTTTCTATGGCATCGCCCCGTGAAATTTTTCTTACTGTATCTTTATCAATATCCCAATAAATATCTATGCGGTATTGAAGCGTTTTAATATTAAGTATCATGCAACTTCCCGGCACAAGGGAATAGATATTTTTAAAAAAACTCTGTTCTTTATTATTTGCATTTTGAACATAGCCGAGTGCAAGGTAATTCAGCAACATTTTTTCATCTGGTTCCTTTTCTATACCAATAGCCCAAAAGGCTTTCATTTCGCTTGCGAATAAAAATAATTCATCCTGGGCAACATAGTAAAATGGCTTTTCTCCAAACCTGTCTCTTGCAGAAAAAATAATTTGCTCTTTTTTATCCAGTATGGCGAAGGCAAACATGCCATCAAAATGTTCAAGACAATCTTCTTTCCAGTAATCATAAGCCGCTAAAATGACTTCGGTATCAGATTTTGATTGAAAATGATATCCTTTTTTGTAGAGCAGTTCCTTTAACTCAATATAATTGTAGATTTCACCATTATAAACAATCGAATATCTTTCAAGGTAATGCATTGGCTGGGCAGCAGCATCTGTTAAATCAAGTATGGATAACCTTCTGTGGCCAAGGCCAACATTGCCGGCCTGGTTGATCCATTGTGCCTGTCCATCGGGTCCACGATGAGACAATGCATCAGTCATTTTTTTAAGCCGCTCCTTTGTAACTGCAAAAGTATTGAGGCTTATTATCCCTGCTATTCCACACATAGTTGTAAATATCCAAAAAAATCCCGGCAACTGGCCGGGGTAGTAAAATATTCAGTGACAAGAATTTAAAAATAAATAGGAAAACTAACAAGTGCATCATCCCAACCGACTACCAAATTTGCCCCTGTAGCAGATTTTTCAAATGCCATAGCAAAATATTCCAGGGAATCTGCTTGTTTTACAACCGGCGCATCTATCCTTACCACATCTTTTGTTTCATCATATTTAAATGATCCCCAGGTATCTGTTTCTTTATTAATTATCAATGTCCATTTATCCTGGTTAGGGATACAGTACAGCGTGTACTTGCCTTTTTTTATTTTAACAGTGCCAATACTTACAGGAGTAAAAAATTCAATTTCAGTTGCTTCGTTGGCGCCTAACCTCCACACCTGCCCATAAGCTATTAAATCGCCAAAAATTATACGGCCATTTTTTTGAGGCCTGCTATAAATTACTCTTGCTACCAAAGGCTCTGTTAATTTATCCTGGATTTTTAAAACCGGGTAATTGCCCGGGTAGTAACACATATCCATCGGTGATTTATCTACGGGAGGCAATTTTGTTTGTGCAGTAAGCATGTTACATAAGCCGCAAAAAATAAAAAGTACAATTAATCTTCTTTTCATATTAATAATAAGGTGTTTAATTACAAATATAAAAGATTCAATTGTTATTAAGCTGTTTCAATTGCTGAATAGTAAATTGTTTAAGCTCCGGGAAAAAATCGTTATAGCAAATTTGTAATGCATTATAGTGCTCATTAAAAATGGCAAATGCTGTAGCAGATTCTGATAAATAGGCAGCACGTTTTACAAGGCCACCAAAGCTTTTTTCAATACCTTCTTTATATCGATAATTGTATAACCAGTTTTGCGATTGCATATAAGGTAATACCTGCTGAAATTTTTGAGGGAACAAAGCGCAATTATTTTGCAGGTTTATATATGTTGCCTGGCAAAAAGAATATAGCTCAGCATCATTACTAAATTCACGTACATCATTAGCTAAAAAATGATCGTACAAAACATCCACAAATGCACCTGAATATAGCCTGTAATCGGCCTTAAAAAATTTTTTTGCCTGCCCTGTTGCGGGATGATGATCTGTAAAATCATCTATGGCCCTATGCAATAACATCCCTTTTTGAATGGCTTCGGGGTAATCAAATTTTTTTTTGCCTTTTATATAATCATTGATCATATTGCCTGCTAAAATACCGGGTTGGTTAAATGATAAATAAGCATGGGCTAAATAATTCATATTGATAAAGATAAAAAATTCCGGCCTGACTATAAGGTTAAAACCATTATTACTTTTTAACAGAACCTTCTTCAATTTTTTTATTTCATTAACAAATAATTACAGAGCAGGCCTTTTATATATTCCGATAAGGGCAAATTAGCAAAATAATATTCTTTTTATTCCGCTTGTACATTTTGTGCCATTTTTCCTTGTTTTTATCAAGTACTGCTTGCGAGGCGGTAACAGACCAAATAGATTTGTATCACCAACTTTAAAGCTGCTAAAACAGGCAGCATTACTTAACCAAAAAAAATTATAAAATGAAAAAGTTAACCGCCATTGTAACAGCAGCATTATTGCTGTTTACTGTTTCTGCCTTTGCCCCAAATGGCGACGAGGTAACAGCTAAAGTAAAATTTGCATTTGAAAAAGATTTCACCAAAGCAAAAAATGTAAACTGGAAAAAAACCGGAGATTTTTATTTTGCCTCGTTTATTATGAATGACTTTATTGTAGATGCGGCTTACAATGAAGAAGGAGAGCTGGTAGGTACATCCAGAAAAATTGCCATTGAGCAGTTACCGTTGAGTATTTCATTGGCACTTGCTCAAAATTATGGTGAATACACTTTATCTGACGATGCAACTGAGCTTACCTGTAACGGAGAAACCAAATACTTTGTAACCATTGCAAATGCAAAGCAAACCTTAAGACTTCACTGTATGCCAAACGGAGATATTTCAGTAGATAAAAAAATAAAAAAATAATGAAAATGTTTAATTTTTAAAAGCCCTTCTATATTGTTTCGAAGGGCTTTTTTTACAATCTCCTTCTTGCCTGATTCATTTATTATTTTCTTTTATAAAAAGTGTTATGGCAGTCGTTAAGCCAGGGTATAAAGGCAATAGAGGGTTTGCATAAGTGGCGATATTTTCCGCTCTGTTTGCCGGAGCAGTTTTTAGAACATGGTTCATACTATCCAGCAATAAAACGGCGGCACCAGTCTTACACTGTTTTAAAAGAACTGCTTCTGTTGATGCTACCTGAATATCGGTGGCTCCCTGGATAATTAAAGTTGGAATGGTTAGTTTTTTTATTTCATTGCACGGTATATATTTTATCCATGATTTAATATAAGGTTGTACCGATGGCCTGAAAATTGGCAATAGATATTGGGGTACCGAATCAAGGGGCTGGTTATTCTGTAAACGACGGAAAAAACTATCTACTACCGCACCTGCTTTTGGTAATTGCTGGGCGTATTGCTCTGTAATTATTTCGGCAATACCTCTTGCCGGGCCTGCAATAGAGATATAACCCTGCACTTTTATTTTTTGTGCCGCGAGCATCCCTATCAAGGAACCTTCACTATGGCCTGCAATAAAAACACCATTTACCCTGCGGTCTTTTTTAATAAGTTCTATCCATTGAACTGCATCATCTACGTAATTTTCAAATCGCAGATCAGATTCTTTTTTAGCGGCATTTACACTTTTTGCCACTCCTCGTTTATCAAATACCAGAACACCAATATTGTCATTACACAGGGTCTCTGCCATCATTTTGTAACTGTTGGCATTAACGCCCATCGGATTATTTCCATAGCGGTCTGTTGGGCCCGAACCTGCAATCACTATTAAAACAGGAAAGCTGGTTTTGCCTAAAGGAACAAACAATGATCCCTTAAGCATACCTGTCGCAGTAAATAAAGAAATACTATCTTCTTTTGGCTGGGCATATGTTATGCTTTGCAGCAGTAAAAAACCGATAATAAATTTCATATGGCTTTAATTGATGGATATGTAAAAATGTAAGTAAAGTTATGCGGTATAACCTTACCTCTGTACAATACAAAATAAGCAGTATTAAGCTTAAATGAAATACAATATTTGGTTGAAAAAAAACTATTTTTGCAACCATTCTTTCATAAAGTATCAATTAATAACATCTGCAAAATATAAGGATTAAAGTAAATAAATTATGAGCCAGGGACCTATTTCAAATTTTATAGAACATCATTACCGCCATTTTAATGCAGCTGCTTTAATGGATGCAGCCAAGGGATATGTAGCACATTTAGACGGGGGTGGTAAAATGATGATAACGCTTGCCGGTGCAATGAGTACAGCGGAATTAGGGCTGAGCCTGGCAGAAATGATTCGCCAGGATAAAGTGAGCATCATTAGTTGTACAGGCGCAAATCTTGAAGAAGACGTAATGAACCTGGTGGCGCATAGCCATTATAAAAGAGTCCCTAACTATCGTGATCTTAGCCCGCAGCAAGAATGGGATTTACTGGAAAATCATTACAACCGGGTAACAGATACCTGTATACCCGAAGAAGAAGCCTTCAGGCGGTTACAACAACATATTCATAAAATATGGAAAGATGCCGATGATAAAGGCGAGCGGTATTTTCCACACGAATACATGTATAAAATGTTATTGAGCGGGGTGCTGGAACAGTATTATGAAATTGACCCTAAAAATAGCTGGATGCTTGCTGCTGCAAAAAAAAATATACCGATTGTAGTGCCGGGTTGGGAAGACAGTACCATGGGAAATATTTTTTCAAGCTATATAATCAAAAGCGAATTGAAAGCATCTACCATGAAAAGTGGGATTGAATATATGGTTTGGCTGGCTGATTGGTATAGGAATAATTCAGGAGGAAAAGGGGTGGGCTTTTTTCAGATTGGAGGAGGTATTGCCGGCGATTTTCCTATTTGTGTAGTACCAATGATGTACCAGGACCTTGAGTGGCATGACGTTCCCTTTTGGAGTTATTTTTGCCAGGTAAGCGATTCAACAACTTCTTATGGATCCTATTCAGGAGCAGTACCCAATGAAAAAATAACCTGGGGTAAACTGGATATCAATACCCCCAAATTTATAGTGGAGAGTGATGCTACCATTGTTTGCCCGTTAATATTTGCCTGGATATTGGGTTGGTAAAGCCCCCTCTATCTCCCCCGACAGGGGAGAAAATGGAGGAGGTTGGTGCGTAGATTGATTGAGATTGTGTTTAAACACCTAAGTTAAATACAGCGTATACTTAATAGTAAGGATACAATAAATGCAGTGTTAGCAATGTTTGTGGTTCTTTTACAAACATAAAACCTGCGGCTCCATTAAATGCATACCTCCAATTCCTTAAAACGTTTTTTACAACTAAATTTATTACTTTTGCTGCCCAAAGTCAGCCCCTGAGGCTGACGATTGTTTTATATGAGTTTAAAGGAAAGCATCAATATGCAAACATTGCCCCGTCACGTAGCCATTATTATGGATGGCAATGGAAGGTGGGCGAAAGAAAAAGGTGAAGATCGCCTTTTTGGACATTTGCATGGGGTAGAAAGTGTAAGAAATATTGTAGAAGGTTGTGCAGAATTAGGAATTGAATACCTTACCCTTTATGCATTTAGTACCGAAAACTGGGACAGGCCTGCAGATGAAGTAACCGGATTAATGGAATTACTAGTTGATACTATCCGTAAGGAAGTACCCACTTTAAATAAAAATAATATTAAGCTTCATGCAATTGGTGATATGACAATGCTGCCCGAAACTGCCAGGAAAGAATTGGAAGAAGCATTTTATGAAACAAAAAATAATACTGGGTTAAACCTTATAATGGCTTTAAGTTACAGCAGCCGGTGGGAGATTACCCATGCGGTAAAACTAATTGCAGCAGATGTAAAGAAAAGAGTTTTGGAACCAGAAAATATTACACAGGATACTGTGCAAAAATACCTTACCACCAGTGGGTTTCCTGATCCTGAACTGATGATCCGTACAAGTGGCGAATACAGGATAAGTAATTTTTTATTATACCAGCTGGCTTATACAGAGTTACACTTTACCAATACAAGATGGCCTGATTTTAGAAAAGACAATTTATACGAGGCTATTATTGATTTTCAAAGCAGGGAAAGGAGGTTTGGAAAAACCGGCGACCAGGTAAAGGAAGAAATACCCAATTCATAATTCAATTTTATATGTTCTAAAGTAAAAATCATTACAGGAATAAATAAAAATAATTATATTATTACATTAAAATGGCAACTGATTTAAAATACAATTAGAAGCATATACTCATAAAAGACGCTATGAAACAGCCTTTTATAAGTTGTCTTTATAAGAAGATTGTTTAACAAATAGTTTTCATTAAAGCAAGTAATTTGCCGTTTCGTTAAAAAACCAATTGATGCAGAGGATTTACCAGAACTTTTTATTTATAGTAATTATACTTTTTATTGGCAATTCAGCGATAGCTCAGGTTATACAAGATACAAGCAAACCAGTTTCTGTTAATCCACAGCTAATGGAAATCCTTAGTTCCAAAACGCCTAAAGAATTTATTATTGCCGGTATTAGTGTTACCGGTAATAAAAGTTATGACGGAAACCTGCTTATCTCAATCTCTGGTCTTGCGGTAGGTGATAAAGTATTACTACCAGGTACAGACGCTTTTAGTAAAGCCATTAACAAACTTTGGAAACAAAATCTAATTGAAAATGTAGAAGTATTTTTTACCCAGGTAGCAGGTAAAAATATTTATATTGAATTAGCCATTACAGAAAGGGCCCGTTTGGCAAATTATAAATTTGTTGGTGTCGCTAAAGGAGAATATGATGAGCTTTCGAAAAAAACAGACCTGGTAAAAGACAGGGTTGTTACCGATAATATGAAGATGAGTGCAGTAACATCCATTAATAAATACTATGCTGATAAAGGGTTTCGTAATATAAAAACGGTGGTAACAGAAACAAAATCGCCTACCTCTGCAAACGCTATAATATTAACCTTTAACATCAATAAAGGAAACAAAGTAAAGGTAAACTCTATTAATTTTTCTGGTAACAATACTGTTGACGGTCTTGTATTAAAAAAGCAAATGAAGGGTACTCACGAAATGACAAGGCTTACCTTGTACCCACCAACTACTGTTAATCCTTTTGGTGATACAACTACAAAATTATTATTTAAAGATTACATGCGTGATTATGGTTTTTTGTCAATTACAGAAACCAAACAAATACTTGATCCTTACTTTAGGTTTAAATTATTTACTTCTGCTAAATATAACCCGGAGAAATATACGGAAGACAAAAACCTTGTTTTAGATTATTATAACTCACAAGGTTTTAGAGATGCCTATATTAAGGATGATGCCAAAGTTGCGAATAAGGATGGTAACCTGGATATTTATATAAAAATGAAAGAAGGCCATAAATATTATTTTGGCGATATTGTATGGCGTGGAAATACAAAATATTCTGATTCTGTACTGAACATGTTTTTAGGAATTAAAAAAGGAGATACTTATAACCTTGAATTATTAAATAAACGTTTGGGAAAACAAATGTCTGCAGAAGGTGGGGATTTAGGTAGTTTATACATGGATGATGGGTATTTGTTTTTTAAAGTTGATCCGGTAGAAACTTCTGTTTATAATGATACTATTAATTTTGAGATACGTGTACAGGAAGGGCCACAGGCAACTATTGGTAAAATTGAAATTACCGGCAACGACAAAACCAAAGATTATGTAATACGCCGCGAATTAAGAACAGTGCCAGGAGAAAAATTTAGCCGCCAGGACATTATCCGTACACAAAGAGAACTTGGCCAGCTTGGCTTTTTTAACCCTGAAAAAATTACGCCAAATGTAGTTCCGCATACTGAAGACGGAACTGTAGATATTGGCTGGGGAGTAGAAGAAAAATCCAATGACCAGTTGGAGCTATCCGCTGGTTTTGGTGGTGGTATCGGCTTAACAGGTACATTAGGTATTACGTTTAATAATTTTTCTTTAGATAATATATTTAATAAAAAAACCTGGGATCCTTTACCGTCGGGTAGCGGACAAAAACTAAGTGCGAGAATTCAATCTAATGGCCGTGCGTACAGGTCTTTGAATCTTTCATTTACAGAACCGTGGCTGGGGGGTAAAAAGCGTAATTCATTTACCGTAAGTACATATTCTACCAGGTATGCAAATGCATATGACAGGTATGGGCGATATTGTAAAACTTGCGGTGATAGTTCTAATTTAAAAGTATTTGGTGCTAGTGTTGCATTAGGTAAACAATTAAAATGGCCAGATGATTATTTTTCTTTAGTTACAGCTGTTAACTTTCAACGCTATTATTTAACAAACTATCCTAATATATTCAGAGGATACAGTAATGGCCCTTCAACCAATATAAGTTTGCAGGTTACTCTCGGCCGTAATGCAACACAGGGTAACCCAATTTACCCAACCGGCGGATCGAACTTTTATATAAGCGGTCAGTGGACTTTACCTTACTATGCATTGGGTATTACAAAAACCTTAGACAATTCCTTTAAACTGCCCGAATATCAAAAATATAAATTTGCGGGAAATTATTTTATCCCTATTGGTGCGGCAGGTGGAGCAGCTAAAGACCATCAACTGGTTTTAAAGGCATCAGCAAAATTTGGTTATATAGGCAGCTATAA
>JANYGZ010000053.1 GCA_025362235.1 Ferruginibacter sp. | reverse complement strand
GACAGCATCAATCTTTTAAAAGAAATTAATAAAGAAGCTATAAAAAACAATCGTATAATTGACTGCCTGCTTCAAATACATATAGCATCGGAAGAAACAAAATTTGGTTTGGATGCTGCAGAATTAAAGACGGTAATTGCTGACAGTAATAATTATAAAAATGTACACATTGCCGGATTAATGGGTATGGCTTCATTCTCTGACAACTTACACCTGGTAAGGTCAGAGTTTAAAGCACTTCAGTCTTTATATAAGCAACATCCGTCCTTTTCTATACTTTCAATGGGTATGAGCGGCGATTACGCCATTGCATTAGAAGAAGGCAGTAATATGGTGCGTATTGGCAATTTATTATTCGGCGAAAGAAATTATAGTAAGCCGTAAACCATCCTCGTTTATCTTCGCATATAGCCAACTGTTACTGCTATTAAATAACAAAAAGTTAATGACCCAGGAAATTATCATTCTTTGCATTGCTGCTTTTGCTGCAGGCTTTATAGATTCTATTGTTGGTGGCGGTGGCCTGGTACAAACACCTGCAACTTTAATAACCCTTCCACAATATCCTGTAGCCACTTTATTAGGAACAACAAAAATCCCTTCTTTACTGGGTACTTCAATTGCTGCTTTTCAATATGCGCTTAAAGTCAATATCCGTTGGAAATTACTGGCAGCGATGTGCAGTATTGCTTTTGTGGCTGCTTATACAGGGTCTGCAACTGTAACCCTGGTTAGCAATGCTTTTATGAAGCCTGTATTTTTTATCATATTGATTGCAGTATTTATTTATACCTACACAAAAAAAGATTTTGGACTGGCAATTGAAAAATCGATTTCCGAAAAAAAAGAATACCTCCTATGCTGTATCATCGCCACGCTTATTGGTTTTTATGATGGTTTTATTGGGCCCGGTACGGGAAGTTTTTTAATACTCTTTTTTATCAGCATGCTTGGTTTTGATTTTTTAAAAGCCAGTGCTCATGCTAAATTGGTAAACGTATCCACCAATTTAGGTTCGATACTTTTTTTCTCCCGCAGCGGTCATATTTTATATCAATATGCACTACCAATGGCTATTTGTAACTTTACAGGTTCTATTCTGGGTGCGAAGCTGGCCATTTTAAAAGGCAACAAATTTATCCGGATATTTTTTTTGATTGTAATAGCAGCAACCATCATGCGTTTTGGATATGATATATTTTTTAAAAAATAACAAATGAAAAAAGTAATTATTATTGGCGCTACATCTGGTATTGGCAGAGAGCTGGCTAAATTATATGCTATAAACAACTGGCTGGTTGGTGCCACAGGAAGAAGAAAGGAATTACTGCAAAGCTTACAAAATGAGTGGCCAGATAATATATTAACAGAATGCTTTGATGTGACTGAAACCGAAAATATAGAAAGTATTAAAAATTTAATTCAGCAACTCGGCGGCCTCGACCTGTTGATCTATAACAGCGGTTATGGAGAACTTTCCGAAACGCTGGAATGGGAAATTGACAAAGCAACTACCCAAATAAATGTGAATGGATTTGTGGAAATTGTAAACTTTACGTTCAATTATTTTTTGGTAGAAGGTAAAGGGCATATTGCTGCTATTTCATCTATCTCAGCGATCAGGGGTAACAGCTTTGCCCCGGCATACAGTGCCAGTAAGGCTTACATGAGTACTTATATGGAAGGGCTTTACATAAAAGCTACTAAATTAAAGCTACCGCTTTATATTACGGATATACAACCGGGGTTTGTAGATACTCCAATGGCGAAGAGCCCGGAAAAGTTTTGGGTTTCGTCGGCAGAAAAAGCCGCACAGCAGATTTACAGTGCTATCACCAATAAAAAGCGAAAGGCTTACATTACAAAACGCTGGTGGCTTATTGCAAAACTGATGAAGATTGTTCCTATGGTTATTTATAAAAAAATCGGGTAATTTAAAATCATCTACAACTTTTTGTTAAAGCTTTAACATCAAAAATGAATTTTGGTATCAAATTGCATCGTTTACATTTAATAAAATAACTTTGAGATGTATTACAGTCAACCTATGCAGTCATCATTTGAAGCAGAAAAAAACAGAAAGGCATTTACCTATACAGCCATTATAGTAGCAATACTATTATTGCTGGCTATTTTTATAACCTGGCCGCTGATACAACCGCCTGTTCCATTGGTACAGGACCTCATTGAAATTAACCTTGGTAATAATGAAGAAGGTTTTGGAGAAGTGCAGCCCCTGATAAAAGGTGAAATGGCTCCGGCACAGGAACCAGCTCCGCAAACACAAAAAGCGGCAGCAGCCAAGGAGGAAGCAGCTGAAGATATTAAGCCCGATGAAAATGAAGATAAAGACGCAGCGCCTGTTACAAAGCCTGAAAAGGTAGTTCCTAAAATAAATAAAATTGCCAAAGAGCCGGTTAAGACACCCGTCAAAGCTACTGCTCCTGCGCCGGTAGTAATGCCTACACCAAAACCACAAAAGCCAAAAGCAACTTACAATGGTTCAGGCACGGGTAATGGTAATGGCGCTACTG
The DNA here is from genome assembly GCA_025362235.1 of Ferruginibacter sp. Lineage (GTDB taxonomy): Bacteria > Bacteroidota > Bacteroidia > Chitinophagales > Chitinophagaceae > Ferruginibacter. The sequence continues at coordinate 732 of JANYGZ010000053.1, read as the reverse complement.
AAGATAATGGTTATACTTACCAGGGTAATAAGCCGGGGGGTAAAGGAGATGCCGGTGATCCTTCGGGTAAACCAGATAGTTATGGCAATAGCCCCGGTGGTAAAAGCGGCGTATCTGTTGTTAAAGGTGTAAGACCATTAAATTTAGGTCAATTGAGATTTGAAGATGACTTTAATGAAAATGCAAAAATTTATCTTGATATAAAATATAATAGCTCTGGAGTATATATTAGTAGTTCTGCTTCGAAGGGTACTACAACTACAAATTCTTCAAGTATTGCCATTGCCAAGAAAAGAGCTGGTGACTTAAAATTTCCTCCCAGTGCAGATGGAGGAGTTACGACAATTCTTTTTAACCTGAAAATAAATTAACCATTCTCAATCTCTTTTTTAAAGTTTGGCTAGGCATATATTTGCCAAATGAATTATCAGCAAACGATTGATTATTTATACGCACAACTGCCTATGTATAGCCGCATAGGTGCGGCAGCTTACAAAGAAGACCTTCACAATAGTATTGCTTTATGCAATGGACTGGACAATCCTCAAACAAAATTTAAGAGTATTCATATTGCCGGTACTAATGGAAAAGGTAGTACCAGTCATATGTTGGCTGCTATACTTCAACAGGCAGGTTATAAAACAGGCTTATATACATCCCCGCATTTAAAAGATTTCAGGGAGCGCATAAAAATAAACGGTGAAATGATTGCAGAAGATTTTGTAATCAATT
>JANYGZ010000052.1 GCA_025362235.1 Ferruginibacter sp. | reverse complement strand
CAAAGTGCTGTACATCCTGAAGCCTACTCATTGGTAGAAGCAATGGCAAAAGACCTTGGGGTAAATGTACAATCGCTAATTGGTAAAGAAGAATTATTAAAAACTGTGGATGCAAAAAAATATGCTACAGAGCAAATTGGTGAACTAACAGTAAAGGATATACTCAATGAATTAAAAAAACCAGGGCTTGATCCACGTAGCGAAGCACAGGCTTTTGAATTTGCCAATATTTACAGTATTGATGATGTAAAACCAGGCATGGAAATACCGGGCGTAGTTACTAATATTACCCGCTTTGGTGCGTTCATTGATATTGGCGTAAAGCAGGATGGGCTGGTGCATGTATCAGAAATTTCGCATACCTATATTACCGAACCCAACGAAGTACTAAAGCTTAACCAGCCTGTAAAAGTAAAAGTGCTGGAAGTAGATGCAGTAAGAAAGCGAATAGCACTTTCTATTAAACAAACGGAATCTGCACCTGCAAAAAATCAACGGACAAAGTTTCAGGCGCAGCCACAAAATAAGCCAGCAAAAAATGTTGCCGAATTGCCAATGAATGATGCGCTGGCCTTGCTTAAACAAAAGTTTGGAAGATAATTTTTAAACTAATTGGCACCTATTTTAAATATATTTTTCATATAGTTATTTTGGATATACAACCCTTTAAGCAAACTGGCAAAAAAGCCTGAAAATAGGGTGATTAAAATTCAATAAAAAATGAGTAAAAAGCCTGAAATGCACGTTCAGTATGATTAAGAATAATTCTGGGTTTTTGAAAATAAATTCTTTCAACTTTCCAGTTTTTTTTATACCCATTTTGGGAGAAAGATGTGTAAAAAAACTAGCTTTTAAACACAATACAATATGCGCAAAGGTTACAGGCGATATTAACAAATTGTGTTATTAACTTTTATTTAATAAAATTGAAACACTTAGTACTATTGCAACAGTTCTTGTAAATGTTGTTTAGGTATCAGAAACATCAATAAAAATTACCAGGGAACCATGTGAAATTCGTGGACTGTTGCGCAACTGTAAGTAACGCTATTGATTATAATTCTACTCCGGTAAGTGTGCCGGTACGGGATTTGTTACAAGTCAGATTACCAGCCTGAACAATCAAGTGCAACATCTTCGCAATAAGGATAATGGCACTTCAATAGTTTAACCCAAACAATCAACTCAGGGTTTACTGTCGATGGTCGTTTCTAAAATTGCTTACAAATAAATAAATATAAACGATCATCACATGTCTGACAGCAACGAATTACTTTTAAGAGAAAACAAAGACCGCTTTGTAATCCTGCCAATCAATTATCCCAAAGTATGGGAAATGTATAAAAAGCATGAAGCCAGTTTTTGGACGGCAGAGGAAATTGATTTAAGCAGTGATCAGAAAGACTGGGATGGTTTGAACGATGGTGAGCGTCATTTTATTTCACATATCCTTGCATTTTTTGCAGCAAGCGATGGTATCGTAAATGAAAACCTTGCGGTTAATTTTATGAGCGAAGTGCAATTGCCTGAAGCAAGATGTTTTTATGGTTTCCAGATAATGATGGAAAATATCCATTCAGAAACTTATGCCTTACTGATAGATAATTATATTAAAGATCCAAAAGAAAAACAACGTTTGTTTCATGCAATAGATACCGTACCTGCGGTAAAGAAAAAAGCAGAATGGGCTTTGCGTTGGATTGATAAAGGAAGTTTTGCAGAACGCCTTGTGGCATTTGCAGCGGTAGAAGGTATTTTCTTCAGTGGTAGTTTTTGTTCTATTTTCTGGATGAAAAAAAGGGGCCTGATGCCGGGATTAACTTTCAGCAACGAACTTATTAGCCGTGATGAAGGTTTGCATTGTGAGTTTGCCTGTTTGCTATACAGTATGCTGGAAAATAGGTTAACAAAAGACGAAGTATTTACAATAATTGCCGAAGCAGTAACGATTGAAAAGGAATTTATAACAGATGCCTTACCTGTTGCCCTTATTGGTATGAATGCAAAACTGATGCAGCAATATATTGAATTTGTGGCCGACAGGTGGCTGGCAGAACTGGGCTATCCCAAAATGTTCAACGCTGCTAACCCATTCGATTTTATGGAAATGATTTCCCTGCAGGGTAAAACCAACTTCTTTGAAAAGCGGGTGGGAGATTACCAAAAGTCAGGCGTAATGGGCACAAAGGAGTCTCAGGCGTTCTCTCTGGAAGAAGATTTTTAAAAGTAATTAACACCTGTGGAAATGATTAGAATGTACGATTCCATTTTAATCGTTAGTTTTCTGTCTGAAATATTTTAAGCAAGAAACAATCACCCCTCTATATAAAGTCTGATAGCTATGCATGTAATTAAAAGAAATGGTAAAAAGGAAACCATCAAATTCGACAAAGTAACTGCCCGTATTGAAAAGTTATCTTACAGTTTAAGCCCCCTGGTAAATGCCATCGATGTTGCCAAAAAAGTAATTGAAGGAATTTACGACGGTGTGCCCACAACTGAACTGGATAACCTGGCTGCAGAAACCGCTGCATCACTGGCAACCAAGCATCCCGACTATGCAATTTTAGCATCGAGGATTGCAGTAAGTAACCTGCATAAAAATACCATCAAATCTTTTTCGGAAACTATGAAGAAATTGTATTTGTATGTAGATAAAAAGAATGGTAAAAAATCTCCTTTGCTGGCAGATGATGTGTGGCAGATTATTGAAGACAATGCAGAAGTTTTAGATAGTACTATTATATACGATCGTGATTTTGGTTTTGATTATTTCGGTTTTAAAACATTGGAAAAAGCATACCTGCTAAAAGTAGATGGTAAGATTGTTGAACGTCCGCAGCATATGTTTATGAGGGTTGCTGTAGGTATTCACAAAACAGATATTGACAGTATTGTTAAAACATACAACCTTTTGAGTGAGCGTTGGTTTACACATGCTACACCAACCTTATTTAATGCTGGTACACCTAAAGCTCAAATGAGCAGTTGCTTTTTGCTTACCATGAAGGAAGATAGTATTGATGGTATTTATGATACCTTAAAACAAACAGCAAAAATATCTCAAAGTGCCGGTGGCATTGGCTTAGCTATACACGATATCAGGGCAACCGGAAGTTATATTGGTGGCACCAATGGCACAAGTAACGGTATTGTGCCGATGCTGAGGGTATTTAATGATACTGCCCGTTATGTAGACCAGGGTGGTGGTAAACGTAAAGGCGCATTTGCAATTTATATAGAGCCATGGCATGCAGATATATTTTCTTTTTTAGACCTTAGAAAAAATCATGGTAAGGAAGAAATGCGTGCAAGGGATTTATTTTATGCTATGTGGATATGCGACCTGTTTATGAAAAGGGTAGAAGCTGATGGCGAATGGAGTTTGTTTTGTCCTAATGAAGCGCCGGGCTTAAGTGATTGTTATGGAGAAGCATTTGAAACTTTATATACACAATACGAAGCAGAAGGCCGTGCAAGAAAAACAATCAAGGCACAGGAACTTTGGTTTGCTATTTTAGATTCGCAGATTGAAACCGGCACACCATACATGTTGTATAAAGATGCTGCTAACAGTAAGAGCAATCAACAAAACCTCGGTACTATTAAAAGCAGTAACCTGTGTACAGAAATTATTGAATATAC
>JANYGZ010000037.1 GCA_025362235.1 Ferruginibacter sp. | reverse complement strand
GAACTAAAGTTGAAAGCAAATCACAACAGTTGAATTGTGGATTGAAAACGTATTAAAGTTGTTTGTAAAAATAGTAAGAACTAAAGTTGAAAGCAAATCACAACTAAGGATGGCAGGGCTAATAGCACAAGCAAGTTGTTTGTAAAAATAGTAAGAACTAAAGTTGAAAGCAAATCACAACTTACCATTTTTAAAAACCTTTCCGTTGTAAGTTGTTTGTAAAAATAGTAAGAACTAAAGTTGAAAGCAAATCACAACGGCGGTTTGTTCCGACTGCCTTATGTAAAAAAGAACAAGGCAATACGTGTTAAAGTTTAACAACCATCAGTACCCTTTGAAACCACTGTTATTAACGCCGTGATTATGCATAGATTGACGGGAAGGATTGCATGCAGATAAGAGTAATATAAATAATACGAGTACCAGGATTAATTTGCTGAAATAGTTTTTCACAGGTTTATTTTTTAGTTAGGTAAGGGTTGTACAGATTTACAGAAATCTACTATAATAATTAAACGTTTGCCGTTCTCATTTATTGTAAATACCTATATAGTGTCAGAGAAAAAAGAATCTATTGAGTATAAAATATTGGTTATAGAACGGCGCCCATTATTAAAAAAATTGCCGTTAAAAAAAGGGAATTGTTAATAAATAAACTCAGCATGAGACTGAGGAAATGTTTCATCAAATTTCCGCAATGGTAATTATTGGCTCTCCTTTTTGCAGTGATGCAGCGGCTGCCCTATTCTTTACCATATTACTTACACGATATATCATGTAAACACCTACAAAACTAATACCTACAATTATATATCCCAAAGTATTGTAATGTTCCAGTGGGCTGAATTTATCTTTTTGTACTATAATCATTCCGGCAACGGCTGCCGCAACACCGCCGGCTATTTGTTGTAGGGAAGAATTGATACTCATAAAAGCGCCACGATCCTGCAATACAGGTATGCCGGTTACCAAAGCGGTGGAAGGAATCATCCTGCTCATAATGCCACTCATCATAAGCACATTTAAAACAATCACCAAAGCGAGCGGCGTCGGGCCAAGATTTGTATACACTATTACCATCACAATCATCCACGCAGAGGCAATAGCAAATATTTTAAACTTATCTATTTTGTCAGCCAGTTTACCTATCAGCGGCATTATTATAAGGGAGCTTAGGCCAGATACCATAAAAATAATAGGCAACTGGTGTTGTGTAATATGTAAATTATTAATGGCAAATGCGCTTCCAAAAGGCATCATCATAAATCCTCCGATACTGAGTAACGCGGTTGCAGTAAAACCAATGCGGTAATCTTTTTTAGCAACTGTATGCCATAAATGTGCAAAGGCAGATCTGTCTTGCTGCATGGCCAGGTGTTTAGTAATCGGTTGTAGCTTAATCGCAATTAACACCGTTACAATTACGGCCATACCGGCTATCCATAAAAACGGCGCATGCCAGCCCCAACTATTAGCCAGATACAAACCTATTGGTATCCCCAGCACCTGGCTTGCGCCAAAACCCATTTGTAAAAATCCCATCACACGGCCACGGTGCTGCAGGTCGAACAGGTCGGCAATAATAGCCATAGAGATGGAACCTATAACACCACCAAATAGACCGGTAATGATTCTGGCGCCTACCAGCAGCGGATACGAATTGGCAATACCACATAAAAATGTTCCGGCAATAAAACCTATATAAAAGAAAAGTAATAATTTTTTACGGTCAAATTTATCGGCAAAGCCTGCCGTTAACAATCCCGAAATACCAGCGCTGAATGCATAGGCTGAAACTGCTAAACCAAATTGCGATGGTTTGATGTCGAGCGTTTTCATCAATATATCACCTAATGGCGACATCACCATAAAATCGAGCACAACTGTAAATTGTGTGATAGCAAGTATAAAGATGGCAAATTTCTGATAGCCTGTAAATGAAGAAGCGGTTGATGTTGGTTTTGCCATGGTTGATATTTTATAATAAATATTTATGGGGTTAGAGCCTTTATAACTTGCTGAAATGCTTCTTCCATTTTTTGTTTTGAAAATTTAAATGATTTGCCGCCGATGCTTTTTCCCAGACAAATAAACGCTGTCAAAAACTAAACCCAGGCCTATCATTGCGAGTATTTATTTTTGAAACACCAATTAACTCATCTGCCTGGTCAGTAAAAGATTTGTAATACACCAGTATGGTATAACTATTTTCAGTTTCCCAGTAATTACCGTCGAGGCTTTCGGCAATTGTACCATTTCTTTTATCTATCAGCGTATATCCATAGCTGTAATAACCCTGTTTTAAAAACAGGCTGCATTCGTAATACCCTTTATTGGCATTGAACTGCATTTTTGTGTTTTCATTTAACCCATAATCTGTTAACTGGCCAATTAAATATAGGTCTTTGCCGGCATAAAGTTTTTGTTCAGGTGGTGCAAATTTAAAATGTACATTGGCATAATCGCCCTGCCACATGGGGTTTATACTTTCGTACGTTGTAATTACATACTTGCCATCCAGATCAGCATAATACGTATATCGCTGGCTGCTTCTGTCCACATCCGGTTTTAAATAAATGTCGGTCCGTTTTATATTCGCACTGTCAATCCTGTCGCTCAGTAAACGAAAACTTCTCAAATCGAGCCAGCGCCATTCTTTATCCCCAGGAAATACAAATGCATTTTGGTTACTGTATTCCAGTGAATTATTTCTTATAAAGGTTGGCAATACATTTCCTTGCGCATTGTCCCAACGGTTATTTTGCAGTACTATTACTTTTATTTGCTGGCTGGCATTGGAAGCATTTAAACCATTTACACTTGCAGTAAATTGTATGTGCTGATGTGTATTAAAAGTACCCGGACTAAATGGCTGTAAAACCTTTGCCGTTACTGTGGCCATAGAATTAAGTACCAGCAATGCTCTTGTAAAAACTGTTCTGCTTGTATCACCATCCAAAAAAACTTTTATTAAATAATTTCCACTTCGGGTAGGCAAACAATTTGTTTCGGGCAATACAGCCTGGTAATGTATATACCTTGTATTGGCAATAGACGAAAAACGGTAATTGGGAATGCGCTGCTGGGTAAAGCCTTTTACAAAGTCGAACGGGCTTACATTAACCGGTTGCCAGTTGTAGTCGCATAACTGATATGCGTAATAATAACTCTTAACTCTTGTATCAATATCATCAAAATCCAGCTCTACCCTTTCGCCGCTGTTAAGTTTATAAATGGCCATTGATTCCTGGTCGCCGTACAAATGAAAACGTACCGAACGGATATTATTATCGTATATAACATCCGGGTTTATCTGTGCACATAATGGCTGTACAATCAATAACAAAAAGAATGGTACAGTAATAAATTTTAAATGACGCATGTAGTTATTAAAATATTTACTTTTGAAAGATACCAAAAATATGCCGATTGAATATATCTGCCTTTATAGCAAAGCGAATTGCCTTTAACCGGCAAAATACTTTTTCACGTTTTATCATCCGGCTGGCCATTGGTGCCACTACCCTCAGCGTTGCGGTAATGATAGTGGCGTTGAGTTTTGTAAATGGTTTTGAAAATGTGATCAGCAATAAAATTTTTAGTTTCTGGGGCCATATACATGTACAGCAGGATATTGAAAACAGGGTAAGCATTGCAGAACAATACCCCATTTTAAAAAATGATACAGTAGAAAATATTGTTCGAAATCTGCCGCAGGTTAAAACCATTGAAAGATATGCCACCAAATCGGTGATATTAACCAATGGCTCTGATATTGAAAGTATTTTATTAAAGGGTATCGATTCGTCATTTAATTACAGAAGGCTCAACCCCTTTTTACAACAAGGCAAATGGTTATCCTTTACTGATAGCGGCTACAGCAGAGAAATAAATATTTCTGCCTATATCGCTAACCAGCTAAACGTAAAGGTAAACGATAGCCTGCTTTCTTTTTTTATACAGCCGGATGGAAGCAAACGCCCTAGAAAATTAAAAGTAGCCGGTATTTTTAAAACTTCCATTGAAGAATATGATAACCAATTCGGGCTGTGCGATATTAACCTGATAAGGCGCATGAACGACTGGAAGCCCGGCCAGATAGGCGGTTACGAAGTATATTTAAACGATTATACACAAACTGATACCGTTGCCACACTCATAAAAGAATTAACGCCACAGGGGTGGAGCAGCAAGACAATAAAAGAAATGTATTCGAATATATTTGACTGGCTTGAACTGCAAAACAGGATAAAATTTATTTTGATGGGCATTATGATGATTGTAGCCATTGTAAACCTTATTACCTGTTTGTTGATTATTGTTTTGGAAAGAACAAAAATGACAGGCATATTAAAAGCTGTGGGTGCCAGTGACTGGATGGTACAAAAAATATTTTTATACAATACCTCTTTAATAGCCATTACCGGCATTGTGCTGGGTACAGCTTTAGGCGTGGGCATTTGCTTTTTGCAGCAAAAAACAAATTTTATTAAATTAAATGAAGAAGCTTATTATATGGCCGCAGCGCATGCAGATGTAGTGTGGTGGCAGGTTGTGCTTGTTGATATTGTTACACTGGCCATTTGTTTTGCCACGCTTATTATTCCTACCCTGCTGGTAAAAAAAATAAAACCGGTAAAAGCCATACAGTTCAGGTAATTTTTTTGCTTACCATTTACAAATGTGATAGAATAATTCCTGCAGCTACAGCCGCATTTAATGATTCTGCCTGTCCGGTTTTTGGGATGGTTATTTTTTGGGTACACAATTGCATTATTTCGTCACTGATGCCCTTAGACTCATTGCCAATAATAATGATACCCTCTGTTAACCCTTTTAACTCGCTGACTTTTTTTCCACTTAATGTAGCAGCATAGGTTTTTATACTATTGTTTTTTTGCATCCATACTACCAGGTTAGTATACACCATTTCAACCCTGCACAAACTGCCCATGGTACTCTGCACTACTTTTGGATTATACATATCCGCACAATCTTCTGAGCAAAGAATAGATTGTATACCAAACCAATCTGCAATTCTGATGATTGTTCCAAGGTTTCCCGGATCTTGTATAGTATCTAACATGATGCATAATTTCCCTTTTACATCGGTAGTTTTTTTACATTTTTTAAAAACGGCCAATACCTGGTTGGGGGTGGTTAGTGCTGATATTTTCTCCAGTTCAAAATGCTCAATAACCTGCAATGGGCCTGTATAATATTTTCGTATCAACACTTCATTTTGTTGCATCCATTCTGTTAAACCTACAATCATTTCGCATGAAATTGTACCTGATTTCAATAATTCCATTACTACTTTACTACCTTCGGCTATAAATACATTTTCCGTATCTCTAAATTTTTTATGGTGTAAACTTTGGATATATTTGGTATATGTTTTGCTTAACATAGTTCTATTAAAAATTTATATATATTAATTAGTGTGGTTGAAAAAACAAAATTTTTGAATGGGTTGAAAAATATTTTTTTCGTATCCATAATTCTTTGCTCCTGTACAACACCACGAAAGTATCAAAAAAATAAGCCCTTTCTTTATAATAACACCATTGATATTAAAGGCGGCCATTTTAATAACGAAGATAGAAATATAGTAAAGCAGCGTTTGTATGGCCAGCTGGAAGATAGCGCACAGGTTATTGTAAAAGATTTATTATTCGTATTTCATTCTGTTATGCGCCCTGCTGTTTATGACACTGCTTATACTTATCAGAGTGCCAGAAATATGATTGGCTCCATGGGGCACCTTGGTTATTACCAGGCCAAAGATTCAGTGAAAATTGATACAGTAAATAAAACTGTTTTAAAAAGATATGGTTTTAAATTAAAATGGGAAAAACAACAGCGGGTATCAGTAAAATATATTGTTGAAGCCGGTAACCCCACATTAATTGATACCATTATTTACAAGTTAAATAAACCTGACCTTCAGTTGTTGGCAGAAAAGACAAAACCAGCGTCTGCTTTGGTAGAAAATACTGCTGTTAATAAAACAAATATACTGGGTGAAATTAACCGGCTTGTAAATTTATACCGCAATAATGGTTATTATAAATTTTCTTCGGAAGACTTAAAAGTAAGGGGCGATACAAGTATCCAATCATTGACAACTGTTTCTACAGACCCGTTTGAAAACATCCGTTTATTGGCAGAAGAAAGTGAAAAAAGAAATAAACCAACTATTAAACTGGCAATGATTTTAAACCCGCTTTCTGATAGTGTAAAGTTCCAGAAATTTCTTATCAACAACATCTATATTTATCCGGATTACAGAGGCGATGATTCTGCCAGTCTGGCAAACTTTATAGAAGATACAACAAAGATAAAAGGCTATTATATCCGCTATCATGAAAAGCTATTTAGTAACAGTTTTTTAACCCGAAATATATATTTCAAAAAAGGAGACATATTCAGCCATACCAGTTATGCCAAAACAATGAGCAATCTTTCTAAAATGGCTGTATGGCAAAATGTAAATATCAGGGCTGTTGAAAACAAAGACAGTATCGGTAAACTTGACATGGTTATGCAAATGATACCTGCAAAAAAATATGGATTTGAAGCGACTATTGAAGCTAGTTATTCTGCAAACAACAGCAACAATACTGCCGGTACATTTAACGCAGGCAACCTTTTAGGTTTACATACCAACTTATCTTTACAAAACAGAAACATCCATAAGGAAGCCATTAAAATGACACATACGCTGGGTTTGGGTGCGGAGTTTAATTTAGGCAAGCTCGGAACAAGCCAGGCTGTGAACTCAAATGAAATCAGCTATTCAAATACAATTGCGTTTCCCCGTTTACTGGGGCCTATCAACTTAATACCAAAAAGCTGGGTAAACTTAAGCGACCCTATATCGCATCAGACTTTTATCAACTTCAGGCCGTCCTATATTAAAAGAATTGACCTGTTTAATCAATTTGCTACTGTATTGGCATTTGGCAATGAATGGAGCAATAAGATAAACACAACAAATATTATCAAATTCCCTAACCTCGAATATTCATACCTTTTTAATCAAACCGATAGTTTTACAAATATCCTTAATGAAAACCCTTACCTGCGTTATTCGTATAATACTACATTGATTATTGGCAGCTCTTATGGATATTCAACTACATATATTAATCCAAAACATCTCAACTGGCAACATACTTTCAGAACCAATATTGAAGTATCGGGCTTGATACTTGGTACAATAGGGCTTTTTGGAAAAGAATTAAGCCAATATATAAAAGCAGATGGAGAATATACTTTTGCTATTACCAAGCCAAAATCAGCAAGAGTTTTCAGGGGGTTTGTTGGAGTTGGTGTTCCTTTTGGTAATGGCGATAGCGCCACATTGCCCTTTTTTAAACAATATTACGAAGGTGGATACAACAGTATGAGAGGTTGGCCCATAAGGGGTATTGGGCCTGGTGCAAGGCCCCAGGGAAGTCCAGACGATGTTCAGAACGACCGGTCCGGCGATATTAGAATTGAAGCTAATTTTGAATACCGCAGGGACCTTTTTCAAATTATTCCCAATTCGTTAATTTTAAAATGGGCCTTATTTGCCGATATTGGTAACGTATGGACATTTAGAAATCCCAATCCAAGCGCCGGGCCAAGTGACCTTCAGTTTCAATTTAAGAATTTATATAATCAATTGGGCGTAAGCCTTGGTACTGGTTTTAGGTTTGATTTTAATTATGTTATTTTACGCTTTGACTTTGGTTTCAGATTTAAGCGGCCCGACATACTGGAAAATGCAGGATGGCAATTACCCGGAGTTACCTTCAATAATTTATTTAATAAAGGAGAGGAATATCGAACCTGGCGATATAATAATTATAATTTTAGTATTGGATTAGCTTATCCATTTTAGGCAGTTGTTACTACTGCTGTATCAATATTATTTTCAGGGTTCAGTTGTTTCATCAATTCATTTAAATCTACAGCGTTGTTTACATCCAGTTCGCCAATTCTTGTTCTGCGTAAACTGCCCAAATAACCACCACAACCTAATGCAGCTCCAAAATCATTTGCTAAACTACGTATGTACGTACCCGTTGAGCAAACAACTTTAAATTGCACTATTGGCAAGTTGATGGCTGTAATTTCAAATGAATGGATGGTTACCTGGCGTGGCTCTGGTTGTACGGCAATACCTTTTCTGGCCAGTTCATATAAAGCAATACCATCTTTTTTTATTGCAGAGTAAATGGGTGGCATTTGATTGATGGTACCTGTGAACTGTATCGTTGTATTTTTTATTTCCGTCTCTGTTAACCCTAAATAATCTTTAAACTCGGCCGGCTCGCTTTCAAGATCAAATGTTGGGGTAACAGCCCCTAAAACAAAATGGCCGGTATATTCTTTTTCACGGGTCATATATTCGTTTATTTTTTTTGTAAATTTTCCGGTGCAAACAATTAATAACCCTGTTGCCAAAGGGTCTAAGGTACCGGCATGGCCAATCTTTTTTATTTGTAACATGCTGCGTAGTTTACGCACTACGTCAAAAGATGTCCAATGCATGGGCTTATCAATCAATAACATTTTACCTTCTGCATAAGGCAGTTGTATTGCAGGGTTAATTGCAACCCGTTCCTTACGTTCTTTCTTTGCAGGAACTTTTTCATCAGAAAATTTAGCGGCGTGTTTTAAGCGGTATGTTTCTTTGCGGGCCAATAGTATTTTTTGCGAAGGTAACTATGCTCCCGCAGATAGCGCAGATTAACGCAGAAAAATATCTGCGAAAACCAACTTCATATACGGCAACAAATTATCCAAAAATACCTCTGCGGCAATCTGCGCTATCTGCGGGAGCTAATTATTTCCCATTTACTTTTCGGAAAATACTCTTAGAAATATCATCAGCATTAAAATTTACAAAAATACCCAACTTTAATTTTGAGAGTTTTAAATATGTCAGCAATTGTTTATGATGCACCTTTTGTAATTCTTCAACCGACTTTAATTCAATGATAACTTTATTCTCAACTAATAAGTCCAGCCTAAACCCAATATCGTGTTTTATACCATCATAATAAACAGGCAATACTACTTCTGATTTTACATTTAAACCTGATTTCCCTAACTCATATTTTAAAATATACTGGTAAACACTTTCAAGCAAACCGGGACCAAGTTCATTATAAACCTTAAAAATAGCTCCCCTGATTAAATATGAAATTTCATTTTCATCCATACAAAATAAATTATGTTCAAATATAAAAATATTTTTTTGCGAAGGCCGGCATAATCTGTAGCCATAAAAAATCATTAATTATTTCTGCGTAAATCTGCGCAATCTGCGGGAGCATAAATGCACAAATAAACTACAAAGGCATATATCCATTTTGAATCAGGCAATACAATTTGAAAGTAAAAACAATTAAATAGCCTGCCGTGCTTTTAGCTCTAAATATTTATTGATAGTGCTTACCGTTAAATTTTCTGGTGTGGTTAAAATAGAAAGGATACCGTGGTTTGACAGCTCTTTTACAATCAGCCTTTTTTCAAAAGCAAATTTTTCTGCAATTGTTTTTACATACACTTCTTCAAGGTTTGCTGCATGCATCAGGGAGAGTTGTTTTAATTCTGTATTTTCAAAAAATATTACCAGCAATAAATGATGCTTTGCTATGGACCTTAAGTAATTCAACTGACGCTTTAAACCCGATAGTGATTCAAAATTGGCAAATAATATTAGCAGGCTTCTTTGTTTTATCCTGCTCCGTATCTGCAGGTAAAGCATTTCATAATCGCTTTCCAAAAATTGTGTTTCCTGGTTATACAAAAACTGCAGAATATTGGCCCTTTGTATAGGCTTCCTGTCTGCAGCCAATACGGTACCTATTTTGTTTGCAAAAGTTATCAGCCCTACTTTATCCTGTTTTTGTAAACAAACATTACTTAAAACCAACGTACTGTTAATAGCATAGTCAAGCAGGCTTAAATTACCAAAGGGCATTTTCATTAAACGGCCTTTATCAATAACACAATACACCTGCTGGCTTTTTTCTTCAGTATAATTATTTATCATTAATGATGACCTTCGGGCTGTAGCTTTCCAGTTAATCGTTCTAATATCATCGCCCCTCACATATTCCTTTATCTGTTCAAACTCCATACTGTGGCCGATTTTACGCATTCTTGTATTACCATGTTCCGATTGGATGGTTGTTTTAGATAACAGCTCGTACTTACGTAGTTGCATAAACGAAGGATAAACCGGTACCATTACTTCAGCAGCAATAGTATGCCTGCGCATTAACAAGCCAAGCGCTGATTTTACATAAACAATAATGTTGCCGAAATAGTATTCTCCTCTTTCGGTTGGCCTTACAGAATAAACAATATTTTTTTGTTGAAAGGGTGCAAGATGCTGGTATAAAATCCAGTCTCTTTTTTGAAACTGAACAGGCAACTCATCAATAATTTCGAAGTCTAATTCAAAACCCATCATATTGCTAACCTGTAATGTCACTTTATTTTCATCACTGTTACTAAACCTGTCTGCTGTAACTCTTTTTACCAGCGGCATTTTGCCCGTAATAAACAGAAAGAAGTAATCAATCAATAACAGCATTACTATTACATACCAGCCAATTTGGGGAACAATTAATAAGGGAGTATAAAAAAAAGATACAATAAATAAAACAATACAAGCGCCCACTACCAAATAAAAACGCGGGGTTAAAAAAAGTGCACCGATATATTTTTTTATAAATGTCATAAGTTAATAGAAAAAGCTGAATAAAATTTACTGTTGTTGTTAGCCGGATTATTACCTGGGTACTTCGATAGTTTTTACAATGCTTTCAATCAGTTCATCGGGGGTAATTCCTTCCATTTCTTTTTCGGGTGTAAGAATGATGCGGTGCCTTAATACAGGTGTTGCCATTTCCAAAACGTCTTCAGGTGTAACAAAATCTCTGCCCTTTATGGCGGCATTGGCTTTGGAAGCTTTTAAAATTGCCAATGATGCCCTGGGGGAAGCACCAAGATATAATGCAGGATTATTGCGGGTTTCAATAACAATCCTGGCAATAAATTCAATCAATTTAGGTTCAACAATAATAGATTGCAGTATGCTTCTATATTCCTGAATTTCAAAAGAGGATACAATTTTATTTACCTGGCTCAGCAGTTGTGCCTGCGGGGTCAGGTGCTGGCTTTGTAATATGCCTATTTCTTCCTGCAGGTTTGGATACTGCACATCAATTTTAAAAATAAAGCGGTCCAGCTGGGCTTCCGGCAAACGGTAGGTACCCTCCTGTTCTACTGGGTTTTGCGTAGCAAGAATAATAAAAGGAAAACGCATTTCATGCGTAACTCCGTCAACAGTTACCTGCCGCTCTTCCATTACTTCAAATAATGCAGCCTGGGTTTTAGCAGGAGCCCTGTTAATTTCATCTATTAAAACAATATTACTAAAAACCGGGCCCGGCTTAAAATAAAAATCGCCTTCTTTTGGGTTAAATACAGATGTGCCCACTACATCACTCGGCATTAAATCAGGGGTAAATTGTATCCTGCTAAAATCTACATCAATAACTTTTGCCATCAGTTTTGCGGTAAGCGTTTTTGCCACACCCGGCACTCCCTCAATTAAAATATGCCCGTCGCATAATAATCCGATCATTAACAGATCAAGCATTTTGTGCTGGCCAATTATCACTTTACCTATTTCATTTCTTATTGCATGTATCCGTTCGTTTAGGCCCGATAGGTTAGTGCGTTGGTGAAAAACATCTGCTTCCATTAGATTTTATTTTTATAAAAATATTCAATTTGCTGGCTTAATAATAATAATTGCTGATCGCTTACTTCAGATGAATTGTGTACAAGGTCAATTGATTGAAATAAAGCTGCTGTAATTTCTTTTGGCACATTGGCTTTTCTACTGAGCGCTGTAATAAAATCATCGTTTACCTGGTTGGTATTTAAATAATATTGTTTTCGGATATGCTCCTGAAAATAAGTGATCATTTTTTGCGCAATATTGCGGTTATCCTTTTTTTGTAAATATAACCGGCCAACTGTTTCTGTAAACGCAACCGTGGTATTGGTATTGGGTAAAATTTTTTCTATAATGCGTTGCCGGCGTTTTCCGCCAAACAAAATATACAGCGCCAGTAAAATCAGTGCCAGCCAAAAAGCCCATGCTGTTGCAGGGTATTGCAGCAATAAGCCTACCGCATTTTTACTTCCCATACTGTTGGGCGGGTAATTTTTTTTGTTATAATAATCATCCCAATATACATGCTCCGGTGTTGTGCTGCCAGGCTGGAAAATATTTTGCAGGTATTGATAATTTGCTTTTTGCAATAAAAAATAATTACTCAAAGCCCTTGGTTCACAATGAAGATAAAACCTTCCTTTGCCATAAAACACTTCAATAAAATTTGCCTTGCCGGCGGCATTTGTTCCCAGCACATTGGTAATACTGGTATCGTAACTTTTAAAATGATTGCTTAACGGTAAATAATAATAACTATATGCTGACGTATCTTCAAAAAAAGCGGTATCCATTTTTACCGAAGTTGTTTGTATATCTGACAAAGCGCCATTGACAAATAAAGGCGGGGCCTCTATGCAACCGAGTGAATCAAGCAAACTGCCATCAATGTTTTCGCTGCTGATGAATAAACTGTTGCCTTCATTTACATATTGAAGCATTGATCTTTGGCCTGCTTGAGAAAGAAATAAATTTTTGCTGATTAAAATATATACAGCAGCTGTATCAGAAATATTTTGCCAAACAGTTTCAAAGTTTTGTTTTTCGGTATTTATTTCATTGTTATAATATAACTGCTTCAACTGGTTGTAAAAAACATAACTGCCGAAAGGGTTTTTATCTCTTTTCGAAAAAGTTTCTTTTAAAGGTGGCAATACAAGTTGCTTTTTGCCGCAGGATGCAAAAAATAATACCAGCAATAAAAGAATGCAACAATATAAAGGGGTGTTTTCCAACCTGTTGCTGCAACAAGTGGTTGGTGGGGGCTCCAACCACGGCTCAGCCTCGGCCGGTGTCCCCACCGGCCGAAACCCGTAGCGGCAATTTGAAATGTAACAATATAAAGTGCGTCTTCTCAAAATAATTATAATTGATTCTTAAACTGTTTAAAATTATTTTGAATGGTAGTAAAAATAATTTCATTCATCTCAAATCCACCATACCAGGCATATTCATAGTTTATTGTTAAGGAAATAAATTCATCCTTGTATGGTTTGCCAAACAATTCCATTATATATTGGTAATTGGTTTTTTCAGGTGCAAATAGTATAGCATTTTTTAAAGCTAATTTTTGTAATGTCTGCAGGTAATGATACCTGGTAGCCAGCCGGTAATTTTTAGCCGCCGCTGCCTGGGTTATCAAATTATTATAATCTGTGGTTGCCAATAAATGCTCTTCCTCCACCGGTATAAAGGTAACATTGTTGCTGGCAGTTTGCCGCTGAAAAATACCAGCAGTAAAAAAAAGTTTGTATAAAATAAATAAAATAAAAAAGCAAGCTATTATCCAGAAAAAAACTTTTGTGAAAGATGAAAATAAAAATCTTTCCAGCCACGAAATATGCTCCTTTGCTGGTTCAGCCCTGCTAAGTTGCTCTTTTTGTAAAGCTTTTAAAATACTATCTAAATTTTTAGCATAGGCGAAAGACCTGGCATTTTTTAATGCTTCAGCTGAATCATTTATAATAGAAACCTGGTTTTTTTGTAAAGAACTGTCAATTACCGAATTTTTATTCGGCTGGTTGCTTTTATCGAAAACTAAAGTTCTTGATGATAAAGAATCAGCCCGTAAAACAGAAGAATCAGCATACACATAATCAGTATCCTGTGCACTGGAATGCAGGCTGCAAAGAACAGACAGGCAAAGGGATATGAGCAATTTTGTACACCTCATTTTTATTTTAAATGCAGTTTTATAAAACTATCCTTTTGCAACTGATAATTTTTTTTATGTAGACGAATAGGGTAAATAACAAAGTACCAAAGTATAAATGCCAATGACAGTAAAAGGATAACAGCACTGGCCCACACTGGTAAGCCAATATTGTTTTCTTTATCAAAAGTATTGCTCATTAAATGGGTTACATAACTTTCAAAGAAGGCAGCAATAATAAATACCGGTACTAAAACAATCATTATTTTTAAGGCATCTTTAATGGCCATTTTAAAAGAAACCATCCTGGAAAAAGTAGCCGGAAAAAGAATGCCTTGGGCTATAATAAATCCTGCTGTGGAGGCTATTACAAAAGCCAGAATTTCCAATGTACCATGCACCCATATTACCATTACAGAACTTATACCCAGGCCTTTTGAAAAAAACATATACTGGAAACATCCCAACATTAATCCGTTTTGCCACATGGCAAAAATTGTACCGATACCTGCCAGTAATCCGCCAATTACCATCAGCAATGCTACAAAACTATTGTTCATAGCAATGTACACAAACATAGTAAAGGGGTTATCGCTTTTATATACACCAAATGGATCACCCCTGGCAATATTCTCTTCCGTCATATCTACATAATTATCTCCCAATACACCCCTTATAAAAGTTTCATCCTTTATAGAACCAAATACCCCAATTAAAATAAACAACAAAAAAACAAAAAAAGTAAATAATAAAGTTTTATGATATTTTTTAAATAAAAGCGGTAATTCATATTTCCAAAAAGTGAAAACCCGCCAATACTTTTCCTTTTTATTTTTATAGATATTTTGATAAATACCGGCAGCTATTCCATTTATCCAACGGGTTACTTTGCTTTTAGGGTAAAATGTTTTTGCATATGAAAGATCATCTACCAAAGTAATAAAACGTTCTGCTGTTTCGTCGGGGTCGTTTGTTTGTACATGCTGGTAGCTATTCCATTTATCAACATTCTTTTTAATGAACATTCCTTCACGCATGTGATAAAAATAAAGAAATTTAGTGTTAAATATCACTATTGCGGACGATCTCTGTATAAATGCCAATTGGATACCCCGACTATGCTAACAGCCCAAAAGATGTTCCTAAACAGTTGATAAAAAATCTAAATATTTGCAGCCATTATAATAAGCAGCCAATGATAAATTGTCAGGAAGGATAGTAATTATTGATAATAATATTGCGCATAATTTTTTTATTTACGCAATTAATTAGGTAATTTGTAGAATGCCCGTGATACAAATAGCTACGCCTTTTAATATTGATATAGAATTTGAAATTGCTGAATTTCATAAAAGGATGCTGGCCTACTTTATTGATTTTACATTATTGATATTATACATGTTCAGCATTTTATACCTTTTGTATGGTGGCTTTAGAGTAGGTGAAGGAAGTAAGGGGCTGGTATTGATTGTTTTGGTTATCCCTACACTTTTTTACACCACCGCCAGTGAAATTTTAATGAATGGTCAAACCGTTGGAAAAAAATTATTAAAAATAAAAGTAGTTAGTCTTGATGGCGGCGAACCCACGCTGGGCCAATACCTGCTCAGATGGTTTATGCGCTTTTACGAATGGGGTTTTATAATTTTTACACTTTTTTGGAACAATGGCTATACAGGACTTGCATGGTTATTTATTGGTGGTATTACATCTATCATCATCATGGGTATTTCACGCAAAAACCAGCGCCTTGGAGATATTGTAGCTGAAACTGTGGTTGTGAATACCAGGTCGAATTTAACAGTAAACGATACCATTTTTATTAATGTAGCCGAAAATAATTATAAAGTGGCATTTCCTGAAGTATTGCGGCTGAGTGACAGGGATATTAATACCATTAAAAATGTTATCAGCCAGACTACAAAAAATAATCACTTTGAAATGTGTAACAGGGTAGCTTATAAAGTACAAGGTGTATTAAAAGTATCAACTGATATGTACGCTTTTGATTTTTTAGAAAAGATATTGGAAGATTATAATTATTTGTCAACCAGAGAACACTAATATGTTAAAACAGGTAAATAAAATTGTGATTATTTTATCACAGCATACCTTGCAGTCTGTAAGGTCTTATTTAATATTACATTTTATATTATGAAACAATTTTACCTGGTATTTATAGTCACATTCTTTCTTGCTGCCAATCAAAAATCTTTTGCCCAAATACTTCAGTTGCCCAATACAAAAAAGGAAATAAGGTGCTACACGGTTGAAGTGATGAACGAATACAGAAAAACACACCAAAATGCTGAAACCGATGCCCAATTTGAATCATGGCTGGGTAAAAAAACGCAGGCACGTAAAGCGTTTCGTGAACAATCTACCAATTACACTATTCCTGTGGTTTTTCATATCATCAGCAAAGGAGAAGCTATTGGCACTATACCTAATATAAGCACTGCCCTTATTGAACAGCAAATACTGCAGCTTAATAAGGATTATGCTAACCTTTCAAACAGTCAATATGCTGTTGCTGCTAATACCGGTATTCAATTTGTGCTGGCTAAAACCGATATATCAGGCAATACACTTACTGAACCGGGGATAGACAGGATTGACATTAACACAAAATCATGGAATGACTATACCACTTCAGGATGGCAAACTTCATATATCGATCAAACAGTAAAACCAGCATCTGTATGGAATGCAGACAATTATTTTAATGTGTGGGTAGTGCCAAATATTGTACGGGGTGACTCCATCACTCTTTTGGGTTATTCAACATTTCCGGTAAGCTCCACATTACCCGGCCTTACAAATGGAGAAACGAGCCTTACCTCTGGCGTTGTAGTTAGAACAAGTACCATTGGCAGTACTTTTTTACCTTTTGATTGCGGCACCAGTTATGGATTAGGTAAAACATTATCCCACGAGGCAGGGCATTTTTTGGGGTTAAGGCATATTTGGGGCGATACCAATTGTGGTGATGATTTTTGTGGTGACACACCTGTACATTTTACACAAAATACAGGCACCCCAACACATCCAAAACCCAATAGTTGCGGTACAGCAGATGAGATGTTTGAGAATTACATGGACTATACCGATGATATTTTTTTAAACACATTTACTATCAACCAGGTTGACAGGATGCAAACTGTAATGCTCAATAGTCCAAGAAGGAAATCATTGGCAATTTCTTCAGTTGGAGGAGTTACTGTAACAGGTAGTAATAAAATTTCGTTTACCAATTGTACCGGTAAATTATTTGTTTTTGAAACAGCTACAAATACCACCTACCCGCGATATAAAGATGTATTGCTTACAATAAATACAGAAGACAAAGCAACCGGAAATGCAACTGTGAATTTTAATATTAGTGGCACCGCTATCAATGGTGATGACTATCAGTTGCTATCCCCAACAACTGCTTCATTTGTTGCAGGAGATAATGTTAAACCATTCAATATTCGCATTTTTGATAATGCAAAGGTTGATGGAGACAGAACTATCATATTAACTTATACCATAACAGGCACAGGCGTAACAGCTGGCACAGATGCACAATCGCTTACTATTACTATTGGTGATGATGACAATATGAGGGTGGGTGAAAAACCAATTAATATTTTAAGTGAAAGTTTTGAAAGCCCAACTGGGACTTATGGTTTACCTAAAGGATGGGGTTTATTAACCACTTCTGGTTATACAAACTTTTTTGTTGCCAGTTCACACGGGGATGCGGGTGGCTCTGGTAATTGTGCACATGTTTCAAATGATAAATCCCTAAAACCTAATACCTATACAAAAGGTGTTTCGGGTGCTGCAGTGCTTAAATCGCCTGTAATTGATGGCAGTTCTGTTTTATCGTTGGGCAACCTAAGTTTCAAATATAAAACAAGGGGGCTTGTAAACGGCGACCAAGCATATTTGGTGTATACACATTCCGACAGCCCGTTTGGCCCATTTTATTTTTTCGGCAATACTTCCGGAGCTACAGGTAATGGCCCTTACAGCAGCAATACCACCACATTGGCAAATACACCTAATTTAGCTACGCCGTCAGTTTTAACAGGCACTAAATTTAATATTGATTTTTATTGGCAAACGGGTTCGCTTACAACAGGCAATAACCCCGGTTTTAATGTTGATGATGTAGTACTTACTGCTACACCTTTTCATATTGAAACTGCTGTTAACAGCAGTTATGCTTATGATGTTAAACAAGATACCGCTGTATACAACTTTAAAAGTACTGCCAGCAATGCCATTGCTACATTAAGCAATGCCAGCACCAACTTAATTGCTATTACCACAAAAGTTACACAGGCTGGCAATGGCACCACTACTGTAAATACGCCGGGTGGATCATATTTACGCAGCCAAAAAGTTTTCCAGGTAAGTCCTGCGACTGCAAATAATGATGCTACTTACAAAGCTGTTTTTTATTTTACCGAAGCTGAATTGGCAATATGGGGTGTAGAAAAATTGAAGCTTAAAATTTTGAAAGTTAAAGATGGAGTTAGCCTGGGCAGTACATTAACTACAAGTAACACAGAGCTAATTACACCAACAGTACTGGAAGATACTGCAGCAGGTTATATTACTTACTCAGCTAATTTTACCGGCTTTTCGCAATTTATGCTGGTAACGCCTTCATTTAGTTTTGTTGTAACCCTTACCAATTTTACTGCTACAGCTGCACAAAAAAGTATACAATTATCCTGGAGCACGTTATTAGAATTAAATAACGAGGGATTTATTGTTGATAGAGGAACAGATGGAATAAACTTTAGTCAAATTGGATGGGTGAATGGCAGTGGAACTACCACACAGCAAACCAATTATGTTTTTACAGATAATTTTGTACAGCCTAAAGTGCTTTATTATTACAGAATAAGACAAGTAAATAAGGATAGCAGCCAGGTATTCTCAGTTATTCGTAATGCCATTATTAATGAGTCTAATGGAGTTTCCTTTACAGTGAGCCCTAATCCTGCAAAGGATTATGTAAACCTGTTTATTGCAGGCACCACAAATACTGCTACCATTGAATTGATTAATATGGCGGGACAAAAACTAATTCAAAAAGAAAACGTCAATACATTTAACGGTGTATATAAATTATCATTGGCTGGAATTCCTGCAGGAGTTTATAGCGTTGTGGCATATTTACCCGAAGGTAATTATATCAAGAAGATTATTGTTAAATAGACTGGAAATAAGACAGTAAACCTTGTTCAATAAAAATCCCGGAGCTTAAAAAGTTCCGGGATTTTTTTAGAAGTATATTAAATGCTTACAAAATAATTTACAGTTTAAACATTGCTATAACTGAAAGGTGAAGCAATGCTATCTAGTGGAAAGAAAATATACCATCCAAAAACGTAAAACTACTACCCTTAAAAAAAGCAATATCAATCTCACTTATTTTCGGGCAATTATAAAAAATATTTAATGAAATAAAGAAGCTGTTTAAACGTTGTTTATGATGATTTACATGTTATTTACTCTGTATATGCCCATTATTTAAAAAAATGCGATACTAATAAAAATACATTCGTTTGTCAGTATCGCTTTTATCAATATCTATGAAAATTTATGCTTATGAAAATAGAATTATACACTAAGCTATTTCCTGGATACATTTTTAATACTTCAAAGAAGCAAACACAACTGGTACTTTGCACCTTGCTTATGATTGTTGCTTTGGCAATTTATTTACCTGTTTATGCTCAAAATACGGCTTCAGCAAAAAAAACAAAACACAAGAGCGATAAAACTTTGGCGCAAATAAAGCAAACCACAGCGCAAACTGTAAAAGCAAGCCGCAATACTATTTGGTTTCAAAAAAATAATGGGCAATTTGGTAATATAGAAGTTTTATATGGTTTCCGTACATCGTTTGGCTCGATGGGTATATATAACCATAAGCTAAGAATAGTTACAGAACAAGTTTGCGATACAACAAAAATTGGAAAACAAGTAGTTGATATCAGTTTTCCGGGTTCATTGCAAAACTGGACAGTATTGCCGGGTAAAATTGCCGATGTAAAGGGTTCTTACAACACTAAGTCAGGTACCATTAATGCTCCGATATTTAATGAAATAACCCTCAAAAATGTGTACCATGGAATAGATCTGCGTTTATACTCTGGCGAAAATGGCGCACTTGAATTTGACTGGCTGGTAGCAAGGGCTGAAGATTACAAAAAAATACAAATGAATTTTAAGGGCCAGGACAGTCTTGTGTTAAATAAGAATGGTGACATGGTAATTGACATGAGGTACAGTGATATGAAGATTGTAATACCGGAAACCTACCAATTGATAGATGGACATAAAAAACTTTTTGCAACCGGCATGAGGGCACTCAAAGATAAAAATACATTTCAGTATGATATTGCCGGTAATATCAATCCAAACCTTCCCTTGGTGATAGATCCTGTAATGTTATGGTCTACATACATGCATAACAATACCAGTACTTTTGACGAATACCTTTACACCATTGCTGTAAATACTGCCAGTGAGGTATATGCCTGCGGCTTAACAAACGAAGCAATTAGCACTGCTTACATGAGTGGTGTTGCACCCGGGTTTTTAAGCACCTATAATTTTGCCACCAATTCAAGCGGTGCTCAGCAATCTGTTATCTTATACCGTTTAAATCCAACTGGCACCGCTATTACAGCATGGACCTATACCGGACAAACTACGAATGTTCCAGTGGCATTGGGTATCTTCCCCAATAACAGGATTTTAGTGGTATACCAGGCAGATACCCTACAAATTTTTTCTCCCGACCTTACAACCAGGTTTTTTAACAATATCATTGCTGGAAATGCAGGCGATATAACTTATCAATCTCAGGCAATAATAGACAATGATGTATTTTATGTTGGCGGTATTGCGGACGTATCCTTGCCCACATCCCTTGTACCAGCTACTGCGCCAGACCCCCTGTATGCCGGAGGAGCAGAAGGTTTAATTTTACGCATCAAGGACGCAAGCACAGTGCCCGTTGCTGAATGGGGTACTTATGTTGGTGGTTCATCTACAGAATCCTTTACGGCAATTGCGGCAACGCCCGATAAATCAAAACTAGCATTTGCTGTACATGTTAACGGTTCGGGAGGTTCGTATCCTGCGTTGGTAAATTCTGTTGATAATACCATATCGGGCAACGAATTATTGATAGGTGTACTGCCGGTTGGCACACCAACAGCATTTTCTGTATTTTCTTATTTAGGTGGAAGTGCAAACGAAGGAAAATTCAGTGACTCAACCAATGCTGCACTGGTTGCAGCTGATAATAATTATTTTTACGTAGCAGGTAATACAAGTTCGAACGATATGCCCGGCACTGCAGGATCTGCACAGCCAACTCATGGTGCAAATACAGCGATTCCTGACCAGTTTTTATCACAAATTCCATTAAATGGAAGTGCCGGTACTGGTTTCATGACAACTTATAATGGTGGAGATGCCGCTGATATAGTCGGTGGCCTTGTAATAGATTTACGTACACATGACGTATTATTATTTGGCACCACTGAATCTATTAATTTTCCAGTGTACAATGCTTCTGCTTACAGTCCATTTTACCAGGGTACACATGGAAGCACATCACAAGGCCCAAAGGATATTACCTATAGCGTTTTTGCGAATGGGCTCGCCACTAGAAAATTTGCCACTTTTATTGGAGGGTCTCACAACGACTATTTGGGAAGTACAGGAAAGATAAAAGGTACTGGCCATTTTCAATATAATCCTACAAATGGTTTTACCTATATTGGTACTACTATTCACTCAGATGAAACTACCATTCCTGGGCAATGGATGTCTTTTATTCCGGGTTTTGATAAGAGTATTCCCCCGGCTACAAAAGGAAAAGATAACCACTTTATTTTTGCAATGAGTCCTAATACTTCCGATTTTGGCGATGCCCCTGCAGGTTATGATTTAGGTACACCCGCAAGTTCGGCAGTGTCGTTTTTTAATATAAGAATCGGAAATGAAGTGGATGCAGAAGAAACGCAAAACAGTTCTGTATTGGCTGATGGAGATGATAACCTGAATTCTGGTTCTACGGACGATGAGGATGGTATTTTTTCTACACCTTCCATTGTATCGGGTGCCACGAGTTTTTCAATTACCGTATCTGTTTTCAATAATACCGGTGCCACAGTAAACCTTTGCGGCTGGATAGATAACGACGGCAATGGTGTATTTGACACCAATGAATATGCCACAATTGCTGTGCCCTCTAATCCAAGTCAGCAAAGTGTAGTGCTTAATTTTACAGGACTGCCCACTTTTACCACCACAATTGGGTATACATTTTTGCGCCTTCGTTTAACTGATGTTACCTTAACTGCAGCAGATGCTACAGGCGATTTTGGCAAAGGTGAAGTAGAAGATCATCTTGTATTGCAAAGCTTGATACTTCCCCTAGAGCTTCAAAAATTTACAGCCTTACCTCAGGGTGAAAATGTATTACTCAACTGGACCGGAAGCAAATCAACCAATATACAGCAATACGAAATACAACATGCTACCAACCCTGCACAATTCAACCTGCTGGGAAGTGCTGCCGTAACAAATAACCCTGACTATAGCTTTTTGCATACTACACCGGCAATGGGCATTAATTATTACCGCTTAAAAATTATTTTTACAGATGGCACATTTAAATATAGCACCATACAAAAAGTAAATTTCAGCAAGAAATATTCGGTTTCGATTTACCCCAACCCCGCTGTGGATATTTTGAATATAGGTTTTACTGGTAGCATGGTAAATAAACCAGGCAGTATCAGTTTCTTATCAATAGATGGAAAAGTTTTGGCTCAGAAAAAGATAGCTGCAATAAGCCAGGTAGAAACTATGGATGTAAGCCGCTATTCACAGGGCCAGTATCTTATACAAATTAAATCCGGCAACAACGTGGAGGTGAAAAAAATAAATGTGGCCGAACACTGATTTTTTCGGTAATGAACTCAAAATGCGCCGAATATTTCAACGCCTTTTTTAAATATTTAGGGATAAAAATTACTGATTAATAAGCCCTCGCAAATAAAGCCCTTTGAGTGCTTGGTTTACCAGATAAAATACATTTACCTTCTTCAGGTTTGTTATTTAATGGTATACAGCGTATAGTCGCCTTGGTTAGTTCTTTAATTTTATCCTCTGTTTCGGAAGTGCCGTCCCAATGAGCTGCAATAAAACCTGTTTTACCATCAAGTAATTGTATAAATTCATCCCAGCTATCAGCATTGGTTATATGCTCATCTCTAAAAACTTTAGCTTTACTATAGATAGCTGCCTGGATGTCACTTAAAAGTTTTATGATATTTTCAGCCAGCCCTTCAAAACCCATACTCATTTTTTCTTTGGTATCCCTTCTTGCTACTTCCACCACATTGTTGGTAATATCCCTTGCCCCAATAGCGATGCGAACAGGCACACCTTTCATTTCATATTCAGCAAATTTCCATCCGGGCCTGTTATTATCTTTATCATCATATTTAACTTTTATACCTGCCGCTTTTAATTGTTTTTGTAAACTTTTTACTTTTTCATCAATCAGCAACTTTTGTTCTTCTCCTTTAAAAATAGGAACAATCACTACCTGTATAGGCGCTAATTTTGGTGGCAATATCAAACCCTGATCATCGCTATGCGCCATTACCAATGCGCCGATTAATCTTGTACTTACACCCCAGCTGGTAGCCCATACATAATCCAGCCTATTATCTTTATCAGCAAATTTTACATCAAATGCTTTGGCAAAATTTTGCCCTAAAAAATGCGAAGTACCAGCCTGCAATGCCTTACCATCCTGCATCATGGCTTCAATACAATAAGTATCTTCTGCACCGGCAAAACGCTCATTGGCTGATTTTACGCCTTTAATTACGGGCATAGCCATAAAATTTTCTGCAAATGTTGCATACACATTCAGCATTTGTACTGTTTCGTCTATGGCTTCCTGTTGGGTGGCATGTGCCGTATGCCCTTCCTGCCATAAAAACTCTGTAGTGCGTAAAAATAAGCGGGTACGCATTTCCCATCTTACTACATTTGCCCATTGATTTATCAGCAGGGGAAGGTCCCGGTAAGATTGTATCCAACCCTTATAAGTATTCCAGATAATAGCTTCACTGGTTGGCCTTATTACTAATTCTTCTTCCAGCTTTGCTTCCGGGTCAACTATCAGTTTCCCTTTGTTATCAGGGTCGGTTTTTAAGCGGTAGTGTGTAACAATAGCACATTCTTTTGCAAAGCCTTCTGCATTTTTTTCTTCTGTTTCAAATAAACTTTTTGGCACAAACAAAGGAAAGTAGGCATTCTCATGGCCTGTTTCCTTAAACATCCTGTCCAGCTCATCCCTCATGTTTTCCCAAATGGCATACCCATATGGTTTAATAACCATACAACCACGTACAGCACTATAATCTGCCAGCCCGCCTTTAATAATAAGATCGTTGTACCATTGCGAATAATCATCTGCCCTGCTGGTAATTTCTTTACTCATTTATATGTTTATTATTTGTTTTTATTATTAAAAAAATTAAAATAAGCCACTAAAATTATTTTTATTTTGCCTGACAAAATCAACCTAACAATCATTAGTTTTTTTGCACTTATTTAACAACGGCATGCTAAAATATTGCATTACATTTACATCATAAAACGGGCACAAAAATAGTAACTTCATCTTACAATAATTTTTAAACAAATTATCATGAAAACGAAACTTTTACTTTTAGCTGTTTCTGCGGCTGCTTTTAGCAGTTGTTCTACCATGTATAAAACGGGGCAAACCCCTGATGATGTTTACTTTTCACCTGTTCGGCCATATGTAGATGGCCAGGAGGTAAATAAAGATAAAAAAGAAGAAGTAAGAAACGACCAGGTTAATTACTATAATACTGATGACAGGTTGATAAGAATGGGAATACTTGATTCAAGGTGGAGGAATTTAAATAATGATTATGATTATAGCCCGTATTATCATACTTATTATAATAGCCAGTCTTATTACAATGGTTTTACTTATGCAACAAACTACAATAGCTATAATAAGTTTCATTATAATGATTACTATTACAATCCTTATTATAGCCCAAGCCCTGTATATATTACAAATGTTGCCCCGGTTAAAAATTCAACTCCAAGAATGACTAACCTGAATGGTTATGGTAAAAATCATAATAATAGTAATCTTCCGCTTACCTACATACCAGGCGATAAACCAGCTGTAAGAAGTGCTGGCAGCAAATTAGGCAGGATAATAGAAAATGTATTATCTCCTGCTCCTACACAGTCTTTTAAGCAGTTTAATCAAAGCAATACCAGTAACCGTAATACAACAAACAACAGTACAACTACTGAAAGGACTTATACTCCTCCACCAAGCAGCAGCAGTTCATCTTCATCATCGGGTAGTAGTTCTTCAGGAGGAAGAATTTCAAGAAATTAAAAAGGTACTAAGCTAATTTACATATCCAATAGAATATATACCCGCTTTAAAATGGTATAAAAAAATTATTTTGCCATGAAAAAATACTTGCTCCTGCCAGCTTTACTTATTAGTGGGGCCATATATGCACAAATTCCTGAAGATATATTAAAATATTCATTTTTTCCACAAAATGGAACCGCACGTGTAGTTGCTATTGGCGGTGCCATGGGGTCTTTAGGTGGGGATATCACTGCCAATTTTGTTAACCCTGCAGGTTTAGGTAATTATAAAACGGGGGAATTTGTCTATACACCGGGATATTATTTCAATAACACCAATGTAAACTACAGGGACACCAAATTAAAAAGCAATGACAATAATTTTGCTTTCCTGGCAGGGCCAATCGGAATAGTTTACGGAGCAGCTAACCGCAATAAACCCGGGTTTAGCCAGGCTATCAGTATTGCAGTAAGTCAAACAGTAAACTACAATAACCTTGTTCAATATTCGGGTTATAATAATTACAGTTCATTTAGCGAACAGTTTGCAGAGGAAGTTGTAAAAGGGTTAAATACGGGCACTATCGACGACATATTGAATGATCCTAAATATGCCTACGGTGCAGCACCTGCTTTATATACCTACCTGGTAGATACTTTTAGCGGCAACAGGGTCAAGGCTTTGCCTGAATTTCTACTGCAAAGCGGAAAAGCGCTGTATCAACAAAACACTATACAAACAAGTGGCGGAATGTATGAAGTAGCACTTGGCTATGCGATGAACAAAAATGATAAATTTATGTTAGGCGGAAGCATCGGAATACCGATTGTAGATTACCATAGCAATTCAACTTTTAAGGAAAGAGATACCTCCAGTGATACCAATAATAATTTTAGTTATTTTACTTATATGGATAATTTGTCTACACAGGGAGTTGGTATAAACCTAAAACTTGGGTTGATTTTTAAACCCACAGAATACCTTCGTTTAGGTTTTGCGGTACATACGCCTAGCTATATGTTTAGTTTAAAAGATACACGCCACACCGACCTTGATGTAAATACGGAAAATTATAAAGGCAGCAAAAGCGTATCATCAACATTCTTTACACATGGCGTACCCGGAGAAAGTACTTATTCAATGTCTACCCCATGGAAGGTGCTGATTAGTGGAAGTTATGTTATTAGAGAAATAGAAAATGTAAAACAACAAAAAGGATTTATTACTGCAGATATTGAATATGTCGGTTATAAAGGATCGTCTTTTTATAGTAACAATACAAATCCCAAACAGTCAGAAGTTGATTATTATACATTATTGAACCAGACAATAAGAAATGAATACAAAGGTGCCTTTGACTTTCGTGTGGGTGGCGAGCTAAAGTTTAATGTAATAATGACCAGGCTTGGCTTTGCATATTACACCAACCCTTATAAAACTTCCGACTTAACTGCCAATAAAATGATATTGAGCGGTGGTTTAGGATATCGTAACAAAGGCTTTTTTGTTGATCTTACTTATGCTCATTCTTTTAACAAGGACGTAGATTTCCCCTACAGGTTAGAAGACAAAGACAATACATTTGCCAATGTAAAAAATCAACGCGGAAATATTATTGCAAGTGTTGGAGTAAAGTTTTAAGCAGCCCTTTTGATATTTTAATTTGCAATCTTTATACATAAGGCTATCTTAAAAGTTAGATTTTATTTCACACAAAGCCCGCAACGGTAACAAAGTACACAAAGCAATACATTGCTAATAAATATTATTTCTTCTTTGTGAACTTTGTATTCTTTGTTCCCTTTGTGTGAAACCTTACTTGTGAGAAAGCCCTTTTTTTATTTGACTGATTACCTGTTCAAAATCATGCGCACACCAGTTTATCACTTCATCTTTTTTAAACCAGGTCATTTGCCTTTTGGCATATTGCCGGG
The DNA here is from genome assembly GCA_025362235.1 of Ferruginibacter sp. Classification (GTDB taxonomy): domain Bacteria; phylum Bacteroidota; class Bacteroidia; order Chitinophagales; family Chitinophagaceae; genus Ferruginibacter. Next base: position 28,334 of record JANYGZ010000037.1, on the reverse strand, counting down.
TGTTTATTTTTATAGCTTCAGTAGCATCAGCAATAGAAAGGTCGCCAATAAGATGCCCGAATAATTCGCGGTAGCCGACTGTTTGTAATGCATTTAATTCTTTATAAGGCTGCAGGCTTTTAACCTCATCAAGCAGGCCGTCTTTCATCATCGTATCTACCCTGCTATTGATTCTTTTATTAAGGTCTTCTCTTGGCATTTCAAGGCCAATTTTAATAATAGTAAAACCCGGGTCACGCTTTTGTTGTGTTTGAAATTCTATGATAGATTTACCGGTAGATAATTTTACTTCTAATGCCCTCATTAGCCGTTGTGGGTTTTTTATTTCCCCTTTTTTAAAATATAAAAGATCATTTTTTTCTACTTCTTTTTGTAACCAGGCTAAACCTTCCCACTCATAATCTGCAATAATCTGCTCCCTTATTTCAGGTTTTATTACAGGTACTTCATCAATACCATTGGCAAATGTTTTTATGTACAATCCTGTTCCACCAAGCATTACAGCAATATCATGTTCTTTAAAAATTTGCTTTACTTTATCCAATGCATACTGCTCAAATACAGCAGCATTTAAAGTATCATGTATTGAATGAGAATTGATAAAATAATGTTTTACCAGTTGTAGTTCTTCTGCTGAAGGTTTTGCCACACCAATATTTAGTTCTTTAAAACACTGGCGGCTGTCTGCAGAAATAATATCGGTTGAAAAATGCCGTGCCAGTTGAATAGCAACTGCTGTTTTACCAACAGCAGTTGCACCAACTATTATGATACAGGTTTTCTTCAATTGATAATTCCTTTAATTGATAACATTATAACCATAATGAAACTTCTTTGTAAACTAAGTAGAAAAATAATTTATGACAATTGGCGAGTGAAAGGTAACTTAATGATATCTTCAAGGTTAGGTGAAAAACTATAGCAAAACCAAAAGTTTATGCTGCGTTACTTCCACTCTTTTTTTGCAAAACAATTTATTTTTACATTCCAGTTATTTTCCTCCATTTTTTAAGTGTGATTTCTTTGTCGTCTTGAGTATCAAGATACATAATTCTCATAGAGTCGGGATAAACATCAAAATTAAAATGTGTCACGTAACTTACCCCATTATCTTCTACAACTTTAACCCAATAATATTTGTTTGTCAAGTTAGGTTTGCCGGCAATCAAAATTTGTAAATGTCTTGTGTCTTTGGTTTGTTGCTCAATATATTTTTGTCTTTCTTTTACTTCATGTAAGTTAAAAATAATATCAATTATTTTATCTTCAAGGGCATTTAATATAGTAGATGTGTCTGTTAATTTATTGCCAACATTTACAGCTTGTGTGATGTTTTTTAAAGTGTCTTCTTTCTTCGTATCAGAATGTTGCTTTTTGTTTTGATTACAACTTGTCAAAGTAAGTAGCATAATAAAAAAATATACCGAAGTCGAAAATATACGCTTAGTTATTTTAAATTGCATGTAAAAGTAAACAGGAGATAATTAATGAAAAAGTAAAAATATAAAACAAAAGCAGAAAAACAATCCTGCACTGCATTATCAATTATCCATTAAAAAATTATCCATTAACCTAAAAGTCTTCCTGTGTTTCTTCTCCTGCTGTTTCTTCTTCACTGCTTTCAGCCGCGTTACCATCTTCATCTTCTTCACTAAAACCTTCCAGCATAGCAGCGGCATTTAAATCGTATTTTTCTTCTACTTCTGCCAGGCGCTTATCTATCAAACCCTTGGTGCCATATTGCGATGGGGCAATACCTTCTGTGCGGATACAGCCGGGGTACACCAGTTTCTTGCTTTCTTCCTTGTCTACATTGATAAGTTCTACCATAAATGTCCAGAACTTATTGAAGTCGTACACATAAATAAACTTTTGATTGGGATCTTTTATTTCTGACCCCATCGTTACTTCAGCCATCAGCAAAGGTTCTGCCTTGTAAACTTTATCATCGTATTTTTCCAATGATATTTCCCTTCCTCTTAACCAGTTGTCGTTACTGCGGTAAAAAGTGGCTTTGTGTTTATTATCAAACTCAAAACTTTTTAAAATACATACATGAAGGTCTGCAAAGTTTTGCGTGTGTTTAATTACCACATCCCTGTAAATGCTGTCATCATCTTCCCAATAAATCCTGAAACGTAAAATTGCCATGCTGTAAAAATACAAATTGATAATGGAATAATTGCTAATAAATCACTGGTTATTTAAAATGCCCATTCCTGCTGCTTTTTTTATTAAAAAAGCAAAGGCCGCATCATATTCGTTGGGTATTTCGCCTTCTAAAATAGCTTCCCTTATGGCATTTTTTAAATCCCCTACCAACCTGCCTGGCGGGAGTTTAAATGTTTGCATTATAAGTTCACCGGTTATTGGCGGTTGCCAGTTTCGCAACTGGTCACTGGCTTCCACTTCTGCACAACGTTGCCTTACCATTTCAAAATTTTCCAAAAAACGTTTAACCTTTTGTTTATTCTTGCTGGTTATATCTGCATTACACAACGTCATTAAGGCATCAAAATCTTCACCGGCATCAAAAAGCAATCTGCGTATAGCCGAGTCCGTGATATTTTCTTTTGTCAGACTGATAGGCCTTAAATGCAGCTCAACCAGCTTACGCACAAACTTCATTTTTTCGTTTTGGGGCAGTTTTAGTTTACTGAAAATTGTAGGCACCATCCTTCCTCCAACAGCTTCATGCCCATGAAATGTCCAACCATGGCCATCTTCAAATTTTTTTGTTACAGGTTTGGCTATATCATGTAACACAGCTGCCCATCGAAGCCAGAGGTCATCGGTATGTTCAGCAATATTGTCCACTACCTGTAAAGTATGATAAAAATTATCTTTATGCCCCTTGCCATCTATGTATTCTGCACCAGCAAGGTCCACCATTTGCGGAAAAATAATTTTTAATAACCCGCTTTTATACAACAGGTCAAAACCAATAGAAGGTTTTTTGCTAAGCAGTATTTTATTTAATTCACTGGCAATACGTTCTCCGCTTATAATTTTTATCCGTTCTTTATTTTCGCTGATTGCAGCAAATGTTTTTTCTTCAATTACAAAGTTTAACTGGGCGGCAAACCTGATTGCCCTCATCATACGCAAAGGGTCGTCGCTAAAGGTTTGTGCAGGTTGGAGGGGAGTTTTAATTATCTTTTTTTCAATATCACCAATGCCATTGAAAGGATCAACTAATTCGCCGTAATCATCTTTATTAAGACTGATGGCAAGTGCATTAATGGTAAAGTCCCTCCTATCCTGGTCGTCTTTTAATGTACCTGCTTCTACTGTAGGTTTGCGGCTATCGTAGTTATAACTTTCTTTTCTTGCACCTACAAATTCAATTTCAACATCCGCTGTTTTTATTTGTGCGGTACCAAAGTTTTTAAAAAAATTTACCATTGGTTTTGGGTTAAATTGGTTGGCTACAGCATTGGCCAACATTATGCCATCACCAACGCAAACAATATCCATATCTTTTGTTTCCCTGCCAATAATTGTATCCCTAACAAACCCTCCTATTACATAACAAGGCATATTTAAAATTGCTGCCGCATGGGCAATTTTATTAAAAATTAATAGTTCTTTATCAGTGCAATGGATGTACATATTGTTGCGAAGATAAGGTTCAAATAAAAATTAAGAATGGTGAATCAGGAATTACGCATATAATCTTACATAAACCACCAAACAAAGCAGATAAATGAATCATATTATACGCTTGATTTGTATGATATGTTATTGTTAATTACTGATTAATTCCCTTTCGGCATTAATGTTGACTATATAGGTCACCAGCAAAAATCCACAGAATTAACTGTGTATTTTGACATTTTGACTATATATTGTTTAAATTATGAATAATAAGTTTTTTATACCCGGAATGGAAGAAGAAATGGAGTTTATGCCGATCATTCCGTTGAACGAAGATGCTATTGAAGACAACGATACACAGCCAATTCCGGATGAATTACCGCTTTTACCTTTACGCAATACAGTACTTTTTCCTGGAGTAGTATTACCTATTACGGTTGGCAGGGATAAAAGCATAAAAGCAGTAAGTGACGCTTATAAGGCTGACAAATTGATAGGAGTAATAGCGCAAAAAGACAGTAGCGTTGAAGAACCTACCGTAAGTGATTTGGAAGAAATTGGTACAATTGCCAAAATAGCCAAACTAATAAAAATGCCCGATGGTGGCACTACCATTATTATACAGGGAAAGAAACGTTTTAAAGTAGAAGAAATAACCAGCGATGACCCTTATTTTAAAGCAAAAATAAAACCGCTGGAAGAAGATGTACTGAAAAATGACAACGATTTTGATGCGATGGTGGGCAGTATCAAAGACCTCGCTTCTCAAATAATCACTATTTCGCCTAACCTCCCCAGCGAAGCCGCTATTATTTTAAAAAATATAGAAAACCCTTCTTTTCTGATTCATTTTGTAAGCAGTAATTTAAACAGCGATATTAAAGACAAACAAAGGTTATTGGTGATCAATAACATTAAAGCAAGGGCTGAGTTATTGATGAACCTGATGCAAACCGAATTGCAATACACAGAACTTAAAAATAAAGTAACCAATAAAACGAGGGCCGAGTTAGACAAGCAACAAAGAGAATATTTTTTGCAGCAACAGATGAAGGCCATTAAAGAAGAACTTGGTGGCGATAATGTGGCTGAGATAAAGGAGATGCTAAAAAAAGCAGAGAGTAAAAAATGGCCGGTTGCAGCTAAGGAAATGTTTATTAAAGGTGCAGAAAAGCTGGAGCGTATGCATCCCAGTACACCTGATTATTCTGTTGTATATAACCATCTCGACCTGATGCTGGATCTGCCATGGGAAGATTATACCCCAGATAGTTACGACCTGAAAAAAGCCAGAAAAGTGCTGGACAATGACCATTATGGCATGAACAAAATAAAAGAAAGGATACTGGAATACCTTGCTGTATTAAAGTTAAAAGGTGACATGAAAAGCCCGATACTTTGTTTTGTTGGCCCTCCTGGCATTGGTAAAACTAGTTTAGGCAAAAGCATTGCCCATGCAATTGCACGTAAATATGTAAGGGTAAGCCTTGGTGGCCTACACGATGAAAGCGAAATACGTGGCCACCGTAAAACCTATATTGGCGCTATGCCGGGGAGGATTATTCAATCTATCCGTAAAATAAAAAGCAGTAACCCTGTAATGATACTGGATGAAATTGACAAGGTAGGAAACGACCAGCGGGGCGACCCTTCTTCTGCCTTATTGGAAGTATTGGACCCTGAACAAAACAATAGTTTTTACGATAATTACCTTGAGCTGGAATACGATTTAAGTAAAGTATTGTTTATTGCCACTGCTAATAATGTCAACAATATTCAACCTGCATTAAGAGACCGTTTAGAGATTATTGACCTGAGTGGTTATGCAGTAGAAGAAAAGATTGAAATAGCTAAACAACACCTTATACCAAAGCAACAGGATGCCCATGGATTAAAGAATGTAAATATAAAAGCAAGTGATAAGGTAATAGAAAAAGTAATTGAAGATTATACCCGTGAAAGTGGTGTACGTGATCTTGACAGGCAGCTTGCAGGCATTATGCGAAACCTTGCCATGCAATACGCTACTAAAAATAAATTAAAACCAACGCTTACAACCAATGATGTAGAACGCATTTTAGGAAAGCCGCGTTTTAGCAATGAAATGTACAAAACAGCTAATATGGCTGGTGTAGCGGTAGGGCTGGCATGGACATATGTAGGTGGCGATATCCTGTTTATAGAAATCAGTTTAAGTGATGGCAAGGGCGAACTTAAAATGACTGGCAACCTTGGTAATGTAATGAAAGAAAGTGCCACTACTGCTTATACCTGGTTACAGGTAAATGCCAAAAAATTAAATATTGATCCTGAAATGTTTAATAAAAAGAACATTCATATACATGTTCCCGAAGGTGCTGTGCCTAAAGATGGGCCAAGTGCAGGCATTACAATGATGACGGCGCTGGCAAGTGCTTTTACAGGTCGAAAAATAAAATCTTACCTGGCTATGACCGGTGAAATAACACTTCGTGGACAGGTTTTACCAGTTGGAGGCATTAAAGAAAAAGTGCTTGCTGCCAAACGCTCTGGTATTAAAGAAATCATCATGTGCTGGCTAAATGAAAAAGATGTACTTGAAATAAATCCGGTGTTTATTAAAGGCATCAGGTTTCATTATGTAAAAACAATGCAGCAGGTATTGGATATAGCGCTATCATAATTGCCAATTAAGCATCGCTTAAATAAAATGCCTTTTAACAAAATATTTTAAGTAAAAAAGCAAACCTTTTTAAACCTTATAACGTTTATACCGTTATATAGTATCAACATAATTGATGTTGGTTGTTTTAAGGGTTAAAATAATTCCTGCCGGTTCCCCGGCGGGAATTTTTATATAAAGCATAACATACTTTAATTTCACTTGCTGATAAAGTCTTTAATTTTAAAAAAGCTAATCTTATATGGCTGTCGGCGAAATTCTTTCCTGGCTACTCAATTACATTCATAACTAATTGAGGGTTAACTTTAACCCTAAAAAACAAATGAGCAAAAAAATAAATCGCTGTTCCGCCAATTATACAATCTGAATAGGGATGCCGAAACTTGAAAAAGAGATATTAATTAAGGAAAATGCTCTTTAATGTTTAACAAATGATGCCTCATCATAAAAAAAGAACACTATGATAGACAGTAATTGTTTTCAAAAACTGGCACGCTCATTTGCTGGAACAGAAGAGCTGCCACACTTTGAAAAGATATCTTTCAGGGTTAAAAAGAAAATATGGGCAACCCTGGATATTGTGAATCATAAAGTCTGTTTAAAATTATCTCCTATTGATCAATCTGTTTTTTGCGCTTTTGACAATTCAATTATTTATGCTGCAAATAATAAATGGGGCATGCATGGATGGACGATAGTAGAATTGACAAAAATTAAAAAAAGCATGCTTAAAGATATTACTGCAACTGCTTACATTGAAGTTGCAAAAAATAATAAAATATGATCATAAAACCTTTGAGGCTTCCCGCAAAGGTCTACCCTTTCAATACTAATTAAATAATGATGTAAACAGCAACTTACAATTGCATGATGGAAAAAAGGCAGAACATACAATACTTTTTATTTAGCCAATACCTTGCAGATGGCATAAGAATCACTTTGGAAATTATTTTACCTGCCGTTATTTTAGCTCAATTCGGAAAACTTGACGTTGGCTTAATAATAAGTACCGGAGCATTTGCAGTAAGTCTTACAGATGCACCCGGCCCAATAGAACATAAACGCAATGGAATGTTATATTGCATTTTGTGTACTTTTTTAATTGCCCTTGTAACAGGATTTTGTAATACCAATATTTACCTGTTGGGTCTCCTTATATTATTATGTTCTTTTTTCTTTACTATGTTTTCTGTATTTGGTAACCGTGCAGCTTCACTGGGCACAGCTGTATTGCTGATACTGGTTTTACGCATGGATAAAATTGCTACGCCATTAGAAGTTGTGTATGATAGCTTACTGATACTATGCGGAGGTATATGGTATATGCTGGTTGCACTACTTTTTTTTAAATTGTATCCATACAGGCCAGCACAGCGCCTCTTAGGCTATTGCCTACACGAAACTGCCCGTTTTTTAAAGATCAAATCTGCCTTGTACAATATTAACACCAACATTGATGAAGAGTACAAAAAATTAGTTGCTCAACAGGTTGTAGTAAATGAAAAACAAGATGACCTAAGGGAGCTTCTCTATAAAACAAGAGAATTAATTAAAGAGCCGACCGATACCGGAAAACTACTGATGGTGACTTTTGCCGATGTAATGGATTTATACGAAAATATTATGGCTACCTGGTACGACTATGCCTTGCTAAGGCAACGATTTGGCAACTCGAATATTTTGGGAGATGTCTCTATAATATTACAAGATATTGCGGATGAAATTGACCGCATTGGCCTGGCCATTCAATCGAACCAGCCCTATAAAAAACAGTATGAATTATTACCTGTGCTGGATATATTAAAAACCAGGATAGATGCAATGGAAGATTCAGGCAATAGTAACCTTGTACTAAAAAAAATATTGGTTAACCTGCGAAACCTTGGCGAAAAAACAGATGAATTGATGAATTATTTCAGGGCTGGTACAGCAGTAAAAAGAAAGCTGCGTTCAGACATTGAATATTCAAAATTTGTTTCTCACCAGGTAATCAGTAAAAATGTATTCATCAATAACCTGGTATTAGATTCTGCTGTTTTCCGTCACTCACTCAGAATGATGATTACCTGTGTAGCAGGGTTTATTATTGCCAAATTTTTTTCAAATACAAACCACAGCTATTGGATATTGCTAACCATTATTGTTATTTTAAAACCGGGGTTTAGCCTTACCAGGCAACGAAACTTTGAAAGATTTTTTGGAACTATTGCGGGTGGATTAATTGGATTGCTGATAGTTTATTTCGTACACGACCGCACTGTTTTATTTGTACTAATTATTTTTTTTATGATTGGCACGTATACTTTTATACGGGTCAATTATATAGTAATGGTAATTTTTACCACTCCATATATTTTAATACTTTTAAACCTGCTGGGCGTAGGTTTTATAAATGCAACTGAAGAACGGCTCCTGGATACTGCTATTGGCTCTGTTCTTTCTTTGATGGCCAGTTACTTGCTGTTTCCGCATTGGGAATCGACACAACTGGAAAACTATATGGTTAATGTTTTGAAAGCCAATGTAGATTACTTAAACCAACTGGCCCAACTTTTCTCAGGCACAGCTAATTCACTACTGGAATATAAATTAGTAAGAAAAGAATTGTATATAAGTACGGCTAACCTTTCGGCGGCCTTTCTGCGCACACTTTCTGAACCAAAAAGCAAACAACGCAATAGCAAAGAAATTTATGAATTTATGGTATTGAACCATGTACTTTCAAGCAATATTGCAAGCCTTAGTGCAAGTAAGGAAATCAGCCGGCCCGGCTTGTATACAAAAGAAGTTTTATTACCACTAAAAAAATCAATCAGTGTTCTTGATCAAAGCCTGCTGCAACTTGATAATACTTCATCTAAAGAAGAGCTTGCCCCTACAACAACATTGCATACCACTAACTACAAAATTGATCATCAGGTACCTGAACAACTGAATTTTATTTATAAAGTAAGCTGCGACATTGGAAAAATTACAGATAAAATTGTAAAGAAAAATATAATAGCAGTATAATTATTAATAGTGTCTATTTTTTGCGAAACCTACATTGCCTTATTAAGACAAATTACAGAACTACTTAATAGGATAAAAAAAATAGGGCCGGATAGAAATCCAGCCCGAATTAAAATCCAATATCCTATGAAAAACCGAGGTATAAACGCTGGTTCACAATTAAAATTGCAGGAAATTCTAATTAATTTCTTTACTTATTCTAACTACGAAGACCAAATATTGCCAATGGAGAATGAAAATGACCCCCGGCTTGCCGCAAATGTAAATCGGCCGGTTATTGCATTTTGGTATAATGCCAATAAAAAATGGCTTCAGTGAAATTATTGTCTATTGCAGACAGCCATATAAATTGACTCAAATACTATGGGTTAAAAACCCATAGGTTGAAGAAGGACTGAAAGTCCATATGGAGGCTTCGCCATTCTTCTTATTTTGTTATCAAAGCGATTCTTAGAAGTTTGTAGAAGCTAAAGCCTTGGACTAAGGTCCATAGCTTGAAACTAACGTGTTGTGACCAGTCAAATTGCTTTTCTATACCTTGCCCCAATTACTATTATCCAAAATTCTCCTCTTCATTAAAATAATATTGGCAGCATTTTTTAAGATTTACTTTTAGCAGTAAATTTTATTTCATTATCAAAATAGAAGTATAATTTAGTGTATTCGCTAATAAAAATAATATGCCTGTATGTGGTATGATAAACTCTTTTTGGTAAAAGTTTATAAACAAAATAAAATAGTGTTTGCCATTTTTTGCACCTTCATTTGCATAATTTCTTACTTCAATTACAAGGGGATAGAAACAACTCCTTTTTTTATTTGGGCAATGTATGCGGGAAAAATGACTCCAAAAAAGGAATACAAAATTGTAACGGTAACTTATAACGAAAATAAAGTATTTAACCTTCCGCATACTTTTCAAGAGCCTAAATCGATGATGATTTATTTTACTATTAACCATTACCGGAAAATAGAAAACAATAACATGACAGACCCTTTGCAAAATATATTAACGGGTACTTTACTACCCCACTATCCATTTTTGGTTGCTGTAGAAGAAAGGCTTGTAAGTAAACCTGAAGATAATGCCAGGTACTTACAATGGTTAAAAAAATATCTTCAGTCTATCGTAAGTATTCCTATAAACAATGTAACGGTTTATGAAAGAATGATGCACTATAACATCAATAGCCAATTGGTAGAAGACAGCAGTAAAATTTTATACACAATAAAGTAGATGATAAAAGGTTCGGCACAGACTTATAGAAAAAATATGGTGAGGGGAGTATTTTTATTTATACTTGCCTCCTTTATTTTCAGGTATTACAACCATGTAATGCTGCACCAGTTATTGCAACCAATTGTATTTAAAACCGATAGCGATATTGCTTATTGGATTTATGATATTATTGGTATAAGTAAACTCATTGTGCAAAATAGTACAGGTGCCATTATTTTTGATTGTCTCTTAATTTTCCTTTGCATCATTAGTATATTATATCCTTCGCAAAGGCTGTCAATAATCGTATTTTCTGTGATTTACCCATTGTACTTTTTCAGCTACAATTCTTTTGTAACACACCATACCGGCACAATGAATGGAATATTACTGATAACTTTTGCTTTTTGGTTTGTAAAGGAATCAACTTTTAAAACACTTTGGGAAGCCCTTCGATATTTTACTTTGGCAGTTTATTTAATGGCATTTACCTGGAAGGTTTTTATTGGTGTTTCTGTTTTTCACTTCAACCAGCCGGAAGCAATTGTAAAGGATAACCTTTCATTATATCTTTACCTTAACCCCAATACTTTATTTACATCTGTTATTTATTGGTTTTTACAGCATCCATTAGTACTTTATGCAGGTTACTGTTTTTGTGTATTAATTCAAGGCTCTATGATCATTGGCTTCTTCACCAAAAAATATGATTGGCTACTTTGCATTTTGATTGTCTTTTTTCACCTTAGTACTTATTTTTTTGTAGATGTATGTTATTTTGAATTATTGATACTTAATTTTACTTTCATCCAACCTGGTGCAGCAGGCTGGTTTATGGTTATGTTTAAAAAAGGTTTTATTCCATTACAAAAAATTAATATGCAGATATGAAAAAAATGATTCAGGATATTTTCAAATTAAGAAAGGATGTAGGTCTTAATTTTTACCTGGCTGACTTTTTCTTCAGAAAATTATTGCATCTAAATGCAGATACTACCTGGGCTTTACATCATACAAGCAAAGTTATTGCACCTAAAAATATTACAAAGGGTGTTAGTGTTTATCCCGGCGATTCGCCTGGTAATTATATTGAAGCAACCAATGGAATTTTTATTGATGACTACACAAATATTGGCCCCAATGTAGGGATTATTTCTTCTAATCATAATTTAATTGATAATTCAATACTTGACCCCGCCCCGCCCATCAGAATTGGTAAATTTTGCTGGATAGGCATGAATGCTGTAGTATTACCCGGAATTGTATTAGGCGACTTTACAATTGTAGGTGCAGGTGCTGTTGTTACCCACTCTTTTACGGAAGGCTATTCAGTTATAGCTGGCAATCCTGCTGTTGTAATAAAGCAGCTTGATAAAGAGGCTTGTAATGAGTATAAAAAAACAAAATACTTATAAAATAATTTTAATTGACGTCACCTGAATATGATACAGCAATTAAAAGTTTAAATAGCAAGCTGCTACCCGTTTTTACAGGTAAATTGTTGCCCATCCTTTTTCTTACAATTATAATGATCCTGTATTCCCGTAAACTTTCTTATAATGATTACGGGCAGTTTCAAACAGTATGGATTTACAGCAATATCATCAGTGTTATCATCAGCTTTGGTTTATCATCCATACTACTTTCTACCAACGCAAGTTATTTTTCTTTTTTTTTAAAGACCTACCGGTTTAAACTGGCGTTATTTTATATTTGCGGTGCCTTTGTCACCTTTTGCATTTTCTATTTTACCACCAGGCTGTTTTCATTCAATGCAAAATTATTGCTGATAGCTTTTATTGTCATACAAAATGTGTGCAACTTAACCGACAGTTTGCTGATAAAGAATAACCAGTTAAAAATGTATATATGGCTAAATTTTTTTTACAGCCTGGTGTTCTTTGGTATTCACTTATATTTTTTTTATCAAAACTTTGTATTGAACAAGCTGATATTATTTATCATCTTTTTATCGATCGTAAAAGCTGTTTGTATATTTTTTGTTACACAAAAAAATATTGCTATAGTCGTTACAACAACAACCACAAAATTTATCAGCAACTGGATTTTTATAGGCCTGAATGAAATTGCGGGCATATTTGCCAGGTGGATGGATAAAATGTTTTTACTGTATCTCCTCTCCTCTTCGGAGTTTGCTGTATTTTTTAATGGCGCAATTGAAATCCCCTTGTTTGGTATTCTTATCAGCGCCATAGAAAATCTAATGCTCACCAATATATCAGCTGATATAGATAATAAGCAGTCTGCTATAAGCATTTTTAAAGAGAGTTTTAAAATTTTAGCCCTTATCGCTTTTCCCTTATTTTTCTTTTTACTAACTATGCATAACGAAGCTTTTGCCATCATCTTTAACAACAAATACAACGCCTCTATCCCTGTTTTTTTGATCAGCATTTTTATTATCCCTATCCGTATAACACATTATGGCGTTATATTACAATGCTATGGACAATCAAAAAAAAATATGCTTGGCTCATTGATGGACATAGGTTTTTCACTACTACTAATGTTTATATTGTACCCGGTATTGGGCACACCAGGTGTAGCATTGGCAATTGTAATTTCTACCTACCTGCAGGCGTGGTATTACTTATGGCAATCGGCAAATATTATGCAGGTAAAAATCAGCACATTGGTGCCGCTGCTTTTTTTATTAAAAGCATTGGTAACGACTGGAGCAGTATTTGGATTATTGTTCATGGTAAAACCCTATTTCAGCAGTATAGCTTCGCTTATTGCGATGTTTGTAGTTACCATAGTTATTATCAGTGCAAGCTTGATTTTTTATTGGAAATCATTAAATTTATCCGGCAAAAAAATAAATGCTGTTATTTAAAGAAAATAGTTTTAAGAACTTTGCTTTTCGCCAATAATATTAAATCCAAAAATCTCATCAGTTGTTATGCGGATTTTTGAAAAAGTTCTTTTACAGAACCATGTTTTTACTTCTTCATGATCATGTTCCCACCTGAACTCAGGTGTAAACCAGTCTAAAATGTCAATCATCATTTCTCTTGTATTTTGCGGATTACCCTTTATTTTCTTAATACAATAGCTAACCGGAAAAATAGTGACCCTATATAAGTAATATTGAAATTTTAACGGTAGCCTTGAGGTTATTTTTCTGATTGAATTAAACAGGTTATGAATAAAATCATTACGGTGATGATATAACCAAACACTTAATTTGCCACCTATTTTTACAGTAGGTTCAATACAAGAAAAAGACAACTCTGTATTATTAGTATGAATCAATACCCCACTGCTATGTACTATATCAAAATAATTAAACACAAGCGGTGGAAACTGAATATCGCCCTGAATAAAATGAACCTTGCTGTATTGGTTTCTACTATATGCCATTTCAATACTATCCGAAAAATCCATTGCTATATTGGCAATTCCTTTTTCTGCCAGTAAAGAATTTAATACCCCATTGCCGCAACCTGCATCAAATATAATTTTATGTTTAAGTGTATCCAGCGTTTCATCCGTTTCTTTCATAAACCGATTGAGGATACCTTTTGTATCGGCATTCCAGGTTTTATCTTTTTCATAATTATATAGTGCCCATTCCCGGGTAAAGCTTTTCCTTGTTCGTTTATTCTTACGCCGCACTAATTCAATAAATGCAGCATCTGTAGAAAATAATAATTCCGTTCTTTTGACATAGTCCGGAACAACCATTTTTAAAAAATCTTCATAATCAATTATCGCTTCAATATGTAGCCTTGGTATCCCTTTTATAACAGGATAAAACCATGCATCGGCGTATAATACAGCTTCTTCAATTACTTCTGCTTCCTGGTTATCCAGTATTTTTTTTGTTGTTTTTATGATATCAAGACTGAACCTGCTTCTGGTAACAGGGCATCTTAGCAATTCAACAATAGATTCTTGCATAATAAATAATAATACTTCTCAAGTTAGGGCTAAATTTATTCTTTAAAAGATACCTTGTTGTTCTTTATTTTGCATTATCCAAATAAATTAGTCGTATAAATGTCCTTAATCCATAAAATAAACACAAAAGCCACGGCAGAAATCAATACAGGTTTCGGCACAAATAATGCCGATTATGGGGGGCGCTTTGTAAATAAGAATGGTAACCCTAATATTGAAAAGAGAGGGATCAACTATTTTGAACGCATTAGCTGGTATCATACCATGTTGCAAATGCCCCGATGGAAATTTTTGATCATTCTTTTTTCATTTTACGTACTTATTAATTTATTATTTGCCATTATTTATTATTGCATTGGAATGGAACACCTGGAAGGTATAATCGCCAATACAATAGCAGAAAAATTTGGCGAAGCCTATTTTTTTAGTGCCCAAACATTTACCACCGTGGGTTATGGGCGCATCAGCCCAAAAGGTATTACTACAAGTACCGTTGCAGCTATTGAAGCACTGATAGGATTACTAAGTTTTGCGATTGCTACCGGCCTTTTTTATGGACGCTTCTCTAAACCAAAAGCGTATGTGCGTTTTAGTGAGAATGCTGTATTGGCCCCTTATAACAATGGATTGGCTATTATGATGAGGGTTGCTCCTTATAAAAATAATAACCTGCTGGAGGCTGAAGCCAAAGTAAGTGCAGGTATTATTGTTGAAGAAAATGGCGCCCCAAAAAATAAATTTTTTCAATTAGGGCTCGAGTTTGAAAAAGTGACTTCGCTTACTTTAAGCTGGACCATTGTACATCCTATTACAGAAAAAAGCCCTTTTTACAAATTTACAGCTGAAGATTTTGCCAATGTCTCTGCTGAGTTATTGGTTTTTTTTAAAGCCTTCGATGATATGTTCAGCAATACTGTTATGTCCCGTACTTCCTATACTTTAAAGGAACTGGTGATTGGCGCTAAGTTTGTGCCAATGTATCACCGCAATAAAGAAAATGATACAACCATTTTAGATTTGAACAAGCTTAATAGTTTTATTCCGGCCGATATTAGCCATTTATGGGGCATAGAAAAAAATGAAGAAAAAATTTAATTTAAATTTTGTTTAAGTAAGAAAAAAGTATGCAAAAAAATAATTTAATGCTATCAAAACCCTGAAGAAACCGTTCTACGGTTTACCTTTAAATCTTGCAATAAACCAGATTTGGGACTAATTGAAATATTAAAATACCTATAAAGCCCTACCGGTGAAATGTTGATAGCCATCTGCCAGCAATGCATTTCCCTTGCAAGGGATATTGACAGGGTACCCAGCTCTTTTGTAGTAAGATTATAAAATCCATTAAGCCCCATTTTCCATTTTTCGGTAAGTTTTAAAGTTGAGTTCCAGTTAACATTTTGATTAAGGTTTGTTACATACGATTGCTTACTTATATCGTATGTTTTGCTAACCTGCAGGGAATAGGAAAGATCCAGCGTCCATGGAATACTAAAGTCTATAAACTCTGAGGGATTGTTTCTTATATACGCCTGCTCCGTTTCGTATTCATCCAATGGCATTCCTGTATTTGGGTTAAGCTGCTGGTTTGGCCTTGTAGACGTTGTGGCTTTTTTTGCAGATGGATCCCCTCCCTGGAACTGGGTAGATATTGATAAGCTGGCACTCGTTAAACGTGCTAAACCTCCCCCATTGCTCCAGATAAATTTATTAATGAGCTGGCCGCTTACAGGGTTTACTTCATAAGTATTGAATGAGGCACTGCTAGTAATATTTATTTTATTAAATAAATTTGTTCTGCCTGTAAGGCTTAGCGGACTTAATCGTAATGAATCTGCTAAAAAATTGTAATTGCCGCTAAAGCCCAATCCATCAAGTATGGTAACTTTTTTTACTGATGCCTCACCAGTATCCGATTTATTACGCACTTTCATCTGTATATTATTATCAACATTAAAACTTATACCGCCAAACCTGCCATCACTAAAAGGCCCAAACAACGAATTGGCATATACGGATGATCGGACATAATAAGTAGAAGCTGTATCGTGCCGGGTATTATAATAAGACCCTCCATTTAAATCAGGTTTATAACTTATACTTATAGAGGGGCGTATCTCATGACGGATTGCCTGTACTTTGGCATTTTTTCCAAAAGTAAAGGCACCAAAAATACGGGTGGACAGGCTCAAACTAAAAGACATATCCACTGCTGCATAAACACCTTTTTTTATAGTAGTATCAATTTGATTATGAACAGAGTCGAATGTTTGATAAAGCTGCTGCTGATAAAACTTTTGTGCAAAGCTTACACCTGGAGAAATTTGCAAAGGGCCAATTTGAGGTAAGCTTAAAGAGATGGGCACCGCTTGTGCGACGCCCCATTGCATATTATTAAATATTTGTGTGCCGATACTTACCCCCTTGCTCTTAGTGGTATCATCAGTAAAAAAAGTGGCATTGCTGGCATTGCTGGTTAAAGCAATCCCGATATTTTCGTACCATTTTAAGGCCCCTACCGGTTCCTTGCTCCTGAAAGGATAAAGCGTATTTATATTAAATGTTACATTGGGGAAAGTGGCTGAAATAATTCCGGTATTGGTATTTTGAGAATGGTTTGCATTTAAAGAAATATTAAAGGGTTTATCTTTCCACACTTTTGAATAAGCTATTGATGAACTTAACTGGTTTGTAAAATTTACATTCGGGTTATTGGGTACGCTAGCATTATACTTACTGCTCCCTGCATTTACATTGGCGCTAAAAGTAACACCAGGCCTTGCTTTAGAATCGGTACTATGCGTCCATCGAATCTGGAAGGCTTTGGTGGATGAATAATCAGGGTCGCCTTTGGTATTATTTATATAGTTATTCATAGCAAAAGAAAAACTTCCCTGGTAGTGGTATCGCTTAAAATAATGCGGATTTATATCGAGCGTATAACTACCAGATGAATAGAGGGAAGCCCTCGCGGTAACATCCCAGTTATCACTTAATACTTTGTAATAACCGCCATTTTCCAGCCCCAAACCATATAAATCATTTGCTGCAAAAGTGGGAGGAAGCAAACCTGAATGCCTTCCTTGTTTTAAAGGAAATATACCAAAGGGTAATATTATTGGCACCGGCACCCCTTCAAACTCCGGGTGTACCGGACCGGTTATCGCAAACTTTTTATTCATAAATTTTATCTTATTACTTACAAAGGCAAAATGCGGTGTATCTAAATTACATGTAGTAAACCTGCCCTTGTATGCATAAAAATCAGTTGTATTTATCTTTTTCATTTTTTCTCCATAAATAAACATGCCGCTTTGTTGGGTATACGTACCTTTTGTAATTCCCTTACCGCTTTTCATATTAAATACAATAGTATCACTTACCATTTTTGATCCGGCCTGATTGAGGGTTGGGTAGGAAATTACTTTACCCGAACTATCCTTTTTAAGGGATGCCATTACCAACCCCGTTTGTTGATCAAAAACAATTACTGGAGATTCCAATTCATCATCCATATATTTTGTGCTTGATTTTTTTCCATACAAAGTG
Organism: Ferruginibacter sp.; assembly: GCA_025362235.1. Lineage (GTDB taxonomy): Bacteria > Bacteroidota > Bacteroidia > Chitinophagales > Chitinophagaceae > Ferruginibacter. Next base: position 10,371 of record JANYGZ010000037.1, on the reverse strand, counting down.
ATTTTTTTTCCGGGTATATCCATTACCATCGAATCATCGGCATGATAATTCACGGGCGCATCAAGTGAGTCTTTCGACATCTTGATTTTAAAAGTATCAACACTTATTAAAAAAGAATCTTTTGTTGTAAGAGCAGTGCTTTCTTTTGCAAATATTTTCGTTGTGTCTGCACTATTTTTTTTTTGCTGATTTAAATTTTGGGAAGAATCTTTATTTACAGGCTGCTTTACTTTTGAGGAAGGATTTTGCTTTACAGCAGTTTTAGGGATTGTATCAGTAGTTAAAATTTTGTAAATCTCATGCCTGAAAATCGCTTTCTTATTCATAGCAAGGGTGGCAGTAATAAGTAAAGCCATCACCATGGATGCCAATATATATTTTGCCTTACCTTTGTAATCGTTGTTCATTGCAGTAGTTCGCAAAAATAATGATATTAGTTACACTAATGTGTGAAGGAAGTCTTATAATTACTAACGCCAGATAAACCGGTTCCAATATGATCAAATTGAATTTTGTTATTAAGTTCATTATTGCTTTTCTATTTTTATCCAATTCCGCAGTTTCACAAACAATAAAAAAAATAAAAACAATTATTGTAGATGCCGGCCATGGTGGCAAAGATTTTGGTGCACGTGGTGCATATGAAGGCGGTTTAAATTCAAATGAAAAAGATATAACCCTTCAAATAAGTAATAAACTGGTGGCAGAATTACAAAAACAATTACCCGATGTAAAAATAATTCCTACCCGTACTACCGATATTTACCAGAACCCCAGAGAAAAAGCAACTATCGCCAATGAAAATAAAGGAGATCTTTTTATTTGTATACATGCCGATGCGGTAAAGTTGCAAACAGGCAGAAGGCAAACAGGGTACCACCAGGAAACCAGGTATCATGTAAAATATGCTGGCAAGGGTAGAAAAAGAAAAAAGACTTCCACTCCATACACAGTAACTGTTCCTACATACGAATATTATAAAATTGGGAGTCAGCGTAGTGGTACCAGTATATGGTTATTTGCCGCTCACAAAACCAGCGACAAGCTAAAGGCTGTTATGGATAATGAAGATATTCAAATTGGGTCAGGGGCTGATAGTGCATATAATGATATTGATTTTGATACTCCCGAGGGAAGGATAAGGGCAAAAATTTATGCAGACAGATATCAGAAAAAAAGTATCAAGCTGGCTACAATGGTAGATGAAGAAATTGATAAAACTGACAGGCCCGCTTTGGGGCTTAACCAACGGCAGAAAGGTATATGGGTTTTACAGGCCACTAATATGCCCGCTATTTTAATTGAAACAGGCTTTATAACAAACCATGATGATGAACGCTATTTAAATAGTGAAAAAGGGCAGCAGGAACTGGCTGAAACTATTGCCAGGGCTGTAAAAAAATATAAAGATGAAATTGATCATACTTTACCTGCCCCCATTCAAAAAATTATTGATTATCCCACCAATACACCTGAAAAATATGCTGACCGTACAAAAAATATTTTAAAACGCATTGATTTAAATCAGCCGGATTTTAAAGTAGACCTTTATGATGATGGTGATGTTGATGGAGATATTGTATCGGTATATTATAACGGCAAAGCTGTATTAACCAATATAAAATTAACTGACCAGCCTATAACATTAAACCTTAGCCTTGATCCGGATAAAACCGAAAACGAATTATTGATCTATGCAGAAAACGAAGGCGATATTCCGCCTAATACAGCATTAATGGTAGTAACGGAAGGCAATACCCGAACAGAAGTGCGTGTTATATCCGATACGAAGAAAAATGGGGTAATATTGTTTACAAAAAAATAAACGCCTTTATTCCCCTTATGCAGTAAGATAATTATTGCCTATTTTTACTATCTAAACAACGCAGTTTACAAAATGACAATTTCAAATGAAACAAAAGTGGGTGCTTTAACAGCCATTGCGATAGTGTTGCTTATACTAGGATTTAATTTTTTGAATGGCAAAAATATAAGCGGCAAAAACGTCCATTATTTTGCCGCATTCAATGATGTACAAGGCTTGGCCACAAGTAATCGCGTAGTAATAAATGGCATGCAGGTGGGCAATATTAATAAAATTGATGGTGGCAAAAATATGCGGCGGATTATGGTCGATATCAATATTACAGAGGATGTAATTATACCGGAAGATGCCGTTGCAGTAATAAATAAATCTTTAATTGGCAGTGTTCAGTTAGACATCAGGCTTGGCAACAGTAATACCCCCTTAAAAAGTAATGATACAATAAGAACAATTGCCGGTGGCGATCTAATAGCAGATGCCATGAAAAAATTAGATCCGGTTTTATACCAGGTTACCAATGTGGCAAAATCTTTGGATACGTTGTTAGGTTCATTTAATAATGTATTTGACCCGGCTGCAAAGCATAATATTAAGGGAATGCTAGAAAACCTTAATAAAACTACTGCAAGCCTTGCCGTTTCTTCAGCTTCATTGCAGGGCATATTAAATGCTCAAACTGGTTCATTAGCTAAAACCCTCGACAACGTAAGTTTGTTCACCGGAGCTTTAAAAAACAGTAATGAAAAACTTACACAAACTATGGACAATGTAGCTACCACTACTGATAAATTATCAAAACTTGATTTTGAAAAGACGTTGAATACATTAAACGCAACCATTACAGATTTAAAAAATGCCATCGGTAAAATCAGCAGTAGGGATGGAACCATAGGTTTATTATTAAACGATCCTTCGTTATACAGAAATCTTAATGCTACCTCTAACAAAATAAACCTGCTGCTGGATGATGTCAGGATTAACCCCAAACGGTATGTAAACGTTTCGGTATTTGGTAAAAAAGATAAGAGTGCTCCTTTGACTGTACCATTGCCGGATACTGTAAATGCACCCTATCTTAAAAAGCCATAAAATTAAATACCAGGCAAAGATGATAGTTTACTATAAATATTGATCTGCCGTTCCAGTTACTATTTATTTTACGACAAAATATAACATTCAAATATTGTGATTCCGTTTGTAAATAAAATTAGAAATTGCATCCGGCTAAAGTCATTCAGATTGAAAACAATATTTACCAAAATTTTTTATTATTTAATACTGCTGGTATTTGCCGCTAATATAAATGCTGCTGCCCAGGTAACTGTTCCGCAACAGCCTACAGCAGATTCAGTTAGAATAATTATAATTGAACACGGGGAAAGCCTTCGTGAAAAAGTTATTGATTCTGTTACTAGCCTCAAAACAATTGCAGGTAATGTTATTCTGAAAGAAGGGCTCACATTATTTTATTGCGACAGCGCAACAATAAATGCAGGTACCAATATAATGGAAGCCTTTGGCCATGTGCATATTAATCAAAACGACAGTATACATACCTATGCCCAATACCTGCGTTATGTAGGCAAAGACAGGATGGCTTTTTTAAAAAAAGATGTAAAACTTACAGATAAAAAAGCTACCCTTTACACACAGGATTTACAGTACGATTTAAAATCAAGCATTGGCAATTATATAAACGGCGGTAAAATTGTAAACAGCACATCTGTTTTAACCAGTACTGAAGGCACTTATTATGGAGCAACCAAGGATGTATATTTTAAAAAGAATGTTCACCTGGTAGACCCCAAATATGATATCGTAAGCGACAGTTTACTCTACAATACACAATCGCAGCAGGCAACTTTTATTACTGCTACAAAAATTAAAAGTAAAGATGGCGTAGATTTTTATACAACTAATGGTACGTATAATTTACAAACCGGTCAGGCGTTTTTTGGCAATCGCTCCATAATAAAAGACAGTACCAGAACGTATGTTGCGAATGAGATGGCTTATGATGAAAAAACAGGCATTGCACAGTTGGAAGGCAATGCAATTATTAAGGACAGTGTAAATGGTTATACTATTTTAGGCAACCAGATTTTCACAGATAAAAACAAAAACTCCTTTTTGGCCACCCGTAAACCAGTACTGATATTTAAGGGCGAAGGAAAAGACAGTACTTTTGTTTCGGCTGATACCTTATTTTCCGGCGTAGAAAAAAGGGATATTTATGGCAATAAAATTATAAAAACAGATACACTTATAAAAACAACCTATATCAGGTTTACTGATGCTGCTTTTATTATACCTCAAAAAAATATTGATCTCCAAAAAAATAATGCATTTAATATTGATTGGTTAAAACCGGTAATGCCAAAAAAAGAAGATTCACTTTTTGTATATGTTTTTGAAATTAAAGAAAAGGATAAGCAAGCAATCAACTTAGATTCTTCAAAAGAAGTTGCCCTGACAAAAAAAGCCGATTCAACCATTGCTCAAATAAGGGTACAGGAAACAACGGCAACAAATAAATTACCCATTGAGCCAAACCTTTTACAAGCCGCTAGCGGCGCACCTGCTGATAGCCTCTATAATAAAGACAGCCTGCTTACAAGAATGCTAACTAAAACAGATTCTATAAAAAAAACTGATACTATCCGTGCGACCAAAGATACCATGATACGGTATTTTGAAGCCTTTCACCATGTGCGTATTTTTAATGATTCTGTACAGGCTGTGTGCGACAGCCTGTTCTATTCGTCTGAAGATTCGGTTTTTCGTATGTACCAAAAGCCCTTGCTCTTTAATAATAAATCGCAGGTAGCCGGTGATACAATGTATTTGTTTACGCAAAATCAAAAAGCAAAAAGGGTATATGTTTTTGAGAATGGCATAATTATTAACGAGGCCAACGAACAAATGTATAACCAAATGGGTGGCCGAACCATCAATGGTTATTTTAAAGATGGTGCTATAGATTATATGAGGATAAAAGGGTCTCCTGCCGAAAGCATTTTTTATCCGCAGGATAGTGACAGCGCTTATATTGGCATGAATAGAAGTAAAGGTGATGTGATTGATGTTTATTTTTTAGATAAGGCTGTAAACAGATTGAAATTTATAAATAATGTGGATGGGACGCTCTACCCTATCCGCCAAAGACCCCAAGATCAGAAATACCTTAAAAATTTCAAATGGTGGGATAGCAGGCGGCCGAAGAACAAGTTTGAGTTATTTGAGTAACGTGTATGCCCTTATTTCGATCTCTCCCTGTTACTAATGGTCATGCCCGTATGCTAACTAAAAGGTTTTTACACAATTTTCTTTCGCCTAAAAAAATTGATTTGTTACTTTTTTGGGCTTTCAGATTGTGCAGCCGCCCAAAATATTGAATTCCGAAAAAGTATTGTATATGTTTTATTTTTGAAAAGTTCTGGCGAATGCCCCATAAAAATATAAATATTCCTGGCGGCATAATTTGTATTTGTCCACACCACCGGATGATCGCCCATCTTTATTAAAGATGCTGGAGCATAACTTGATTCATCCACACTGGCAATTACATGAACGTTTTGCCGGGGGCTTTTGTCATAAATATACCATTCCTCTTTGCTGATAATAAATTTGGTGTGAACATTTTTCATACTGGCATGAAGAGTATCCTCTACCTGCACAGTACCATCCACAAAGCTTTCAATATAATTGGTAAAACGTATGCCACCCATAAAATCGCTGAACCATTGCCACATGCCGTAACCATCAAACTCTCCTAACAAGCTGGCATGATGAAAACCAATCCAGCCTCCCCTTCCTTCTTCAATATAACGTTTAAAAGATGCTACAGCTTTATCTTTCCAGCCATAGGGAGGATAGTCTAGCTGAATAAACAATTGGTATTGCCTCAGGAAATCGTCATTTATAGAATCAGTGTTATTGATATAAGTTATTGTAAAATTGCTGTCTGTTGCCAATTGGTTAAGCCATTTTTTAGCTTCACTAGAATAGGCAATATGGTGGCCGCTATTTTCAAATAGCACCAATACCTTAAACCGTGAATATTGTTGCCGGGCAAAACAGGCTGTTACAAAAAAGCATCCAACAATTAATAATGATGAAAACTGATAGTATAGCTTCATAAACCAATTTGATTAGATTGTGTAATATAAGCACAACTTTAAAAATATAAGTATTGCAACAGCAGCTTTATTGAAGGTATTATTTGAAAATGCTTTTGCTAATGGAATAATTTATCAACCGTTTTGTTTTTGTAAATTTGATGCAATGAAAATATTTACTGCTGCTCAAATAAGTGAATGGGATAAATACACTATCAAAGAAGAGCCGGTTGCGGCCGTAGATTTAATGGAAAGGGCTGCCACAGCTTGTTTTAACTGGATAAAAGAAAATATTCCTGTCACAAAAAATTTCGCCATATTTTGCGGCAGCGGTAATAATGGCGGTGACGGATTGGTTATTGCACGGCTTTTACACAAAGTAAAGTGTTCGTTAACTGTGTATGTTTTGGACAGTAAAAAAAGAACTGATGAGAACATAGTTAATTGCAACCGTATATCGGCACTAAAAGTAAAGTTGGTCTATATTAGCAGTGCAAAAGATTTTCCTTCTATTTTAAAAAATACCGTAGTTATTGATGCCCTGTATGGCACAGGGCTTGACCGGCCTTTAAAAAATATTGCTGCACTGCTGGTTAACCATATCAATCAGCAGTCTGCTGCTGTAATAAGTATTGATATGCCAAGTGGCTTATGTGCCGATATTTATTCCGGCAAAGAAGCTATTATAAAGGCAACGCATACCCTAAGTTTTGAAACAAACAAACTGGCTTTTTTATTGACGGAAAATTCAGCATATACCGGGCAAATTCATTTAATCAATATTCATCTTAGTAAAAAATATTATGATGATACCGCTGCAAATTTTGAAACAATTGACGAAGAAATAATAGGCAAAATTTATAAACCAAGAGTACCCTTTGGACATAAATACAATTTTGGAAATGCGCTATTGTATGCTGGCAGTAAAAATATGATGGGCGCTGCAGTGTTGTGTACAAAAGCCTGCCTTAGAACCGGCACAGGATTAGCAACCATTCACGTAACACCCCAATCAGCGGCTATTATAAACACATCATTGCCCGAAGCAATAACTACTTCAGCAAATGAGACTGTCAAAAGCTGGTTAAAAAAAACTGCCATTGCAATTGGACCTGGCCTTGATTTGGCGGTAAAAAATAAGCAACTGGTTAAGAAATTATTATTGGCCTGGGCGGGCCCACTGGTAATAGATGCTACTGCTTTATCGCTGTTGGCACCATATTATGCATTATTGCCCAAAAGAAAGTTACACCCGGCAATACTTACTCCGCACACAGGCGAATTTGAAAGGCTTTTTGGAAAAACGTCCAATCCTTTTGAACGGATGCACCTTGCTACAGAAAAAGCGGTTACGCTTAATTGTTATATAATTTTAAAAGGGCACTACACTTTAATAGCATGCCCAGATGGCACCAGTTTTTTTAATACTACTGGTAATGCAGGCATGGCCACAGCAGGAAGTGGTGATGTACTGACTGGTATACTTTGTGGATTGTTGGCACAGGGATATACAGAAAAAGAATCCTGCATATTAGGAGTCTATTTACATGGTCTTGCAGGAGATATTGCTGCAGAAAATTTATCACAAGAGGCAATGATTGCCAGTGATATTATTGATTGCCTGGGAAAGGCTTTTAAAGAAACTAAAATAAAGAAGACTTATTGGAAGCGCTATGAAAACACATTCTCTTATTAATAAATAAACTATTTGGTATAAATTTTATTCAAATCATATGACATTTTCTTATTCTATTTTAAAAGTTATTGATCTGTATTATTGAAAACTCAACTTAAAAAACTACCAACCATCCTATTCAATATTATTTATACTTATACCCATTAAATCAGCCATTTTCAATAAAAGCTGTTTTTTCTCCATTTTTGCATCAATTACCCTATTTTTGCCCTCCTAATTTTAACATTATATAATTATTATGGACAAATTGTTTTTCGTAGTTCCTGCATTAGGCATTGTTGGCCTTTTGTATACTTTTATCAAGTTTGCCTGGGTATCTAAACAAGATGCAGGAAACGAACGGATGCAGGAAATCAGTACTTATATTGCGGAAGGTGCAATGGCCTTTTTAAAGGCAGAGTACAAAATCCTTACTTATTTTGTTATTATTGGCGCTTTACTATTAGGTATTATGGGTTATAGTAATGCCAATAGCCACTGGAGTATTGCTCTGGCATTTGTAGTGGGCGCTTTTTTTAGTGCCTTGGCAGGTTTTATAGGAATGAAAGTGGCTACTAAAGCTAATGTACGTACTGCCCAAGCTGCCAGAACAAGTTTAAGCAAAGCGCTATCTGTTTCTTTTACAGGTGGAAGTGTGATGGGGATGGGTGTTGCAGGCCTGGCTGTTTTAGGATTGGGTAGTTTGTTTATCATTCTATACATGACATTTGTTTCTGGTTTATCAACTGGTTCTGAAGAATACAGGTTAGCACTTGAAAAAGCCATTGAAATATTAACAGGTTTTTCTTTAGGTGCAGAATCTATTGCCTTGTTTGCACGTGTTGGTGGTGGTATTTATACAAAAGCTGCTGATGTGGGTGCCGATTTAGTGGGTAAAGTAGAAGCAGGTATTCCGGAAGATGATCCACGTAACCCGGCAACTATTGCTGATAACGTAGGCGATAATGTAGGTGACGTTGCCGGTATGGGTGCTGATCTTTTTGGCAGCTATGTAGCAACCGTTTTAGCAACAATGGTTTTAGGAAGAGAAACTATTACTGCTGAACTTGCTAAAGCATCCGACCATTTTTCAGGCATGGCACCAATTTTATTACCAATGCTTATTGCAGCCATGGGAATTACACTTTCTATAATAGGAACATTCTTTGTACGTATTAGTGATAACGTAGGTTTAAGCACACATAAAGTACAAAGTGCTTTAAACATGGGCAACTGGGGCAGCATGATTTTAACGGCTATTGGTTGTTACTTTTTAGTAAATTATTTAATGCCGGATCAAATGGTTTTACGTAACATTCCATTTACAAAGAATGGTGTATTTGGCGCAATCATGGTTGGCCTGGTTGTAGGTGCATTAATGAGCATAATAACAGAATACTATACTGCAATGGGTAAACGCCCGGTAATGAGTATTATCCGTCAATCAGCTACCGGCCATGCTACCAATATTATTGGCGGATTAGCGGTAGGTATGGAAAGTACGCTTTTACCGATACTGGTTTTAGCGGGCGGTATTTATTGTTCTTTTGCATGTGCAGGTTTATATGGTGTAGCAATTGCTGCAGCCGGTATGATGGCTACAACGGCCATGCAATTGGCAATTGATGCTTTCGGGCCTATTGCAGACAACGCCGGAGGTATTGCTGAAATGAGTGAATTACCTGCTGATGTGCGAGAAAAAACAGATATTTTAGATGCCGTTGGTAATACAACAGCTGCCAGTGGTAAAGGTTTTGCAATTGCTTCAGCAGCATTAACTGCACTTGCTTTATTTGCAGCATTTGTTGGCATTGCAGGTATTGATGGAATTGATATTTACCATGCTGATGTTTTGGCTGGTTTATTTGTTGGTGGAATGATTCCTTTTATATTCTCTTCATTGGCCATCCGTGCGGTGGGTGAAGCGGCCATGGCAATGGTTGAAGAAGTTCGTCGCCAATTCCGCACCATACCAGGAATTATGGAAGGTACAGGAAAACCTGAATATGATAAATGTGTGGCTATTTCTACAGAAGCTTCGCTTAAAAAAATGATGTTACCCGGTGCAATAGCTCTGTTATCGCCTATTATTATTGGGTTTGTTTTTGGACCGGAAGTTTTAGGTGGTTTTTTAGCTGGTGCAACCGTAAGCGGTGTATTGATGGGAATCTTTCAAAATAATGCTGGTGGAGCCTGGGATAATGCAAAGAAGTCTTTTGAAAAAGGTGTTGATATTAATGGCACCATGTATTATAAAAAATCAGATCCGCACAAAGCTTCTGTAACAGGGGACACTGTAGGAGATCCTTTTAAAGATACTTCAGGCCCATCTATGAATATCTTAATCAAATTAATGAGTATCGTTTCATTGGTTATTGCACCTACTCTTGCCAAATTGCATCATGATAAAATTGAATTGAATAGAAAAGCACAAATCGAAACCATGATGAAAATGAGTAGTACAGAAAATAAAAATAAATAGACAATTTAAAAATAGCATACCAAAACAAACTGCGACCTCTAAAAGCCCTTATGCAAGACATAAGGGCTTTTTATTTTATATACGCAAACTATAAAGCAAGATTCTTGCTATATCCCTTTTAATTTATGTTTTCTTTCACTAGCATCCCAACGATGCAAAATTTAGTTCTTTGAAAGTATTGTCAGATCAGGGTTTTATTGATATTTATGGGTCAAACGATTTGAGCAAAAAATGATTCTTCTAAAAAATGCCAGGCTGTCATAGCTTGTTA
>JANYGZ010000031.1 GCA_025362235.1 Ferruginibacter sp. | reverse complement strand
AACGTCGGTCAACACAAAAGTATACCGCACAGCCCCAAAACTTAATAACCTTTGTGGCTCTTTTTGGGGGGCTATGCGGATACTTTTATAAGAGTTGGCAGCAACCCGTGCCGAAGGTGCAAACTTGAACAGAGATTGCGAAAAACTAACTTTGACAATTAAAAGCAATGGAAGGCAAAAAAATATCCAATCAAAATTTCTTGCGGACGACAGCCATAATAGTTGCGTTGGTCGGTGCAGTCGGCTCTCTCTATTTTATGTTCAGTGCAGGCCGTAAACAAAATTCTATTATTCTTCTTGGACTTTTTACAGCTTGGGTTTCTTCTCCATTCATAGGGCTTTTTATTTCAAATAAAATTTCCAGTCGCTGGACAGCTCCTGCCCGTGCATTAATTTATTGGTTGATGATAATTCTTACAATTAGTTCTTTAGTTGCTTATAGTGGTGCATTTAATACACCTGAAACAAAAAATGCGTTTATATTTCTTATTTTCCCGTTGATTTCATGGTTTCTTATTGTGACAATTTGCTTGATAGCGAGAAAAATTTCCAATAAGAACTTAGACTCTTATCAAAATGTGAAAAGAAAAACCATCAATCGTTGAATTGCTGTCTTGGCTTGTCATTTTCTGCCCCGTCAGTTTTCATTTAATGCTCGTTAAATTATAATTTACTAATAGTGAAACTCCGATGTTGAATAACCTCGTGTTAAAAGAGCCACCCTCGTATATTCGAAAACTTATTTTATTTTCCATGGTGGATGTACTAAAGGCACCTGACTGCCGGCAGATTGAAAATGTATACTATTAATGACATAATTCTGAATTTTCTTTTACCGACCAATCTAAGCACCTAACCTATACAATAGCCACACTTCACCGATTTACTATTTTATGTAATTTTTTTTAGATTTTCTTTTCCAACCAAACTATATTCAATAAAAAATACTTTAAGCAAATGATTAAGAAATATTCAGTTTTGATAGGAGTAGTTATTTCTTTGATTTTAATGATAATCGCAATTTCAATTTATCCAGGAGGGTCTATGTTTGATCAGTATTCTGTTGGTTTTGACTGGACAAAAAATTTCATCAGTAACCTTTTTGCAGCAAAAGCGTTAAATGGCGCTGAAAACCCTTCCCGCATTTGGGCATGCGTAGGAATGATTTTCCTTCCATTTACTTATGCCATATTTTTCATTAACATGTCAAAAAAAATACCTGAAAAAAATGCTGTAAATATTCTAAAATATGGAGGTGCACATAATATTCTATGTACGTTTTTAATCGTGACACCTTTGCATGACTTAATGCTAAACATTTCAATTACTTTGTTTTGGACATGTATAGTTGTTGTCACGGTTTTTATCTTAAAGACAAGGCTTCATTTCTTTAAATTATTTTGTGTAGTTTGTCTTTTGGTTTTTTATTACAGTTTATACTTAGGGGGCACAAACAATTGGGGTTTATTGCCATTAATGCAGAAACTAAATTTTATCAATTCAACAATATTAATTTTAGGGCTTGAGTATTTTACCAAACAGGAAGATTTTGCTCATATTAAACCAGGAAGACAAAAAAAAACTAGCAACTAACCGCTAAAATGAACTGGGAAAAACCAAACAAAAATTCGTACTCTGTCCAGGCGGGTTTTTACCAATGCTTACAAATTATAATTTACTAACAGTGAAACCCCAACGTTGAATAGCCTCGTATTAAAAGAACCACTCTTATATATTCGAAAAAGCATTTTATTTTTCATGGTGGACGTGCTAACGGCAATCCATCAGCAGCATGTTGAAAATGTATACTATTAATGACGAGATTTTCAACACCAAAAAATTTAAACCGCGTAATATCTAATAGAATATATTTACGTGGTGGCAGCAAGTTTTGGAGGCACCGCTAACTTAAAAATTTTCCAGGAAACTAACTTTGACAACAAGCATAAATAAAATGGGGAAAACCGAAAACTAACCAGCGTAGTCAACAAATAATTTTGTATGAACGTACAAGAACAAATCAAAAAGTATATTGCCAGCCAACCTGAACCAAAGCGTAGTGAAATGCAGGAGTTACACCGACTCACACTTCAGGGGTCACCAAAATGTAAATTATGGTTCCTCGATGGTAAAGACAGTGAAGGTAAAACTGTTTCTAACCCTAATATAGGATATGGGTTTCAAACCATAAAATATGCTGATGGAAAAACCAAAGAGTTTTATCAAATTGGTATCAGCGCAAATACAACCGGAATCTCTGTATACATCCTTGGTATCGAGGATAAGACATACTTAGCCAAAACGTATGAAAAAAAACTAGGCAAGGCGAGCGTTACCGGGTATTGCATTAAATTCAAAACGGTGAAAGATATAGATATTAAAGTTCTTGAAGCGGCAATACGGTTTGGGTTTGAGAACAAGTAAACTTCTCAGTTGGTTGCAACACTTGACAATGCGGGGCCAAAATATAGCGCAGTAAACCATCTGACCCGGCGGGCAATGTCATTAAGTTAAGAATAAGGTAATAAAGTTGGTAGCCTTTTTTTAGTAGCTACTAAGGTTTTTAAGCGTATGCAAACCTTAGTAGGAAAATTAAAGTAATAAATGACCAACCTTATTACCTTATTCTGTTCAGGAGGTTTAACTAGTTAATTCAGTTATTTGCTTAACTTAATGACATTGCCCGCCGGGGTTTTCATTGAATATTTTTTAAATTAAATTATAGTTTAATTCTTTTACTTTCTAACATTTTACACATGCATAAAATATTTTTTCTTTTTGTTTTTTTTGCAATTTTAAATTCCGCATTTTGTCAAAGCAAAATTGATTATGGCAATAATAAAGCTGCAGGTAAATATTATAAAGTCCGTGGAATAAATATATATACCGAACAATATGGTAGTGGAAACCCTTTATTGCTAATACATGGTAATGGCGGAAGTATAAGCTCCATGGCAAGTATTATACCCTATTTCTCATGTCACTATAAAGTAATTGCCGTGGATAGCCGTGCGCATGGCAAATCAGCAGATGCTGCTGATTCTTTAAGTTTTGAGATGATGGCAGATGATGACGCCGGATTACTTGATCAGCTGCATATAGATTCTTCGTATGTAATTGGGTGGAGCGATGGAGGTATAGTTGCATTAGTGCTTGCAATGCGTCATCCTGGTAAAGTAATAAAACTTGCTTCTACCGGAGCAAACCTATGGCCAGATTCAACAGCATTGCTGCCCTCGCTTTGGAAAGGTGAAAAAAAATATTATGATTCTCTTCAATCAAAAAAATGGATTTCACAAAAAGAGAAAAATGATTGGAAAATATTTATGCTGGACTGGGTTGAACCCAACATTCCGTTAACTGCATTGCAAAATATTTATTGCCCTTCATTGATTATTAGTGGAGATCATGATCTTATAAATCTTGAACATACAGTCAAAATGTACCAAAATATCCCCTATGCATATTAATGGATATTGCCAAATTCCGGCCATGGCACACTAATAGAACATACTGATGAATTTAATAAAAAAGTGAATGAGTTTTTTGAAAAGCCTTTCAATAGAAGATGACGGCTATTTTACATAGTTTAGCCGCCTGCCTGCGGCTACGGTGTGGACACATCTTTTATGTTACTAACTCTTTTGCTAATTTCCATCCTTGATAAACCATGTTAAATTTATCAAGGCCATTTTTTATTGTAATTGGCCCTGGTGGCCTTTGCTTCAGGCCTCCTTTCCATCCACCTAATCTTGCAATTATCCACGATGCCCATGCTAGTTTTTTATTTGATTTATTATTTTTTACCTGTGTTTGCTTTTGTTCCAGTTTTTTCTTTAATTCTTTCAGGCATTCTATTTCATCTTTAGTAAATACTTCTACGATATTTTGGCTTTCATCGTTATCATAGGCTAATAATAGTTGCATAATCCTCAATATATTATTTAACAATAACACTGTTAGCTTTCTAATTGCCCAGCCTTTTTCAAGCTGGCTGTCTTCTATTTTAAAGCCTTGCTTTTTTAGCAATCTAAATAGTTGTTCAATATACCATCGCTGCTTATATAAATTTACTACCTCCATCGCCTGTTCAAATGATTCAACCGGGTGTGTTGTTAGTATACGCCACCTGATGCTATCCTTTGTTTCTATTCCGGTTTCTTTTGCTTCTACTAAATACAGCTCTTTGTTTAAGGGAAGTTCTTTTGATTTTTTTCCACTGCTTTTGGTAATCACTACTTTTTTAAACCGGACTTCCATTTTTGCTATTCTGTCCTTTTTGCTTTTTCTAATGTCCCCTGTTATTGGTAATAAATACTTACCTGCTACTTTTTCCTTTGCAATGGTATCGTATAAATATGCCCCATCTGCCAGTTTTCTATTATCCTTGCTCCTAATTAATAAATGTGTTTTTTCATCGGGGATAAGACAAAACTGTTCATAAATATCCCCTTCCCTGTCTTCTATAACCGTTACCATTCTTGCTGCATCTAAAACCTGCTTACTCCTTTGACAGGCCTTTATCCATTTAAAAGATTCTTTATCTTCTATAAATTGTTGTTTGTAAGCCTGTGTTGTGTTATTGGATTTATCTTCCGTTCTATGCCACAATTGAATGTCGGAAAAGCCCAACATCGTTTCTTTATCTGCATCTAAAACCAATGAACAATGGAGTAAAAAACCAAGCCCCTTTTTATTACCAACCAATCCCACACCAGAATTATCCTGTAAGCGGTTTTTATGGTTGCTCAACCCTATGCTGCTGCTATCCTGCAAACATAATACATGGCGCCCTTTTACATTTAAACTGCAACGATTGGTTATTTCAGAAATTAAATGTTCTTCAGTAACCCTGTCATTTTCTAGAAATCTGTAAAACCCTTTTTGTTCAGCTTCATTAGTTGTTGTTCCTTTTATACTACTTGTTCTTGTACTAAATAAAAGAGCTCTTAACTGTTCCGCCCGTCTGTCTAAGCGCTCGTCTGGAAAAACATTTTCGTAGTTTGGTTTATGAATTGACCCATCCATCTTTTTATACAAAACTACCCTATTTTTGTGTCCACACCGTAGCTGACGGCAGGCAGGTTG
>JANYGZ010000079.1 GCA_025362235.1 Ferruginibacter sp. | reverse complement strand
GAACAGGAACAAATCATTTTGCAATGAAGAACAAAATTTATCTGGCTGCCCAACAGGCGGCCTATAAAGAACTTAAAAACTTATCAACACCTAAAGCAGCATAAGGCACTTTTTAACTATACTATTTGCGTAAGGTGAGTTAATAAGTATACAAACTTAAGAAGCCAAAGACAAATTGAAATTACATTGCATCGAAATAGTTCTGCAATGTATTTCTTTCTCAAAAGATTAAATAATAATATAGAACCATCATACAATGACAAAGCAAATTGTTTTTCGTTTTCAGAGATTGATTATTATAACGGTATTGACGATTACAATAGGCATCATTCATATAATCCACCATACTACGCATTAGGTCAAGTTAAGGGTGGGCTGGAAATTTTAAACAGTATATCTTCTATTTTAAAAGGTGAAGAATGGTTTGATAGAAAAAGATTAGACAATTTATATTTTCAAAAAAAGGGATTTATTCCGGGAGATTCAGAAAGTTGGGTCTATTCAATAATAAAAGAAAACTTTAAATAACTTTTGACAGATTACGATTTTAAGATAGTCCATGATAATGATTCATTAAGACCATTTGAAAAAGGTTTTGGAGGCGCAATTGTTTACGGCAATGATGAGAAAGATATTGCTATTGGTTTTGTTATTGATTTACGTGATAGAAATGCATCATTATACCACTTCAAACTTAATGGTTATGACCTTTATAGTTTTGGGCAGACCGGAAAAAATATTTGGGAAGGCGGGATAGAAAAAAATGATATTATTGAGGCAAAAATTGCATTGGACAATTCTAAAATACTCATCTGAAAACTACAGCAGCCAATGATTGCCGCAAGTGGCCTTGACCACTATCTCTTCAGCATTTCAACATCAAATCATTCTTCGGTTTAATTTTTTTTGCTTAATTCCTGTAACCTGCCTGCCGGCAAAGGCAGGTTCGGTTTTAAAAATTCGTGTTATTGGTATTTATAAAGCGGTTTGTACGCTCAATAACATCCATTAACTTCACATTCTGAAAATAGTAAAAACCGGGTATGCATTTTAATAGAAAAAATTATTCTGACGAAGACCTTATTAATCTTTATAAAAATTTGTTGCTGCCAAGGCTGATTGAAGAAAAGATGCTGGTATTATTGCGGCAGGGAAAAATTTCCAAATGGTTTAGTGGCATAGGGCAGGAAGCTATCAGTGTTGGTGTTACCATGGCATTGGAGCCAGATGAATGGATAATGCCACTGCACCGGAACTTAGGAATTTTCACTGCAAGAAATATGCCTTTGCATAAATTGTTTAAGCAATGGCAGGGTAGCAAAGATGGCTATAGTAAAGGGCGTGAAAGAAGTTTTCATTTCGGCAGTAACGAACATCATATTTGCGGCATGATTTCTCATCTGGGCCCTCAAATGGCTGTTGCAGATGGCGTGGCATTGGCTTATCAGCTTAGTGAAAAAAGTAAAGTTGCTGTAGCATTTACAGGCGACGGTGGTACCAGTGAAGGCGATTTTCACGAAGCATTAAATGTGGCCGCTGTATGGGATCTACCTGTAATTTTTGTAATTGAAAACAATGGCTATGGTTTAAGCACACCGGTTAATGAACAATACCGCTGCTTTAGCCTGGCAGAGCGTGCCAGGGGTTATGGAATGGAAGGGATACAGATTGACGGCAACAATATTTTGGAAGTATATGATACCATTTTGGGCGTAAGGGATTATTGCATAAAAAACCAAAAGCCTTATTTAATTGAGTGCATGACTTTTAGGATGCGTGGGCACGAAGAAGCAAGCGGTACAAAATATGTACCCCCGCATTTATTTGAGCTATGGCAACAAAAAGACCCTATCAAAAATTTTGAAAATTATTTAATTGAACAGGCTGTAGTTACCGAACAAACTGTTACGGATATACGCAACGGGTTTAAAGATTATATTGAGTCGGAATTAAAAACAGGTTATGAGTCCCCACAGATTATACCTGACAATGAAGAAGAGGTGGAAGACGTATATGCCCCCCGGCTGCAAACACCTTTTTTATTCAACCAGTTACCGGCTGCATCATATCCCGAAAAACGATTTATTGATGGTATCCGGGATGGCTTGTTTCAATCTATGCAGCACCACCCAAACCTTGTTTTAATGGGGCAGGATATTGCAGAATATGGCGGGGCCTTTAAAATGACAGAAGGTTTTTTAGAAGCGTTTGGCAAGCAAAGAGTGCGCAATACTCCTATTTGTGAAAGTGCTATTGTGGGTATTACCCTTGGCTTATCGCTTGAAGGATACAAAGCCATGATGGAAATGCAGTTTGCAGATTTTGTTACAGTAGGGTTTAACCAGATCATTAATAACCTTGCAAAAATTCATTACCGTTGGGGCCAGAATGCCGATGTGGTTATTCGCATGCCAACAGGCGGCGGCGTG
The DNA here is from genome assembly GCA_025362235.1 of Ferruginibacter sp. GTDB lineage: Bacteria > Bacteroidota > Bacteroidia > Chitinophagales > Chitinophagaceae > Ferruginibacter. The sequence continues at coordinate 13,731 of JANYGZ010000079.1, read as the reverse complement.
GGCGCAGGGCCTTTTCACAGCCAAAGCAATGAAGCCTGGTTTGCACATACACCCGGTTTAAAAGTGGTATATCCGTCAACACCAATGGAGGCTAAAGGGCTATTGATTGCAGCCATCAACGACCCTAATCCGGTATTATTTTTTGAACATAAGGCTTTGTACAGAAGCGTGAGCGGGCCAGTACCCGAAGAATATTATGAAATAGAAATTGGCAAAGCAAATATTGTTCAAACTGGCAATGACCTTACCATCATCACCTATGGTGCCGGTGTTCATTGGGCCATGCAGTATGCAAAAGACCATCCCACTGTTTCTATTTATATTGTAGACCTGCGTACACTTTTACCATTGGATTATGATGCCATAAAAACAGCCGTTGAAACAACAGGCAAAATGTTGCTGTTACATGAAGATACTTTAACCGGCGGCATTGGCGGCGAAATAGCAGCGTGGATTGCCGAAAACTGTTTTGAACACCTGGATGCACCCATCATGCGTTGCGGGAGCCTGGATACGCCCATTCCTTTTAATATTGAATTGGAGAAAAATTTTATGGCCTATAACAGGTTAGATAGCTGTGTAGAAAAACTGATGAATTATTAGATAAACTTTTCGATTAAAGTTTTGCTCCTTTTATTAGTATAGCAGATTTTATAGATTGTTCTTTCAGGTGTAAAAACTTTTTCCGTTCCTCATCAAGTTTAAAGTTTTCAAAATCTTCTTCTGTTGCAAATTCTACCAAATGAATTTCATAGGGCTGTTCCATATTTTTTTCAATAATTGATTTTTCATCAGGCCTTACCCGTAATAAAAGTTGGCCATTATATTTTAAAATTGCCGGTATTGCAATTTCTTCAAATTGATGAAAAATAGCCTCCTGTCCTTCTTTTATGTAAATGAGCTGAGTTATAAAAATCATTTGTTCTTATTTTTATCTTAAAGGTAAGATAAGGTGCACTTGTAAGTGTTCCGGAAATAATTATCTTACAATAAAAAATGAACTTTAAAGATTTATAATCGGTAGCTTTTAGTAAATACTCATAATTTGTAAAATGGAAAAATCATTTTGTATATCATTCATTTGCCTTTACATGGCAATGACTATTCCTGTGTGCAATTTTGCACAGGCATCAAAAGAATCAATAAATAAAACGCAGAGATCAGAAGATAGCATCATTCACTTGTTCAACGGGAAAAACCTTAATGGCTGGTATACCTTTCTGCAAAAAAGTGGCCGCAATAATGATCCGAAAAAAGTATTTTCTGTAACCAATGGAATGATCCATATTGGTGGTGAGGAGTGGGGTTGCATTACTACCAATAAAGAATATAAAAATTACCGGCTGGTAGTTGAATTTAAATGGGGTGGAAAAACTTATGCACCAAGAATTAGTAATGCCCGTGATTGTGGCATATTGCTGCATTCCAAAGGGCCCGACGGTGGCTCACAGGGAATATGGATGCATTCAATAGAATGCCAGATAATAGAAGGAGGCACCGGCGATTTTATTGTTGTTGGCGACAGCAGTGATGCCTTTCAAATAACCACCACCATTGCAAAAGAAAAAACAGACGACAGTTATGTTTATCTGCCCAAAGGCGATACCATCAAAATTATAACCGACCGTATTAATTGGTATGCCCGTGATGCCGGCTGGAAAGATGTCATCGGATTTCGCGGTGTGAACGATATTGAAAAGCCAATGGGCGAATGGAACAGGATGGAATGTATAGCAAATGATGGAGAACTTACCGTTATACTAAATGGAACAGTAGTTAACCACGCATTTAATGTTGAGCCCAGAAATGGCCGCATACAGATACAGGCAGAAGGCGCTGAAATATTGTTCAGGCTTGTAGATCTTATACCGCTTAAAGGAAAATAAAAGTCCAAATATTATTTTAAAAACTACTGCGATAGTAAATTTTTTATTGCTGAGCGGAGTATCCGCTTTTCTTTAATTGTTCAAAAAGTTGTGTCGTCTTTTGTATGGAGGCGTCATCATTAATATCAAAAAGCCGGAAGGTTTCTTTATCTCCTTTGTATAATGGATTTTCCTGCATATCGCCCTGCGATTTATAAGCAGCAATCACCCATTGTGCAATCACTTTGTAGCTAACCTGTTTTCCATGTCCAAAATGAGTAGCTACATCCAGGTTAAATGATGGCGCATCTTTTTTTATAGTTGTTTCGGGAAAACCATCCAGTACAGTAAAGGCTTCAGGCTTCTCATCCAAATAAGTGCTGCCTGCCAGTATGATTGGGCGGTTTGGCCCTTTATATCTTTTGAGTGCCCGCAATGCCATAATCACGGCTGTTTTGTGATGGCCATGCTGGCCAGCATAAGGAAGCATAGTAATTACAAAATCGTATTGCTGTGCAGCCAGTATCTGGTCGAGCTTTTTTTCAATAAAAGGAACATCCCAATTTTGTCCTGTAACATAAGGGATGGGGTTTAAATTATAATAATCGTCGCGTTGGTCAAAAAAATAATAGTTCCTGATGCCCATAATATCACCTGCCTCCATCAGTTCTTGCTTTCTTATCCTTGGTAGCTCTGCCCGGCCAACGGTTGAATCTGTCAATTTGAATTTATAATAAACCGACCCAAGTTCTGAACCGTTAAAACCACCCTGGCCATCTGTTATAAGGGCAAGGTCAACCGTGCCTTTCAGGTCATGTGTAATTTTGTAAAGGATGATGGGGAAACTTGTTTCATCATCCGGGTGCGCATTTACTACCAGCACCCTTGGCCCGGTTTGGGCCATCAGCGTAGCAGCATAAAAGAGCAAACAAAAACCGGTAATGCTTGCATATTTTAATGGTAAATTTTTCATGTTATTATTTCTTGATTTATGAAAATAAGATAATTGCTTTAGGCTATCAAAAGAAAATGGTTAATGAAAATTTCATTTGTCTAGCAATTTGTTTATTTCTCTATTTACCTCTTCATTGGTTAAGTATTTTCCTTCCTCTATTTGTTTACGTGACTCTGCAATAGCAGCATTTTGACTTTCACTGAGTACATATTCATCGGAATCACTTATGTCAAACTCTAATAGACGGTATGCTTCTTCAAGTAACTTTTCATTATCCGTTACCTGAATTCTTTCGATTAAGAGTTTTCGTAGTTCAATGGTTGACATATATCACATTTATCCAAATTTATAAAACTTAATCGAGAGATTATATAGTTCTTAAAAGCAAGATTTACAAGCAAACTATTTAGGCGCAACCAGACTCTGTTATATACCTGCCCGTTACTGAACAAATTTATTTAATAGTGTTTCAAGTTCAGAAGATTAATAACAAAATGACATACGAGGAATCCTGATTAAAATGACATAATTATTTAATTTTCAATTAGGCAGGAATCCGCTTTGGTCTTTTTTCTTAGATAATTTTTTATATTTATGAGGTAAAATACCATAGCAAAAATATAGGCAGAAACAATAGCAATACAAAACCTATTTTAATGTATAAAGTATGACTTTCATTTTTAAAATAAAATCTATGCAATAGTACAGAATAAATAATATATAATATCCAAAACCCAAGTGCTATGAATAAAAAGAAACCAAAAAAATCTGTTGAAAATTTAGGGTAAAATACTGTTCTAATTAACCAGAATATTATGACAATATTTATAATAAATATGGTATATTTTCTATAAACATTCATGCTATTTATTCTTTAATTATAAAGCACTAATTTGCATAGTGAATTAATATGTTTAACTAATATCCTCATAATAATCGACTTCTTTATTAATTTAATCTATCAAACTTCGCTGAGTGTGTTGACGAAGAAGCCTGTTTAATCTTCCTTACCACTCTTATCCCCTACAAACCAATGCTCCTTATCTTTAAACAATACATTAAAAGTAGTAAGCGAACCATAGCAACGGGTTATGTATTGCTGCATATTTACTTTTTCTTCATCACTAAGTTTTTTGTTGCTGTTGATATTTTGTTCCAGTACCCTAAGCCTGTCTCGTAGCATAACAATTTTATGAAAAAAATCAGCAACCGGAATTTCTTTTGGCTTTAAATTTTTATCAGCAGGCTGTAATAATAATGAGCCGCCAATCCATTTTTCTCCCAGCGCAACAGGCTCCATAACATTGCCCCACAAACGCAGAATCTTTAGCAGCGATTTTTCCGTTTCTGAAACAGTCTCTACCTCTGCCGTTATATTTTCAGGGATAATTTCATCGAGATGGGTATCCGTTTTATCAATTTCTTTACTGCCACGATGGATAAAGGAAATAAGGTAGGTGGCGTAGCGTACACCAACAATAACCCCTGGCCCATATTGGGTATGTTGTAACCTGGTACCGATGCCTAACGTAGTTTGATCCATAAAAAGGGTTTATCAAAAATAGAGGTTTAAGAGAATCAGGGGCCTTCTTTTTTGGCTTCACCGCCTAACAATTCTTTTCTAAATTGATATGAAGCATTTAATATGTACTGGTAAAAAATAACCGTAGTACTGTTTTGTGTAAAGTAGAAATCTGGCCGGTACAGTACCATAAAACTATCAAGGTTTTTACCTTCAAGATGTGTAATTCTTCTTACAAGGGTTTTATTAAACCGGTAATTAACATACTTTTCCTGCTCCTGGTCTACTAACCTGTTTTGGAACGATTTTAATTGTTTGTTTCTTTTAAAACGAAACATATTAATGAATTCATCCAGGTCCATACCTGCAGCGCCGGAATAGTCTGACGTGTTTGTTTTAAAACCGGGCTTTTGATAGTTAAATATTTTCGCATATTCTTCCCTGTTAGCTATGGAATCCTGTTTGAAACTGTTACTAAACACCCTAACTTCTCTTAGGGTCTTGAATTTTTCATCTACATGTATGCGTAACGAAATATCAAAATTGCCGATATTTTCTATTTGCTTCACGGCAAAGCGTGGCGTAGGTTTGTTATGATATATAAAGGTGAGCGAATCTTTATCAGTAGCTGAAATATAATAGTGGCCAGTAGAATCGGTGATAGCAGTTGTTCCACCCGTACATTTTACCACCACATCTTTAACCGGAACTACTTTGCTTGAATCATATACTGTACCACTGATGGTAAACTGGGCTTTAACAGTGTCCGTCATCACCCAAAACAAAAGTATACAACAGTAAGTTTTCAATTGATAATGCAAGCTATAATAATTGTAAGGCACAATATTACACTAACATATTTTTATCTGGTAATTCTGGCTATTCTTTTAACGGGGATTTTGCGTTTTTAAAACCTGCTCAATAACAGCAGGGTAATGTTGATGCTCCAGTAAATGAATTTTTTTGGCCAATGAATCCGGCGTATCTGTTTCATTAATTGTACAGGTAGTTTGAAAAATAATGTTTCCATGATCATATAATTCATCAACATAATGAATGGTAATACCGCTTTCTTTTTCTGCGGCGGCAATAACCGCTTCATGTACCTTATTTCCATACATGCCCTTCCCGCCATATTTTGGCAAAAGTGCCGGGTGAATATTTACAATTTTATTGGGATAAGCCTTTATTAAGGAAACAGGTATTTTCCATAAAAAACCGGCCAAAACTATAAACCCGATACCTTTTTGCTTTAATTCATTAATGTATATATCTGTAGTAAAAAAAGGCTCTTTATCTATTAATAAAGTATCAATAGTATTTTTTTTTGCAATATCTATTACACCGGCGCCGGCTTTATTGCAAACAATTAACGCAACCTTGCCGGTGTTTTTTCTATTGTCAAAATAATCAATTATTTTTTGTGCATTGCTGCCTGCACCACTGGCAAATATGGCTATCAATGGAGCTGACTGTAGTTTTTTACGGGAGATTCTATTCCAAACTTTCACCAGGTATCTTTTAAAAAAAGAAAATTGCCCCAATGGAATACTGATTAATAACACACACAATGGCCAAAGCAATGTAATTAATACAACATATATTACCACCCACAATAGCCCATTTTCAATAGTTGTAAGCTGCAGTATTTTTCTTCCAGCATAACCACACAAGCTTCCACCCAATGCAAATGTGAAAATAATCAGCAGAAGGTTGATGCTATTTACTTTCCAGCGTTGTTTTAATTTTTCCAGCATCCGGCAAAAATCAATCAAAAAATTGTGAATTGCTAACCAGCTCAAAAAAAAGATGGATAAAATTCTGTTTGCAAAAACATGACAATTAGTAATGCATAGGTGTAACAATCCTTTGAAAATCAAGCTGGGCAAGGAAAAATTTTTTTTAACAATGTTGATATTATGTGAACATACTGACTTATTTTTGCACCCAATAGAAGGATATTCTTCCACTTAAGCATCCGAATAACTGTATGAGTCGCTATAGAAAAATCTTACAAAAAGTCTTCGCAAGTTTACTATTCATTGCATTAGTTTCTTTAACCAATACAAGTTTTGCTGCAGATGGTGAAGCCATATTTAAGGCTAACTGTGCAAGCTGCCATAAGCCATTGGAAGATTATACCGGCCCAAAATTACAAGGCGCAAGGGAAAGGGAACCAAATCCGGGCTGGGCGCTGAAATGGGTCAATAATGTAAACAGCATGCTGGAAACCGATGCTTATGCAAAAGGATTATTAGCTAAGTATGGTGCAAGAATGACCCAGTTTAATTTGAAGCCTGAGGAAATAACTGCTATATTAGATTATGCGGATGCATATAAATTGCCACCAACAGCGACTCCGGAAGGAACACCTGCAGAAGACAATTCTTTATTATTTGGGATACTTACACTTGTATTGGCAGTTATTGCTTTAATATTATTACAGGTTAATAGCAGCCTGCGTAAATTGTCTGAGGAAAAGGACGGCGTCCTTCGTTCTGAGCCGGTTCCTTTCTACCGTAACAAAAGTTATATAATGATGGGTGTTTTGGTATTGTTTTGTTTGGGGGGCTATATAACTATCAATGCTGCAATGGGGCTTGGCCGTATGAAAAATTACCAGCCGGAACAACCTATTTATTACTCTCATAAAGTACATGCCGGCACTAACCAGATCAACTGCTTATACTGCCATGGTGGTGCACAGGAAGGCAAGCAAGCCAGTATACCTTCGGTTAATGTGTGTATGAATTGCCATAAAGCTATTAAAGAATATAAAGGAGACGTAATTACCAGGGAAGATGGAAAAGAAGTAAGTGGAACTGCTGAGATTCAGAAATTATATGCTTATGCCGGCTGGAATCCCGATGAAAAAAAATATGATAAACCAGGAAAAGCAATAGAATGGGTAAGGATTCATAATTTACCTGATCATGTTTATTTTAATCATAGCCAGCATGTAACAGTAGGTAAACAACAATGTCAAACCTGCCACGGCCCGATACAGGAAATGCCTGAAGTTTATCAGTTCAGCGAATTAAGTATGGGCTGGTGTATCAACTGTCACAGGGAAACAAAAGTTAATTTCTACAACAAAGAAACAGGAGAAGGAAATAAATTTTATAGTATTTACGAGAAGTTTAGCAAGGATATAAGGAGCGGTAAAATGGACAGTGTGACTGTAGAAAAAATTGGCGGTACCGAATGTCAAAAATGCCATTATTAAATTATGAGAATAACTCAATGTGAAAATAAATACACATTGAATCATTTTCAAATTTTCAAATTTTCGAATTTTCAAATTGTATCATGAGCAACAAAAAGTATTGGCAAAGTTTTGGAGAATTAAACGAATCAGCTGCTTTTAATAAGGCTGCAAAAGATGAATTTAAAGAAGATCTTTTGCCTTTAGAAGATTTGGATGATGGGTTATTGAATGCTAAAACTCCACGCAGGGATTTCCTTAAATATTTAGGGTTTAGTACTGCTGCAGCAACTATAGCGGCAAGCTGCGAAATGCCGGTACGCAAATCAGTACCTTATTTACAAAGACCAGATGACATTGTTCCGGGAATAGCAAACTATTATGCTTCAACTTATGTAAATGAAGGTGATGTTACACCTGTTATTGTAAAACAAAGAGATGGCCGCCCTATAAAAATTGAAGGTAATGAAGGATCTGCTATTACAAAAGGCGGTACCAGTGCACAGGTTCAGGCATCCGTTTTAGATTTGTATGATACTACCCGTTTACGTTACCCAATGCAACAATCTGGTAATGGCTTTAAAGAAGTTACATCATTTGACGCTTTTGATAAATTGATTGCTGGTGCAATCGCACAAACAGGAGGTAAGCCAACTGTAATTCTAACATCAACTATTACCTCGCCTACTACCCAACAGATTATTGCAGAATTTATAGCTAAAAACCCTGCTGGCAGCCGTCATGTGCAATATGATGCTATCAGTTATAGTGGTATGATAATGGCTAACCAAGCCTGTTATGGAAAGAAGGCTTTACCTTCTTATCATTTTGATAATGCTAAAGTAATTATAAGCCTTGGGGCAGATTTTTTAGGCACCTGGTTAAGCCCTGTAGAGTTTGCTGCTCAATATTCAAAAAATAGGAAAATTACAGGTGAAAAACCTGAAATGAGCCGCCACATTCATTTTGAAGGCTCCTTTAGCCTTACAGGAAGTAATGCAGATGATCGCTATTTACATAAGCCATCCGAAACCGGTGCCGTAGCAATGGCTTTATTGGCAAAATTAGATAGCTCTGTAATTGCTCCGACAATTAGTGATACTGCTTTAAATAAAGGAATTACTGCTGCTGCTGCTGCCTTAACTGCAAATAAAGGAACAGGTTTAGTAGTTTGCGGAAGCAATGATATTAATATACAAATTATTGTAAACGCCATCAACGAAGCTATTGGCGCAAATGGCAAAACCATTAACTGGACAATAACTTCAAACTATCGCCAGGGTATAGACGCAGATATAATAAAGCTGGTAGAAGATATGAATGCGGGCAGTATAGGTGCATTATTAGTTTACGAAACCAATCCTGCCTATACTTATTACGACAGTAAAAAGTTTACTGATGCGCTGAAAAAAGTTCCTGTAACAGTATCTTTTAACGGAACAATGAATGAAACAACGGAGCTATGCAAATTTAGTATCCCTGCGCATCATTGGTTAGAAAGCTGGGGTGATACCGAAGCTAAAACCGGGTATTTCAGTCTGTTGCAACCCTCTATTAATCCGTTGTTTAAAACAAGGGCTTTTGAAACATCTTTATTAAAATGGAGCGGTAACACCAGCGACTACGAAACATATTTTAAAAATTACTGGATCACCAAATTAGGTTCGCTTGACAATTACAATAAAGCATTACAGGAGGGAATTATTCAACCGGAAGCTTTGGTAATTGGAGTTGCTGCTTTTAGTAATGCCTCAGTTGTAGATGCAGCAGCAAAAATTGCTGCTGTTAAAGGCGGTACTTATGAAGTGGTCATCTATCAAAAAATTTCTATTGGTAGCGGTAAGCAGGCTAATAATCCATGGCTGCAGGAAATGCCTGATCCTATATCTAAAGTAACCTGGGATAACTACTCATTAATGAGTCCTGCTTTAGCGAAAACTATTTTAAATCTTGATGTAATAGGAAGTCAGTACCAGGGTGATGGGTACGAAGTGCATCCAGAAAAGCCTACTGTTAAAGTAACGGTTAATGGAAAGTCACTTGAATTACCAGTATTGATTATTCCCGGTATTCATCCAAATGTAATTGCGGTTGCGCTGGGATATGGCAGAGAAAGTGCAGATAAGACCAAGACAATGGAAAACTTAGGCAGATCTGCAGCAGGTGCAGGTTTTAATGCCTATCCTTTTGTAAGTTTTGATGGTGCTAGTTTTAGTTATTCAGCTACAGTTGATATTGTTAAAACAGGTAACACATATCCGTTGGGACAAACGCAGGTTCACGGTTCTTCAGAAAGCCGCCCTGTTATTTATGAAGCGAACCTTGCAAGTTTTGTAAAAAATCCCGAAGCAGTATTGGAAGAACCAAATACTGAAAGGGAGAAACTGATTCCTTTTGGTGGAGATAATTATGTAAAAGATGCAACCATTTATCCCGATTTCGAAAAACCGGGTATTAAATGGGGAATGAGTATAGATTTGAATACCTGTACCGGTTGCAGTGCCTGCGTAGTAGCTTGTACTGCCGAAAACAATGTGAGTGTTGTAGGAAAAACACAAGTAATGAAAGCACATGAAATGCATTGGTTGCGTATTGACCGGTATTTTACCGGCGATATGAATAACCCGGATGTAGTTTTTCAACCCATGATGTGCCAGCACTGCGATAATGCGCCATGCGAAAACGTTTGCCCGGTTGCAGCTACTAACCACAGCAGCGAAGGATTAAACCAAATGACCTACAACCGTTGTATTGGTACAAGATATTGCGCTAATAACTGTCCTTTTAAGGTCCGTCGTTTTAACTGGCTTGATTTTAACGGTGCAGATAGTTTTCCGGATAATCAATCGCCATTGATTGGTACTTATTTAAATGAAGTAACCGTTCAGATGAATGAAGACTTAACAAGGATGGTATTGAACCCGGATGTAACGGTTCGCTCAAGAGGGGTTATTGAAAAATGTTCTTTCTGTGTACAACGTTTGCAGGCAAGTAAATTGGTTGCAAAAAAAGCAGAGGACCCAACATTGGTAAGAAATGTAAAGACGGCCTGCATGCAGGCCTGCCCTACACATGCTATCAGTTTTGGTAATGTAAATGATAAGGAAAGTGATGTATACAAGATCAGGTTTGTAGATCAGAAGCATAGGAATTTTTATGTTTTGGAGCAACTGCACGTATTACCTAATGTTAGCTATCTTGCCAAAATTAAAAATTCAGACAGGCATGTAACAAATGAAAAAGCAGAAGAAACAGAAGGTGCAGAAAAAGTAAATAAGGTAGAAAAAGAACACGCATAAAAGGGCCAGGTATTTTGGAAAAATAAAAAACTGATAGAGCTAAAAGCCAAAAGATATATGTCATTATTAAAGTACGAATCACAAATCAGGGAACCGCTTGTAAATGGTAACAAAAATTATCATCAGGTAACTGAAGATATTATAAGCCCCATTGAAATGAAGCCAACCCGTTTATGGTATATTGGTTTTTATATCAGTGTAGCCTTATTGTTATTTGGCGTGTACAGTATTTACCGCGAGGTGACTTATGGTGTTGGTCAGTGGAACCTGAACAAAACTATTGGATGGGGTTGGGATATCACCAACTTTGTATGGTGGGTTGGTATTGGCCATGCCGGCACATTGATTTCTGCAATTTTATTATTGTTTCGCCAGGGTTGGAGAACAGGTGTAAACCGTGCTGCTGAAGCAATGACGATTTTTGCGGTAATGTGTGCCGGCCAGTTTCCTATATGGCATATGGGCCGTGTTTGGCTTGCTTTCTTTATCATGCCTTATCCAAATTCAAGAGGCCCTGTATGGGTTAATTTTAACTCACCGCTTTTGTGGGATGTGTTTGCAATATCTACTTATTTTACCGTATCATTATTATTCTGGTATTCTGGTTTATTACCCGATCTGGCTACAGTAAGGGATAGGGCTAAAACAAAATTGCGTAAACTATTATATGGTGTTGCCTCTTTTGGATGGACGGGAAGCACCAAGCATTGGCAACGCCATGAGTCTCTGTCATTGGTATTGGCAGGCCTGGCTACGCCACTGGTATTATCTGTACACACCATTGTATCTTTCGACTTTGCCACTTCAGTAGTTCCGGGTTGGCATACTACTATTTTTCCACCTTACTTTGTTGCCGGCGCTATCTTTAGCGGATTTGCAATGGTACAATCGCTGATGATTGTTTTAAGGAAAGTATTTGGTTTGCAGGACTATATTACTTTGGGTCATATTGAAGCAATGAATAAGGTAATTGTATTAACAGGATCCATTGTGGGCATTGCTTATATCACTGAATTATTTATTGCCTGGTATGGTCAAAATCCATACGAGTGGTATGCTTTTAAAGAAAACAGGGCCAATTTATTCAGTCCTTACGGATGGAGTTATTACCTGATGATGTTTTGTAATGTGGTATCACCTCAAATGTTTTGGTTTAAAAAATTAAGAAGAAATATCGGGTTTACTTTTTTCATGAGTATCATCGTAAATATAGGTATGTGGTATGAACGTTTTGTAATTATTGTTACTTCCACTTACAGGGATTATTTGCCCTCTTCCTGGAGTACTTATTATACGCCTTCTATTTATGAAATTGGGTTTTACCTCGGTACCTTTGGATTGTTTTTTACCTGTTTCTTTTTGTTTGCCAAATATTTCCCTGTAATTGCGCTGGCAGAAATTAAAAGTGTACTAAAAACCAGTGGAGAAAATTATAAGAGGAAAATGACTGATATTGAAAAGGAAGATGCAGATAAGTTTTACATAGAAGAAGTGGAACATGCACACTAGAGCCCCTATCCCTAAGGAGGAAAGGAGAAGATTAATAAGAAGAGTTATAAATTTTAATACGCCGAAAGCCCCTTTAGGGGTTGGGGCAATAATTGATAATTAACATGGCTGGAGGAATTAAAAAATTTGTAGTTGGTTGTTTCGATGATGAAGCTGTACTGTTTCCTGCGGTGAAAAGTGTTCGCAGGGCAGGGTACAAAATTCATGATGTGTATACGCCATTTCCTATACATGGTTTAGACCATGCAATGGGTATCAGGGAAACCAGTTTGCATACTGCCGGTTTCATTTATGGTATTACAGGTACAGCCACTGCTTTAACATGTATTACCTGGATATTTACAAAAGACTGGCCACTTAATATTGGAGGCAAACCTTATTTTGCTTTGCCGGCATGGATACCCATTACTTTTGAATTAACAGTATTGTTTGCGGCTGTTGGTATGGTGCTTACTTTTTGTTATTTGTGCCAGCTATCTCCATTTGTAAAAAAACATCATTTTCATTTAAGGGCAACAGACGATCTTTTTGTGATGGCCATTGAATGTACCAATAAAACCAACGACGAAGAAGTACAGGCCTTTTTACAAAAGGCGGGGGCTGTAGAAGTAAATGTACAGGTAGCAGAAACAGGATGGTGGTTAGGCAGGTACGACAGGGAACAAAAATTATACAGAAATTTAGAAAAAGGATATTGATTAAGCCAACAATAGTAAGTGTTAAAAAAGATTATACAGATATAACAAAAGAGGCAATGAAAAAAAATAACATTATAACAATTGTAGTACTTGCACTTGCAGGTATAGCTGTAATGACGGGTTGCGACAGCAAACGTGAACCCGGTAAAATTTACATGCCCGACATGGCTTATAGCCGTGCTTTAGAAACCTATGCTTTATTAAACGATACTGTTTTTACAAACGATCCTTCGCATCCGGGGCATGAAATTTTTTATAACCGCAAACCTGTAGATGGTACTGTAAGGGTAGGCGATTTATTTGCTTTTACTTTACCAAACGATAGTAACGGATATAAATTAAGTGCGGAAGTAAAAAATCCATTACCCGAATTAAATAAAAAGGAGCTTCAGGAAACAGCAAGGCTATTTAATATTAACTGTGCTATTTGCCATGGAGCTACAGGTACAGCCAATGGGCTCCTATCTTCAAAAATTGGAGCTATAGCCAATTTAACAACACCTGCCTATGTGGCAATGGCAGACGGAACAATGTTTTATTCCATTTATTATGGAAAAAATAATATGGGAAGTTATGCTTCTCAGTTAAGCAGAAAACAACGTTGGATGCTGGTACATTACATACGGACATTGCAACCCATGCCTGTGACAGCGGAAGCAACAGCAGCAGTAACACCGG